>NZ_JBDGKM010000003.1:0-632547 GCF_057656375.1 Arthrobacter sp. Soil_C_60 | reverse complement strand
ACGACAATAATTCAACCAATAAAATAATTGGTATCAACAAACTTGGCACACTATTGAGTTCTCAAACAACAGGAGCACCCGGCACCAGTCGGACCCTTCTTCAAGGCCCTCCATCGCTCCGGAGCAACTTTTCAAATTTACCCGCACTGCAGGTCCCTGTCAACTCAACCCGTTCCCGCACGCCTCTCAATGAGGTTCGACCTAAGCCTTGTGTGGTTTCGAGCTGTTCAACTGTTCCCTCAGCGCGGATATAAACTCTACTCCGGTTCGGCCCAAATGTAAATCCAAGGTTGCCTGCGAGCGAAGACCCGCGGAATTCCGGGGGTCTCCGCTGCGGCAGCTTTAGGTCGCCGGCTTCAGATACAGGACTCCCAGCGGAGGCACCGTCAGCACGGCGGAGGCCGGATGGCCATTCCAGGCGCCTTCGGCACCGGCGACAAGCCCCTTGTTCCCGACGCCTGATCCTCCGTACTCCGGGTCATCCGTGTTCAGTACTTCCTGCCAGTTACCGGCCCAGGGCAATCCGATTCGGAAATCGGTATGCGGGTGTCCGGCGAAATTCGCGATGCAGACCACCGGGTTGCCGTGGTTGTCCCACCGGATGAAGGAGAGTGTGTTGCGCGCCCCGTCGTTTTCGTCGATCCACTGGAAGCCAGCAGGTTCGTTGTCCCGTTCGTACAGGGCGGGGGTCTCACGGTAGAGCCCATTGAGGTTGCGAACCAGCTTCTGCAATCCCTTGTGCGGAACGTTTTCGGACAGCCACCAGTCGAGGCCGTGTTGCTCGGACCATTCAGCTTCCTGCCCGAACTCCGTCCCCATGAAAATCAGCTGCTTGCCCGGATGCGCCCACTGGAAAGCAAGGTAAGCGCGCAGGTTTGCGAGCTGCTGCCACCTGTCCCCCGGCATCTTGCGGAGCATCGAGCCCTTCCCGTGCACAACCTCGTCATGGCTGATCGGGAGCAGGAAGTTTTCCGTGTAGGCGTAGACCATGGAGAACGTGGCCTTGTTGTGGTGGTGGACCCTGTTGATGGGGTCCTCCGAAATGTACTGGAGGGTGTCATGCATCCAGCCCATGTTCCACTTCAGCCCGAAGCCCAGTCCCCCGGCGCTGGTGGCCCTGGTGACGCCGTCGAACGCGGTGGATTCTTCCGCGATGGTGACAATGCCCGGCACCCGCTTGTACGCCGTGGCGTTGACTTCCTGCAGGAAGGAAATGGCTTCCAGGTTTTCGCGGCCGCCGTGGACGTTGGGGTACCACTGGCCTTCCTCACGCGAATAGTCGCGGTAGAGCATGGAAGCGACAGCATCCACGCGCAGCCCGTCGATGTGGAACTCCTCAAACCAGTAGAGGGCATTGGCAACCAGGAAGTTGCGTACCTCGCGGCGACCGAAGTCGAAGATAAGCGTGCCCCAGTCGGGGTGCTCGCCCAACCGGGGATCTTCGTGTTCATAAAGCGGCTGGCCGTCGAAGCGGGCCAAAGCCCACTCGTCCTTGGGGAAGTGCGCCGGCACCCAGTCCAGGATGATGCCGATGCCGGCCTGGTGCAGCTTGTCCACCAGGTATTTGAAGTCGTCCGGATGGCCAAACCGCGAGGTAGGCGCGTAGTAAGAGGTGACCTGGTAGCCCCAGGACCCGCCGAAGGGGTGCTCGGCCACGGGCATCAGCTCGACATGCGTGAAGCCCTGCCACTTGACATACTCGACCAGCTGCTCGGCCAGCTGGCGGTAGTCCAGACCGACCCGCCAGGAACCCAAGTGCACCTCGTACACACTCATGGGCGAGTTGTGCGGATCGCGTGCAGCACGCCGGGCCAGCCACTCGCCGTCGGAAAAGTTGTACCGGGTATCCACGACACGTGAACCGGTCAGCGGCGGCACCTCGGTCCAGCGGGCCATGGGGTCCGCTTTCTCATGCCAGTGCCCGTCGCGGCCCAGCAGCTCGTATTTGTAGATCGAGCCCGATGCGACGCCCGGGATGAAAATCTCCCAAACACCGGATCCGCCCATGGACCGCATGGCATGCCGGACAGCGTTCCAGCCATTGAAGTCACCCTTGACCCGCACGGCCTGGGCATTCGGCGCCCATACCGCAAAGCTGGTGCCGGTGACGTCGCCCAGTGTGGAATTGTAGTGGCGGACATGAGAGCCCAGAGCCGTCCACAGCGTTTCGTGCCGGCCCTCGCCGATCAGGTGCAGGTCGATTTCGCCCAGCGTTGGGAGGTAATGGTACGGATCGTCCACCAGGAGGGGGGCGCCGCCGTCGTACACCACCTCGAGACGGTAGTCCGGCACATGACCCGCACGTTCCGCGGGCAGGGTGGCAACCCAGACGCCTTCCTGCTCGTGCTGCATGGACACGCGTGTTGCCGCAGTGATGACGGTGACGGAGTCCGCTAGCGGCTGCAGCGAGCGGACCGTGACATGGCCGTGGTCATCCAGATGGGCGCCGAGGACGGCGTGCGGCTGGAAGTAACTGCCATGCGCGACGGCGGACAGCGTGTTCTGGTCGACCGGCACCGGATTGCCGGCGCTGGTGGCGGAGGTCGCCGACGTTTCGGCCCGCCCTTCGGCAAGCGTCGCCGCTGCGGGTCCGACAGCTTGTGCCGTTTCCGAGGAGGAGGCTTGGCCTGCAGCGGAACTGCTTGCAGCCGGTTCGCCGTCGCCCGCCGTAGAAGAGTTGGCGTTAGAAGAGTTGCCGGCAGAAGAGTTGGCAGTCTGCATCTGTTCCAGCGCGCGGCGGACGGCCTTGACCGGGACGCCGACCCAGCGCGGACGGTTCCGCTGTTCGTACACAACTTCGTAGAGCGCCTTGTCCAGCCACAAGCCTAGGAACAGCGGGGAGGTCGTGTCGATGCGGACCCCGGTCTCACGTTCATAGCCAGCGATGAACGCATCAGCGGCCGCGGCTGTCCAGCGGTCTGCAGCGGCTTCCACCTGTCCCGATTCGTTGCCCTCGGCGGTGGTGACCGCGACGCCGCCGGCATAGTCGAAGGAGCGGAGCATGCCAACGACGTCGCGCAGGGCGACATCGTCCGTACCGCGGCTGCCCATGGGACGCAGCGGTTCGCCTTCAAAGTCCAGGACTACCCAGCCGCGTTCGGCCGAGTGAAGGACCTGGCCCAGGTGGTAGTCGCCGTGGATCCGCTGAAGCTCGGGGCGTTCCTCAAGGTTTTCCAGCCGGCGCAGCAGCTCATCCACCGTCCGGTCCAGCGGACCGACGGCGGATCCTGCCTGCGCCCAACCCCACCGGATCCGCTCGCGGAGTTCGGCTGCCAGCGCTGCGGCTTCCTCTTCGGTAGCCTCATGTGCGCCGAAACTCTTCCGCAGCTGGCTGTGGATCCGGCCCGTAACCTGCCCAAGTTCGCCGGCTTCCTTGGTGAAATCGGCGTCGTCCAAGGCCGCCGCCGAGGCGGTGCGCCAGGCGTCCTTGCTGTTCGCGATGTACTCGCGCAGCACGCTCAGATGCCCGGAGTCCCACAGCTTGTCCGCATTCGAATCCGTGTGCTGGCCCGGCGTGTGCCAGCCTCCGGTCACCCAGCCGTAGGTGGCGGGAACTTCGCTGGCGCCAAGCTCGCTCAACATCGCCCCGATTTCAACATCGGGATTGGCGCCGGCCTCCAAGACGCGGAAGAACTTCACGATGAGGGATGCACTGTCCGTTTCCACGACCACCGAGGTGTTGGACTGCTCCCCGGCGAGCACGGAGGCCTTCAGCGGAGCGTCGAACGGCGGCCAGTCGCCGAAGCCTGCACCGGCGTGGCCACGGGTGCGGCCGTCCGCGGTCACGGATTCGCGCCGCATCAGTTCCAGCCAGGCGGCGACGAATACCGGGTCGTGGGTGCCGTCGTACAGCCAGCAGTTTTCCGTGCCCTGCCGTGGCTCGGCTCCGGTATGGCCGATCAGCGCCGCTTCGCCGCCCTCAAGCGGTTCGTGCCGGAAGCTGACCGGCACGTTGACGATGAAGACGTCCTGGTCGGTGTGGACCGCAACAATATGGACCTCCAGCGCGACGGCGTCTGCCGGGTCCTGCAGGCGGATTCCGCCGAGTCGGCGCAGCACCGTTTCTTTGCCTTTGGCCGGGAACCATCGCTGCTGCGGCAACCAGTCGTGGAGCAGTTCAGGCAAGGACTGCGAAGCATTGGTAACGGTGTTTGTCATGGGCTCTCCACCTCAGAACGGGTGTTCACCGAAGTGAGCACGGGAAGGGCTTCGGTCAAAGGCGACGCCGGATTGGACCGGGCCGAACGCACACGCAGCCAGAAGAAATCGTGGCTGCCGAGCGTCAGGGTCAGCTGACCGGCGTCGTCAAGGGCAGGAAAGGGTAGTCCGCCGAACAAGTCGCGCAGACCCCGCCCCGCAAATTCTGGCATCCGCAAGGGCGCGGCCACCGGGTGTTGCGACAGATTAAAAATGCACAGCAGCGCTTCCGGCTCCGCCCCTTCGCGGTTGCCCGGCGGAATTTCGCGGATGAATGCCAGGACGGATTCGGCTTCTGTGGGCACATTGCGGTAGCCGCCGAGCCCGAAGGCAGGATGGGCTTTGCGTACCGCGAGCATTTGGCGCACCCAGTGCAGCAGGGAGCTGCTGTGGGCAAGCTGCGCCTCGACGTTGACGTAGTTGTAGTTGTAGACCAGGGACTGCACCACCGGCAGATAAAGCTTGCCCGGATCCGCCGTCGAGAATCCGGCATTGCGGTCCGGGTTCCACTGCATCGGCGTGCGCGAGGCATCGCGGTCTTCGAGCCAGATGTTGTCGCCCATGCCGATCTCGTCCCCGTAGTACAGAAACGGGCTGCCCGGCAGCGACAGCAGCAGCGCGTGGATCAGCTCAAGCTCGGCGCGGGAGTTATCCAGCAGCGGGGCCAGCCGGCGCCGGATACCGATGTTGGCCCGCATCCGCGAGTCCGGCGCGTACCAGCCGAGCATGGCCTCGCGTTCTTCATTGGTCACCATTTCAAGCGTCAGCTCGTCATGGTTTCGCAGGAACGTGCCCCACTGTGCACCGGTGGGTATGTCCGGTGTCTCTTCCATGGTCTGGATGATGGGGGCGGCCTTCTGGTCGCGCAGGGCGTAGAACAGCCGCGGCATGATCGGGAAATGGAAGCACATGTGGCACTCCGGCACCAACCCGCCGTCGTCGGTCTTTTCGCCGAAGTACTCCACGACTTCATGCGGCATCTGGTTGGCCTCGGCAATGATCACCCGGCCGGGGTACTCCGAGTCCACCAGGGCGCGCAGGTCCTGCAGGAACTTGTGGGTTGCCGGCAGGTTTTCGCAGTTGGTCCCGTCCTCTTCGAACAGGTAGGGAATGGCGTCCGCGCGGAAACCGTCGATGCCCTGGTCCAGCCAAAACCTAACGACGTCGAAAACGGCCTCGATGACCTTGGGGTTCTCGTAGTTCAGGTCCGGCTGGTGGCTGAAGAACCGGTGCCAGAAGAACTGCCGGCGGATCGGGTCGAACGCCCAGTTGGATTCCTCGGTATCGACGAAGATGATGCGCGCATCCTGGTATTTCTCGTCCGTGTCGCTCCAGACATAGAAGTCCCCGTACGGCCCGTCAGGCTCCCGCCGCGACGCCTCGAACCACTGGTGTTGGTCCGAGGTGTGGTTCAGCGGCAGATCGATGATCACCCGGACGCCGCGGGCATGGGCCTCTGCAACCAGGCGTTTGAAGTCGCTGATGGTGCCGAATTCGTCCAGCACGTCGTAATAGTCGGCGATGTCGTAGCCGCCGTCGCGCAGGGGGGATTTGAAGAACGGCGGCACCCACAGGCAGTCGATCCCCAGCCACTGCAGGTAGTCCAGTTTGTCGATCAGTCCCGAGAAGTCCCCCGACCCGTCCCCATTGGCATCTGCGAAACCGCGGACCAAGACCTCGTAAAAGACGGCCTTGCGATACCAATGGGGGTCATGCGCCAGTCCAGGCGCATGGAGTTGGAAGGGACTGGCCACTAGCTGCTCCTACGGATATGCAGGATATGCGCGGGCTCGAAATGCGCGTCCAGCCGCACATAGTTGTGCTCGCCCCACCGCCAGCTTTCCCCGCTGATCAGGTCGTCCACCCAGAAGGTGCCGTCCTCGTTCAGGTCCGCCGGGTCCAAGCCGAGTGCGGCGAGGTCCAGGCTGACGGTGCATTCGCGGGCACTGTGCGGATCCACATTCACGACGATGATGATCGTGTCTTTCCCGGTGCCCTCGCTGCCGTCTGCGGCCGGCAGGTTCTCCTTGTGCTTGGAAAAGACCACGGTGGCGTCATCCGTGCTCCGATGGACAGTGAGGTTCTGCAGGTCCCGAAGCGCCGGGTGGGCACGCCGGATGTGGTTAAGGCGCGTCAGGTACGGGGCCAGCGAGCGGCCTTCCGCTTCCGCACGGGCAAAGTCCCGCGCCTTGTACTCGTACTTCTCATTGTCGATGTATTCCTCGGCGCCGGGCCGGGCGACGTGTTCGTAGAGTTCGTAACCGGCGTAGACGCCCCAGAGCGGGCTTCCCATTGCGGCCAGCACGGCGCGGATCTTGAACGCCGCCGGGCCGCCGTACTGGAGGAACTCGGTCAGGATGTCCGGAGTATTGACGAAAAAGTTCGGCCGGAAGAACGCCGCGGTTTCATGACTGACCTGGGTCAGGTACTCTTCGATCTCGGTCTTCTGGTTGCGCCAGGTGAAGTAGCTGTAGGACTGCTGGAACCCTGCGCGGCCCAGCGCATGCATCATCGCCGGCACGGTGAAGGCCTCGGCCAGGAAGACCACATCCGGATCGGTGGCGTTGACCTCGCCGATCAGCCATTCCCAGAACCAGACCGGCTTGGTGTGCGGATTGTCCACCCGGAAGATCTTTACCCCGTGGCTGATCCACAGCCGGACGATGCGCAGCACTTCTTCCGACAGGCCCTCGGGGTCGTTGTCGAAGTTCAGTGGGTAGATGTCCTGGTATTTCTTCGGCGGGTTCTCTGCGTAGGCAATGGTGCCGTCCACGCGGGTGGTGAACCACTCCGGGTGCTCCCTGGCCCAAGGATGGTCCGGCGAGCACTGCAGCGCGAGGTCCAGGGCGACTTCGAGCCCCACGTCCGCGGCGGACCGGATAAAGCGGTCGAAGTCCTCGAAGGCGCCCAGGTCAGGGTGGATGGCGTCGTGGCCGCCTTCGGCGGCACCGATGGCCCACGGCGAGCCCGGATCATCCGGACCGGCGGTGAGGGTGTTGTTGGGCCCCTTGCGGTTCGTCACGCCGATGGGATGGATCGGGGGCAGGTAAATGACGTCAAAACCCATGCCGGCGACGGCTGGGAGCCGCTCTGCCGCCGTCGTAAAGTTTCCCGACGTCCATTTGTTGGCGGCCGGGTCGAAGACGGCGCCCTCGGAGCGCGGGAAGAACTCGTACCAGGCGCCGCGCCCGGCCAGATCCCGCTCCACCAGGATGGGGTACCGCTGTGACTCGGTGACGAGGCTGCGGATGGGGTGGGTGCGTACTGCCGCGAGGACCTCATCCGAGCCGCCCGCGGCCAGACGGTCTTCGGCGGAGCGGCCTTCATCGGCAATGGCGCCCGCGGCCCGGCGCAGGACCTCTGCGTTCTCGGCCGGGCGGCCGTCCTGTCCGGCGGCCTGGTTGAACAGGCGGATTCCTTCGGCCAGCATCAGGTCCACGTCCACGCCCGCGGCGATCTTGACCTCGGCGTTGTGGTGCCAGGTGGCGTAGAGATCGCCCCAGCCTTCAATGGTGAAGGTCCAGTTTCCCGGCGATGTGGGGCGGAGGGTGCCGGCCCAGCGGTCCGTTCCGCCGCCGAGCGGACGCAGGTGGGTCCGCTGCACGGCGTGGCCGTCCGGGTCGTACAGCACCGCGGTCACGCCGAGCTGGTCGTGGCCCTCGCGGAAGACTGTGGCGGCGACTTCGATGTCCTCGCCGGGCACGGTTTTGGCGGGAAAACGCCCGCAATCCACCACCGGAGCGACCCCGGTGATGGGGATCCTGCCAAAGCGCAGGCGTGAGTTGGACGGTGCCGGACGCGGTTCCTCGGTGAATGTGCTCACAGACTAGACGTTAGCGACAAATGTGCCGGTTTGCTAAGGCTTCTGGACGAACTGGGTACAAATTCGGATCGTTACTCAAGCGTTTACGTATTTGAAACCGACATATGGTTACATCTGCGCTACCGTAGGCCGGGTGAAGGCAATCCGCAGATTTACGGTCCGCACTGTTCTCCCTGACAGCATCGCCGCCCTGGGCCGGCTGGCAGGCAATTTGCGCTGGTCCTGGCACCGGCCCACCCAGCAGTTGTTCGAGCGTCTTGACCCTGTCCTGTGGGCCAAAAGCCATGACCCGGTGGCGTTGCTGGGCTCGTTCAACCGCGAGCAGCTCCAGGCCCTGGCGGCCGACGCTGCGCTGGTGGACCAGATCCAGGCCCTCAGTGCAGACCTGGACCGGTACCTGAGCGACGACCGCTGGTACCAGACCCTCGGTGCGGAAGCACCGGCGTCGATCGCTTATTTCTCCCCCGAATACGGCATCAGCTCGGTCCTCCCCCAGTACTCGGGCGGGCTCGGCATCCTCGCCGGGGACCATCTCAAGGCCGCCTCGGACCTGGGCGTGCCGCTGATCGGTGTCGGCCTGCTCTACGCGGCCGGCTACTTCAAGCAGTCCCTCAGCCGCGACGGCTGGCAGCAGGAAACGTACCCGGTGTTGGATCCCGATGGGCTGCCGCTGACCCTCCTGCGCGAAGCCGACGGGACGCCGGCGCAGGTGGAACTGCCGCTGCCCAATGAGCGCCGCCTGCTGGCGCACATCTGGCGTGCCGACGTCGGACGCGTGCCGCTGCTGCTGCTCGATTCGAACGTGGCCGGCAATGACGAGGCCGCACGTCATATTACGGACCGGCTCTACGGAGGCGGCGGCGACCACCGGCTCCAGCAGGAGCTGCTGCTGGGCATGGGCGGCGTGAAGGCCCTGCGCATCTACGAGCGGCTGACGGGCACACCCGCGCCGGAAGTTTTCCACACCAACGAAGGCCATGCCGGCTTCCTTGGCGTCGAGCGTATCCGCGAGCTGATGGACACCGGGCTGAACTGGCACGAGGCGCAGGCCGCGGGCCGCGCCAACACGGTCTTCACCACGCATACCCCCGTACCGGCCGGAATCGACAGGTTCGAGAAGCTGCAGGTCGAGCATTTCTTCCGCGCCGGCCTGGCCCCGAATGTGCCGATCGAAATGATCCTCGCCCTGGGCGCCGAAAATTACGACGGCGGGGATCCCACCAAATTCAACATGGCCGTCATGGGCCTGAGGCTGGCCCAGCGGGCCAATGGCGTGGCCAAGCTGCACGGCGTGGTCTCCCGCGGCATGTTCTCCGGACTCTTCCCGGGGTTCGACACGCAGGAAGTGCCGATCGCCTCGGTCACCAACGGCGTGCATGTGCCTACCTGGGTGGATGCCCGGATCGCCGCGCTGGCCAAGGCCAAGTTCGGCACCGAGTCCGTGGTGGCCCGGCAGTGGGACAAGGTCTACGACGTCGACGACGAGGAGATCTGGAACCTGCGCCGCGAGCTGCGCTCCACCCTGATCGACGACGTCCGGCGGCGGCTGCGCTCCTCCTGGAAGAAACGCGGCGCCACGGATGCCGAGCTGGCCTGGACCAAGAACGTGCTGGATCCGGATGTGCTGACCATCGGCTTTGCCCGCCGCGTCCCCACCTACAAGCGGCTGACCCTCATGCTGCGCGATCCGGCCCGGCTCAAGGCACTGCTGCTGCACAAGGAGCATCCCATCCAGCTGGTCATCGCCGGCAAGTCCCACCCCGCCGATGAGCAGGGCAAGCGGATGATCCAGGACCTGGTCCGTTTCACCGACGACCCCGCGATCCGGCACCGGATTGTCTTCCTGCCCAACTACGACATCGCCATGGCGCGCACGCTCTTCCCGGGCTGCGACGTCTGGCTGAACAACCCGCTGCGGCCGCTCGAGGCCTGCGGAACGTCGGGCATGAAGGCGGCCATCAACGGCGGGCTGAACCTGTCCGTGCTGGATGGCTGGTGGGATGAAATGTACGACGGCGACAACGGCTGGGCGATTCCGACGGCTAATCCTTCCACGACGTCCGGAACGGATTCGGTGGTCAGCCCCGAGGAACGCGACGACATCGAGGCCGCCGCCCTGTACGACTTGCTGGAGAACCAGGTGGCCCCGCGCTTCTATGGGGAGGCCACCGAAGGCGCCACTGCCGCCGGGCCGTCCGCGCCGGTTGCACCGTCCGACCGGCTGCCGCACCAGTGGATTGCGATGATCCGGCATACCCTGGCCAACCTGGGGCCCGCGGTTTCGGCCGAGCGCATGGTGGAGGACTATGTCCGCCAGCTCTACACGCCCGCCTGCGCCGCAGGCCGCGACGCCCGCGCCGCGGACTTCGCCGTCGCCCGGGATTTTGCGGGCTGGATCAGGCGGGTGCGCGCGGCCTGGCCCGACGTATCAGTGGAACATGTGGACTCGCTGGGTGTGTCCGACAATCCGCAGATCGGGGACCCGCTGCGGGTCAATGCCTATGTGCGCCTGGGCAAGCTCAACCCTTCGGATGTCTGCGTCGAGGTAGCCCACGGCCAGGTTGGCGAGGGAGATGAGCTGGACCAGACGGGTTTCGATGCGCTCTCCTTTAAAGAGGACTTGGGCGAGGGCAGGTTCCTGTTCTGCGGGGAGGTCGTGATCGACCGCTCCGGTTCCTTTGGCTACACCGTACGGGTCCTGCCGCTGCATGACTCCATGGCGGCGAAAGCCGAGCTTGGGCTGGTGGCCAACGCGAATTAGGCGGCTGGCCGCCAACGGGGCCTATGCCTCCGGGGAGGACTGTCCCGCTGTGCCGACGGCGGTGGTGAAGCCGATCAGCTTATGGGTGCCGTCGCAGTAGGGCTTGATCGAAGACGCTCCGCAACGGCACAGCGCTACGGTCTTCCGGCGGCGCGGTACCAGTTCACCGTCCGGCGTCACGATTTCGACATCGCCGCGCAGCAGGAAGGGCCCGTCCGGGCAGGCTACGAGGACGTTGTCCGGGTGTGCGGGGCTGCAAGGGCTTCCTGACGTTCCGGCATTTTCATCGGTGTCTGCTGTATTGCAGGTTGGCTCGGTTGACTCGATCGGCTCGGCTGGCTGCATGGGAAGTTCCTTTCCTGGTCCCGGGGCGGGAGCGGTGATGGGATGTGCTGCGATCGTTGGGCGGCATACTTCCGCCGCAGTTGGTAGCGGGGCGTGCCCGCCGTGGGCATCCGGTTGCCGGCGTATTTCACGCCACCGGCCAGCCGCTGGCCCAACGCCAGCCAGATGCAGACGGCGCGTTCGAGCAGCCAGCACGGCGTCCACAGCGCCGAGGTCGGCGGGAAGACAGCGCGCCCGTTTTTCCGCCGTCGTCCGGCTTCCGCCATGGCGACGGCGGCCGCCAGCAACGGGATCCAGCGGGCCGGCCGGCGGGCCGCGAAGATCATTAACGGCAGCAGCGTAAGTTCCACGGCCAGCCGGACTGGCTGGGCGAAGTCGTCGTAGGCCTGGCGGACCCGCTGTCCCCTGAAATGTGCGGCCGTTGCCGGCATCCGGCCGACAAAAAGATCGTCCGCCCTAAGTTCCCGTCCGCCGGCGGCCTTGATCGTGCGGATCAGCTCGAGGTTTTCGAACAATACGTCCCCGTCGTATCCGTCTGTAGCGTCCAGAGCGCTGCGGCGGACTCCCAGCGTACCGGGGAAGTCCGAGGCAACGGCGCGGTTGAGCAGCGTGCGTGCGGTGTCCCAGCGGGCATGCCAGGGCAGGGCCAGGAAGTAGTTCTGCGGCCGGACAACGTCTGCCCCCGACAGCAGTGCCACCAGCCGGCGGAGCGAGGGAAGGGTGTAGCGGACGTCGTCGTCGGCCAGCACCAGGTATTCCTTGCTGCTGTGCCGCACTCCTGTCATCACGCCGGCGACTTTGCCGTTGCGCCCCGGCCAAACTTCGGGCCTGCGGTGCTCCACCAACCCGGCCCACGCTGCTGCGTGTACCTCATACAGTTCGGGGGCGGAGCCGTCCACCACGGTGATGCGGATCCAGCCCGAGAGCATGCGGAGGTAGCCGGTCAGCTCATCGAGGCCCTCGTCCGAAAACCAGCGCAGCGGCAGAATGTACTCCGCCTCGGGCAGCTGCACCTCGTGACCGCTGCTGCCCTCAGTCCCGGTCATGCTGGCGCTCCCTCCTGCCCGCGGACAGGACCGCCGCTGCTCATGCCGCCAGATCCAGCGGGATCCGCAGCGAGCTGCGCCCGGCCTGCCAGGCCGAAAGCTGGTGCGTTCCCACCAAAGCGTCCACGGCCAGCGCCGCTGCGGCCCCGAACAGGATGTCCGGCAGCAGCCCAGGTTCCGCTTCCGCGAGTCCGCCGGCCAGATCGCGCCCGGCGATCTGTTCGTGGACGGCATCGGCCTCGACATGCTCGTCGAAGTAGCCGGTCACATCCTCGCCGTGGCCATGGCGGCGGAAGCCCCGGCTGTAGAACTTGTTCGGGATGGATGACGTCATCTCGTACGCCGCCAGATGCCCCACGATCGCGCCGCGCAGCCGCCGGTTCAGGCCGAACAACGACATCATATTGACCGAGGCCAGCGTCACGGCAGGGATCAAATCCACATACGCGCCGTACTGATCGTCCAGCCCCAGGCCCCGCATTGACCGGGCGAAGAGTGCCGAGTGCATCCGCTCCGGCCGGCCGCCGCCATATTCGTCCGCCTGGATTTCCACCAGGGCCGCCTTGGCCCGTCCGGTCAGCCGCGGGATCGCCCAGCTGTGCGGATCCGCTTCCTTGAGCTGGTAGACGGACCGGTGGATCAGGAACTCCCGCAGTTGCTCCGGCGTCGCCTCCCTGGCGACGTATTTCGAAACGCTGGGGCCGTCGTCGTCCCCCGTGAGTTTGAACAGCGCCGCCGCTACGTCCCCGGCAATGGGCGGTGGAGCGTCGGGCACCTCGGTCATCCGGCGGAGGACGCCCTCAAAGCGGCGTTCCAGCTCCAGCCGGAACGCGGTCAGCTCCGGATGCCATTCCCACCGGTCGTCCACACCCTCGATGCCGCCGTAGTGCAGCTCGTAGAGACAGAAGAGCGCAAGCTGCAGGTCGTCGTCGTCCATTAGCTGACCCGGGGCCGTCTGTTCCATGGCGGCGCCCAGCCTTGCTAGCTCGGGCACATGGTGTTGCGGTGCCGTGGCGAGGATGTCCATCAGGATCGAGCTCACCGGTCCGCGAGGCGTAGGCATTTTCATTATTTCTCCTGTTCCAAGGGAACCCCTTACTTCTAAGCATACTTACCAATACGATGGAATTTGTCCGACCATGTCGGGTTCTCCCCAGGAGGTGATCATGACACACGAAGATACGACGGCGAAGGGATCGCGGGCGCCATCGCCCGAAGACTCCCGTAAGCCCGATTCGCCCGGCGACATTAAGAAACCGTCGTGGCTCTACGTCTTCCGCAAGGCCATCCGCGAGTTCTCCGCGGACCAGTGCACGGACCTGGCTGCTGCCCTGACCTACTATGCAGTGCTGTCCTTGTTCCCGGCACTGCTGGCGCTGGTCTCACTGCTCGGCGTCTTCGGACAGGGCGAGCAGACCACCACATTCATGACAGACATGCTCCAACGGGTGGCACCGGGAGGGGCAGCAGAGACCATGCGCCAGCCGATCGAGCAGCTGGCCAATGCGCCCACCGCCGGGCTGGCGCTGATCGTTGGTGTCGCCGGTGCACTATGGTCCGCTTCCGGCTACGTCAACGCCTTCAGCCGCGCGATGAACCGGATCTATGAAATCGAAGAGGGCCGGCCGTTCTGGAAGCTGCGTCCGGTCATGCTGCTGATTACCCTGGTGGTGGTAGTGCTGGCCGCGCTGATGCTGCTCATCCTGATCCTGTCCGGTCCCGTTGCGGAAGCCCTGGGTTCGGCCATCGGACTGGGCAGCGTGGCGCTGACGGTGTGGAACATCGCCAAGTGGCCCGTGCTGGCTGCCTTCGCCGTGCTGGTGGTGGCGCTGCTCTACTACGCCACTCCCAACGTGAAGCAGCCGAAATTCCGCTGGATGAGCATGGGCGCGTTCATCGCGCTGCTGGTGCTGGCCCTGACCACTGCCGGCTTTGCCTTCTACGTAGCGTTTTTTTCCAACTACAACCGGACCTACGGCGCAATCGGCGGCATGATCGTGCTGCTGCTGTGGTTCTGGCTGTCCAATCTGTCCCTGCTCTTCGGTGCCGAGTTCGATGCAGAAACCGAACGCGGCCGCCAGCTGCAGGCAGGCATCGAGGCGGAGGAAACCATCCAGTTGCCGCCTCGTGATACCCGCAAGAGCGACAAGCAGCTCGAAAAAGAAAAGGAGGACATAGAGCGCGGCCGTTCTCTGCGCCGCAAATACGCCCAGACCGAGGATGATTCCGGCGGCCCAGGCTAACCATCATCTGCTCCGCAGGAAGAAACCGACGAGGAAAAGGAATTGCGATGACTACGAATCCGAATACCGGCAACTACGACGACGGCGTTCCCGGCTACAGCCAGCCCGGCGGTCCGGTCAGCCAGGATCCCTACGCCCCGGATCCTTATGCCACGCCGGCCGACCAGCAGTCCAAGAGCGATACGGCAAAGGAAGAGGCCCGGGAAGTAGGCCGCGAGAGCAAAGCCGCCGGCGAGCACGTCAAGGAAACGGCCAAGGGCGAGGCGAAGCAGGTAGCGCAGGAGGCCAAGCAGAAGGCCCGCGGCCTGATGTCCGAGCTCGGCGACGACGTCAAAAGCCAGGCCAGCAGCCAGCAGCAGCGCGTGGCATCGGGCCTGCGCTCCATCGGCGACGAGCTCCGCTCCATGTCCCAGAACTCGGAAGGTTCGGGTACGGCTACCCATCTTGTGGGGCAGGCGGCTGACAAGGCAGGCTCCGTGGCAGGTTGGCTGGAGAACCGTGATCCGGGCTCGCTGCTGGACGAGTGCAAGCGCTTTGCACGCCAACGTCCCGGCGCCTTCCTTGCGATCGCGGCCGGCGCAGGACTGCTTGCAGGCCGGTTGACCCGCGGTATGACCGCAGACAGCGGAGGATCCGGACAGACCGGACAGGGCGCAACACAGTACGGCGGCGCACACCGCGCGACGCCGGCAGTGTCCGACTATGACTACGACACGCAAAGTGCCGCGGGCTTCGCTGCCCCGGGTGCACAGACAGGCTCGGCACTCGGCGGCGCAGCCGGAGCCCCGGAAACCATCGGGTATCCCTCCGGCACCCCGACCGGTGCCACCGAGCGCCAGGAAACAAATTCCGGTCTCGGTGGAGCGGCTGGCACGCCGGAGACCATCAGCTACCCGGAGGAACCGCCGGCCGGCGGCCGGGGCACGGCCATTCCGGAGCGGGACCCGTATGAGGGCGGTGGGAGCCGATGACCGAGAACCGCGTTCCCGATCCGGGTCAGGTTCCGCCCACGCGCGCCGAAGTCAAGGCGGAAAACGAGTCGCTGGGCGATTTGCTCGGCGAAGTCAGCCGTGACATTTCGATACTGATGCGCCAGGAACTGGAACTGGCCAAGGCCGAACTCAAGGAAACCGGAACAAGGGCCGGCAAGGGCGTAGGGATGATGGTGGGTGCCGCGGTCGCGGGCCACTTCGTCCTGCTGTTCCTCTCCATCGGCCTTTGGGATGCCCTCGGCTCCCTCATCGGCTGGGGCTGGTCCGCGGTGATAGTCGCCGTCATATGGGCAATCATCGGCGCCATCCTCTTCGCCGTCGGCAAGAAGCAGATGAAGACCGTCCAAGGGATGCCCCGCACCACGGAGTCCGTCAAGAAAATACCCGAAACTCTCAAGCCCAGTGAGGAAGCACGATGAGCCAGTCACCAGAAGAAATCCGAGCAGACATCGAACGTACCCGGGCACGGCTTGGCACGGATGTAGACGCCGTCGCAGAGAAGGCCTCGCCCTCGAACATGGTGCACCGGCAGACGGACAAGGTGAAGGATTCCGTTGGCCGGGCCAAGGACAAGGTCATGGGCGCCAAGGACTCAGTCATGGGTGCCAAAGATGACGCGAGCGGCTCCGCCCGGTCCATGGCGCACGACGCCGGCGAGGCAGTCAGCGAAGCACCGCACCAGATTGCCCGCAAGACCGAGGGCAATCCGCTGGCCGCGGGCCTGATCGCCTTCGGCGCCGGTTGGCTGGTCTCCTCGCTGTTCCCCGCCAGCAAGGTGGAGCAGCAGGCGGCCGAAAAGGTGAAGGACCAAGCCCAGCCCCTGGTCGAAGAGGTCAAGGGCTCCGCCCAGCAGGTGGCTCAGGACATGAAGGAACCTGCCCGGCAAGCGGCCGAGGATCTGAAGACTTCGGCCAAGGAATCGGCGGAGAACGTCAAGGCCGAAGGCCAGACGGCGGCGCAGGACGTCAAGGACCGGGCCGACACGGCACGGCAGCACGTTCAGGAACCGCCGGCCGGCCGGGTCTAGGCCGGCTTTCAGGGGTATCCGCTCCGGATTGGTCCGCGACTGTAGCAGAGCGGGACCTGGCCAAGACGGGTAGAGGGGAACGACGGCGGTGGTGCACACCGCCGTCGTTCTCTAATTTTCGCCCGGTAGCCAGGCGCGATAGACGCTGAGGGCATCCGCGCCGATGATCTCGCGTTCGCCGCTGCGCACTTTGGCGCCGCGGCGCTGGTCATCCAGCTTGGACGTGGTCAGGACCAGTTCAAACATCCGGTTGTTGCCGTCGAGGATGCCGAAATCCTTCAGGGCGCCGGCGCTGGGCATCGTGATCTTCCGCGGCTCGCACCGGCCGTTGATCACCACCAGCCCGTCGATGACGCCGTCCGGCGAGCCCATCAGCAGCTGGACGGTCCGGCTGCCGGGATCGGTCCACTGCTCCTGGGTCATGGGTTCGCCCGCTTCGTTGAACCACAGCAGGTAGGAGCTCTGTTCCCGGGTGGGATAACTGCGCGGCTGGCTGGTCAGGAAGGACTGCCGGATCCGCAGCAGCCGCCGCGTGATCTTGAACATCTGTTCCTGGCGGTCGTCGAGCACCCAGTTGAGCCAGGACAGCTCATTGTCCTGGCAGTAGGCGTTGTTGTTGCCGTGCTGGGTTTTGCCCAGTTCGTCCCCGGCGGTGATCATCGGGACGCCGAGCGAGAGCAGCAGCGTGGCCATCAGGTTCCGGGCGGAGCGGGCCCGCGCATCCAGGACGGCCGCGTCGCCCGTGGGACCTTCGACCCCGTGGTTGTAGCTGCGGTTGTGGTTGGTTCCGTCCCGGTTTTCTTCGCCGTTGTCCTCGTTGTGCTTGCGGTCGTACGATGTCAGGTCCGCCAGGGTGAAACCGTCATGGGCGGTGATGAAGTTGACCGACGCCAGCGAGCTGCGGCCGGAACCGGCGAAGACATCGGCCGAGCCGGCCAGACGGCTCGCCAGGCGTGCCACCGATCCGCCCGGCATGCCCTGGCTGATGGCGTGCTGGTCCCCGAGCCAGAAGTCCCGGACGGTATCGCGGAAACGGTCATTCCAGTCCGCCCAGCCGGCAGGGAAATTACCGGTCTGCCAGCCGCCCGGCGCCACGTCCCATGGTTCGGAAATCAGTTTGACCCGGGACAGCGTGGGGTCTTCCGCCGTCGCACGCAGGAACGGATGGCGCGGATTGAAATGGCCGTCCGGGTCGCGGCAGAGCGAGACGGCCAGATCGAAACGGAAGCCATCGATATGGAATTCCTGGACCCAGTACCGCAGCGAGTCCAGCACCAGGGCCAGGACCTGCGGCTCGTTCAGGTCAAGGGTATTGCCGCAGCCGGTGGTGTCCAGGTAGTTGCCGTGGCCGTCGTGGCGGTAGTAGACCTCGTCGCCCAGGCCGCGGAACGAGTAGGTCTGCTGGTGTTTGCCGCCCTCGGCGGTGTGGTTGTAGACCACGTCGAGAACGACTTCGAGCCCGGCTTCGTGCAGACTCTTGACCATGGACTTGAACTCGTCCTGCACAGCCTTTGGCCCCGCGGCGCGGGCGGCCTTGGTGGCGTACCGGGCGTGCGGGGCGAAAAAACCCAGCGTGTTGTAGCCCCAGTAGTTGGACAGGCCCAGCTCCTGCAGGTGCGGCTCGTCGATATGGAAATGCACCGGCAGCAGCTGGACGGAAGTAACGCCCAGGTTCTTGAAGTACGCGAGCATGACCGGGTGCGCCAGACCCGCGTAGGTGCCGCGGAGCGCTTCGGGGATCTCCGGGTGCAGCTTGGTCTGGCCCTTCACATGGCATTCGTAGACCACCGTGTCCCGCCACGGCACCTCCGGCGAAGTGTCGCCGGCCCAGTCGAACCCGGCCTCCACATGAACCGAACGGAAGATGCCGCCGTCGTCGTCAATGGCACGGCCGTAAGGATCCAGCAGCAGCTGCCCCGCACCGCCGTCGGGCAGTGCTTTGCCGTGCGGCCACAACGCATAGCGGCCGCCGGGGAGCAGACCCCGGACGACCCCATGATGCACGCCATCGGTCAGCTCCGGCAGTAGCGCGGAAACCCACCGGCCGTCGGAGTCCTCGAAATGGATGTCCAGGGCGGAGACCGCCGGCGCGAACACCGCCACGTTGACCTCCCCGGCCACCAGCCCGGCAGCACCGGCGCTGACGCCCAGCGGTGCGGGACTGGAGGTCCGGGAGGAACGGCCCTCGCTGCCCCGGCGCCCGGCGGTCTGCCTGCCGACGCTCGGGTTGGCTGTGGTGTTGACGGGAGTGACGGAATCGGCGGTGTTGGCCAAGGGTTCGCCTGTTCTGTTGGTACGGCGGCGCTATTGCGCAGCGCGCTGCCGGGATACTTCGTACAGGCTGATGCCCACGGCCATGGACGCGTTCAGCGATTCCATGTCCGAGTCGATCGGGATGGAGACAATCTGATCGCAGTTCTCGCGGACCAGCCGGGACAGGCCCTTGCCCTCGGAACCGACCACGATGCACAGCGGCTCGGTAGCGAGTTCCAGCCCGGGCAGCGAAACGTCTCCGCCGCCGTCGAGCCCCACGACGTAGATGCCCAACTGCTTGAAGGCCTTGAGCGCGTTGTTCAGGTTGGAGGCCCTGGCCACCGGGACGCGCACGGCCGCACCGGCACTGGTCTTCCAAGCAGAGGCCGTCATGCCCACCGAGCGGCGCTCGGGCACAATGACGCCGTGACCGCTGAAGGCCGAGGCCGAGCGGATGATGGCGCCGAGGTTACGCGGGTCCGTGATGCCGTCCAGCGCGACAAACAGCGGCGCGTTGCGGATATAGCCCTTCTTGAACTTCGCCATGGTTTCTTCGGCCAGTTCCAGCGCGTCCTGGTAGTCGTACGGCGGGATCTGCAGGACCAGGCCCTGGTGGACGGCGTCTTCGGTCATCCGGTCAAGTTCCGGCTTATGGGTTTCCATCACCGGGATACCGCGTTCGGCGGCGAGCTTCAGGGACTCCTTGACCCGGTCATCCATCTCCACCCGGACCGCGACGTGCAGCGCCTTCGCCGGCACTCCGGCGCGCAGTGCCTCCACCACGGAGTTGCGCCCGGTGACGACCTCCTCCGCGGTCTTGCTGCGTCCGCGGGAGGCCCCTGCCCGGCCTGCGGGCCGCTTGGCAACGGAACGTTCGGCGAGTTCCTTGCCGCGGTAGGCCTTGTGGTACGGCCGGTCCTCCGCCTTCGGGGTCGGCCCCTTGCCTTCGAGAGACTTGCGCCCGTGCCCTCCGGTCCCCGTGGTGGGGCCCTTCTTGGTCTTGCGCACCGCTCCGGGGCGTCCTTTGTTGGCCATGGTTTTACCTTCGGTCAGTCAAATATGCTCCGCACCGGTCGGCGCGGGATCAGTTTCTAGCGATTCCCGTCGTCCAGGTCTTGCCTATGCGTACGAGTTTACCGGGCTGCCACGGTCCACGTGGGCCCGTCCGCGGAATCCTCCACCACGACGCCGGCCGCGGCCAGCGTGTCGCGGATGGCATCGGCCCTGGCCCAGTCCTTCGCTTCGCGCGCTGCCCGGCGTTCCTCGAGCTGCGCCTGGACCAGGGTGTCCAGCGCCTGACGTGCCGCGATGTCCGTCCCGCCGGTGTTCCAGTGCGGATCCAGCGGGTTGATGAAGAGCACGTCCGTCATCGCGAGCACCTGGTGCAGCGCCCGCTCTATCCCTTCGCTGTCCTTGCCGTCCAGGGCTGTGTTGCCGGCCCGCACGGTCTCGTGGATCACGGCCAGCGCCTGCGGCACGTTCAGGTCATCATCCATCGCGGCGCGGAAGGCCTCCGGGACATCGCTGCCCACGAAGCCGAAGTCTTCGCCGTAGAGGAACTTCAGCGACCGCTGCAGGAACCCTTCAATACGTTCGACGGCGGCCGCGGCCTCCGTGAGCGAGCCCGGGTTGTAATCCAGTGCGGAGCGGTACTGCGCCTGGCCCAGGTAGTAGCGGACCACCACGGGCCGGGCCAGCTCCAACATTTCGGTGGGGGTGACAATGTTGCCCACGGACTTGGACATCTTTTCACCCTCGTAGGTGACCATGCCGTTGTGCATCCAGAAGTTGGCGAACCCGTGGCCGGCGGCGCGGGACTGCGCCATCTCGTTTTCGTGGTGCGGGAAGCGCAGGTCCAGCCCGCCGCCGTGGATGTCGAACTCCGGGCCCAGGTACTTGGTGACCATGGCCGAGCATTCCAGATGCCAGCCGGGGCGGCCGGTGCCCCACGGGCTGGGCCAGCTGGCGGTGGCGGGCTCGCCCTCCTTGTAACCCTTCCACAGCGCAAAGTCGCGCGGATCCTTCTTGCCGCGGGGACCGGCGTCGGGCGCTGCCTGCATGTCTTCGATCTTCTGCCGTGTCAGCGAGCCGTACTCGGACCACGAGCGCACGTCGAAGTAGACGTCGCCGGAGCCGTCCAGCGCGGGGTAGGCGTGGCCGCGGTCGATCAGCAGCGCGATGAGCTGGTGCATTTCCGGAATGTGCCCGGTGGCGCGCGGCTCGTAGGTGGGCCGCTGCACGCCGAGGATGTCGTAGGCGCGCTCGAAGGCCTGCTCGTAGCGGTAGGCCAGCGCCCACCACGGCTCATTGGGGACCGCCAGCGGGTCCTCCAGCGCTTCCGGCAGGTAGGAGGCGGCGGATTTGGCCAGGATCTTGTCGTCGATGTCCGTAACATTGCGGACCACGGTGACCTCATAGCCGCTGTAGCGCAGCCAGCGGGTCAGCTGGTCAAACGCGATGCCCGAGCGGATGTGGCCCACGTGCGGATCCCCCTGCACCGTGGCACCGCAGTAGTAGAGGCCTACCTTCCCGGGCTCCAGCGGGACGAAATCGCGGACTTCTGCACTGGCGGTGTCATAGAATCTCAGGCTCACCGCTCCAGATTAGCTGTCAGGGCTGGCGAACCGAAACAACGACGGCGGTCGCCACCGCCGCGATCCCCTCGCCTCTGCCGGTGAAACCCAGGCGGTCGCTGGTCGTGGCGGCGACGCTCACCGGCGCTCCGGCGGCCTGAGTGAGGGCCGCCTCGGACTCGTCCCGCCGCGGGGTGAACTTGGGGCGGTTGCCGATCAGCTGCACGGCGACGTTGCCGATCTCGAACCCGGCGTCGCGAACGATCCGGGCGGCTTCGGCCAGCAGCGTGAGCCCGGATGCGCCGGCGTATTCCGGCCGGTCGGTGCCGAAGTGGGTGCCGAGATCGCCCACTCCTGCGGCCGAGAACAGGGCATCTGCGGCGGCGTGGGCCACGGGATCGCCGTCGGAATGACCGGCCAGGCCTCGTTCGCCTTCCCAGTGCAGGCCGCCCAGCCACAGCGGCTGCGGGTCATCCTCGGGTGCGTAAGCGTGGACGTCCACGCCGATGCCTGTGCGCGGAAGCGGGTAGGGGAACGTGGCCACGGATCAATCCTCCATTGTCGGGACAGGCTGGTTAGCGGTGGTCGGCTGGCCGGTTCGGGAGCGGGCTGCCACCAACGCTTCGGCGGTCATCAAGTCGAGCGCCGTGGTGATCTTTAGGGCCTCCGGCGATCCGGGCACCAGGAACACCTCGGTGCCTTGGCTTTCCAGCAGCATCGCATCGTCCGTGATCGCCTCGGCCTCCAGCGGCCCCATCGCGGCCAAGGTGCGGTGCGCGGCGGTCAGGGCGGCGGCGTCGAAACCCTGCGGGGTCTGCACCGCGCGCAGCCGGGAACGGTCCGGGGTTCCGGCCACTTTTTCGCCGGCGATGGCCTGTTGCCCGGCTGCGGAGGGAACGGCGGTCTTGATGGTGTCCGCCACGGGAACCGCAGGAATGACGGCCTTCGCCCCCGCGGCCAGCGCCTCGACCACGCGGACGAAAACTTCCGGCGGCGTGAGCGCGCGGGCGGCATCGTGGACCAGGATGCCGTCCAGATCCGGGCCCAACCCGGCCAGTGCCCGGCTCACGGAAGCGGCACGGCTGGCACCGCCCTCCACCGCCGTCACGGGAACCCGCCCGGAAGCCCCGGCACAGACGGCCCGCAGCACGGAATCGCCCGCCGGTACGGCCACGCAGATCCGCTCCGCGATCCCTGAGGCCTGGATGCCCTCCAGCGCGTGCGCCAGGATGGTGCGTCCGGCCAGCGGTACCTGGGCTTTGGGCAGCCCGTAGCCAAGTCGTTGGCCGGAGCCTGCTGCAACAACAACGACGCCGATCCGCGGCTTGGAACTTCTGGGCACGGCCCAAGCCTATACCGGCATTGAAAAAGCGGCCGGTCCATCAGGACCGGCCGCTTTAAGTTCATTGTGCCTTGCAGGCTGCCGGGTTAGGAGGCCAGGACCTCGTCGAGCACTTCAGCTGCCTTGTCTTCGTCTGTCTTTTCCGCAAGAGCCAGTTCGGAAATCAGGATCTGGCGGGCCTTGGCCAGCATGCGCTTTTCGCCTGCCGAAAGACCGCGGTCCTGCTCCCGGCGCCACAAGTCACGGACTACTTCCGCTACCTTGATAACGTCACCGGAGGCCAGTTTTTCCAGATTCGCCTTGTACCGACGCGACCAGTTGGTGGGCTCTTCAGTGAACTCGGCACGGAGAACGTCGAACACGTGCTCCAGGCCTTCCTTGCCCACTACATCCCGAACGCCAACCAGGTCTACGTTCTCTGCCGGAACCTCAATGGTCAGGTCACCCTGAGCCACGCGGAGCTTGAGATACATCTTCTCTTCGCCCTTGATGGTGCGCATCTTGATCTCTTCGATCTTCGCTGCACCGTGGTGAGGGTAAACTACCGTCTCGCCGACCTCAAATACCATGTGGACTTTCCCCTTTCCCGCCTACAAGTTTACCACGGAAAAAGGCCCTACTTCCCCGAGTTTGCGCTGGTCAGAGGCCCTCGGAGGGGCAAAATGATCCGTCTTATGGTCTTGACGGATCCGACGATTGATGCATCCCGGGGTCAGTCTGACGCGTTCTTTACGGGTGCCGAGTCCTGTTTTTTGGGCGATTACGGCTAGGCTAGTGACCGTGTTGTGCTTTCTGTCCGCGCAACCGCCACTCATCTACAAAGCCTTTTGATTGAGGAGTTCCTGCTGTGAAGATTGCGCCGAAGAACCGTGTGCAGCGTGCCCTTGTAGCCGGCGCCGCCGCACTAGCCCTGCTGGGGACCGCAGGGTGCAGCGCCATCAATGAACAGGCGACTACGTTCTCCTACGCGGCCAGCGATGGCGTCGTGGCCGACATCGGCCCGATCGACCTGCGCAACCTGATGATCGTTGCCGCCGATGCCGAATCGCCGGGCCGCGTGCTGGGCACCGCCGCAAACACCTCGGACTCCCCCGTCCAGCTGAGCCTGGCCGTTGCCGGCAGCACCGCCAGCGTTACTGTTCCGGCCAACGGGCAGATCCGTTTCGAGCAGGATGAGAACGAAACGATCCTCAGCAACCCGGGCGGCGTTCCCGGTTCCATCGTCGACGTCACCGTCCAGGTCAACTCGGACTCCCAGGTAGTCGGCGTACCGGTCCTGGACGGCACCCTCGCTGAATACACCGAGTTCGTACCCGGCGGCACCCCGGCCGAAACCAGCGCCCCCGCCGAAAGCGCCAGCCCGGAAGCAACCGAGGCAGCAACCGAAACGGCGTCGCACTAGCCGCTGCCCCGCGCCGGCTGGCCCGGCCTGGGCATACAAGAAGGACCGCACTCGCAAGGAGTGCGGTCCTTCTTGTATGCCCAGGGGTTTACGGCTCGAATTTGTAGCCGAGGCCGCGGACGGTGACCAGATAACGCGGGGCGGACGGGTCCGGCTCCACCTTGCTGCGCAACCGCTTCACGTGGACGTCCAGGGTCTTGGTATCCCCGACGTAGTCGGAGCCCCAGACCCGGTCGATCAGCTGGCCGCGGGTGAGCACCCGGCCCGCGTTGCGCAACAGCATTTCCAGCAGTTCGAATTCCTTCAGCGGCAGGGAGACCTGCTCACCGCTGACGCTCACCACATGCCGCTCGACATCCATCCGGACCGGGCCGGACTGGACCGTATTGGAAATCAGCTCTTCCGGCTCGCCCTGGCGGCGCAGGACGGCGCGGACACGGGCTACCAGTTCGCGCGAGGAATAGGGCTTGGTGACATAGTCGTCGGCGCCCAGTTCCAGGCCGACCACCTTGTCGATCTCCGCGTCCTTGGCGGTCAGCATGATCACGGGTACGTTGGATCGCTGGCGCAGCTGCCGGCATACCTCGGTGCCGGACTGTCCTGGCAGCATCAGATCCAGCAGGACCAGATCCGCACCGGACCGGTCAAACTCCACTACGGCGTCCAAACCGTTGTCGACAACCTGTACTTCAAAGCCCTCTTTGCCCAAAAGATAGCTCAGCGGATCGCTCAGCGACTCTTCATCTTCGACAACCAGAATGCGGGTCAAGCACTAACTCCTTGCTCACGGGCGCCTGCGCCCTTTGGTGTTTCCCGGGCCGGTTCATTGCCGGCCTCGTCCTCGGAATCGGACTGCTCCATCTCCGGCAGCCGGACGGTAAAGGTCGATCCCTGCCCGGGCTGGGACCAGACCGAAATTTCACCGCCATGCTGGGAAATGACGTGTTTGACAATGCTCAGTCCCAGCCCGGTTCCGCCGGTCTGCCTCGAGCGCGCGGCATCGATGCGGTAAAAGCGCTCGAAGATGCGGTCCTGCTCATCCTGGCTGATCCCGGGCCCCTGATCGGTAACCGACACCGTGGCGAGGCCATCGCGGGTCCGCATGCCGACTCCCACGGTGGAGCTCTCCGGCGCATAGCGGATGGCGTTATCGATGAGATTGCGCAGCGCGGTCATGAGCAGATCTGCGTCCCCGTAGACTTCGTTGTCTAGTTTGCCGCCCACCACAATCTTAATGTCCTTGCTTTCGGCCGGCAGCCGGTTGCGGTCCACGGCTTCGGCGACCACCGCGTTGAGGTCGACAGCCTCACCGGACTGCACCACGTCGGCACTTTGCAGCCGCGACAGTTCGATGATGTCCTGCACCAGCGCGCTGAGTCGTTTGGACTCCTTCTCCATCCGCTTGGCGAACCGGCGCACCGCCACCTCGTCATCCGCGGCCTCTTCAATCGCCTCGGCTAGCAGCGACAAGGCGCCGACCGGGGTTTTCAGTTCGTGCGAGACGTTGGCGACGAAGTCGGTGCGCATCGCCTCGGTGCGGGTGATTTCGGTCCGGTCGTCGGCCAGCAGCAGGATGTATTCGTCCCCGATGGGAGCCACCCGTACCTGCACGATGATCGTGCCTTGGCCCAACGGGCCGCGGGGCAGTTCCAGCTGTCGTTCTTCGATCACGCCGTCGCGGCGGACCCGTGCGGTCAGTTCCAGCAGTTCCTTGTGCACCACGGTGTGGCCGCGGACCAGGCCAAAGGCATAGGCCCCGGGGCTGGCACGCACTACGCCGTCGATCACATCAACAATCACGTAGGCACGTCCGACGACGGACAACACTTCCGCCGATCCATCCGGAATGGTCGGCTCGGCAACTTCGATGCGGTCCCGCCGCTGGCTCTCGCTCAGCCTGAAGGCGAACACACCAAAGGCGCCCAGCACGATGCCGGCCAGTCCGGCCAGCAGGCCGATCATCAGAGCACTCACGCCTCTAGCTTATGCCTACGAAAGCGCCACAATTACCCGTTCCAGTAGTAATCAAACAGGGGTTCAACTAACGTTCACCTAGAGACGGGTAACAGTTCACCGGGCGCTGAAAGTCTGCTTGGTAAGTGTGACCACAACTATTGCAACAAGTGAAAGGACGCCCTGTGCGCAAGGTATTCCAGGCGGAGCTCCACCAGGTCGGCGAACAGCTGATCGAGATTTCACGGCTCGTAGCCGAAGCGATGGAGAAGGCGAACCAGTCGTTCGTTAACGCCGATATCGAACTCGCCCAGGAGGTCATCGCTGCCGATACGCGGATCGATTTCCTGCAGAACGACCTGGACGAACGCGCCATTGAGATCCTGGCGCTCCAGGGACCGGTGGCTTCGGATCTGCGCATGATCGTGGGGGCGCTGCGTATGAGTGCGTCGCTGGAGCGGATGGGCGACTTAGCCCGCCATGTCGCACAGCTGGCACGCATGCGCTATCCGGCGAATGTCAGCCCCGAGTCGCTGCGCCCCACGTTCGCGGAACTCGCCGAGAATGACATCGCCATCGCACGAAAGCTAACGGAGCTGCTGGACACCCGCAACCTCGAGTTGGCGCGGGACATCAACCGCCACAACGACCGTATCAACGAACTGCATGCCGGTATCTTCAAGGCCATTGCGGCCCCTGACTTCTCCGGCACGGCTCCCACCGCCGTCGACGTTTCACTGGCCAGCCGCTACTTCGAGCGCTTCGCGGACCACGGCGTCTCGGTGGCCCGCAAGGTCACTTACCTGGTGACCGGCGAATGGCAGCCCCACGCCGAGTCCAGCTAACCGTTCTCGGTCCGGGCGGCCACCGTCCGGCCTCAAGAAACCCTCCGGACCAAAAGCGAAGGCCGGCCCTAAGCGCAGTAACTGCGCCGAGGGCCGGCCTTCGGCGTATCGGTACAGGGGCTACTTTTTGCCCTGGTTGGCCACGGCTTCGATGGCCGCCGCCGCCGCGTCGGCGTCGAGGTAGGTGCCACCGGCCTTCACGGGCTTGAGGTTTTCGTCCAGTTCGTACACCAGCGGGATGCCGGTGGGGATATTCAGGCTGGCAATGTCGTCGTCGCTAATGCCGTCCAGGTGCTTGACCAAGGCGCGCAGCGAGTTGCCGTGCGCGGCCACCAGCACCGTCTTGCCGGCTTTCACGTCCTTGGAAATATCCGACTCCCAGTACGGGATGAACCGCTCCAGCACGTCCTTGAGGCACTCGGTGCGCGGGATGTTGCCGTTGAGGTCCGCGTAGCGCGGGTCCCCCACCTGCGACCATTCGCTGGAGTCATCCAGCTTGGGCGGCGGGGTGTCGTAGGAGCGGCGCCACAGCATGAACTGCTCGTCGCCGAACTCTTCGCGGATCTGCGCCTTGTCCTTGCCCTGCAGCGCGCCGTAGTGGCGCTCGTTCAGGCGCCAGTCCCGCTTGACGTCGATCCAGTCCCGGTCCGCCGCCTCGAGCGCAATATTGGCCGTGACGATGGCGCGCTTGAGCCGCGAGGTGTAGAGCACGTCGGGCAGGATGCCCGCCTCAACCAGCAGTTCGCCGCCGCGCTTGGCCTCGGCCCGGCCCTGTTGGGTCAGCGGAACGTCCACCCAGCCGGTGAAGAGGTTTTTCTCGTTCCAGTCGCTTTGGCCGTGCCGCAGCAGAATCAGCTTGAAGTTCGAAGAGGCAGTCATGGCTGTAATCCTAGCGTTTACACGCCTTTCCCAGCCGTCCGCGACCGTGACGTTACGCACGCTGCTGCGCCGCGCCCCGCCGTCGTCATTCGGGCCTTCCCCTGCTGTGACCTGCGGATTTAGTTTCCACCAGGAGCAATTACGACGGCGGTGGGCGGCCGCCGTCGTCATCCCGTGTTTCCGTGCGGCACTTATTCTTTTTCCTTGTGCCCAGCCTGAATACTGCTCCCGCCGCGTCCGGCCTCACTGTGGAGTACCCGAGGGTCGGGCCCGGCAGGCCAGGCAAACCGGTCGGTTCGATCACGCGGGGTACCACCAACCCGAACCGGCTGCGGCGGATGGACCGCTGGCTCTCCGGCCCGAGCGCGGCCAGCGTCAAAAAGGCAGCCGACCCGCTGGTCATCGATCTGGGCTACGGCGCAGCGCCGATCACCGCCGTCGAACTCCACCACCGGTTGGCCAAGGTGCGCCCCGATGTCGAAGTGATCGGGATCGAGATCGAACCGGAACGGGTCCTCCGTGCTAAAGCGCTGGAGCGGCCTGGGTTGAGTTTCCGGCAGGGCGGCTTTGAGATCCCCGTGGCGGGGCGCCGCCCGGCGGTGGTGCGCGCCTTCAACGTGCTGCGCCAGTATGACGAGTCGGAGTACGCCGCGCACTGGGACATGGTCCGGGCGCGGCTGGCACCGGGCGGGCTGTTCATCGACGGCACCTGCGACGAGATCGGCCGGCGCGCCACCTGGGTAGCCATTGCGCCTGAGGGGCCGGTGTCGCTGAGCATCTCGCTGCGGTTCGGCGCCTTCGACCGGCCCTCCGATGTGGCCGAGCGGCTGCCCAAGGCACTGATCCACCACAATTTCCCGGGCGAGAAAATCCACGGCTATCTGCAGGCGCTGGACAAGGCCTGGGCGGAGGCCGCCGTGCTGGCTTCCTTCGGCAACCGGCAGCGATGGCTGGCGATGTGCCACAGCATGGCCGCGGCCGGCTGGCCCGTGCTGGACGGACCCTCGCGCTGGCGCCTGGGTGAAGTGACGGTGGCCTGGGCGGCAGTGGAGCCGGGTTACCAGGGTTTGTAGGAGCCGTTTACCAGGGCCCGTAGGGACCGTAGGCGCTGCCGCCCGATCCCTTGAGCTCGTTCAGCGCTGGCTTCACATCCGCCAGGTACACGGAGGCGACGGCGACGGCGGCCAGCTGGAACAGCATCAACGTGCCCAAGCCTGTGCTCAGCAGCGACAGGGCGCCCACGGCAACGGAACCGGCGGTCATGCCGGTCCAGAACCCCTTGGTGCGCTTGAAGGCGGCCTGGAAGTGCTCGCCCTTCCGGCCGAGGCAGTCGACCAGCGCCCACAACTCAATGCCCAGGGCAAGAATCCCCAGGCCGAAATACAGCCAATGCTGGAACGCGTAGACAAGTAGCACCTTCCAAGCCTAACCGTTCTTGCGCTTATCAGTCCTGCACTTTTTCCAGCGCCTGCTCAAGATCGGCCCACAGGTCGGCCACGTTCTCGATTCCGACGGACAGCCGCAGCAGGTTTTCGGGTACGCTCTCCGGTTCGTTGACGTGCCGGCGGCGGCGCTCGATCAGCGACTCCACCCCGCCCAGCGAGGTTGCGGGCAGCCACAGCTGCAGTGCCTCGGTAACGGCTTCAGCGGCAGCCGCACCGCCGCGGATCTGGATGGCGATGATGGAGCCGAAGCCGTTCATCTGCGCCTTGGCGCGCTCGTGTCCCGGATCGCCCGGCAGACCCGGGTAGCGCACGGCTTCCACCCGCGGATGCTGCTGCAGTTTCGCGGCGAGCTCTCCCGCCGTCGCCTGCGAACGGTCAACCCGCAGTGCCAGGGTGCGCACCCCGCGCAGCGCGAGCCAGGTTGCGAACGGCCCGGCGATGGCGCCGTGCAGGGAGCGGTGCGTGAGCAGCTTCGCCTGCAGCTCCGGATTGGACGTGACCACGGCGCCGAGAACGACGTCGGAATGCCCGGCAAGATATTTCGTCACCGAATGGACGACGACGTCGACGCCGACCTCCAGCGGGCGCTGTCCCAGCGGGGTGGAAAAGGTGTTGTCGGCAACCACCAAGGCACCGGCGTCGTGCGCTGCCTTGGCCAGGACGCCGAGCTCGGCTATCTCGAGCATGGGGTTGGTGGGGCTTTCCAGCCACACCATGTCCGCGCCCTCCAGCTGGGCCTTCACCGCCTCGGTATCCGCAATGTCCACCCTGCGGATCTTCACCGCGCCGCGCCCGGCCAGGTCTTCGGCCAAGGCCAGGCTGCCCTGGTAGCTGTGCTGGGGCATGACCACCACGCCGCCGGCGGGAACCAGGGACAGCGCCGCGGCCACGGCGGCCAGGCCCGAGGCGAAGACCAGGGCAGGCAGCTCGGCGCCCTCAAGCTCGCCCAGGGTTTCCTCGAACGGGTCCCAGGTGGGGTTGGAGTAACGCCCGTAGGCGCGGTCGCCCGCCACGACTTCGCCGAGGCCGAAGAACGTCGAGGACAGCACCACCGGCGGGTTCACCGGGGAATCGTGCGTCCGCTCCGGGCGGCCGGCGGAAACCACCACGGTGTCCGGGGCAAGGTGGTCTGGATGCTGGGATGCGCTCTGGCTCATGACAGCAAGGTTAATCCCGCGGGCCGTCCACAGGTTAACTCATGACTCTGTGGCCGCAGCGAAGAACGGTACGCTAATTGGGTGACTTCCCCCGGTATCCCCTCCCCCGCTCGCGCCCGCGCGGGGCTGTTCATCGCGTTCGAGGGCGGCGACGGGGCAGGCAAGTCCACCCAGGCAGCTGCGGTCCAGGCCCGGCTGGAAGCCGCCGGTCACGCTGTATTGCGGACCCGGGAGCCCGGCGGCACGCCCATCGGCGAAAAGCTACGCTCCCTGGTGCTGGACCATGGCCACGGCGAGATCGACGCCCGCACCGAAGCTTTGATTTTTGCCGCCTCGCGGGCGGCCCACGTGCAGCAAGTGATCCTCCCGGCGCTGGAGCGCGGCGAGATTGTGCTGTGCGACCGTTTCATCGACTCGTCGGTGGCCTACCAAGGTGCCGGGCGGGAACTGGGCATTGCCGCGGTGCGGGACATCAACCTATGGGCCACGGCTTCGCTGCTGCCCGATGTCACGGTACTGCTCGACGTTGCGCCCGATGACGGCCGCGACCGGCGGTTGGCCGGTGAAGCGGCCGAAGACCGGCTGGAGTCCGAACCGGATGACTTCCACGGGCGGATCCGGGCCGCCTTCCTCGAACTGGCCGCGGCCCGCCCCGACGAGTACCTGGTGCTGGACGCGCGGACCGAACGCGAGGCCCTGACCGCCGCCATCCTCAAGCGCATCGACGGGATGCTGGCATGAGCGTCTGGTCCGAGCTGCCCGGCCAAGCCGCCGTGGTGGAACAGCTCAGCCGTGCCGCGGCAGCAGAGCGGCCCAACCACGCCTGGCTGTTCACCGGACCGCCCGGCTCCGGCCGGTCCAACGCCGCGCGGTCCTTCGCCGCCGCGCTGTTGTGCGAGCAGCCCGACCCCGCCGCCCGTGGCTGCGGCGAGTGCCACGCCTGCCACACCGTTTTGGGCGGCACCAACGCGGACGTGTCCGCCATGGTGACGGAGAACGTGTCCTTCACCATCCGCGAGGTCCGTGACTGGGTCACCAAGGCCCAGGACAAACCCTCCTCGGGCCGCTGGCGCGTGATCATCATCGAGGACGCCGACCGCATGGCGGAGCGGACCACCAACGTGCTGCTCAAGGCCATCGAGGAACCGCCGCCGCGGACCATCTGGCTGCTCTGCGCGCCAAGCCCGGCGGACGTACTGGTGACCATCCGCTCGCGCTGCCGCCCCGTCGGCCTGCGCATTCCGCCCGTGGGCGATGTGGCCGAACTGCTGGTCCGCCGCGACGGCGCATCTCCCGAGCTGGCGGAGTTCGCTGCCCGGGTTTCGCAGAGCCACATCGGTGTGGCCCGCCGGCTTGCCGCCAATGAGGACGCCCGCAGCCGCCGGGACACGATTGTCCGGCTGCCGCTGCGCCTGCGCGGGGTCTCCGATGCTGTCATGGCCGCCGGCGAGCTGGTGGAAATCTCCAATGCCGACGCCGCCGCTGCCTCCGAGCAGCGCAACGCCGCCGAGCGCGAGGCCTTGCTGCACACCCTCGGCGCGCCGGAAAAAGGCACGCTGCCGCCGGCCATGCGCAGCCAGCTCAAGCAGCTGGAGGACGAGCAGAAACGCCGGGCCAAGCGTAGCGTGAGCGACTCCCTGGACCGCGTCATGATAGACCTGACCACGTTCTACCGGGACGTGCTGGCCCTCCAGCTGGGCGCGTCGTCGGACCTGGTCAACGAGTACCTGCGGCCGGAGCTGACCACATACGCGGAACAATCGACCCCCGAGAAGACGTTGGAGAGGTTGGACGCCATCGCCCAGACGCGCAAACGGCTCAGCACCAACGTGGCACCGGTACTGGCCATGGAAGCCATGGCTGTCAGTCTGCTTTAGATCCTTGACCACCCCAGGAGAACAATTGATGCGCACACTACCGCGACGATCCGGCGCCAGCGCCAAAACCGCAGCGGCCGCCGTCGTGCTTTTCCTGCTGGCCGGGTGCGGACTGCTCCCGGGCGCAACGGAGGCCCCGCCGTCGTCATCACCTGAAGTCATCGGCAGCGTAGACGAGCAGCTGATGCCCTACTACAACCAGTCGGTCAGCTGGGAAAGCTGCGAAGGCCGGTTCGAGTGCGCGGAGATCGAAGTCCCGGTCGATTATGCCGATCCGGACGGCGAGAGCATCACGGTCGCCGCCATCCGCAGCACCACCGACGGCGATTCCTTGGGTTCCATCCTGCTGAACCCCGGGGGTCCGGGCGGTTCCGGCTATGACACCGTGCGCGGCTCGCTGGAGCAGATGACCACCGAGGAACTGCGCGGCAGCTACGACATCGTGGGCTTCGACCCCCGCGGCGTGAAACGTTCGGCCCCGGTCACCTGCATGACCGACGCGGAGCGGGATGCCGCACGCGAGGTGCAGTATGACCTGGACAGCGATGCCGGCATCGCCGAAGCCAGGGAGGACGCGGCCGAGCTGGCCGAGAAGTGCGAGGCGAAGACCGGCGAAGTCCTGGCCCACGTAGACACCGCCAGCGCAGCCAAGGACATGGACATCATCCGCGCCGTGGTCGGGGACGCCAAGCTGAACTACCTGGGCTTCTCCTACGGCACCTTCCTCGGCGCAACCTATGCGGACCTCTTCCCGGAGCGGGTGGGCCGGATGGTGCTCGACGGGGCGATGGATCCGTCGCTGACAAATGAGCAGGTGACGCTCGGCCAGGCCAAGGCGTTCGAAGCAGCGATCCGCAGCTACGCGGAAAGCTGCCTAGCGTCCGCTGAGTGCCCCTTGAGCGGCGACGCGGATCAGGCAGTTGGCCAGATCCAGGACCTGATCCAGTCCGTCGAGGCCAACCCGTTGACGGCCGAGGACGGTCGCCTGGTCACCGTGGGCACCTTCGTCTCGGGCTTCATCGTCCCGCTGTACAACGACGTGAACTGGCCGCTGCTGACTCAGGCCCTGGACGGCGCTTTCGACGGCGATCCGACGGACATGCTGTACCTGGCAGACCTGGGCGCCGAACGTCAGGCGGACGGCAACTACACATCCAACAGCACGGCCGCGTTTACCGCCATCAACTGCCTGGACTATCCGATGGAATCCGATCTGGCGGGCATGAAGGAAAATGCGGCGGCCCTGGAGGAAGCGTCGCCAACGCTGGGCCGGTACCTCGCCTACGGCGGCACCACCTGCGAGAACTGGCCGGCGGAGCCGGTGCGCACCCCCGCACCGGTTGATGCTGCGGGAGCGGATCCGATCCTGGTCATCGGGACCACCGGCGACCCGGCCACCCCGTACGAATGGGCCGTTTCCATGACAGAGCAGCTGGAATCCGCCTCGCTGCTGACCTACGAGGCGCAGGGCCACACCGCCTACGGCCGCGGCGACAGCTGCGTACAGAACGCCGTGGACAGCTACTTCATCGAGGGCACGATGCCGGACGAGGGTACTGTTTGCTAAGCCGGTTTTGACCAGCGTGCCCTTGCTCTCCTATAGTTGTTCCTTGTGGATTCTGGCCGGTTATCCGGCTTGGAAGCCCGGCCTCCTTAGCTCAGTCGGTAGAGCGTTTCACTCGTAATGAAAAGGTCGCCAGTTCGATTCTGGCAGGGGGCTCACCTAAGAAATCCCGTCGCATCAGCAGATGCGGCGGGATTTTTCTTGCCCATTCCGCGGGACGGGCTGGCAGAGCATCCGCTACGCCGCCGCAACCATCGACCGACTGTACTGACACTTACCAACCGACGACGGCGCCGCTAACGGGTTTCAAGGTAGCGCTGCGCGTCCGCAACGTCCTCGATCACGATGTCGGCCCGCCGCCGTACGTTTTCAACGTTAGCCGAGCCGCTGGAGGGTGTATCGGAGTGCCCAGGGTTCAGCCGGATCATGGCGGCGGCCTGCGCTGCCGCGGCCAATGAGTTTCCGGCCTTGGACAGGCAGCGGTGGACGGCGGCCAGATTCCCGCCGGGGATGTCCATCCCGTCGCTCGGATGCAGCTCATGTGCCGCCATGCAGTAGGCACGCACCCGGGGCAGCAGCGCGGCGAGTTCGTCGGCGATGACCAGGAGCTCGCCGTAGAGTTCTTCGTCCTGCACGCCTTCAAGAACCTGGTGGTAGCGGTCCAGCCCGCGGCGGAACCGGTCATGGGTGCGCCGCCAGATGCCTTTGCCCAGTTCCTTATCGTCCCGCCGGGCCTGGCGGGCGGCTCCGAACAGCGCCACGGAACTCAGAGGTACTGGCCCGGAGTGTGGGTGCCGGGGCCGGTCGGGTTTTCCGATTCCGCTCCGTCAGCGCGGCGCGGTTCGCCGTCGTTGCCAATGACCACGCCGGGGGCAATGACCGTGCCGGGCGGGAGCTGGCGCATCTGCATCCGCGCCGCCATCTGCTGGGTGGCGGCCTGCTGCGCGGCGATGGCGGTTTGGATACCGTGGAACAGCCCTTCGAGCCAGCCGACCAGCTGGGCCTGGGCGATCCGCAGTTCGGCGTCCGACGGCGTGGAGTCGTCGGTGAAGGGCAGATTGATCCGATGCAGTTCGTCGATGAGCTCCGGGGCCAGGCCGTCCTCGAGTTCCTTCACGGAGCGTTCGTGGATTTCCGCCAGCCGGTTCCGTGCGGCATCATCGAGCGGGGCGCTGCGGACCTCTTCCAGCAATTGGCGGATCATGGTTCCGATCCGCATGACCTTGGCGGGTTCATCCACCAGGTCATGGAGCTGCGAGCCCTTCTTCCCGTTGCTGCCCGCTCCGTTCCGGGCCTCGGCTTCCTCCGCGCGCTGCTGGTCAGGGGTGAGAGCTCCTTCGATGGCCGGTTCTTCCGTCTGAGGTATCTGCTCGTCGCTCATGGTTTCATCTTGCCAGAGGCCGAAGCTAAATCCAGCCCTGCGCCCGCACATCGCAGGCACAGCAGGATTGCCGGAAACTTCCGCCGGAGCACAAACCGTCACAAAACGGCACCCGCCCCGAAGTCCCAGTGAGGAGCTCGAGGCGGGTGCCGCCGTCGTTGTTCAGCTGTGGGCCGCTAGCAGCAGCGGCCTTCCGGATTGCGGTCCTGGCGGTCCGTCTTGTCCCGCCAGAACTCGCGCTCGGTCATGGGCGGTTTACCGGTGTGGGTCCGCGCGTGGTGGTCTAGGTACGCCTGGTAGGCGTTCTCGCCCATCAGGGACTTGAAGTACCAGACGAAGCCCTTCCAGCCGGCGTGTGCTTTGCCGGCCGCCTGGTTGAAGGCCTTGTTCGTGGACATGGTCATCAGTGCTTCGACCGTGCCAGCCGCTTGTCCTGGGGCAGTTCGTCCCAGCGCTTCTGCAGTTCGCGCTCCGGTGGTGTGGCGATGAAGCCGGCCGGCGCGTAGGTGGCCGAGACGACGGCGGGGTCCTCATGCGACTTTTCGCCGCCCCGCTGCCAGGACTTGATCGTGGCGATGATGGCGGTGGCGATGACGATGATGGTCAGCACCACGAACACGATGGACAGCGTGCCCTGGACCCAGGTATTCCGGACCACCGCCTCCATCGCTTCGACCGACCCTGCGTTGCCCAGGCTGGTCTCGCCGTTGGCCAGCGCTTCCTGGTGCGCGAAGTGGTTGGCCCAGTAGCCCACCCGCACGTCCGGCGAGAAGATCTTCAGGATCGACGCCCAGATGGTGATCACTGCCGCGAAGGCCAGCGGGAGGGCGATGATCCACAGGTACTTGAACACGCCCTTTTTGGCCGCGATGGCCATGCAGACCGCGAGCGCGATCGCCGCGAGCAGCTGGTTGGCGATGCCGAAGAGCGGGAAGAACGTGTTGATGCCGCCCAGCGGATCCGTCACCCCGAGTATCAGGATGTACCCCCAGCCGGCCACCATGATCGCCGTACAGATCCAGACCCCGGGGCGCCAGGACATGTCCTTGAACTTGGGAGCGAAGTTGCCGATAGTGTCCTGCAGCATGAAGCGGGCCACGCGGGTTCCGGCGTCGACGGCGGTGAGGATGAACAACGCTTCGAACATGATGGCGAAGTGGTACCAGAACGCCATCAGGCCTACCCCGCCGATCAGGCTCTGCATGATCTGGGCGAGGCCGACGGCGAGGGTCGGGGCACCGCCCGTCCGCGAGACCACCGACTCCTCGCCGACGTTGGCCGCCAGCTGGGTCAGCATGTCCGGGGTCAGATTCACGCCGGCCAGGCCCAGACTGTTGACGAAGGCCACCGCGCCCTCCACGGTGCCGCCTGTGGCGGCGGCCGAGGAGTTCATTGCGAAATAGATCCCGCGGTCAATGGAGATCGCAGCGACCAGGGCCATGATGGCCACGAAGGACTCCATCAGCATGCCGCCGTACCCGATGAACCGGGTCTGCTTCTCCTTGTGGACCATCTTCGGCGTGGTGCCCGAAGAGATCAGCGCGTGGAAGCCGGACAAGGCGCCGCAGGCAATGGTCACGAACAGGAACGGCCACAGGGAGCCGGGTACTACCGGCCCATCGGTCCGGCCGGCGAACTCGCTGATGGCGGGGATGTTGATTTCCGGACGCACCAGCACGATGGCCACGGCCAGCATGACAATGGTGCCGATCTTCATGAAGGTGGAGAGGTAGTCGCGCGGGGCCAGCAGCAGCCATACCGGAAGCACCGCGGCGATGAAGCCGTAGATGATGATGCCCCAGGCGATGGTGATGCGGTCCAGCGTGAAGACGGCTACGCCCCAGTCGGTTTCGGCAATCATGCCGCCACCGATGATCGCAGCGATCAGCAGCACGAAACCGATGATCGAGATCTCGCTGACTTTGCCGGGGCGGATGAAGCGCAGGTAGATGCCCATGAAGATGGCGATCGGAATGGTCATGGAAACCGAGAAGACGCCCCACGGGGATTCGCCCAGTGCATTGACCACAACGAGGGCCAGGATGGCGACGATGATGATCATGATGGCCAGCGTGGCGATCAGGGCGGCGGTTCCGCCGATCAGGCCCAGCTCTTCGCGGGCCATCTGGCCCAGCGAGCGTCCGCCGCGGCGCATCGAGAAGAACAGCACCAGGTAGTCCTGCACCGCACCGGCCAGAATCACGCCGATAATGATCCAGATGGTGCCGGGGAGGTAGCCCATCTGGGCGGCGAGGATGGGACCGACCAGCGGTCCGGCCCCGGCGATCGCGGCGAAGTGGTGCCCGTAGAGCACCCGGCGGTCCGTGACCACATAGTCTTTGCCGTCCGCCTTGTACTCCGCTGGCGTGGCCCGCTTGTCGTTGGGCCTGGTGATCTTGTTCTCGATGAACTTCGAATAGAAGCGGTAGAAGATCAGGTAGGTGCAGACTGCGGCGAAAACGAACCAGATGGCGTTGACGGTTTCGCCTCGTACAAAGGCGAGCATCGTCCAGGCCACGCCGCCCAGCAGCGCGATGACTACCCAAATGGCGATCTTCAGCGGCGGCCACCGGCGCTCCTCAGCGGCAGCGATCTCCGGGTCGAGGGCTACCGGTGGAAGGTTGGGATCCTGGACCAGGACAGCTGAATCACGGTCCTGGTCCGGATCCGGCGCGGATCCTGCTGTTGGTGTTTGGCTCATCATTGCTCCCTGTTGAGACGCACGGCGGATAAAAAGCTTACTTATCAGCAATCTAACAGCAGCGTGCATCAAGTCACAGGGATTCGGCCTACCAATAGCCGAGCAGTCCGGACTATGCGACCAGCGGGTCTCCCGCTGCGGGGGCCCGCTGGCTTTCCCCCTTGCCAGACGGGGCTAGGCGGCCGCGGTGGTGAGCAGGATCTTGCCGATGTGCTCGCCCGAGTCGAAATACTCGTGCGCCTCGGCCGCCTGATCCAGCGCATAGGTCCGGCCCACCTGCGCGGCGATATCCCCCGAGGCGACCAGCGGCCAGACATGGGTCATGACGGCCCGGACGATCGCGGACTTTTCCTCCACCGGCCGCGAGCGCAGCGTGGTTCCGATGACGGCGGCGCGCTTGGACATCAGCTGGCCGAGGTTCAGTTCCGCCTTGGCGCCGCCCTGCAGCCCGATGACCACCAGCCGGCCGGAGGTTGCCAGCGCATCCAGATTGCGCTGCAGGTATTTCGCTCCAACGACGTCGAGGATCACGTCAGCGCCGCGGCCACCGGTGGCTTCCTTGACCCTGGCGACAAAGTCCTCTTCCTTGTAGTTGATGAGGACCTGGGCACCCAGGGGACGTACGACGTCGAGCTTGGCTTGGGAGCCGGCAGTCACCATAGGCAGGCCACCGAACGCGCGGACCATCTGGACCGCCATCGTGCCGATGCCGCCGCCGCCACCGTGGATGAGCACACTTTCGCCCGCCTGCACCCCGGCCGCCATAAAGAGATTGGAGAAGATGGTAGCCGTCACTTCCGGCAGCGCCGCCGCCGTGACCAGGTCCACTCCTTCGGGCACGGTCATGAGTTGGCCTGCAGGCACCGCAACCTGCTCGGCATAACCGCCGCCGGCCAGCAGGGCGCAGACCTCGTCGCCGACCTTCCAGCCGGTGACGTCTTCGCCGAGTGCAGCGATACGGCCGGAAACCTCGAGGCCGGGAATGTCCGAGGCGCCGGGCGGCGGCGGGTAGACTCCGCGGCGCTGCTGCACGTCAGCGCGGTTCAAGCCGGCGGCAACGACGTCGACAATCACCTCGCCCGGCTTCGGCACCGGCGGCTGGACCTCACGGACCTCGATGACCTCGGGACCGCCTGAGCCTTCGTAAAAAACCGCCTTCATTCACGCCTCCTGGTGCACGCCGAAAACCGGCCGGAGTTTTGATATCTCCGGCCCCTCCGTGACACACTACTAGGCAGGGAAGGTTGTCCGAGCGGCCGAAGGAGCTGGTCTTGAAAACCAGTAGGCGGTAACCCCGTCTCATGGGTTCAAATCCCATACCTTCCGCTCCCTGTTACTCAAGGGCCCCGGTTCCGGGGTCCTTGAGTTATTTAAGCGCCGACACTGTTTCGCGGGCCGCGGCTTTTGTCAAGACTTCCCGAGCGTCACGGACGTTCCGAAGCCCTTCTTTCACAGAACTATTCCCTTGGTACTACCCGCGCGGTAACCTCTCGTTCATCCTGCTGGGCGGGGATGGTCAGGTGCGCTCACACACCATCACTGCCTTGCTGCCGGACCGGCTCGCCTTGGGTGCCGTCCTCCGGCACACCTTTATGGGGAACCGAAACTGGAGATACCGTGCCAAAGGCTGCTTCATCTATGAAGGCCACGCTGGGCGCTGCATTGTCGATCGGCCTGCTGGCCGCTCCCTTCGCAGCCCTGCCCGCCGTGGCAAACGAATCCGATCCGGAACCGACCACGGTCTCGTCGCCTGCCGAAGACCAACAGGTTGAGACGCTGGACGTAGGCGACACCTACGAGCTGAACCTGCTGGGTATCAACGACTTCCACGGCCGCATTGACGACAACACGGTGAAGTTTGCCGGCACCGTCGAACAACTGCGGGAGCAGAACCCGGATGGCACGCTCTTTACTTCTGCCGGCGACAACATCGGGGCTTCGCTGTTCGCCTCGGCTTCCCAGGACGACCAGCCGACCATCGATGTTCTGAACGCGCTGGAACTGGCGACCACCGCCGTCGGCAATCATGAGTTCGACAAGGGCTTCGAGGACCTGAACGGGCGCGTTTCCAACAGCTCCAGCTACCCGCAGCTTGGTGCCAACGTGTATTCGAAGGGCACCACCACTCCCGCGCTGCAGGAATACGCCCTGGTCGAGGTGGACGGACTGACGGTTGGCGTCATCGGTGCGGTGACGCAGGAAACCTCGACGCTGGTCAGCCCCGGCGGCATTTCCACGCTCGACTTCGGCGATCCCGTGGCAGCCGTCAACCGTGTTACTGCCGAGCTGACGGACGGCGCCGGCGACGAAGCAGACATCATTCTGGCGTCGTACCACGAGGGCGCCGCCACCGGTGCGAGTCTGGACGCCGCGCTGGGTAGCGCCGTCTTTGCACGCATCGCCAACGAGACCTCGGCCGAGGTGGATGCGATCTTCACCGGGCACACGCACCAGGCCTACACCTTCGACGCTCCCGTACCCGGTGCCGCCGGCGAAACCCGGCCCATCGTCCAGACCGGGCAGTACGGCGAGAACATCGGCCAGATCCAGCTCAGTGTCACCGAGGGCGAGAAAAACGGCGAGGCGACCTTCGATGTCACCAGCTACGAGACGGCCCTTGTCCCCCGCGTGGCGATCCCGGACGAGGACGCTGCGAATGCGGACGAGCTAAACAAGGCCCTCGATGACGAGCTGGCTGGCAGGTACCCCCGGGTAGCCGAAGTCCGGACGATCGTTGACGCAGCCCTGGCCGAAGCCGAAGTGGTGGGGGCACGGCCGGTCGGTTCCGTGACGGGCGACATCACCACGGCCTTCACCCCCGACGGCGAGGACGAGGATACGCTGCCTGAGCGCGACGACCGCGCCTCCGAATCCGCCCTGGGCAACCTGGTGGCGGACTCGCTGGTCGAAACACTCTCGGCCGAGGGACTGGGCGGCGCCGAGATCGGCGTAGTCAATCCGGGCGGCCTGCGCTCCGAGCTCTACTACGCGCCGGACGGAACCATCACGTTCGCCGAGGCCAATGCGGTGCTGCCCTTCGTGAACAACCTGTGGACCACCACGCTCACCGGCGCCCAGTTCAAGACGCTGCTGGAGCAGCAGTGGCAGCTGGATGCCGACGGCAATGTGCCCAGCCGCCCGTTCCTGCACCTGGGCCTTTCGGACAACGTCACCTACACCTACGATCCGGACGCCGAACAGGGCAACCACATCACCGGCGTGTGGATCAACGGCGAGCAGTTGGACGAAACCCGCGGGTACCGGATCGGCACGTTCAGCTTCCTAGCGCAGGGCGGGGACAACTTCCACGTCTTCAACGAGGGCACCGATACCCGGGATTCCGGCCTGATCGACCGTGACGCATGGATCGCCTACCTGGAGCAGAACAGCCCGCTGTCCCCGTCCTTCGACCGCCGCGCGGTAGCCCTCACGGGTGTGCCCGCCACGGTTGAACCGGGCCAGCAGGTCTCCTTCGAGGTCTCCAAGCTGGACCTGACCTCGCTGGGCGCTCCGGTCAACACCGAGCTGACGCTGCGTTACGAACCGGCCGACAGCGGCGCCAGCCCTCTAGGCACTTTCGACGTGACCGACGGCGCCGCTACCGTCTCCTTCACCGTTCCGGACGAGCTGAGCGGCGGCGTGTTCGCCCTGACCGCGGCCGGGTCCGGCACGCTGGTGCGGCTGCCGCTCGAGATCCCGGCGAGCGCGGCGGAACCGGCAGACACCGCCGTCGTAATCAATGAGGCGTACGTCAACGGCGGAAGCCGCAACGCGCCCTATGCCCATAAGTTCGTGGAGCTGTTCAACACGACGGACTCCCCCGTCAGCCTGGACGGCATGTCCCTGCAGTATCGCTCGGCCACAGGCACCGAAAATCCGAACGGCGTGGTGCAACTGCGCGGCACGATCCCGGCCAATGGCCACTTCCTCGTCGAGGGCGGCAGCAACGGCGCTAACGGTGTTGCCCTGCCCGAGCCGGACATCTCCAGCGGCGCGCTGAATCCGTCCGGAACGTCCGGCACGCTTGTGCTGGCCGACCAGCCGGGCGCATTGGACGGGCTGGCTACCGGTTCAGTAACCGATGACGAGCGGGTGCTGGATCTACTGGGCTACGGCAGCTCCAACACCTTCGAGACCTCGGCCGCGCCATCACCCGGCGGGAGCACGAACCCGCTCTCGATGAACCGTACCGAGGGCGCGGACACCAACGACAACTCGGCCGACTTCACCTTGAGCGACCAGGTCACGCCGACCAATTCCGGCGGAACCGGCGCCGAGCCCGGTCCTGAACCCGAACCGCAACCGGCCGAGGAACGGACCATCGCCGAGATCCAGGGCACGTCGGACGTCTCGCCGCTGGCCGGCAAGAACGTGACGACCCGCGGCATAGTGACGGCGGTGTACCCGGAGGGCGGGTTCAACGGGTACTACATCCAGACGCCGGGCACCGGCGGGGACATCGACGCGGACCATGCAGCGTCGCACGGCATTTTCGTCTTCTCCTCCGCCACGGTGGATGAGGTTGCACTGGGCGATTATGTCGAGGTTACCGGCGGGGTCAGCGAATACTACGGGCTGACCGAGCTGACCGTTGAAGAGGGCGGGCTGGTCCTGCTGGACGAAGCGGCCGAGCAAGTGAAGCCTGCTGCCATCGAGTGGCCCGCCAGCGACGGCGAGCGGGAGAAATTCGAGGGCATGCTGCTTGATCCGCAGGGCAGCTTTACCGTGACGGACAACTACTCGCTGAACCAGTACGGCGAGATCGGTCTGGCCGCCGGCGACCAGCCGCTGGTCCAGCCCACCGCCGTCGGCACCTACGGCTCGGACGAGTTCTGGGCGGAAACCGAGAAGAATGCCGCGCATTCCGTGACCCTGGACGACGGTGCCAGCATCAACTACCTGGGCTCCGACGCCAACAAGGACATCCCCCTGCCGTACCTGACCCCGGAAACCCCTGTCCGGGTGGGCTCACCGGCATCCTTCGACACGAGCGTGGTGTTGGACTACCGGTTCGGCCTGTGGCGTTTCCAGCCGCTGACCCAACTGACCGCAGCCAACGGCGGAACGGTCCAGCCGGCGTCGTTCTCCGATACCCGCACGCAGGCGCCGGAGGACGTGGCCGGCAATGTGAAGATCGCCTCCTTCAACGTGCTGAACTACTTCACCACCACCGGCGACCAACTGGACGGCTGCAACGCCTACACAGATCGGGACGGTAACCCGATCACCGCCCGGAACTGTGACGCCCGCGGCGCCTACGACGCCGAGAACCTCGAACGGCAGGAGGCCAAGATCGTCGCCGCGATCAACGCACTGGACGCGGACGTCGTCGCCCTCGAGGAGATCGAGAACTCCGCACAGTTCGGCAAGGACCGGGACGATGCCCTGGCCACGCTGACCGCCGCCCTGAACGAGGGCCTCGCCGCCGACGGCGAAGACGCAGCATGGGACTACGTCCGTTCGCCGGAAGAGCTGCCCGCGCTGAAGGACGAGGACTTCATCCGCACGGCCTTCATTTACAAGAAGGACGCCGTGCAGACCATCGGCGAGTCCGTCATCCACAACGACACGGAGGCCTTTGCCAACGCCCGCAAGCCGCTGGCCCAGACCTTCAAAGTCAAGCACGGCGGCGCGGACACGAAGTTCATTGTGGTGGCCAACCACTTCAAGTCCAAGGGCTCCGCCCCGTCCTCGGGCGAAAATGCGGACCACGGCCAGGGTGCGTGGAACGTAGCGCGCACCGAGCAGGCGGAATCCCTGGTGGACTTCGCCGGGGCGATGCAGGAGCGGTTTGCCACGGAGAAGCTCTACCTCACCGGTGACTTTAACTCCTATGCGCAGGAAGATCCGATCCGCGTCCTGACGGAGGCCGGCTACATCGATCAAGGCGCCAAGACCGGCGAGCACAGCTACAACTTTGATGGCATGGTGGGCTCGCTGGACTACATCTTCGCTTCACCCGAGGCGGACGCCGTGGTGGAAGGCGCGGACATCTGGAACATCAACTCGGTGGAGTCGATCGCGCTGGAATACAGCCGGTACAACTACAACGTGACCGATTTCTACGCCCCGGACATGTTCCGGGCCAGCGACCACGACCCGATCGTCGTCGGCCTGGACCTGCCGACCGCGCGGGACAAAGGCGCACGGCAAGCGGTAGGGCAGGAGGAAACCCGTCAGGCAGGGCCCGCGGCAGAGCCGGCCTTAACCCGGGCGGCACCGGCGGGCGCGGCCGCATCCAGAATGGCGCGCGCAATATCGTCCGCGTCCTTCAGGGTGCGGCCGCCCTGGCCCACCGGCGCACCGGCTTCCGCGGCAATGGATGTCCCCCACTGCACCGAGGACAGCTGGAGCCCCAGCACATAGAGGTTCTCCACGGGCCGGCCGTTGATCCCGATCGGGCGGTACGGCGGCCGGGTGACATCCAACCCCGACGTCGGAACCGGCGCCCCTTCGGCACCGAGCATCTGCTTAGGCCGGACCAGCCCGGCCTCCAGCAGGTGGCGCAGTAGCGCGGAGCGGTTCTGCGCCACCCGGTTGGCCGGCATCATGGCTTCCATCAGATACGTCGCCGAGTACGCCGCGCCAACAACCCAGGGCGAAGCGGCCCGGAACTGTTCGGTCTCCGGGTCCACTTCGAAGTGCGGGTCAGGTCCTACGAACTCGACGATTCCGGCGCGGGCGAGCGCAGCCAGTTGCTCGATACGCTGGGCCGGCGGTCCGCTGGCGAGGCCTTCCACCAGCGGTTCGAACCAGCCCCGCAGCTCGGCGAGCCAGGATTCGTCGGTCAGTCCGCCGTCGGCCACAATCTCCTTGAGCAGGCTCCGCCCGGCGTTCAGCGCTCCGATCGCCATCTTCAACGGGTCGTCCTCGCCCAGCGCCGAGCCGGCCGCATCCGCGTCGAGATAAGCGACCATGGCCTGCTGGTACTCCTGTGCGGAGGCGAACTTCCGTCCCGCGAAGGGCCGGGCCAGCGCCTCGACGTCCAGCAGCCTCCCGGGCTCAATGTGTTCGTCCAGGTACCCGCGGATGCGGTTGCGCAGGGTCGGGCTGCCCGGAACGGTTTTCTGGTCCAGCAGCCCCTGAAGCCCGGCCAGGAATTGGCGTGGATTCCCGTTGATGCTCCCGGGCTCCACCCTCACCAGCGTGGCATAGTACGTCCACAGCACATCTCGCTGCAGCAGCGGCCACAGGTCGTGGTCAAAACCCGGCTGCACACCGGCGTCCGCAAAGAGCCGCGCGGCGGACGGCGTGAAATAGCGAAGTTCGACGCCGGCAGGAAGGTAGCTCTGCAGCCTCGCCTTGGCGCGGTACGGGGTGCCGCGGCGGGAACCGGCCACCAGCTTGGGTTCCTTGCCGGAGGGGACGTACCGCATGGGTTCGGTGTCCGACGCCGGCAGGAACGTTCCGCCCCGGCCTTCGGTCAGCTGGATCATCACGTCGAAAAAGTTCAGGCCCAGGCCGCGGACCAGCATGGTGCGGCCGGCCGGGATGCGGCTGAAGTCGAGATCCGCAGGCACATTCGGCGGCAGGTAGTGCAGGCCGTACCGGGCGGCCTCGTCCTGCAGGTTCTGTTGTTCGGGGTTCAGCGCGGCAGGCAAATGCCCCAGCGCCAGCACCACCGCGTCCGCGTCCACAGTGCTGCCGTCGGCGAGGGTCACCCGGCTGGTGCCGTCGATCCGGTGCAGGTGGGTGGCCTCAGTCGCGTGGACGTGGACCACCACGTGGTTTCCGGCCGCCTCGTTCAGCCGGGCGAACGTCCAGGCCAGGTACCTTCCGTACAGTGCCCGGCTGGGGAAGTCCGAGGCCGTGAGCGACCGGGCCTCGTCTACGTCCTCCGGCGGCACATCGCTGATGCTCCCGGCAACGACGGCGGTCCGCCAGGCCTCGAAGGACATTCCGGTCAACGGTGCGGCGTCCAGTTCTCCGGTCGGCACCACGGTGGGAAACAGCGAGGGGGTGTTCATCAGGAACAGCCGGGACTGGCCGGAACGCCAGACGTGGCCGGGGCCCGGCGGGTACGGATCAATGAGATGGATGTGCAGCCGGCCGGTCTCGCCACGGTCCCGGCGATTGGCTACCAAACGTTCCAACACGGAGGTGCCGCGCGGGCCTGCACCCACGATAGCCACCCGGTAGCCGCGCTGAGATTCCATGCCTTCTAGCGTAACCGGGCCCGCGCACTGGCCCGCTCGTGGCCCCTCCGGCTGCCTCGCACCAGGCCGCGACGGCTCACTTGCTCTGGCCCCGACGGCTTGGTTGCCCGGTCCTGCCTAGGATGGGAAGCATGACTCAGGAGCCCACTCACCTGCCCGACGACGAATTCCGCTGGCTCGAAGACATTTACGGCGAGAAACCGCTGGACTGGGTCCGCGACGAGAACGCCCGCACCCAAGCCAAGCTGGTAGACGAGAAGTTCCTTGAGCTGGAGCAAAGCGTGCTCGAGGTGCTGGACTCGGAGGACCGGATTCCTGCCGTCACCAAGCGCGGCAACTTCTACTACAACTTCTGGCGGGACAAGACAAACCCCCGCGGCCTCTGGCGGCGCACTACGTGGGAGAGCTACCTGCAGGACTCGCCCGAGTGGGACGTCCTGCTCGACGTCGACGCGCTGGCCGCGGCCGAAGGTACGGAATGGGTCTTCGCCGGTTCGCAGTTCCTCCGCCCCGCGGACGGCACCAGCTACCGGCGCGCGCTGCTGCGGCTCTCCCCCGACGGCGGGGACGCGGTCACGCTGCGCGAGTTCGACGTCGAAACCCGGAGCTTCGTGGACGGCGGCTTCGAGATTCCCGCCGCCAAAACCTACGCCAGCTGGCTGGACGAGGACACCATCCTGCTCGGAACAAACTTCGGACCCGGCAGCATGACCACGTCCTCCTACCCGCGCACCAGCCGGATCCTGCGCCGCGGCCACAGCCCGGCGGACGCCGAACCGTATTTCGAAGTGCCCGCCGAGCATATGCTGGCGCAGGCCGTCCACGACTCCACACCCGGTTTCGAGCGCGAGATCGCGGTAGACGTGATCGATTTCTTCAACTACCGCAACTACCTCAGGCGCGACGGCGGATGGCTGCCCATCGACGTGCCCACGGACGTGGAGGTCGGCTTCCACAAACAGTGGCTGACCCTGCGCCCGCAGACCGACTGGCAGCCTGCCGGCACCGACACCACCTACCCGGCGGGCTCGCTGCTGGCCGTCGGGCTCGAGGATTTCCTCGCCGGCAGCCGCGACGTCATCGCCCTCTTCACGCCGGATGCCGGCACCTCGCTGCAGTCCTGGAGTTGGACGCAGAACTTCCTGCTGCTGAACTTGCTGCAGGACGTCTCCTCGCAGGTGCTGGTCCTGGACCCGGCGAAGAACTGGGCGGCCGTGGAACTCGATGCCTGCCCGCCACTGCATTCGGTGGACGCCTCGGCCGTGGACGATGAGGACAGCGACGACTACTGGCTGGTGGCCACGGGCTTCCTCACGCCGTCCACGCTCTCCCGCGGCACCGTGGCAGATCGCCCCGCGACGGCGGTGAAGTCGTCGCCGTCGTTCTTTGAAGCCTCCGGCCACACGGTGGAGCAGCATTTCGCCGTATCCAAGGACGGAACCAAGATTCCGTATTTCCAGGTGGGACCCAAAGAGCTTACGTACGACGGCGGCAATCCCACCCTGCTCTCGGGCTACGGCGGGTTCGAGGTCAGCAGGACGCCCGCCTACAGCGGGACCGTCGGGCGGGCCTGGCTGCAGCAGCGCACGGCGGACGGGCGCGGCGGAGTGTACGTGCTCGCCAACATCCGCGGCGGCGGCGAGTACGGCCCGGCCTGGCACCGCGCCGCACTGCAGGCGAACCGGCACCGGGCCTACGAGGATTTCGCGGCCGTCGCGCAGGATCTGATGGACCGCGGCGTGACCCGGCGGGAGCGTCTGGGCTGCTCGGGCGGTTCCAACGGCGGGCTGCTGGTGGGGAACATGCTCACCCGGTACCCGCACCTGTTCGGGGCGGTCTCCTGCGGAGTCCCGCTGCTGGACATGGCCCGCTATACGAAGCTGTCCGCGGGGTATTCGTGGGTTGCCGAATACGGCGACCCGGAGGACCCGGCGCAGTGGGACTTCATCCGCACCTTCTCGCCGTACCACCTGCTTGAGCCGGGAACCGACTACCCGGATACCTTGATCTGGACGGCAACCTCGGATGACCGGGTCGGACCGGTGCAGGCACGGAAGATGGCGGCCCGGATGCGGGCCATGGGCGTGCAGAATGTCTGGTTCCACGAAGCGCTCGAAGGCGGGCATGCCGGCGCCAGCGACAACAAACAGGCCGCCCGCCTGCAGACGCTGTCCAACACCTTCCTGTGGAACGCGCTCACGGATTGAGGCCCTGCTGCACGGCGGCGGAGACCACCTGTTGGCGCCCGTTTTGATCTGGCCCGGTTATCTGGGTAATCTTGATGGGCTGGCAACAGCATCTTGGAGACGTGCCAGAGCGGCCGAATGGACTTCACTGCTAATGAAGGGTCGGGGTTAAACTCGACCGGGGGTTCAAATCCCCCCGTCTCCGCGTTTGGCCCCTGCAGTTCCGCGAGGAACCGCAGGGGCCTTTTGCGTTTCCACGCGGCGTTCCGCGGAGTCTGAGGCCCCGTGCCGGCCCGGCGACCGGGTGGGCACGGGGGCCTCTCAGTCCCGCGGCATCAGGCTTTCAGCGCCAGGGCGAACGGCAGCACGGCCTCGGCTCCGGCCCTGCGCAACGTGCGGCCGGCAACCGTAACGGTCCACCGGCTGTCCGCCAGATCATCCACCAGCAGAACCGGCCCCGGGTTGTCCGCGAACCATTCGGCTCCACCAGCCGGCACCTCGAACTGATCCCAGACGTCGGCCAAACGGTACGCGCTGTTGCCGCCCGGGCCGCTCTTCGGACCACCGCCGGGCATGGACAGAGCGCCCAGGTAGGGCATCCGCCCGATGCTGGCCAAGCCCTCAGCCAGCGAACCGACCAGTTGCGGGCGGGTCCGGGACGGCACGCTGACCACCGCGACGGGCCGCTGGGCCCAGCCCCATTCCGCGAGCACGCGGACGCAGGCCTGCAAAGTCAGCTGATCCAGCGGCTGATCCGGCGCCTGATCGGACAACAGTTCACGCAGTTTGCCGCCCCAGCCCAGATCCGTCAGACGGGCCAACGCGCGCCCGGGCAGGTTCGTCTCCGCCGGTCCGATCTTGCCTTTGACCTCCACACCGAGCCGGTTCATGCCGGTGGGCCACATGGCACGCGGATCCAGTTCGACCCCCACCCGGTGCAGGGCGGCATCGGCGCTTTCCGTGGCGGACTCTGCCACGGAGTCCGCGTACCAGCGGCCCGCGCAGTTATCACAGCGGCCGCACGGTGCCGCCGCCGGATCGTCCAGCTCGCGGGACAGGAATTCCATCCGGCAGCCGGCGGTGTTCTCGTAATCCAGCATCGAGTTCTGCTCCGCGACGCGGGCCTTGGCAATGCGCTCGTAGCGCTCCCGATCATAATCCCAGGGCTGCCCGGTGCCTTCCCAGCCGCCCGAGACCCGTTGCACGGCACCGTCCACGGCCAGCACTTTGAGCAGCAGTTCCAGCGGGGAGCGCTTGAGATTGACCCGGGTTTCCAGCGCCGCGGTGGACAGGACGGTCCCCGGCTGCGCCAGTTCCCGGAGCACGGCCAGCGCGGTGTCCTCGTTCGGCATGGACGCGGTGGCGAAGTACTCCCAAATATCGCGGTCTTCGCGGCCGGGCAGCAGCAAGACGTCAGCGTTCGGCGTGCCGCGGCCGGCGCGGCCCACCTGCTGGTAGTACGCCACCGGTGACGACGGCGCCCCGAGGTGCACCACGAATCCCAGGTCCGGCTTGTCGAACCCCATGCCCAGCGCGCTGGTGGCGACCAGTGCCTTGACCCGGTTGTCCTTCAGTGCCGCCTCGGCAGCCTCGCGGTCCGCCGGATCCGTCCGGCCGGTGTAGGCGAGCACTTCGTGGCCCGCCTCGCGCAGCAGCCGGGCGGTATCCTCGGCGTTGGAAACGGTCAGTGCGTAGATGATGCCGCTGCCGGGAAGCTCGTGCAGATGCGTCAGCAGCCAGCCCAGCCGTGCCCTCGCATTGGGCAGGCGCAGCACCCCCAGCCGCAGCGATTCCCGGGCCAGCGGACCGCGGATGGTCAGCACCTGTCCGCCGGCAGCAACGTCACCGGCAAGGGCCGCGGCCCCGAGCTGTTCCTCGATGTCATGGACCACGCGGGAGTTAGCCGTCGCGGTAGTGGCCAGTACCGGCACGGATGCGGGCAACTGCTCGATCAGGTCCCGGATGCGCCGGTAGTCGGGGCGGAAATCATGGCCCCAGTCCGAGATGCAGTGCGCCTCATCGATCACCAGCAGGCCCGAACTGCGGATCAGCTCAGGCAACTGTTCATCCCGGAACCGCGGATTGTTCAGCCGCTCCGGGGAGACCAGCAGGACATCCACGCTGTTGCCCGCCAGTTTGGCGCGGATGTCGTCCCATTCCAACTGGTTGGCCGAGTTGATGGCGGCGGCGCGGACCCCGGCGCGTTCGGCCGCGGAGACCTGGTCCCGCATCAGCGCGAGCAGCGGGGAGACGATCAGGGTCGGCCCGACACCCCGGGCCCGCAGCAGCAGGCTTGCCACGAAGTAGACGGCGGACTTTCCCCAGCCCGTCCGCTGGACCACCAGCGCCCGCCGGCCGCCGGCCACCAGAGCTTCCACAGCCTCGAACTGCCCCGAGTGGAACTGTGCCTCCGGATTTCCCACCAGCCGGCGGAGGATTTCGGTTGCTTCTTCCCTAAGGTCGGTTACCTGTCCGGTCATGCTCTGCAAATCAGCCATTACCCCAGTATTACAGCCGCGCCTGACAGCCCTGTCGGTTATCCACAGGGGTTCCTTATAAGCTAGGGCGGTGACGAGTCTCGATCTTAGTGTTTCTTTCCAGGAGTCCTTCAAGGCGTACGACGTGCGCGGCATCGTCGGCGAAACGATTACCGCGGCCACGGTGGAGGCCACCGGCGCCGCGTTTGTGGACGTCCTCGGACTGGCCGGCCAGACCGTCCTGGTCGGCGGGGACATGCGCCCGTCCTCCCCCGAATTCGCCCGGGCCTTCGCCCGCGGCGCCGCGGCCCGGGGCGCGAACCCGAAGATGCTGGGCCTGATCTCCACGGACGAGCTCTACTTTGCCTGCGGCACCCTGTCCGCGGCCGGCGTCGTCTTCACCGCCTCGCACAACCCGGCCGAATACAACGGCATGAAAATGGCCCTGCCCGGCGCCGTCCCGGTCTCCTCCGACACCGGCTTGTTCGACATCCGCGACACCGCCGCCCGCTATCTCACGGACGGGATTCCCGCCTCCGACCCCGGCACCCTCAGCGAACAGGACGTGCTGGCCGACTACGCCGGCTACCTGCGCTCCCTGGTCGACCTCTCCGGCTCCCGGCCCCTGAAGATTGTGGTCGACGCCGGCAACGGCATGGCCGGGCTGACCACCCCCGCGGTCCTGGGCGACGGCGTGCTGCCGGCCCTGCCGCTGGAAATCGTCGAGCTGTACTTCGAGCTCGACGGCACGTTCCCGAACCATCCGGCCAACCCGCTGGAACCGGAAAACCTGCGCGACCTGCAGGCCGCCGTCGTCGCCCACGGCGCGGACATCGGCCTGGCGTTCGACGGCGACGCGGACCGCTGCTTCGTGATCGACGAAACCGGCAACCCGGTCTCCCCCTCCGCCGTCACCGCACTGGTGGCCCGCCGCGAAATCGCCCGCGCCAAGGCCGCCGGCGAGCACACCCCGGTCATCATCCACAACCTGATCACCTCCCGCGCCGTGCCCGAACTCGTCGCTACCGACGGCGGCCGCGCCGTGCGCACCCGGGTGGGACATTCCTTCATCAAGGCCGTGATGGCCGCCGAAGGCGCCGTGTTCGGCGGGGAACACTCCGCGCACTACTACTTCCGCGACTTCTTCAACGCCGACACCGGCATGCTCGCCGCGATGCACGTCCTAGCCGCCCTCGGCGAACAGAACCAGCCGCTCTCCGCCCTGGCGCACGAGTACGAGCCCTACGTCTCCTCCGGCGAAATCAACTCCAAGATCGAGGACAAGGACGCCGCCGTCGCCCGCATCCGCGCCCGGTTCGCCGGCGACGACGTGGACATCGACGAACTCGACGGCGCGACCTTCACCGCCCGCGACGGCTCCTGGTGGTTCAACCTCCGCCCGTCCAACACCGAACCCTTCCTGCGCCTGAACGCAGAAGCCATCGACACCGCAACACTGGACAAGGTCCGGGACACCGTCCTGGGACTGGTAAGGGAATAACCAATGAGCACAGAGGGCACTTCGTGGCGCGAAGGCATAGAACCTGAGGTCCTGAACGACATCGACACGCTCTTCGGTACTGGCCTGGGTATGGCGCAGGAGCAACTGGAAGAACACGGCGCCTTCCTGCCGGTTGGCCTGGTCATGACCACCGACGGCGAGCTGCGGCTGATCGCCGTCCAGCCCGAGGACATCGAGGGTGATGAAGAGTCCGACGAGGTGGACGCGGATGCCATGATCCAGGACATCTACACCGCGCTGCAGCAGGAGAAGTCGCAGTTCCGCGCCATCGCGGTGATCAGCGACATCTATCTGCCCGACAATGACACGGACGCCATCCACGTCGCCACCGAGCATTCGTGGGGAGCGGCCATCGCCGCTATCCAGCCCTACAGCCATGACGACGACGGCGAATGGACCTACCCGGATCCGTTCATCGACCCGCAGGACCGGATTGTCTGGCCGCCCGCCTAAGACCGGACGGAGCAACCACCGGACGGAGCATCAACGCGGCGGCGTTAGAATGCCTGCATGCGGATCAATGCCTTCTCTGACGTGTGCCTGCGCGCTATCATGCTGCTCAGCGCCTCGCCCGAAGGCGAACTGCTGACCACCCAAGCCATCGCCGACGGCGTCGGGACTCCCTACAACCACGTCAGCAAAGCGGTCCTGAAACTGCGCTCCCTCGGCCTCGTGGACGCGGTCCGCGGCCGTTCCGGAGGCGTGCGTTTGAGCACCAAAGGGCGTACGACGACGGTGGGCTGGCTGCTGCGCGAACTGGACGGGCGCGAAGACCTCGTCGACTGCGAAAGCGCCTCCGGCAACTGCCCGATGAGCAACAACTGCGGCCTGCGCGGCGCCCTGCGCCGCGCCCGCGAAGCCTTCTACCGCGAGCTCGACGATCTGGTCGTCTCGAGCCTGCCGCATCAGGCCCAAATGGAGCCGGTTTTTGTGATGTTGGGCACACGCCGCCAAGCCTAGCTGCGAAAAATCAAGGAAATTTCTACATGCGGTAGAAATGGGGATTTAAACCAGCATGTTGAATGCTACTTTTGAGGCATCAACCACCTTCTGACCCCAAGGAGTAACGATGCTCTCGGAGAAATCCCGCCCCATCATTGAAGCCACCCTTCCCCTCGTGGGCGAGCGGTTGGGGAGCATTACACCGAACTTTTACAGCCGCCTGTTCGCGGCGCATCCGGAACTCCTGGACGGGCTTTTCAGCCGCGCCAACCAGCGCAACGGGGAGCAGCAGAAGGCCCTGGCCGGCTCCATCGCCGCCTTCGCCTCCGCTCTGGTCGCCAACCCGGACCTGATCCCCGAGGCCATGCTCAGCCGCATCGCCAACAAGCACACCTCGCTGGGCATCACCGAAGACCAGTACGAGATCGTCTACAAGTACCTCTTCGAAGCCATCGCCGAAGAGCTGGCCGATGTGATCACCGCCGAGATCGCCGAAGCATGGAGCGAGGTCTACTGGCTGATGGCCAATGCCCTGATCAAGATCGAAAAGGGCCTCTACGCACAGCAAGCCAACGACAAGATGTGGATGCCGTGGAAGGTCGTGGAGAAGAACCAGGCCGGCACCGGGTCCATGACGTTCGTCCTTGAGCCGGCGGATGACACCCCGGTCACCGTCGCCCGCCCCGGCCAGTTCGTCAGCGTCAAGGTCCAGCTGCCCGACGGTCTGCGCCAGGTCCGCCAGTACTCGCTCTCCGCCGACGTCCACTCCACGGACCGCCGCGTCTTCACCGCCAAGCTCGACGACGGCGGTGACGTCTCCCCCGTGCTCCACCAGAACATTCAGGTCGGCGATGTACTTGAGCTGTCCAACCCCTACGGTGACGTCACTCTGGACGAGGGCGACACTCCGGTGGTCTTCGCAACGGCAGGCATAGGCTGCACCCCGTCCGCATCCGCGCTGCGCTCCCTGGCCCGGCAGGGTTCCAGCCGCAAAGTAATGGTGCTGCACGCGGAAAAGAACCTGGAAGCCTGGGCCCTCCGCGACCAGATGGTCAACGACATCGAAAAGCTCGACGGCGCCAACCTCAAGCTGTGGCTCGAGGAACCGGCCGAAGGCGCAACCACAGGCTTCATGTCCCTGCAGGATGTCGAGCTTCCGGCCGATGCCTCCGTCTACGTCTGTGGCCCGCTGCCGTTCATGAAGTCCATCCGCAGCCAAGCGATCGATGCCGGCATCCCCGCCACCAAGATCCACTACGAGGTCTTCGGTCCGGACCTCTGGCTCGCCTCGGCCAACTAAGGCCCCTCACATACTCAGTCACCATCCCAACGACGGCGGCCCGGAAACGGCCGGGCCGCCGTCGTTGTTAAGCGCACTCATCGTCAAGTAAGCTCATCGCCGGCAGCAAGCACCAGGCCTGCCGACCCGTCGACCAGCACTTGCTGGCCGTCCTGCAGCACCTTGGTTCCAGTGCCGGTTCCCATTACCGCCGGAATGCCGTATTCGCGGGCCACGATCGCGGCGTGCGAGCCGAGGCCGCCGGCATCCACGACGACGGCGGCGGCTCGCTGGAACAGCGGCGTCCACGAGGGATTGGTGTACGGGCACACCAGGATCTCCCCGCTGGCCAAGGTGCCGAAATCCGCCGGCGAGAGGATCACCCGGACCGGTCCGGCCGCCCGGCCCGCGCTGGCCGCTGTACCGGAAACCAGCGCGTTCCCATGCCGGCGCCTTCCGGCGAAGAGGGCATCCATCGGCAGCAGCGGGATGCCTTCGAGCTCGCGACGTTTTGCCTCGCGTGCCAGCACCACGCGGCGGTACCGCTCGCGTTCGGCGGCCGGCAGCGCCCCGCCGTCGCCGCCACCGCCGATTGTCATCGTTTGGAGTTCGTCGAATCGCAGGTGGTGGACCTGGTCCGGTGAGTCCAGCACACCGGCCGCGACGAGCCTCCGCCCGAGCTCCAGCAGCGCCCGGCGCAGCGGTGGCAGCAGCTTCGTGGCATAGAAGTGGGTGTCTTCGCGGAACGCTATGCCCGATTTGGCAGCCGCGACGGCGCCAAGAACCTGGCGCCGGAGCGGCCCGATCCGGAGGGCGGGATGGCGCTCCAGCTCCCGCAGGGCCTGTCCGGTCTGGTCAGCGCCCTGGTGCCGCTCGCCCAACATCGCCTTGACCAGACCGAGCACCACGTCGGGAGCGCCGGACCAGGTGGGTGCGCTGCTGAGGACAACGCTCACTGTCTCGCGGTGGCCGTACTCCGCCAGGAAAGCGTCGAAATCAGCGCGGAAGCCGGCGAACTCCGGCTCCGCCAGCCGGACGAGCAAGTCTGCTGGGGCCAGCTCGTCGAACGCCGCGGACAGGACTGGATCGCGCCGGATGCCTTCCGCCAGCTGCTCAAGGCCGCGGTTAGCCTGGCTGGTGCGGGTTTCGGCGCCTGCGATCAACGCTGCCGCCAGCCGTGGTTTGCCCAGCAGCAGCAATAACAACCGCAGCTTCGCCTGCGGGACAAAGGCACCGGGCAAATAGGAAGCTCGCAGTTCGGTAATCCAGTGGAGCGCGGCGAAAGCGTCTTCGGCCAGCTGGATGACGCCCTGCCAGCGCAGCGGCTGCGGATCCCGGGCATTCAACTGCTCCACCTCGGCCAGGAAGGCGGTGAACCGGCCATCCTCGGTCCACTTTTCCGGCTTGAACCGGCGGACGCGCAGGGCGACGGACAAGGGCGCGGCCAGAGTCCGCAGCGTTGGCCGCGGGACCGGCGGGACCAGCCGGACCACCACCCCGTCCTCTTCCGGCAACAGCTGTTGAATGCTCGGGAAGCGGACGCCCACGCTGCCCGCCATGCCCCGGAGCATGGCGCCGATTCCCCGGTCCATCCAGCCGGAGACATCCATTGGATACGGACGCTGCGTGAACATCTCCAAGAAGAACGGCCCCATAAGCCTCTGGAACCGGTTCAGTTTCACCGGCTGCGGCGGCAAGGCTGTCATCGGGCGGGACTGGAGGACGTACACTCGGCCTCCGGCTACCGCCCACTCCATGTCCTGCGGTCGGCCGAACAGCTCCGCCGCCTGCCGCGCCAGCCCTGCGAGTTCCGCGAGCTGTGGCGGGCTAAGTGACGGCTGCCGGTCCGCGGTGCCCTGGCCCTGGACGCGGCTGTGCCCCTCGCCGGCACCTCGGCTCCCGCTGGTCCCGTTGCTCTCGCCAGCACCTCGGCTCTCGCCGGTTCCGCCGCCCTCGTGCGCGTGAATCACTACTTCACGTCGACCAGGGGCATAAGCCGTCAGGCGTCCGGCGCCGTCGAGAACGTAATGGTCAGGAGTGACCAGGCCGGAGACCACCGCTTCCCCCAGCCCGCTGCTGGCATCCACGACAGTCTCATCCCGCGCACCGGTTACCGGGTTCGCGCCGAACATCACGCCGGCAATTTCCGCCGGAACCATCTCCTGAACGACGACGGCGATGGCCACCTCATGCGGATCGATCCCCCGCCGCTGGCGGTACGCGATCGCCCGGTCCGTCCAGAGCGAGGCCCAGCAATCCGCCACGGCACTGATCACTGCGTTCTCTCCGACAACATTGAGGTATGTGTCCTGTTGGCCGGCGAAGGCCGCGCCCGGCAGGTCCTCGGCGGTGGCACTCGACCGCACGGCTACCGGTTTCGACCCCAGCTGTGCATACGCATCCGCTACTGCAACCCGGATTTCCGGCGGAACGGCCGTGGCGGCAAATTCCGCCCTGATGCTGGCGCCGTCCGCGCCGGACTGCAGCAGTTCTGCCAGTTTCGCGCCCAGCGGGGTGGAGTCCAGCAGGGCGGCGTAGGCCCGGGTCGTAACGACGAAGCCGTCCGGCACGGGAAAGCCGTTTCGGATCAGCTCGCCAAGGTTGGCACCCTTGCCTCCCGCCAAGGCGATATCCCCGGCGTCGAACCCGACCAAGCGTCCAACAAGTGCGCTTTGAGTCATTCCGAGGCTCCTCCGGGGGTCGCGGGCGGCGGTCCTCTACAAGATACGCCCGAAGCCAATTAAAAGAAGCAGGCCCCGACTCAATTGTCGGGACCTGATTCCGTACGGCCTAGCGGCAGGGAACCTTACGCGGCGAAGCGCTCCTGCAGCACCTTCAGCTGTGCGGACAACTGCTCCGGCAGGGACTCGCCGAAGCGGGCGTACCATTCCTCGATGCCCTTGAGCTCTTCGGCCCATTCAGCAGGATCAACCTTGACGGCTTCCTCAACCTGTTCCGGCGTCATGTCGAGACCGGTGAGATCGAGGGAGTCCGGCGTCGGCACGAAGCCGATCGGCGTTTCCGTGGCGTCGGCCTTGCCTTCGATCCGCTCGATGGCCCACTTCAACACTCGGGAGTTGTCCCCGAAGCCCGGCCAGGCGAAGCCACCGTCGGCCGTGCGGCGGAACCAGTTGACCAGGAAGATCTTGGGCAGACGCTCCTGATTGCCCTTGCCGGAAACGGTGATCCAGTGGCGCAGGTAGTCGCCTGCGTCGTAACCCATGAAGGGCAGCATGGCCATCGGATCGCGGCGGACCACGCCCACGGCACCGGCTGCAGCAGCAGTGGTTTCCGAGGACAGCGTGGAGCCCATGAAGATACCGTTGGTCCAGTCGCGGGCCTCGGTGACCAGCGGGATGGTGGTCTTGCGGCGGCCGCCGAAGAGGATGGCGTCGATGGCCACGCCCTGCGGGTCGTGGTACTCCGGTGCCAGCATGTCGACCTGGTCGATGGGCGTGCAGAACCGCGAGTTCGGGTGCGCGGCTGGACGGCCGGCCTCCGGGGTCCATTCGTTGCCCTGCCAGTCGGTCAGGTGCTCGGGAACCTCATCCGTCATTCCTTCCCACCAGACACCGCCGTCGTCGGTCAGTGCCACGTTGGTGAATATGGAGTTGCCCTTGGCAATGGCGCGCATGGCGTTGGGGTTGGTGCTCCACCCCGTACCCGGTGCAACACCGAACAGGCCTGCCTCGGGGTTGACTGCCCGCAACTCGCCGTCCTTGCCAAAGCGCATCCAGTTGATGTCGTCACCGAGGGTCTCGGCCTTCCAGCCTTCGATGGTCGGATCCAGCAGGGCCAGGTTGGTCTTGCCACACGCAGACGGGAATGCCGCCGCGACATGGTAGGCCTTGTTCTCCGGACTGGTCAGCTTAAGAATGAGCATGTGCTCAGCAAGCCACCCCTCATCGCGGGCCATGACGGACGCGATGCGCAGGGAGTAGCACTTCTTGCCCAGCAGCGCGTTGCCACCGTAGCCGGAACCGTAGGACCAGATGGAGCGCTCCTCGGGGAAGTGGACAATCCACTTCTCCTCGTTGCACGGCCACGGGACATCCTGCTGCCCCGGCTCCAGCGGAGCACCGACGGAGTGCAGTGCCGGCACGAAGAAGGCATCCAGCTCTTCGATCTTGCGCAGCACATCCGAGCCGATGCGGGCCATGATGCGCATGGAGGCGACCACGTAAGCGCTGTCGGTAATTTCGACGCCGAACTTCGGATCTTCTGCGTCCAGGTGTCCCATGACGAACGGGATCACATACATGGTGCGGCCACGCATGCTGCCGGCGAAGCGCTCCCGCAGGATGCCCTTCATCTTGGCCGGATCCATCCAGTTGTTGGTGAAGCCGGAGTCGCGTTCGTTCTCCGAGCAGATAAACGTCCGCTCTTCGACGCGGGCCACGTCCTTGGGATCGGAGGAGCCGGCAAAGGAGTTCGGAAACAGCTCGGGGTTCAGCCGCTTGAGTGTGCCTGCCTCGACCAGTTCATCCGTGAGTTGCTTGTACTCTGCTTCGGAACCGTCCACCCAATAGACTGAGTCAGGCTGCGTCAGCTCGGAAACTTCGGCAACCCAGGCCAGAAGCTTGGCATGTGTAGTTGGTGCGTTCTTGAGTGTTTCGTCAAGAACCGGCTGACGCGCGTTATCGCCCATGACTCTTCCCTTTCTCGGGCCAGTGGTGTGTATTGATGCTATGGGCCGTGGGGTAGACCGGACTGCAGCTTTGTAATGCGCAGCACTGTTCAGAGTGACAGTCAACCGCGGAAAATCAAGGTTTTTCGAATCGAGCTCCTCAATTTAAGTGATAAAGGTCATATAGACCGGTCTAGTTCACAGTAGTCACCGACGGTCGCAATCCGGAGCCAGCCGCATGGTTCCCTGGGTTTATGAGGAGTGGCGATCCTCACCCTAGCGCCGATTTGGTGACCGGAGGGAAACACGCTAGAGTTATATCCGGCCGCGAGGCCAAAGCGCCCATAGCTCAGCTGGATAGAGCGTCTGTCTACGGAACAGAAGGCCGGGGGTTCGAATCCCTCTGGGCGCACCATTCGAGATGAGGCTCGGTCAACATTTTGACCGGGCCTCATTTTTGTTTCCGGAACCGTCGATTTGCGAACGGTACCTCATCAGGCTGACCTCCTGAATCAGCTGACTCTTACATCACCCGGCCGACCGCTTGCGAAACTTCTGATGAGCCGCCTGCTTGCTCACGCCCAGGACTGCGGCAATGGCCGCCCAACTGACGTCGGCGTTCCGAGCTTGCAGCACCCAGTAGTGCTCCTGCCGCTCCAATTGCAATCGGGCCGTGCGGATAGCGCCGAGTTCCTGCAGAGGATCGCCACCTTCTGCTTGGCTTAGATCAGTTTTTGAGGCCATGCCGTCAGGCTACGTTGACGACATATGCACGTCAATCATTTTCAGAAGGGCGGTGGGGTGTAGAGGTCCGGTGGTGGTGGTTCGGTTGGTGGGCGGATGGACCAGCTGTTTTCCGGCGTGCTGGTCCATTCGTGGCCGGTACGCGATTTCCAGACGGTGCTGCCGTCGGCATATTGGGTGACTTTCCAACCGCCTTTGTGTTTTGCAGCGTGCTCGGGTTTACAGAGCGCCTTGAGATTTTCGAGCACGGTTTTGCCGCCTTCTTCCCAGGCGATGGTGTGGTCGATCTCGCAGAACCGGGCTTCTACGCGGCAGCCGGGGCCGCTGCAGTGCCCGTCGCGTAACCGGACGAGTCGTTTGAGCCATTCGGGCGGGTGCCGCAGGTCTTTCGCGGCGGCGATCGCGTTGCCGTATCCATCGGTCAACACCGGCAGCCACGATTCCGCGAGTCCGGCGAGGTTGCGGGCCATGTCCGGCGGGATCGGCCCGTACCCGGCGAGTTCACCGGGTTCCTCGCTCAACCCCGCCGCGGTCTCCAATGACAACGTGACCGCGACGCTGGCCGTCACCCCCGCGCCGGCACCGGTCCCCGTCCCCGCGCCGCTGCCGGTGCAGGTGGCTGCGCTGCTGCCGGCGCAGGTTCCGGTCCCGCTGCCGTTGCAGGTGCCGGGGCTGTGGAGGATCAGGTCGGTGATGACGTCGGCGCGCAGCTGGGGCAGGGTCCGGGCTTCGTCGGGGCCCTGCAGCTTCTTCGCGAGGGCCTGAACCAGGTTGAACACCATCACCGCCTTGTCCGCGCTGCAGCGGAACCAGACTTCGGCCATCCCGTCATCCTGCGGCACCAAGCCGACGTTCCGGGACTGGTTCGCGCGTTCGTGCCGGACGGTCAGGCTATCGGGGTGCAAACGTTCACAGGCCTTGCGGGCACGGGCCCGCACACTGTCCACGGTGATCCCGCCAGCTTGGGGCAGGACCCCGGCCTCGAACGCAGGCAAGAGTTCTTCGGGCAGGTCGGCGGAGCCGCGCGCGATCGCGGTGGCCCGCGGCAGGTCCAGGTCCCCGGCGGCCATCGCCTCCACCGTGGCCGGCAAATGGTCGCACAGCTGCGCGGCCTCGGTGAGGTCCTGCTGCGCAGCCCCGCGGGGCTGGGCCAGGGCCGCGGCGATCTCCGTCGCCGCGCAGGAAGAGAAGCCATGCGCGTTGCCGGTCTCGGCGCCCTCGGCCGGGCGCAGCTCGGTGAACCGGCTCAAGGCCTTCACCCGGCCGGACTGCAGCCACGCCACGGCCTTCGCGGATGCCTGCAGGTAATCAATGGTCCCGACGTCATCCAGGCCGTCCGGATCAATCCGCTCCAAAACCGCGGCCAGCGCCGCCGGCGCCAGGTTTTCCCAGCCCTCCGGCAGGCCCGGCACCTCCGGCAGCACCGCGGCCGTCGCCAGGGTCCCGGCCGCTTCCTCGGCCGCTTCATCGAAAGGCTCCGAGTGCCGGCCGCCGAAGGCCAGGTTCTCCTCCGCCCAGGCATCGAGGAGGAGTTTGTGCAGCATGATTTCCAGCAACGAACGCCCCGCCAAACCGAGCGCCCGCAAACCGCGCTCCCGGTCCGGCTCCGGCGCCGGTATGAAATCAAACTGGAAATCTTCCATACACCCACCCTACGAACCGCCTCTGACAGTATGTGACCACGCACACACCATGCGGTGGAAACCACTGGAAAACATTCCGGCACGTGCCGAGCTTGCGTTGGCTGACCAGGACGAGGTGATGTCGGGATTGCCGTTTAGCGGCGAACGACGAAACGCGTCAGCTTGGCGTCCCGGCCATCGAGCTCGGCCCAGCTCTTTTCGTGTTCGAACACCGTCAGGCCGGACGTCGGGTAGTGCGTGGCCATGTCCATCACCGACTCCTCGTCCGACTCGACGGATGCGAGCCGCATGGCCAGGTTCTGTACCGCGGGCATGTGGCTGATCACCAGCAGGCTTGTGATGGTATCGGGGAGTTGGTTGATCTCGCTGAGTACCTGCGTGGCCGAGGCTTCGTAAATTCCGTCGGAGAGCATCGGGGTGGGCGCTTTGTCGCCGAGTTCGTTGCAGATCCAGGTGCAGGTCTGCCGGGTGCGAAGCGCGGACGAGCACAAAATGAAGTCGGGAATGTGGCCCTGCTCCACCATCCACCGGCCGATCAGCGGCGCCTCGTTGTGCCCGCGCTGGGCCAGCGGCCGCTCGTGATCGTCCACGCCCAAGGGCCAAGCGGCCTTCGCGTGGCGCAGGATCAGCAGCTTCTTGATGTGGTGCTCGCTCATCCTCCGAGTCTAGCGGCGGCGCCGTCCAACCCCTTGTGCCGCGACCGAGCAACTGGGAGGCTCGGCACATGGCGGATCAAACGATGAAGGTGGACGCAATAGTCATTGGCGCGGGTGCCGTTGGCGAGAACGTGGCCGAACGCACGGCGCGCGGCGGCTTGAAGACCGTCCTGATCGAAAAGGCGCTGGTGGGCGGTGAATGTTCTTACTGGGCTTGTATGCCTTCGAAGGCACTCTTGCGTGCCGGGACGGCGGTGAATGCCGCGCGAAGCATAAACGGCGCCAAACAGGCAGTCACCGGGTCGCTGGATACTGACGCGGTGCTCCAGCGCCGCGACGGCTTTACCTCCCACTGGGACGACAAGTCACAGGTGGAGTGGGTGCACGGCGCTGGCATCGAACTGCTGCGCGGCACGGCCCGGCTGACCGGTGAGCGCACGGTGGAACTGGCTGCCGAGGACGGTACAACCAAGGCCATCGAGGCGCGCCACGCCGTCGTACTGGCCACCGGCTCAGTGCCCACGATCCCGCCGATCGAAGGTTTGGACAGCGTGGACTTCTGGGGCACGCGCGAGGCCACCGCTTCACAGGAGATCCCGCAAAACCTGCTGGTGCTCGGCGGCGGGGTGTCCGGGGCGGAGTTGGCGCAGGCATATGCGCGCCTGGGAGCAGCCGTCACGCTGGTTGCCCGCGGTGACCTGCTGGCCAGTTATCCGGAACCGGCACGACGCCTGGTGGAAGCCGGCCTGCGCGAGGACGGCATCGATGTCCGGCTGCACACCACCACGCAGAAGGCTGCGCAGGATGAATCGGGTATCCACTTGACGTTGATACCAACAGATAACGACGGCGGCGCCGCGCCTTCGAATGTCAGCGGCGCCAAGCTGCTGGTTTCCACCGGGCGCCATCCGGCCCTGGTCGACCTGGGCCTGGAAGCCATCGGCGTTGTTCCCGAGGACCTTAAGACCGACTCCAGTGGTCAGGTGGCAGGTGTGGAGGGTGGCTGGCTTTACGCTGTTGGCGACGCCGCGGGAAAAGCGTTGCTGACCCACCAGGGGAAGTACGAGGCCCGCGCAGCTGGCGAGGCAATCGCGGCAAGGGCCGCGGGCGACTTGGACGGCGGGACGCCGGAACGGTGGAGCCGCTTCGCCGCCACGGCGGACGAGGCTGCGGTACCGTCCGTGGTCTTCACCGATCCGGAAGTGGCGATGGTGGGGCTGACCCTTGAGCAGGCGCGGGAGGGCCGCGCCAAAGCCAGAGGCGTAGAACTGCCGATCGCCGTCGCCGGTTCGGCGCTGCATGCAGACGGGTATGACGGCTGGGCGCAGCTAGTGGTTGGACGAGGACCGCGAAGTAATTCTCGGTGCCACCTTTGCCGGCCCCGATGTCAGTGAGCTGCTGCACGCGGCGACCATCGCCGTCGTCGGCCAGATTCCGCTGGACCGCCTCTGGCATGCCGTTCCGGCCTACCCCACCATCAGCGAAGTCTGGCTCCGGCTGCTCGAGGAATACGGCCTCTAAACGGCACCGGCGCCTGGCGAGCTTCAAGCGCTTACGGCGGGCTTAAAGCGGCGAGGGCGCCTCCTTGCGGAGACGCCCTCGGGCCAAAAGCAGGACTTAGATGGAGTACTCCGGCGCGGCCCAGACGACAACCTCGGGGTGCTCGTAGAAGCGGTAGCCCTGGCCGCGGACGGTGCGCACGGTGTTGGCCAGGCGTCCGAGCTTGGAACGCAAGCGGCGGATGTGCACGTCGATGGTGCGCTCATTCGGCACCTCTTCGGCGTTCTTCCACAGGCCGGAAAGCAGTTCATCGCGGCCCACGGTCCGGGTGGCATTTTCCACCAGGTAGTTGAGCAGCTCGAACTCCTTGAACGTCAGGTTCAGGGTTTCGCCATCCAGGTGGACCTCGCGGCGAGACAGGTCGATCAGCACGCCGCTGGGACGGCTCGACTGCTGCGCCGTGTGCACCGTGCGCTGCTGGACCTCGGTCCGCGGACGGCGGCTGACGGTCGGGTCGCCAAGGGCCTGGCGGACGACGTCGATATTCTCGCCCTGTGCGTCGGCAGGAGCCAATGCGACGGCGGCATGGCTTTGCGCTCCGGGAACCAGGGTCTGGACATAGGAGCGGATCTGGGAAGCAAGCTGTGTCAGCGACGTACCGGCTGCCGCGGCGGCGGACTCGTCCAGGCCTACATACAAAACAAACCCGCGGGCGACATTGTCAGCTGACACTGCCTGCGGGCCTGGTTCCCCATTGGGCGTAATCACCGGCGTGGGAGCGGTGGTCGGGTTGGCGGCATCGCCGTCGAACTGCCCGGGAACGGCGCGGAGCACACGGTACTGCTGAGCGGGATTGGCCTGGGGCGCGCCGTACTGCGGGCGGTTGAAGCCCTGGCGCTGGGCTGCAGCGGCCCGGTTCTGGGCGTTGCGGACGGAGATGTGGACGTATCCGGATGAAACTGACATGTTCTAAAACCTCATATGTGAATGGCCGTCATCGCGGCGCGAATGCATGGGTATGCCCGCACGGGATGCTGTTTGCCCGCCATCGGACAGATGAATTGCCTGAATAACTCTTGGGTGGTGAGTTAGGCCTGCATTCGACAACAGCACAAGGTCCATCCGGAATGGGATCCGGTGAGGATTGCTGCGGCTGCAGATGCTGTTGAAATGTTGTTCACGTCTCTGATTTTGTCCGTAATAAACGGTACGTGCAAGTAACAAAAGCTGATTCGTCTCGCATCGTGAGATTTCTGGCCCTTTTGTGTTCCAACTCACATTCAGAGGGCTGAATAATTATAAGGGGCCTTATCGCGATGATGGCGAGGAGTCAGGGCATATTCATGCACGTTAACGGTATGTATATGCAGTTTGAACGATCATAGTTACTCGCAAAGATGCAAGTGTCCCACTATATGGACCGCTGGTCCATGGCGAAGGTCTGTAGCACAACCGGCTGGAGGTGCTTCTCAGGTTTAGGTCAGCCGGCGATGCCGTACAGCCGGTCTCCAGCGTCGCCGAGACCCGGAACGATATAAGCGTGTTCATCCAGCCGATCGTCCACCGAAGCCAGCACGATGGTCACGTTTTCGGCATCGCCAAGTTCGGCCTCGAGCATCTTGAGCCCCTCAGGGGCGGCGAGCAGGCAAATGCAGGTCACGTCGGCGGCACCCCGGGCAAACAGGAACTTGATGGCCTCGCGCAGGGTGCCGCCGGTGGCCAGCATCGGATCCAGCACGAAGACCTGGCGGCCGGTCAGATCAGCCGGCAGACGCTCGGCATAGGTGATGGCCTCGAGCGTCTCCTCGTTGCGCGCCATTCCGAGGAAACCGACCTCTGCGGTGGGAACCAGCTTGGTCATGCCCTCGAGCATGCCGAGTCCCGCGCGGAGAATGGGCACCACCAGCGGGGTGGGCTTGGTGAAGGCCGTCCCGACGGTCCTGGTCACGGGCGTCTCGATTTCCACCGGTTGCGTGCGCACGTCGCGTGTGGCCTCATACGCCAGCAGGGTCACCAGTTCTTCGGTCAACTGGCGGAAAACGGGCGACGGAGTGGTCTTGTCGCGGAGAACGGTGAGTTTGTGGGCAACAAGAGGGTGGTCCACTTCGAGTACGCGCATGCGTCAAAGTTACAGTCACGCGGATAGGCAGCACAAACACCCCCTGGTTAGTCCGAGGGTGTCTGCGGCCGTACCGAAGTTGTCCGGAGCAGTGCCCGCGGCAACAATTGAGCACATGATGCCTGCCGACCCGCTGCACAGCGAGTGGATGGACCTTGCCCTGGAGCAGGCGCGCCTTGCCCTCATTACCGCGGACGTGCCGATCGGCGCCGTCGTTATTGGTCCGGACGGCACGGTCATCGGGTCGGGACGGAATGAACGCGAAGCCCACCACGACCCCACCGCGCACGCGGAGATGGTGGCGATCCGTGAGGCGGCGCGGAAGCTGGACTCCTGGCGGCTGGAGGGCTGCACCCTGGTGGTCACGCTGGAGCCGTGCGCCATGTGTGCCGGCGCGGTGGTTCTTGCCCGGGTTCCCAAAGTCGTGTTCGGGGCGTGGGACGAAAAAGCCGGGGCGGCCGGCAGCGTGTTCGATATCCTCCGCGAGCGCCGGCTCAACCACTGGGTGGAGGTCCATCCCGAGGTCCGCGCCGATGAGTGCGGGAACCTGCTGCGGGAGTTCTTCGAGGCCCACCGCGACTAGCCACAGCCCCGATAGCAAGTAGGCTTGGTAATTCCGGAACCCGAAAGGATAGCGATGACTAACCAAGAAAACGGACATCAGGAAGTAGCCAAGATCCTCAAGGATGCCGACATCGCGGTGCTGACCACGGTGAACGCCGACAACCAGCTGGTCAGCCGCCCGCTGGCCCTCCAGTCAGTGGAGTTCGACGGTCTGCTCTGGTTCTTCACCCAGGACCCCTCCCCCAAGGCCGATGAAATCCGCGCCAACCAGCAGGTCAACGTCTCGGTCCACGCCGGCGGCGGTTACCTCTCCATCTCCGGCACCGCGGACATTGTGCACAACAGGCCGAAGATCGACGACTTGTGGAGCGCCGCCGTCGAGCCTTGGTTCGAGAACGGCAAGGATGATCCCACGGTCGCCCTGATCCGGGTTGCGGCGGACACCGCCGAATACTGGACGCCCGATTCACCCAAGGTTGCCACCCTGTTCAAGCTCGCCAAGGGAATGGTCACCGGTGAACAGCCCGACGTCGGCAAGAATGACGTCGTCGAGATGTAGCCGCGCCCGGGAGGTATTTAGAGCATGCACCGGGCCGGGGACGCACCGCTGACGGACTGCTGACGCGCCGTTTTGGGCCACAGCCCAACTACCGGTAAAGTTGACGCGTCTGGTGACGTGTCCGAGCGGCCGAAGGTGCAACACTCGAAATGTTGTTTGGTGCAAGCCAACGTGGGTTCAAATCCCACCGTCACCGCCACTGATAGCCCCGCAACCCCCACGGTTGCGGGGCTATTGTTTTGTCCCGGCTCCGCCCCGGCGCAGGTCGGACCGGATCCCGCTGCCGTATGACGGGTTCCGTATCCTGAGCGGCGGTCACTAAAGTTGGACCATGGCCGACTCCCTCACCACAATCGCCACGGAACATATTGGTGCCGCCGGCGAAACGATCCCGGACGCCTACTACATCCGGCTGGACGACACCCGCTTCCACTCGACCCTGCACTCGCAAGGCGCTTGGAATGCGCACGAGCAGCACATGGCGAGCGCCTCGGGGCTGCTGATCCACGCGGTCCAGCAGAACCATCCGCGGCCGGAAGTGGCGCTGAGCCAGGTCACGTTCGAGATCCTCGGGGTCATCCCGGGCGGCGAAATCGAAGTGACAACCGAGGTAGTCCGTCCCGGCCGCACCATAGAACTGATCGAGGCGACGCTCAGCGGCAACGGCCGCCCGGCGATCCGCGCCCTGGTCTGGCGCCTGCTCACCGGGGACACCAACGAAGTGGCCGGCGGCGAGGGCGGACAGCTCAAGCCGCCCTCCGAATGCGCGCCCTATGAGATGGAGTCAGTCTGGGACGGCGGCTTCATCGCGTCCACCGAATTCCGCATCGCGGAGCGGGGCGGGCCGGGCAACGGTGCCGCGTGGATACGCACGCCGTACGCGATTGTGGACGGCGAGGAATCCGAGCCCATCGCCCGTTTCCTGGGCCATGTTGATACGGCTAACGGCATTGCGGTCCGGCAAAGCCCGCGGAAGTACATGTTCCCCAACCTGGACCTGACCGTGCACCTGTTCCGCCAGCCCGAGGGCGAGTGGACCGGCATGGACACCCGCGTGCACTTCGGCGCGTCCGGCGTCGGCATGACCGCCACGGACCTTTACGACGAGCGGGGCCTCGTGGGCAAGGCGGCGCAGATCCTCACCGTGCGCAAGTTCCCCGAGCCGAAGGCATAAGCGCCAAAGCCCGAACGAACGACGACGGCGGGGCTCACCTTAGCGGGGCGTTGCTCGCGTTTGTGGGGCTACTGCGGTTCTCCACAGCTGGTGAAAGCTTCCAACAGCCCATGGCCTAGGATCGAAGTGGGGCCGCCGGAGTGACGCACCAGACAACGGCGGTTGTCTGTCCTGCCCAGTCTCGCAAAGAAAGCAGTCCGCCGTGGAGTTAGTTCTGCCAGCCGTTCTCGTCGTCGTCGTTCTCATCATTATTTTCAGTTTCATGCGGGCCTACCGCGTCGCCGGTCCTTCCGAGGCGCTGATCATCACCGGCCGGGGCGGCCAGGATGACCAGCGGGTGGTCTCCGGCGGACGCGTCATTGTGTACCCCTTCATCCAGCGGGCGTACACCATGTCGCTGGCCTCGCGCCAGATCCGGGTGGAAATCGACGGCATCTCGAAGAACGGCATCCAGCTCTCTCTCACCGGCGTCGCGCAGGTCAAGGTCGGTGGGGACGAGGTCTCCATCCGCCGGGCCGCGCAGCGTTTCCTCAACCAGCAGGACCAGATCGACCACTACACGCAAGAGATCCTGGCCGGCTCACTGCGCGCCGTCGTCGGAACGTTGACCGTGGAGCAGGTCATCCAGGACCGCGCGTCCTTCGCCGCCTCGGTTTCCGAAGAGGCCGAGCACTCCATGAACAACCAGGGCCTGGTCATCGACACGTTCCAGATCTCGGCCGTGGACGATGACGGCGACTACATCAACAACATGGGCCGCCCGCAGGCCGCCGAGGTGGCCAAGCTCGCCGCCATCGCCGAGGCGCAGGCCACGCGCGAGGCCTCCGAGGCACAGGCCCTGGCCGATGAGAAGGTTGCCATCGCCCAGCGCACGCTGGCCCTGAAGCAGGCCGAAATCAAGGAAGAGACCGATGCCCGGCTGGCCGCTGCCAACGCCGCCGGCCCGCTGGCCGAAGCCGCGCAGCGCCAGCGGATCCTGGAGCAGGAAGAACTTGTTGCCGTCCGCCAGGCGGAACTGAAGGCCAAGCAGTTGGACACCGAAGTGCGCCGGCCGGCCGATGCGGAACGTTACCGCCAGGTGCAGATCGCGGAGGCCGCCAAGACCCAGTCCATGCTGGCCGCCGAAGCCGAACTGGCCCGCCGTGAAAACGAAGCCAAGGCCGTGGAGCTTGAAGGTGCCGCCAAGGCCGCCGCCATCCGCGCGCAGGGTGAAGCAGAGGCCGCATCCACGCTGGCCAAGGCCGAGGCCTACAAGCAGTTCAACGACGCCGCCGTGCTGGACCGGATGCTGGACACGCTCCCCCTGATCGCGCACGAGCTGGCGGCACCGTACGCCAATATCTCGGAGCTGAACGTCATCTCCAACGACGGCGAAAGCAAGCTCAGCCAGAACATCTCCACCAACCTGGTGGAAACGCTGTCCATGCTCAAGACCATGACCGGCGTGGATCTGACCGACGTCGCCCGCAACATGACGGCGGAAAAGACCTCCAAGGCGGGGGCTACCGGAACCAGCACGGATCTGCTGGCGGCCTCCGACAACCACGAGCGCGCCGGAAGCTAGCGGTAACTCCGTTGGACCGGCGGGCTCCTGGCCCGCCGGTCGGCAGCCGGATGACAAGATAGTCCAATGGCACTTCGCATTCTGACCGTCGGCCGCAAGCACGAGTCCTGGGTGGCCGAGGGGATCGACCGCTACGAGAAGCGGATGAAGAAGCCCTTCGATGTCACCTGGCTGCCCATCCCGCACTCCGCCCGCGAGCACGACGCTGCCCGCAAGGAGGAATCCGAGCAGCTGCTGGGCAAGCTGGGCGGCAAGTGCGCCAACGACTTTGTCATCCTGCTGGACGAACGCGGCAAGAACATCGACTCGCCCACACTGGCCCGCACGCTGCAGGCGCCGCTGGATACCTCGCGCAACATCACGTTGATCATCGGCGGCGCCTACGGCGTGGACCAGAGCATCCACCAGCGCGCCGATTTCGTCTGGTCCCTGTCCAAGCTGGTATTCCCGCACCAGCTGGTCCGGCTGATCCTGATCGAACAGCTCTACCGGGCTCAGGAAATTGCAAGCGGCCGCCCCTACCATCACGAGTGAGGCAACAGGGGCTGTGCCGGCGCATGATTTGAGGCGCGCGGGTCCCTGGCGGCTAGACTTTTACGGAATGTAGAAGAACGGCGGGAAGGGAGGCGGCGATGCTATCCGTGGCTCCCGTCCGCCTGCTCCGCGCCGCCGCGGTAAGCGCGACGGTGCTGTGCCTCGCTGCCGCCGCGCACGTGGCCGGCGGCGGCACTATGCCGGCCGCCGGCGTCGTTATTGGCCTGGGTGTGCTGACGCTGCTTCCGGTGACCTTGCTTGCCGGCCGCAAACTCGGCCCCACCACGATGGCCGCCATCCTCGCCGCTAGCCAACTGGCCCTGCATCAGGCCTTCACTGCTCTAAGTACGACGGCGGTGTGCACCGAAGCGGGCCACCACGCCTATGCGGGGGCCGGGTCGCTGGAGTGCGTGGCCGGCGCCGCCGGTGCTGCTGGTGTTGCTGCGCACGGGCCGGCCGAGCATGGTGCTGCCATGGTCGTCGCCCACGTGCTCGCCGCCGCGCTGACCGGGCTGCTCCTGGTCCGGGGCGAAGAGGCCGTCTGGGCGCTTGCCGCCTGGCTTCGGCCGCTCGCCAAGCTGCCCTCCGCCGTCGTTCTTCCCATCCGTCCCGCCCATACCGCGCCGGCACCCGGTACGCTGCTGCGCCCGCGGACCCTGTGCCAGCTGAAGCTGGAGCCGCTGCGCGGGCCACCGGCGCTTTCCTTTCACTAAGCCATCCGGCTTGCAGCGTTCCGGGCAACACCCCGGCCATCGCCCGCAGGCCATTCAGCTCACGCGCCCTACTTGGCGCACCCTGAAAGGTAATAGCCATGACCACCCAGACAACGAACCCTGCCCGCACCGCCGGCGCTGCCCGCACTAACCGCCGCACCGCGCGCACCCTGCGCACCGGGCTTGCCGCCGCCGCGACCATCGGGCTCCTCGGCTTCGGTGCCGCCGCGGCCTCGGCCCACGTCCATGTCACCCCGGACAGCACGGCCGCCGGCTCCTCGTCCCTGCTCACCTTCGACTTCTCACACGGCTGCGAAGCTGCGCCAACCACCGAAATCGCGATCAGCCTGCCGGAGCAGATCGACGACGCCACGCCTACGGCGCATCCGGGTTGGGACGTCGAGAAGGTCGAAGAGACGTTGGAGACGCCCAAGAAGCTCGAGAACGGGACCACCATCACCAAGCGCGTGAGCGAGATCGTCTACACCGCGAAGGAGCCGCTGGCCGACGGCGTCCGCGATGTCCTCCAGATCCAGGTCCAGCTGCCCGCGGCCGAGGGCGAAAACCTGGCCTTCCCCGTGCTGCAGACCTGCACCGAGGGGTCCACGGACTGGGCGCAGGTCGCCGAAGCGGGCCAGGACTCCCACGATCTGGAGTCCCCCGCGCCGTCGTTCGCGGTAACCGCGGCCGAGGCGGCGGGCCAGGGCCAGGGCACGGCCGGGGGCTCCGCCGACACCGAGCAGGCGTCGAACACCTCCGCGGCCGGTACCGGTGGAACCAACGACGGCGGTGCGGCCACGGCCGGCTGGGTCGGCCTCGGGGCCGGGCTGCTGGGCCTGCTCGCGGGCGCCGCGGCGCTGGTTCGCACCCGCGGAGTGAAGAAGTAAAGAACGCTCCGCAAAAAGTCGGCGAAACCCGGTCCTTGGCGGCCGGGTTTCGTTGACTCCGGGCCGGCTGGCCGTACGCTGGTGTCATGGTGAAACGTAACAAGCTGCCCGGGGCAGCAGCGGCAGTTCTGATGGGTTGTGCTGTACTGCTGGCCGGGTGCGGCCAGCCGGAATCCCAGGAGCCCGCCGGCAGCGCTCCTGCCGCCTCGTCCGCCGCCCCCGAGGCCTCGGAGCAGGCCTCCGGTTCGGCGTCGGGGTCCGGCTCCGCCGCCACCGAAAGCACGCCTGCGGAAGAAGCAGAAACCTCCGCCCCGGCCGCCGAAGAGACGGACGCGCCGGCCGAGGGCACTGCCGAAACGGGCGAGTGCAAGGCGGACCAGTTGGAGGCCGCCATCAAGACCGAGCCCGGGGCCGGCGCGGCCGGAAGCGTCTATCGCAGCCTGATGGTCACCAACATCGACTCCGAGGACTGCACCGTCCGCGGCTACCCCGGGGTGTCCTACGTGGACGCCGCCGGCAACCAGATCGGCGCGCCGGCGGACCGGGATCCGGCAGCGGAGGCCGTGACCGTAACGCTGGCGCCGGGCGAATCCGCCGTGGCCCAGCTGCAGCAGACCAATGCGGGTAACTACGGTCCCGAATGCAACCAGGCGGACGTGGCTGGGGTCCGCGTCTACCCGCCGAACGACACCGCCTGGCTGACCGCACCGCAGGAGACCATCGGCTGCGCCAACGAGGCCGTGGTGCTCATGACGGTCGGCACTTTTGTAGCTGCATAACCGCCGGCGGGTGCATCCTGTCAGTGCCGGGCGATAGTCTCGAACTATCGAAAACAGCTCGCCGGTTCTGTCCAGGTTCTCCCCGGCCACAAGCGCGTGGTTCGCCGGGGCTTTTAGCGCGCCCACGGACGCGCAGGAGGGCGCCTGGAACGCCATCTCGGCCGGCTCCCATGCGCTGGTGGTCGCCCCTACCGGCTCCGGCAAGACGCTGGCGGCCTTCCTCTGGGCGCTGGACAGCTTCATCACCGCGGCCGAACATGCCCCGGAGCTGCCCATCGAAGAACTCCCGGCAGCCAAGCGCGGCAAAAAACCCTCCCGCGGCACGAAGGTCCTCTACATCTCGCCGCTGAAGGCTCTGGGCGTGGACGTGGAACGGAACCTGCGCGCGCCGCTGATCGGCATCACCCAGACCGCCAAACGGCTCGGGCTGCCAGCACCGGAGATCACGGTAGGTGTCCGGTCCGGGGACACCCCGGCGTCGGACCGGCGCCGGCTACTTACCCACCCGCCTGACATCCTGATTACGACGCCGGAATCCCTGTTCCTGATGCTGACTTCCAGGGCGCGCGAGACTTTGGCGGCGGTGGACACCGTCATTGTGGACGAGGTCCACGCCGTCGCCGGGACCAAGCGCGGCGCCCATCTGGCCCTGTCGCTGGAGCGACTGGATGCGCTGCTGCCGAAACGTGCCCAGCGGATCGGGCTTTCGGCCACGGTTGAACCGCTGGACACGGTCGCCCGCTTCCTCGGCGGCAGCGCGCCGGTGGAAATCGTGGCGCCGCCGTCGCAGAAGAAATGGGACCTGACCGTCTCCGTCCCGGTGGAGGACATGACGGCGCTGGCGGCACCGTCGGCGGAGGAACTCGGGCCGGGCGCGCAGCCGGCATCCATCTGGCCGCATGTCGAAGAGAAGATCGTGGATCTGATCGCCGCGAACCGGTCCACCATTGTTTTCGCCAACTCCCGGCGGCTGGCCGAACGGCTCACGGCCCGGTTCAACGAGATCTGGGCCGAACGCCAGACCGCCGCCGAGGTGTGGGCGACGGAGCAGCCACCGGACAATGCCGCCGGGGCCAACGGGACGTCAGCCGGCGCCGAACCTGTTCCGGACGCCGGTCCAGCCATTGCCGGTTCCCCGCCGCGCATGCCCGCGCAGATCATGGCGCAGGCCGGTTCGATGTCCGGAGCGGAGCCGCTGCTGGCGCGTGCCCACCACGGGTCGGTCAGCAAGGACCAGCGGGCCCTGATCGAAGATGACCTGAAGTCCGGCCGGCTGCGTTGCGTGGTCGCCACCTCCAGCCTGGAACTGGGTATCGACATGGGTGCCGTGGACCTGGTGGTCCAGGTGGAGTCCCCGCAATCGGTAGCCAGCGGGCTGCAGCGCGTGGGCCGGGCCGGGCACCAGGTCGGCGAGACCTCGCAGGGGGTACTGTTCCCCAAGCACCGACAGGACCTGGTCAACACTACGGTCACCGTTGAGCGCATGCTGGCCGGGCGGATCGAGCCGCTCTACATTCCGGCCAATCCGCTGGACATCCTCGCCCAGCAAACGGTGGCGGCCACAGCGTTAGGTCCCGTGGAGGTGGAGGAATGGTTCGACGTCGTACGCCGTTCCGCACCCTTCGGCACTCTGCCGCGCTCCGCCTTCGAGGCCACCCTGGACCTGCTCGGTGGCCGCTACCCCTCGGACGAGTTCGCCGAACTGCGCCCGCGGATTATCTGGGACCGCGTGGCCGGAACCATCACCGGGCGGCCGGGTGCGCAGCGGCTGGCAGTTACTTCCGGCGGCACCATTCCGGACCGCGGGCTCTTCGGCGTCTACCTGGTGGGCTCCGAAGACGGCGCGGGCAAGGGCGGCAGGCGGGTCGGCGAGCTGGACGAGGAGATGGTCTACGAATCGCGTGTGGGGGACGTGTTCGCCCTGGGCGCCACGAGCTGGCGGATCGAGGACATCACCCATGACCGGGTGCTGGTCTCCCCCGCCTTCGGCCAGCCCGGCAAGCTCCCGTTCTGGAAGGGCGATTCGCTCGGCCGGCCGGTGGAGCTGGGCCGCGCGCTGGGCGCCTTTGTGCGCGAGCTGGCCGCGACTGCACCCGAGCCGGCGCTGGAGCGGCTGCGCGGAAACGGCCTGGACGAGTGGGCCGCCGCCAACCTGGTGGCTTATCTGGCCGAGCAGCGGCAGGCCACGGACGTGGTGCCCAGCGACCGGGCACTGGTGGTGGAGCGCTTCCACGACGAGCTCGGCGACTGGCGGGTGGTGCTGCACAGCCCGTTCGGTATGCCCGTGCACGCACCTTGGGCCCTCGCCGTCGGCGCCCGGCTGCACCAGCGCTACGGCCTGGACGGTTCGGCGATGGCCGCGGATGACGGCATTGTCCTGCGCGTGCCGATGATGGAAGACGAGCCGCCGGGCGCGGAGCTGTTCCTGTTCGACCCGGAGGAGCTGGACCAGATCGTCACCGCCGAGGTGGGCGGTTCCGCCCTGTTCGCGTCCCGGTTCCGTGAGTGCGCGGCCCGCGCGCTGCTGCTCCCCCGGCAGAACCCGGCCAAACGCACCCCGCTGTGGCAGCAGCGCCAGCGCTCGGCCCAGCTGCTGGATGTCGCCCGGAAGTACCCCACGTTCCCCATCGTGCTCGAAACCGTGCGCGAATGCCTGCAGGATGTCTATGACCTGCCCGCGTTGAAAGACATCGCCTCGTCCATCGAGCGCCGGGAACTGCGTATGGTCGAGACCACCACGCCGCAGCCGTCCCCGTTCGCCCGCTCGCTGCTCTATGGCTATGTGGCGTCCTTCCTCTACGAAGGCGACTCCCCGCTGGCCGAGCGGCGCGCGGCGGCCCTGTCGCTGGATCCGTCGCTGCTCAATGACCTGCTGGGCCGGGCGGAACTGCGCGAACTGCTGGACGCGGACATTATCGCCCGCACGGAGCGCGAACTCCAGCGCCTCAGCGAGGATCGGAAGGTCCGCGGCATCGAGGGCATCGCGGACCTGCTGCGGCTGCTCGGACCGCTCACGACGGCGGAAATCGCCTTGCGCGTCGAACTCCCCGAGGGCGCGGGGCCGGCGGAAGCCGAGACCACGACGCCGGATAGCGAGGCTGCGGTGGACGCTGCCGCCGCAGCCTACGTCGAGCCGCTGCTGGCGGAACTGGCCAAAGCCAACCGTGCACTCAAGGTGGGCATCGCCGGCGTCGGGCGCTGGGCCGCCGTCGAAGACGCCGCGCGGCTGCGCGACGCACTCGGTGTCCCACTGCCGATGGGCGTGCCGCTGGCCTTCATCGAGCCGGTGGCGGATCCGCTCGGGGACCTGGTGGGCCGCTATGCCCGTACGCACGGTCCGTTCACCGCGCCGGAATGCGCGGCGCGGCTGGGGCTCGGCGTGGCCGTGGTGGACACCGCGCTGCGCCGCCTGCTCAAGGACGGGCGCGTGGCCGAGGGCGAGTTCCGGCCGCCGGAAAGCACCGTCCCGCCGGTGACCGGCGTGGTGGAGTGGTGCGATGTCGAGGTGCTGCGCAAGATCCGCCGCCGCTCGCTGGCCGCCCTCCGCCAAGAGGTGGAGCCGGTGGATCCGGCCACGTACGCGCGGTTCCTGCCGGTCTGGCAGAACGTGGGCTCCGGCCTGCGGGGGCTCGACGGCGTGGCCACCGTGATCGACCAGCTCTCCGGCGTGCCGGTGCCAGCCTCGGCCTGGGAGCCCCTGATCCTGGGCACCCGGGTTGCCAACTACGCGCCGTCGATGCTGGACGAGCTGACCGCTACCGGCGAGGTGCTGTGGGCCGGGGCCGGATCGCTGGCCGGAAACGACGGCTGGATCACGCTGCAGCTGGCCGAGAACGCCCCGCTGACGCTCAACCCGCAGCCCGATTTCGAGCCCAGCGTGCTGCAGTACGAACTGCTGAACCTGCTTGCCTCCGGCGGGCAGTTCGGCGGGGCCGCCTTCTTCTTCCGCCAGCTCGCGGATGCGCTGGCGGCCGGCGGCACCCAGGCAACGGATACCGACGTGGTGACCGCCCTGTGGGAACTCGTCTGGGCCGGGCGGATCACCAATGACACGTTCACACCGGTGCGTGCCCTGCTCGCGGGCGGGACCACGGCGCATAAGCAGCGGCCGTCCGCGCCGCGCGCCCGCTCGGCACGGCTGGGCCGGATCGGGCGGATGCACGGGCTGGGCACCGGGACCGGCCTCGGGTCGGGAGCCGGGCTGAGGCCGGGCGCCAGCGCGGGACACTCTGGCCGCGCGGCCCTCCCGCTCGCGGCCGGTCGCTGGTCGCTGCTGCCGGCGCCGGAAGCGGATCCGACCATCCACGCCCATGCCACTGCCGAACTGATGCTGGACCGCTACGGCGTGGTGACCCGCGGCTCGGTGGCCAACGAAGGGATTCCGGGCGGCTTCGGGCTGCTCTACAAGGTGCTGGCGCGGCTGGAGGAAACCGGGCGCTGCCGGCGCGGCTACTTCATCGAACATCTCGGCGCCGCGCAGTTCGCCGTACCCGCCACCGTGGACCGGCTGCGTTCATTCAACCGCGACGCGCAGCTGGCCGAGCAGGCCCCGGCCGCGCTCGCCCTCGCCGCCACGGATCCGGCCAATCCCTACGGGGCTGCGCTGCCGTGGCCGGCCCAGGACGGCGGACACCGGCCGGGCCGCAAAGCCGGTGCGCTGGTAGTGCTGGTGGACGGAGAGCTGTCGCTGTACGTGGAGCGCGGCGGCAAGACGCTGCTGACCTTCACCGAGGATCCGGACGCACTGACGCTATGTGCCGAGGCCTTGGTGGGCATCATCCGCCGCGGCGCCGCGGACAAGATGGCGGTGGAGAAGGTCAACGGCGCACCCGTGCTGGACACGGATGTTGCCCGGGCGCTGACCGGCGCCGGCTTCTACACCACGCCGCGGGGACTGAGGTTCCGTGCCTGAGGGGGACAACGTCTGGCGCACTGCGCGCAGCCTGCGCGCGGCGCTGGCCGGGCAAGTGCTGCTGCGCTCGGACTTCCGTGTGCCCAAGCTGGCCACCCTGGACCTCGCGGGCAACACCGTGGACAACATTGTCTCGCGCGGCAAGCACCTGTTGATGCGCACCTCCGGCCCCGCCGGGGACCTGAGCATCCATTCCCACCTGCTGATGGACGGCAGCTGGCGGATCTACGCCCCGGGCCAGCGGTGGAACAAGCCGGCATTCCAAGCCCGCGTGGTGCTGGAGACCAAGCCGGCCACCGCCGTCGGGTTCCTGCTGGGCATCCTCGAAGTAATACCGACGGCGGAGGAAGCCCAGTCGGTGGGCCATCTGGGGCCGGATCTGCTGGGCCCGGACTGGGACGCGGAGGAGGCGCTGCGGCGGCTGCGCTCGGACCCGGAGCGCGGCATCGGCCTGGCGCTGCTGGACCAGCGGAACATGGCCGGCGTGGGCAACGTCTACCGTTGCGAACTGTGCTTCCTGGCGGGAGTGCACCCGCTGGCGAAGGTAGGGCAGGTACCGGACCTGCCTAGGATCGTGCGGCTGGCCAAGACCCTGCTCGAAGCGAACAAGGACCGGAATCGGCGCAACACCGTCGGCGGGCCGGCGGGCCGGAACGCGAGTCCGGTCTGGGTCTACGGCCGCGCCGGACAGCCCTGTCTGCGCTGCCGCACCCCGGTGGCCCATACCAAGCTGGGCGAGACGGAGCTAACGGAGCGGGACCTGTATTTCTGCCCGCGCTGCCAGCCCGAGACCATATGATTAGCAACGGAACGCGAGAAGGGGGACTATGAGCTGGGTCGAGACCATCCCGGCCTTCGTGACGGCCGTGGTGCTGGTCTTCGGACCCGGCCTGCTCTGGGGCGGCGTCCTGGGACTGCGCCGCCTGGCGCTGGTCGCCGTGGCCGGGCCGTTCAGCGTCACCGCCATGGTGGTCGCCGCGGAATTGGGCGGGCTGACCGGATTACCCTGGGCCTGGCCAACCCTGCTGCTGGTCACCGTGGTCGTTGCGGTAGCGCTCTGGTGGCTGCGACGGCTGATGCGCAACCGGCTTCACCGCGAACATACTGCGGCATCGGCCCCGGCGCTGTGGCGGACGGTCGCGATTACCTGGGCCGTCTCCGCCGTGCCGCTGGCCGGCTACATGTTCTGGATCATCGGCTCGCCGGACAATATCGCCCAGTCGCACGACAACGTTTTCCATCTCAATGCCCTGCGCTACATCGCGGATACCTCCAATGCCTCCTCGCTGACGCTGGGCTATCTGGGCACCACCGACCAGGGAGTCTTCTACCCGGCCGGCTGGCACGCCGTTGTTTCCCTGGTCATGACCACCGCCGGCCTCCCCGTGGCTGCGGCCATCAACGTCACCAACATTGTCCTGATCACCGGCATCTGGAGCACCGGCTGCCTCTTTTTGGTCAGCCGCATCACCGGCGAACGCATGATGCCGCTGCTGGTGGCCGCGGTACTCTCCACCGCCTTCAGCAGCTTTCCGTACCTGCTGCTGGAATTCGGCGTTGTCTATCCGTTCATGCTCTCCATCGCCATCCTGCCCGCCGCCCTGGGCCTGGTGATCCAGTTGCTGCGGATCGGCCTGCCCGGCACCATCTCCACCGAGGGCAACATTCTGTTGCTGGTCGGGCTGATACCGGGCATGGCGCTGGCGCACCCGGCCACCGTGATGGGACTGCTGGCGCTTGCGACGCCGATGGTACTGGCTGCGGCGTACGGCGTCTCCCGCTCGGGTACTTCACGCGACAAGACAAAAGCCGGGCTCAGCACGGTGGCCTATCTGGTGGTGCTCGGTTTCCTGTGGGCAGTACTCCGGCCGGCGCGCAGCAGCTCGGAAAACTGGGACAACATGGGCAACGCGCTCCTGGCGCTCTGGGAGGTGGTGGTGCATGCCCCGCTCTACCGGCCCATCGGAATCCTGGCGACGATACTCACCATCGTGGGGGCCGCCGTCGTACTTAATGTGCGCAAGCACCGGTGGGTCCTGGGGATCTATCTGGTCGCCGCCGTGATTTTCGTGGTGGGGAACTGGAAGGAAGCCCCGCTGATCCGCTGGCTGGTGGCCGGCATCTGGTACAACGACTTTTTCCGGATCAGCGCCATGCTCCCGGTGGCCGGCATCCTGATCGCCTCCCTGGGCGGGGTGGCGTTGGCCGGGACGGCGCGGTCCTTCTTCCGGGCGTGGCTGGCGCACAAGGACAAGAAGCAGCCGGTGTGGTTCCGGCCGGCCGCCACGGCGGTGCTGACCATCGTGGCGCTGGCGGTCGCTCCGCTGTTCGCCGCCCAGCGCAGCATCCAGGAAGCGGCGTTCAAGTACCGGTTCACGGACGATTCGTACCTGCTGACCGAGGACGAACTCGCGCTCATCAAACGGCTGCCCGAGCACGTTCCGGCGGACGCCGTCGTCGTTGGTAATCCAATGACCGGCGCGTCCTTGTCCTACTCGTACACGGGAATCCAGACGCTGCTGCCTTCCGGCACTACCTCCCCCGCCGTCAACGGGAAGCTCATTCTTCAGAAGCTGGACGAGATGGACTCGGACCCGGCGGTCTGCGAAGCCGTGCGCGCTGCCGGCGTGGGATTTGTCCTGGACTTCGGCACGAGTTCGGTCCACCCGGGCGAGACCAGCATCCAGCCGGGGCTGCGGGACCTGGATACAGAGAACGGTTTCGAGCTCGTGGACAGCGAAGGCGACGCGGCGCTCTACCGGATCACCGGCTGCAGCTGAGCGGACGGGGCGCGATGGCTGCCGGGTGCGGTGGATGCCGGCCGCGGGTCAGCTTTCGCAGTCCTTGCAGTAGAACAGGCCGTCCTGTTCCCGGGCCAGCATAGAGTGGTGGCGGATCAGGAAGCAGGATGAACAGGTGAATTCGTCCTCGCCGGGCGGGATGATCCTGACCTGGAGCTCCTCGCCGGAAAGGTCGGCACCGGGCAGCTCGAACCCCTCTGCCGCGTCGGCTTCATCCACCTCGATCTCCGAGGACCGGCTGTCGCTCTTGTGGGATTTGAGTTCCTCGATGGACTCTTCGGGCTCGTCCTCGGTCGATTTTCGCGGTGCATCGTAGTCTGTAGCCATCGCGGGCCTCCACTTCAACTGTTGACAGTCCTCGTACGCTTCAGCACGCTCCCGCAAGAACGTTGGTTCCCCACTATAGGGCAGTTGCCGGGGTCGCTGTCATCCCTTTCCACAGGAATGGCAGCGGCGCTGGGAGCGGGCGTGGGCAGCGGCGGCCGGACAACTGCTGCGCCGGGCGCCGGTACCCTTGAAGGGTGATGAAATCCCCCCTCCCTGTGCGCGACGGCGTCAACGCCACCCGGCTGCGCCTGCCTGACAACGGACCTTGGCAGACGGCACTGGACTACATGCTGCACCGCTGGGGCCATGTGGATCCGGAGGGCATCAAGGACCGTTTCGACCGCGGCGAGATTGTCGGCGAGGGCGGTGTGCGGTTGCACCGGGACACTGCGCTGGAGGACCACACCTTCATTTGGTACTACCGGACGCTGCCGGCCGAGGACCGGCTGCCGGTGGAGCTGGACATTCTGCACCAGGACGAGAACATCCTGGTGGTGGACAAGCCCCATTTCCTCCCGACGACGCCGGGCGGAACCTACATCAGCGAATCGGCCCTGGTCCGGCTGCGCGTCCAGCTCGACATCCCGGACCTGATTCCCATGCACCGGCTGGACCGCCTCACCGCCGGCGTGCTGCTCTTCTCCACCAACCCCGCCACCCGCGGCAACTACCAGGTGCTGTTCGAAAAGCGCCGCGTGGAAAAGGAGTACGAGGCGATCGCGGCGGTGGACCAGCGGCTTCAGTTCCCGCTCGTCGTGCGCAACCGGATGGTCAAGTCCCGCACCTACTTGCTGGCCGAGGTAGTGGAGGGCGCGTTCAACGCCGAGACCCGGATCGAGCTGGAAGAAACCCGCGGCGTGCTCGGCAAGTACCGGCTGGAACCGCATACCGGCAAGACGCACCAGCTGCGCGTGCATATGGCCTCGCTGGGAGTGGGCATCCTGCACGATCCGTTCTACCCGGTCCTGCTGGACAAGGCCCCGGACGATTACAGCCGGCCGCTGCAGCTGCTGGCGCGCGGCGTCCGCTTCACTGATCCCCTCTCCGGCGCACCGGTCGAATACCGCAGCCGGCTGGAGCTGTCCGAATGGGCAGCCGCTGCTGCTCCGGAGCCTGCGGGACGCTGAGCGGGACAGATCATAAGCCGACTGACCATTTCGGCCAAACCTCTTATGCCGCCGGTGGTTCATAGTTAGAGTCGGATCATCCAGCCCGGTCCGCACAGACCCAGAAAGACGAGTTGGCTGTCGCACGTCCGGGCACTCGCTATGCGGAGGAAGCCATCCATGTTTTTCCATAAGCAAGAGCTGCAATACAAATCAACGCCGGACAAGCCCGATGCCGTTTATGCCCGCAAGTTGCAGGAGGTATTGGGCGGACAATACGGTGAAATCACCGTGGCGATGCAATACAGCTTCCAAGCCTGGAACATCCATATCCCGGGCAAGTACAAGGATCTGCTCTACGGGATCGGCGCCGAGGAATTCGGCCACGTGGAAATGCTCGCCAAAATGATCGCCCAACTGCTGGAAAAGTCCCCGCTGGGGATTACCAACGACGCCGTGCAGTCGGATCCTACCGTAGCGGCAGTTGTCGGCGGCACCGACGTTCAGCAGGCAATCGTTGCCGGGGCCGGCGCGAGGCCGGTGGACAGCAACGGCAACCCGTGGATGGGTTCCTATGTCACGGCCAGCGGCAATCTGTTGGCTGATTTCACCGCCAACGCCAATGCGGAAATGCAGGGCAGGCTCCAGGTGGCGCGGCTCTACCACATGACCGATGACCATGGCGTGCGGGATCTGCTCTCCTTCCTGTTGGCCCGCGACACCATGCACCAAAACCAGTGGATTGCCGCCGCACGCGAACTCCAGGAAGAAGGCGCCGAAACACTGCCGGTACCCAGCAACTTCCCGCTTTCCAAAGAGAACCGCGACGTTGCCTACCAGTACCAGAACTTCTCGGACGGCGCCGCCGCTTCCGAAGGTTCCTGGGCCAATGGACCCACACCGGACGGGCGCGGGGAATTCACGTACCACGATGGCCCGACCACTACCGGCCCGATGCCGGAGCCGACGCATCCCGATTCACGCTTCTACGGCACCACGGAACTGCCGAACATCGTGGAAAAAACCGCCGGCTCCGTTCAGGACAAGCTGCACAAGGAGTAGAGGACTAAGGCATGTTCCACCGCAATGTAGCCGAGAAGATCCATCTCATTGAGCACGCCAATGTGAACCTGTACCTCGTCGAGGACGGTGACCAGATCATGCTGGTTGATTCCGGCCTGCCGGCCATGTGGAAGATGACGGTCGCTGCCCTCCGCGAGCTCGGCCGTTCGCCACGTGACATTTCCGCGCTGGTCCTGACGCACGCGCACTTCGACCACCTCGGGTTCGCCGCCAGGATCCAGCACGATCTCGATGTGCCGGTCTACGCGCACCCGGGCGACAGCTACATCGCCGAGCACCCGTACCGGTACAAGCATGAAAAGAACCGGCTGACCTACCCCGTTAAGTACCCCGCCTGCGTTCCCATCCTGGCCCGGATGACCCTGGCCGGAGCGCTCAACGTCCGGGGAGTCAAGGATCTTCGCGTACTGGGCGCCGAGGCCGGCCTGCAGTTGCCCGGCGCACCGGCGGTTATCCATACGCCCGGTCATACCGAGGGCCACTGCGCGCTCCATTTTCCGGAACGGGACACCATCTTCACCGGAGACGCCTTGGTCACCCTCGATCCGTACACCGGCAAGCGCGGCCCGCACATTGTCTCCGCGGCGGCCACGGCAGATACCAGGCAGGCGCTGAAATCGCTCGAACTGCTGGCCGAAACCGGTGCCGGCACGGCGTTGCCCGGCCATGGCGAACCGTACCGCGGCGGAGTTGCCTCCGCAGTGGACGAGGCCGTGCGCCGCGGCGCCACCTAGCACCGGCGGCCAGGACAGCAAGGGCAGGAGGGCCGCGATGGAATCCGTAGTGGAGGTTGACCCGGATGATCTGTACGGCCTGATCGCCGCCCTGACGCAGGACCAGTGGCAGCCCGTCCGTCCGCACATTCGTATCGCAGTGGCCTACCGCGGCCACACCTCCGCTGAGCGTGACCTGTCTACCGGACTCGTGCGGCTGCGCGGGGACTCAAGTGCCCAAGTGGAACCGCATCTGATGCGCAACTTCCGCAAATATGCCCACCGGGATACCACCCCCGGGGACTCGGACTGGAACTGGTTGAGCGTAGCCCAGCATTACGGCCTGCCGACGCGGCTGCTGGACTGGAGCCACTCGCCCTACGTTGCGCTGCACTTTGCCACGAGGGACACCTCCCGCTACGAGGAAGCCGGCGCGGTGTGGTGCGTGGATTATGCTGCGGCCCATGAATTGCTGCCACCGGAACTGCGCAGCGAGATCGAACCGGCCGGCGGCGGGCTCTTCACCACCGAGATGCTCTCCCGCTCGGCCTACACCCTCGCCGAGTTCGACCGGTTCCATGACGACGACGGACACAGCATCCCGTTGTTTTTCGAGCCGCCCTCGCTGGACGAGCGCATTGTGAACCAGGCCGCGATCTTTTCCACCATGTCCGACGCCACGGCCGGCCTGGACGAATGGCTGCAGCGCCACCCGGAGCTGTACCGGAAGGTGATTGTTCCCGCGCAGCTCAAATGGCGGATCAGGGACCATCTGGACCAGGCCAATGTGACCGAGCGCGTGCTGTTTCCCGGTCTCGACGGCCTGTCCCGCTGGCTGCGGCGCTACTACAGTCCACGTGACCCGGTGCGGAACCCGCGGGACGCCTGAGGAAGCGGCCTGCTCATGGCCGACGGCGAGCGCCGCTGGTCCAAGCGAGCGCTATTGGCCCAGCAGGCTCCGGTGGACGGCGCGGAAGGTCTGGGCCAACCCGGCAGAAAACAGCACGAACTCGATGAGCTGGACGCCGCCGTCGTATTTCCTGGCCTCACCCAGCCCGGCCAGGGCGACGCTCCCGCCGTCCCAGCCGTAGACCCCGGCGCTGATCGCCGGGAAGGCCACGGACCGGGCGCCCAGCTCATCGGCCACACGGAGGCTTTCGCGGAAGCAGGAGGCCAGCAGGGCCGGATCATTCTGGCCAGCGTGCAGGTTGGGGCCGACGGTGTGGATCACCCAGCGGGCGGGCAGCCGGAAGGCCTCGGTGGCGACGGCGGATCCTACCGGCAGACCGTCGGGCAGCTGCGAAGACCGCAGTTCCCGGCACGCGGCCAGCAGCTCCGGACCGGCGGCGCGGTGGATCGCGCCGTCCACCCCTCCTCCGCCCAGCAGGCTCGAGTTCGCCGCGTTGACCACGGCGTCCACCTCGCGGCGGGTGATGTCACCTTCGAGAATCCTTATCTCCATACTTTGTACTCTGCCACCGGTGCAGCATTGCGGGTAGATTGGGGAGGTGGAAATCCCCGAAGGGCCGTGGCAATGGCTGTATTATCCGATGACCTTGCTGATGGTCGTTCTGGATGCCCCCATGCCCGCCGCGCCGTCGGAAATCATGGTCATCGGCGGCGGCACGCTGCTGGCCCACGGGGAGCTGATCCTGCCGCTGGTTGTCCTGACCGCGTTCGCCGGCAGCATGGCCGGGGACGTGCTGCTGTTCCTGCTCTTCCGAGGCGGCATCAACACCCTGCTCAACCGGTACCGGTGGGGCCGCAGGGTGGACCGTGCCGTGACCCAGGCGCTGGAGAAGGCCGGCCGGTCCTCCACCTATGCCGCCATTGTCGCCGCGCGCTTTATCCCCGGCGGCCGGACCGCGTCCGTCGCGGCTGCCGGCCTGGCGGATGTCCCGCTGAATACGTTCCTGGTCTTGTCCGCCACGGGCTCCACAGTCTGGGCGTTGTGGATGACCGGATTGGGGCTTGCCACCGGCCTCGCCACGGATCTGCCGTTCTGGGTGAATCTTGTTTTGGGTACGGTGATTGGCATACTGGTGGGCACGGCCATAGCTGCCGTCATCAGCCTGCGCCGCCGCAGCCAGCCGGCGCCGGTGCTCGGGGGTGCCGTCGACATCGAGGAGTAGCAGGAGCGAACACCCCGCTTCGGTCCAAGCCGTTATGGACGCCGTAAAACCCTACCTCCACAAGACCCGGACCATCCTCGCCACCGACCTGGCACGCCAACTCGCGGTCAGCGTCAGCCTGATGTTCGCGCTGCTGATCGGGGTGCGCGGTGCCGGCCTGCTGGGCGGCACCGCAATCAAGGACGCGGCCGGGGGCGCCTTTGCCCCGGACTTCACCCTGCTGGCCCCCGCTTCGGGCGCGTTCAGCATCTGGTCGGTGATCTACGTGGGGCTGGTCGGCTACACCATCTTCCAGTGGTGGCCGACGCAGCGCCGCACACCGCGGCAGCGCGCCGCAGGCTGGCTGGTGGCCGCGTCGCTCGTCCTCAATGCCTGCTGGATCCTGAGCGCGCAGGCCTCGAATGTGGGGCTGAGCCTGATCGTCATGATCCTGCTGCTGGCCGTACTGCTGGCCGCGGTCTACTTCCTGACGCGCTATCCGACAAAGTCCCTCGTGGAAGGGCTCCTCACAGATGCTCCGGTAGGGCTGTACACCGGCTGGATTCTGGTAGCGGAAGGCGCCAACGCGGCCAGCTGGCTCACGCTGCGCGGCATCGACCTGTTCGGCTGGGGCGCCGATGTCTGGGCCGTCATCACCCTCGGCATGGTCTCCTTCGCCGGAGCGGTAGTGGCTATGACTGGCCGCGGCCGGATGTCCGCCGTAGCGGCCTTGTGCTGGGGGCTGGGCTGGATCGCAGTATCCCGGCTCCTGGGCGATCCGGTCTCCGTGCCGGTGGTCATCGCGGCCGGATTCGGTTTCTTCTTTGTGCTGGTCTGCGGGACGTCGCGCCGTTTCCGTGTGGGGCACGAGGAGCGCCGGGCCTTTCGCCGCGGCTACGTTCCGGAGATCTGAGATCCAAACAACGACGGCGTGCCACGGCGGCCAAGGGGTATCAGTATGACCAGCAACTACGGCACTTTCGTCCAACGTCCCGCAGGACCTGCCGGAGCGATGGAGAGCACGTGGTGGCCGTGGCGTGACATGGACGTCCATGTTGAGCGCATCGGCGCCCCGGACGCCCCGGTGCGGTTGGTACTCTTCCACGGTGCCGGCGGCAACGCCGACGCCATGCGTCCCTTCGCAGAACATCTGGCAGCATTGGGAACCTGCGTGAGCGTTCCGGATCTTCCCGGGTACGGCCTCACCCGGTCACCCGATCCGGCAGGTATCCGGTACGGACACTGGCAGCAGTTCGCCCAGGACTTCGTGCGTGCCGAATCCGATGACCGTCCGCTGGTCCTGATGGGAGCCAGCATGGGCGGGCTGCTCGCTTTCGAAGCGGCAGCCGCCACCTCGCTCGCCGCCGCCCTGGTGGTGACGTGCTTGCTGGATCCCCGGGACGAGAGGGTCCGGGCACGCCTGGCCTGGCATCCGGTGCTGGGGAAAGTAGCCGGCTCTGGGCTCCGGCTCCTGGCCGGGCCCCTTGCCCGCGTGCGGGTTCCCATCCGCTGGCTTGCCGATATGCGCCACATCAGCAATGATCCCGGACTGGTGCGTGCCGTCCTCCGGGACCCCAACGGCGGCGGTGGCTCGATGTCCCTGGGCTGGATGCGCAGCTTCATGGAATGGCAGCCCGATGTTGAACCGGAAGACTTCAGCTCAGGCCGCGTCCTGATGGTGCATCCTGCCGAGGACCGGTGGACGCCGCCGGAGATCAGCGAGGCGTTTTTCGAACACATCGCGGCGCCCAAGCAGATCGTGATGCTGGAGAACGCGGGGCATTTCCCGATCGAGCAACCAGGGCTGGACCAGCTTGTGGCGGCTGTCGGACAACTGGTGGCGGACCTCCGGTAGCCTCCGCTTGGGGCGCGGCAGGTCGAGGTCAGCGCAGCGTCTGCCACTTTCCGCGGCTGCGGCGCAGGACGGCGAGTCTTTCAGTGGTGGCCACCTGCTCGACGGCATGGCGCATGTTAGCGGCGGCCTGCAGCGCCTGGCGGTTTTCGGCGTCGTACGCATTCGGGTCCACCGTGAAACGTACGGTGATCCGCGGGACCCCGGCAACGACGTCGAGCTGGTTCGCTTCCACCACGTGGGCAGAGCCGATGGCAGCGACGGCGGCCTCCATCACGTGCTCTGGAACATGTCCGGGGCGCAGGCCAGTGATGTTGAGCTGGGCTCGGAAGGATGGCATCGCTCAACTCTATCTGCGCCACGCGAACGAATCCGACCCAATACCGTCAGTAATGGTGGCGGGCGGCAATGACCACCAGCTGGGCATCCTCCATGGCATAGACCAGCCTGTGTTCTGCGGTGATCCGGCGTGACCAGTATCCCGCCAGTTGGTGCTTCAACGCTTCCGGCTTGCCAATGCCCCCGAACGGAGTGCGCCGGCATTCCTCAATCAGCCGGTTGATGCGCTTCAGGATGGCCCTGTCCGTTGCGATCCAGTACTGGTAATCCTGCGAACCGATATCGGTAAACAGGACATTCACTCGGCGAGCTGCCTGGCCGTTGCTTTTCCGGCTCGATGCTGGGCGATGCTTTCAGTGAGGCGGGCGGCGTTTGCGGGGGTTCGCAGCAAGTATGCCGTCTCCTGCAAGGCCTCGTAATCTTCAAGCGACATGAGCACAGCGCTGCCCTTTTTGGACACAATCTCAACGGGGACGTGGTCCTCGTTAACCTGTTCGATCAAGGGAAACAGCCGCGCGCGTGCTTCCGATGCGGTTATGGCCATGAATCCTCCTAGTGGTACTGGATATTGTACTACTGAGGTCTGTCGGCGGACGGAGCGGATGCTACAGCCTCCCGAAGGAAACGGATCGCTTCTTTGACCCGCCGCGGGACGCGGGTCCCTGGCGGCAGGGCGGCAACCACGGCGTTAGGCGGCAGCTCGTCGGCAAGCGGAACATAGGCGACCTTGAGCCCGTCCCCCGTTGTGTCGTTCACCGGGCGGGTGTTGACCATGGAATAGCCCAGTCCGCGGGCAACAAGGGAGCGGATGGTTTCCATGTCTGTGCTGGGCCAGCGGAGCTTTGGCTCGACGCCGACGGCGCGCATCATGCCGGTCGCCCTTTCGATGGTGGGCGGCACGTCATGAAGGATGGCCCATTCATCCTGCACCTGGGCGAAAGTAATGGACTCCTGACTTGCCAGCGGGTGCGTTGCCGACAACATCAGGTGCGGTTTCACCCGGGCAATTTCCGCCAGCTCCACGCCGTCGACCGCCTGCAGCGAGTAGATCAGGGCAAGATCGATCCGCCCCTCCAGGACGTCCTGCTGCAGTTCGGCAGCGCTGGCCTCACGGAATGAGACGTCTACTGCCGGATACTCCCGGCTGAAATACTCCACGAGGCCAGGCAACAAACGCGGGGACAGGGTGGGGCTGCAGCCCGCACGCAACGCTCCCCGCATTTCGTCGAAGCCGCCGGCAACGGCACCTTCAATGTCGCCGATCATGCTCAGGATGTGCCTTGCCCTCGCCGCGAGCTCCACGCCCGCCGGCGTTGCCACCACTTTCTTCGCGCGGGTCCGGATCAGCAGATCAACACCTACTGCGTGCTCCAGCTGGGCGATGGCCATGGAGGCCGCCGCCTGGGAGATATTCGATTCCTTCGCGGCTGCCGTGACGGAACCGTGGTCCAGTACGGCAACGAAGTACTGCAGTTGGCGGATGGTGAACTCAGCCATCAACTCCCCTTATGAACTCCATCAGATTGATTGACTATACACATTTTGTGATCGGAGCCACACTTGAAGAAATCAACGATCTTCATTTCGAGGAGCATTCATGACCGCGTCGAACCTCAAGCCCCGCATCGTTACCCTCGGCACGGCCGGCGGCCCCCGGTGGTGGACGCCCGCGGAGGAGAACAACCGGACCGGGATCGCCACCGCCGTCGTCGTCGGGGATTCCTTCTACCTGGTGGACTGCGGACACGGTGTTGGCCGCCGTTTGAGCCAGGCCGGCCTGAAGCTGGCCAACCTGCGCGGCATCTTCCTCACCCACTTGCATTCGGACCACACTGTGGATCTGGCCAGCCTTGCCATTTTCGGGCTGTACGACCTTCTCGACCGGCGCACCGATTCGGTCAGGATCATCGGACCCGGAAACCGCGGTATGTTGCCGTACACCTCGCCGCGGGCCACCGTTGAGCCCGTCCCGGTGGCTCCGCACTGTCCGACTCCCGGAACCCGCGAGATGTTCGAGCAGCTGATGTACGCACATGCCACGGACCTCAACGACAGGATCATCGACAGTCTGCGACCGTCCCCGTTTGAGCTGTTCGAAGCCACCGATATCGAGATTCCGCAGGACATCGGCTACCACCCGAATGAGAATCCGACGCCGGCCATGGATCCGTTCGTGATCTACGAAGACGACCTCGTCAAGGTCTCGGCAATCCTGGTGGAGCACCCGCCGGTGGCGCCGGCTTTCGGGTTCCGCTTCGACACGGCGGAGGGCTCGGTCACGTTCTCCGGGGACACCACCTACACGCAGAACATGGTCACGTTGGCACAGGACACCGACCTGCTGCTGCACGAGGCTATCGACTTCGATTTTGTCGAGGCCCTGTACGCGGACAAGACGGACGAAGGCTCCCGCGCGGCCAGGGACCACCACTACAAGTCGCACACCAGCGTCCGTGATGCGGCCAAGGTCGCCAGCGAGGCCGGCGCCAAACAACTGGCCCTGCACCACCTCGTTCCCGGCATGGCCGGCGATTCCGTCTGGAAGCAGGCCGCGGAACACTTCCACGGTACCTTCCACGTACCGGCAGACCTCGAACACATCGAACTCCGCCCGTCCCGCTGAATCCTAGCGCTCCATCCATGAACCCCTCCCAAGATCCCTCGAACTCATCATCAGGAGGAATTGTGTCCGAGTCACCGACGACCGTTACGCAGTCCGCACCGTCCGCACCGCAGCACCAGTCCGGCTCCGAGTCCTTGAACACGAAGGACATGCGCCGGATCCTCGCGTCCAGCTTCATCGGCAGCGCCATCGAGTACTACGACTTCATTCTGTACGCAACCGCAGCCAGCATCGTTTTCAATACCGTTTTCTTCGCCAACCTCAGCCCCGCCTTCGGCCTGTTTGCCTCCTTCGCGACGCTGGCCGCAGGCTACCTGGCGCGTCCGCTCGGCGGCATCGTCTTCGGCCACTTCGGCGACAAAATCGGGCGCAAGAAAATGCTCGTGCTGTCCATGCTGCTGATGGGCGCCTCGACAGTCCTCATCGGCCTGCTGCCTACCACCGCCGTGATCGGAATCCTTGCCCCGGTGCTGCTGGTGACCCTGCGCGTCATCCAGGGCATTGCCGTGGGCGGCGAATGGGGCGGCGCTGCCTTGATGGCGCTGGAGTCTGCACCGCAGAAGAAACGCGGCCTGGCCACTTCCTTCGCCACCGCCGGCGGCCCCGCCGGTGCAGTACTCGCCACCCTGGTGGTGTCGCTGACGTCCGCCCTGACCGGCGATGCGTTTCTGCAGTGGGGCTGGCGCATTCCGTTCCTGCTCAGTGCCGTACTGATCGCCGTCGGCATGATCATCCGGCTCAAGGTTGCTGAAACGCCCATGTTCCAGAAGCTGCAGGAAGCCGGCGAGAAGAAGCGCATGCCGCTCTTCGACGTGCTGCGCAACCATCCGCGTGCCGTGGTTGTTGCCTTGATCGCCACCATGAGCTTCTACGCCTGCCAGGGCATCCTGACCGTGTGGGGCGTTTCCATCGCCGTCGGCAATGGGGTGGACCGCTCCGGTGTCCTCAACTGGAAAGCGGCGGGCGCCGTCCTCACCCTGATCATGTGCTTCTACACCGCCCGGCTCAGCGACCGCATCGGCCGCCGCAAGGTCCTCACCGTCGCGGGCATCACCGGCATCGTGCTGGCCTACCCGCTGCTGATGCTGCTGAACAACGGCACGCTGTGGGGCTTCGCCGTCGCCATCGTGGTCGGCAACGGCATTGTGCAGGGCGCCCTCTTCGGCCCCATCGGCGCCTACATCGCGGAGCAGTTCCCCACCCGTATGCGCTACACCGGGGCCTCGCTGTCCTACCAGGGTGCCTCGGTGCTTGGTGCCGGCTTCACCCCGATGATCGCCACCGGCCTGATGATCGCGGGCAACGGCAGTATCTGGCTGGTCGGAGCATTCTGGATCGCCGTCATCCTCGCCGGTACCATTGCCGTCCGCGCGACGCCGGAAGGCACCAAGGTCAACCTCGACTGACACGGAACACACCAAACAACTGAAGAGGAAAATGCCCGGATGGAAACTCCATCCGGGCATTTTCCGTTCGACACGTAAGGCAGTCGCAGGTTACGGCCGGCGGTGGATGGACTTGTAGCTGAGGTAGGCGTTGAGCCCCTCGATGCCGTATTCCGTGCCGAGACCCGAATCGTGCCGCCCGCCAAACGGCGCGGAGTGGTTGGAGGCAAAGAAGTTGATGCCCACGGAGCCGGTGTCCATCCGGTCAGCGACGGCGAGGGCAGCGTCCTGATCCGTGCCGAACACCAGGCCACCCAGGCCGAAATCGGTGTTGTTTGCTAAGGCGACGGCCTCGTCCACGTCCGCGTACTTGAGGACAGAGATCACTGGACCGAATATCTCCTCGCGCGAGATCCGCATGGACGGTGTGACATCGGCGAAGACCGTGGGTTCCACGAAGAAGCCTCCTTCGAGTCCGCCGCCAAGCTGCGCTGCGCGGCCGCCGGTGGTCGCCCGGGCGCCTTCGGCCCGGCCTGCGTCCACGTATTCCAGCACCGTCCGGTACTGGGATTCGGTGGCTGCCGGCCCGAAGACGGTGGCGGGATCCAGCGGGTCTCCCTGCACTCCGGCGGCGATGGTGGCGGTCACCATGTCCACCACCTCGTCGTAACGTCCCGCGGGGGCCAGGATCCGGGTGGAGATGTAGCAGGTCTGGCCGGTGTTGCGCATGCAGGAGCGCACCAGACCGCTGGACATGGCATCCAGGTCAGCATCCGGCAGCACAATGGCGCTGGACTTGCCACCCAGTTCCAGCGTTACCGGCCGCAGCAGTTCACCGCAGGCCGCGGCGATCTTCCGGCCCACCGGCGTGGAACCGGTGAAGGCCACCTTGTCCACGCCCGGGTGCCGAACCAGGGTGTCGCCCAGCCGGCCGGAACCGGTGACCAGGTTGACCACGCCGGCGGGCACACCGGCGGCGGCCACGGCGTCGACAATCAGCCGGAAGGACAGCGGAGTAGGCGAGGCAGGTTTCATCACCACGGTGCAGCCGGCCAGCAGCGCCGGCGCCAGCTTGATCACCATCAGGTTGATCGGGAAGTTCCACGGGGCGATCAGCGCGCACACGCCCACCGGATCCCGGCGCACCACGGACTCGCCGCCGCCGCGCGGAAACGGCCGGACGTCATCGCGCTCCAGGTACTCCGCGAGCGTGGCGAAGTAGCGGAAGATGCTCGCCGCGTTGGCCGCGGCCCCCGAGGACTCTGAGATCGGGGAACCGTTCTCGCGGGTGTTGGTCAGCGACAGCTCCTCCGCCCGCGTGTCCACTTCGTCGGCGATGCGTAGCAGGTAGGCAGCCCGCTCCGATGGAGCCAGCCGGGACCACCCGCCGTCGTACGCCTTGCGCGCCGCGCCGACGGCGGCGTCGATATCCTCTGGGGTTCCGTCCGGAACCGAGCCCCAGACCTGGCCCGTGGCCGGATCCGTGACGGAGTTGCGGCCGGTGCCGCGGGCGGGGACCCAGGCGCCGTCGATGAAGACATCGTCCACGTGGGTGTAGGGCAGGGTGAGCGCGGCGCGGGCGTCCACGGCAGGGCCGGAGAACGACGCCGGAGCTTGCCCGGTTGCCGCGGTGGCAGTTGCGCTGTGGGCAGCGGAAGTCATCGGATCACTCCAGTCTTGAGCAGTGCGTTGGACCGGGCAAGGTCGGCCGTGCCCATCGCGTAGGCGGCTTCGGTGATGAGTTCGGGGATGATCTCCGCGGCCAGACGGTCCGTGTAGACAGCCGGCGTCATGCCGAACCAGGACGAGGCCAGCGCAATGCCGGCGTGGTCGAAGCGCCACAACCGGTCGGCGTCGCGGACCAGGGCATCCTCCAGCGAAAAGGCCACATGGCGGGTGTCGTGCCCGTCGATGATTTCGCAGACACGCGCAATGAAGCCGCCGGAGTAGCCCAGTCCGGGCAGCACCCGGCGGGCCACTTTGCAGCCTTCGGCCTCGTGCTCGAAGCGGATGGCAGCCTTCCGCCAGTCGCCCGTGAAGCCCTCGGAGAGGATGCGCGATTCGTCCACGTGCGCCCAGCCGGTGTCATGCAGCACGATCGCCACGCGGACCAGCTCGGCGTCGGCCTCCGGGTAGGCCCGGCAGAGCCGTTCGGCGTAGGCCAGCGAGATGGGCAGGTGGATGTCGTTGCCGCGGCTGCGGGTTTCCTCCACCACGGCCTTCCAGAGCCGGTCCAGGTCTTCGGCCGCCGGGGTGCCGGCGATGGGCGAGGTATCCAGGGTGCCGGTGGCCGGGACGGGGCGCACCGGGTGCGCGGCGGCAAAGGCGGCGGCGCGGGGATCTTCCGCATGCGCAGCCGGATCCGCTGCCGGCCAGGCGGTGCTGGCCGCGTCGCTGTTGGTCTGCGGACTCTGCGTGTCGGGGGTTCTCATGGGGCTCCTTAGCCGTCCGTGATGATGGTCTTCAGCACGACGGCGGTATCCGCCGCCGCGTCCGCGGGTATGTTCTGTCCCTTGGCCAGGGCGTTCTTGACCGACATGAAGTCCAGCGGTGCGTTGACGCAGTCCGCGGCAATGATCCGGCCGCCGCGGTAGTAGAGCACGGAGAATTTGCCGCGTTCCTCGTCGCGCCGGACCACGGTCTGGTCGTAGCCGAGGGTCAGTCCGGCGATCTGCAGTTTCAGGTCCACCTGGTTGGACCAGAACCACGGGATGCCCGCGTAGTCCTCGCGCCGGCCCATCAGCGAATAGGCGGCTACCTTGGCGTGCTCGATCGCATTGTTCACGCTTTCCAACCGGATGCGCTCGCCTTCCGGCGAACCGGGCAGCGGGTTGGGCATGTTCGCCACATCGCCCACCGCCACGGTGGTGCCGTCGGAGGCCAAGGCGTGCGAGTCCACCACAATGCCGTTGTCCACTTCCAAGCCCAGCTGCTCGGCCAGTTCGGTGTTGGGGACCACGCCGATTCCGACCAGCACCAGCTGCGCGGGGATCACCGTGCCGTCCTCAAGTTCGACGCCGGCCACACGGCTTCCGTCGTCGGCTGCGGTCAGACGCTTCATCCTGGCATCGAGCCGGATGTCGATGCCGCGGCCGCGGTGGGCCTGGAGGAAGTAGTCGCTGGTGTCTTCGCCCACGGCGCGGCCGATCAGGCGCGGGCCGTACTCGAGTACCGTGACGGCCTTGCCCATTTTGTGCAGGCTGGAAGCCGCTTCCAGACCGATGAAGCCGCCGCCGACCACCACCGCTTCGCGGACGCTGTCCAGCTGTGCCTTCAGGGCCAGGGCGTCGTCCGCGTTGCGCAGGTAGACCACGCCGTCCAGGTCCGCCCCGGGCAGGTCGAGCTTCCGCGCCCGGGCGCCGACGGTCAGGGCCAGGCGCTTGAAGCCGAATTCGGCTCCGGAGGCGGCATGCGCGGTGCCGGAGCCGTCGTCGTTCTTATCGATCCGGGTGATGCACTCGCCCTTGACGAGGATGATGTTGTGCTCGTCCCAGTACTCGTTGGAGCGGAAGATCAGCGATTCGCTCTCCACGGTGCCCTGCAGGAACTCCTTGGACAGGGCGGGGCGCTGATAGGGCCGGTGGTCCTCGTCGCCGAGCAGCGTGATGTGCTCGTCGAAGCCCAGGGCCCGCAGCGAGACGGCCAGCTGCACGCCGGATTGGCTGGCGCCGATGATCAGCAGCCCGGTCCGGGCTGGCGCCTTCGGTGCCGCGGCGGCGCCGTCGTTGGTCTTGGTTGCCGCGTCAGCGGTTCCGGTGTTCATGATCAGACCTGTGTTTCCGGTGTGGTGACGTGGATGTCCTGGCCGTCGCACAGCTTCAGCTGGCAGGACAGGCGTGAGTTGTCCTCGCGGTCCACGGCCGTGCCGTAAAGCATTTCGTCCTCCATGTCCTCCATGGGCGGCAGCTCGGCCAGCTCGTCCTCGCGGACAAAGACGTGGCAGGTGGCGCAGGACAGCGAGCCGCCGCATTCGGCGACGATGCCGGGGACGCCGTTGCGCACGGCCGTCTCCATGACCGAGTCCCCGGGGTTGCCGGTGATCTCGCGTGTGGTGCCTTCCGTGTCGGTGAAATAAACCGTTGGCATGGCTCCTCCTTGGGGTGGAAATCTACTGTTGGAAGTTGGGTGGAAGCTTTTAGATGAACTGGCGGCCGCCGTCGACCACCATGGTTTGGCCGGTGATGTACGAGCTGTCCGGACCGGCGAGGAACAGCGCGGCCCCGACGATGTCTTCGGGCTGGCTGGCCCGCTTGAGCGCCCCGCGGTCCACGCCGTAGCTTTCGGCGTCCTCCATCAGCGAGTAGCTGGATTCGGTGAGCGTGAAGCCGGGAGCGATCGCGTTGACGGTGATGCCGCGCCGGCCCAGCTCCTTGGCCAGCACCCGGGTCAGCGCAACCACTCCGCCCTTGGAAGCGACGTAGTGCAGCCACTGCTCGGAGCCGGAGAAAATGGTGGCGCTGGAGAGATTGATGACGCGCCCGCCGTCGGCCAGGTAAGGGCTCGCCGCGCGGGTCACCAGCCACGGGCCCTTGAGGTTCACATTCATGACCAGGTCCCATTCGTCCGGGTCGATGTCCTCGAAGGGCGTGCGGGTCACCGTGGCGTAGATGGCCGCGTTATTGAGTACGACGTCGATGCGTCCGTTCCCGAATTCCGCCACCTGGGCGGCGAGCGACTCGGTGGACGCGCGATCGGTCACGTCGGCCTGGTAGGCCGCCGCGTCGGCGCCGCCTTCGCGGACCAGCTTGGCCGTCTCTTCGGCGCCTTCCAGGTTCACATCCGCGACGGCCACCCGGTAGCCGCGGCTGGCAAAGCCGAGGGCGAAAGCCCGGCCGAGGCCCCCGGCGGCACCGGTGATCAGCACGGTCCGCTGGGCCATATCAGTGCCCGTACGCTCCACGCCGCGGGCAGCAGCGGCGTCGTTGGCGTCGGTGGGTTGCTGCGTCATCTTCAAACCTTTGCGTTGGGTTGTGCCGGACCGGGGCCTTGGGAAGGACAGCGCGCCCGGCCCGGCACTGGGATCACCTGAGGGGGAGGTGCTCAGGCGTGGCTGTGGCTGTGCGCGCCGGGGCCGGTCACTACGGGGGTAAGCTCCTCGGCATCCAGGATCTGCACGGTGCCCTTGGTGCCGTCGACCCGCAGCAGCTGCCCGGTCTTGATGGTGGTGGAGCCGCTGCCCGTGCCGGTGACCGCCGGCAGCCCGTACTCGCGGCAGACAATAGCGGCGTGGCTCATCATGCCGCCGATGTCGGTCACGGTGGCCTTGATCTTGCCGAAGATCGGGCCCCAGGACGGCGCGGTCACGGTCGCCACCAGGATCTCGCCCTGCTGGACCCCCGAAAGCTGGTCCGCGTCCGTCACGACGCGGGCAACGCCCTCGACGACGCCGGGTGAGGCCGCCATGCCGCGCAGTCCCCCGCCCTCGACTTCCTCGCCCGCACCCAGCCACTGCTGGACCTGCTCGGTGGTGATGCCCCAGAGCATCCGGGTGAACGGTTCGGTGATGGATTCCGGCGGCGTGTTCAGCGCCGGCTGCGGACGGGCGGTCTTGAGCGCATCGACAATGCCGCGGCGGCGTTCGATCTCCTCCGGCCAATAGGTGGGGCCGATCGGTTCGGCGCCCACACCCCAGCCAGTGACCAGGTCGAAGAGCGCGTCGCGGACCTCGTTGCGGGTCAGGTAGAGCAGGTCATCGGGTTCGGCCCAAAAGCCCTCGGCGTGCATCATCCGGGACAGTTCCCGGATCTTGCGCCAGAAGACGCCCATGGTCCAGTGCTCGATGTAGAAGTTGTGGTTTTCCACGTACGGGTACGCCGTGGCGGCGAGCTGGCGCTTGGCGTCGAACAGGGCCTGGGTTTCACCTTCGAGCAGGTCCCGGTACTCCTCGACGATGCGTTCCTTCTCCACGATGAGCTCCTCGGTGGGGCGCATGATGTTCTGGCCCTCGCCGAGCCGGCGGATGTAATCGGCAATGTAGCCCAGGGGGATCTCCTGGTGCTCATACCAGTACTTGTCGTGTCCGTAGAAACCGTTGCCCACAGTGAAGTTGAACCACGGATCCTTGGCGCCCTCGTACTGGGCAATCCAACGCTCCCCGCCCGGTGCCGCAGCAATGGCACTCAAGGTGGCATCGACGTCGTCCGTATTGCCGAAGGCGGACTCCAGGCGAAGCTCCACGGCCAGTTTGGCGAGCTTCTTGAGCTCATCGTCCGGGCGGAACAGCTCCATGTCCACGCCCTGGACCATGGTCGCGATGGACTGGTCCGGAATGTTCGGGAACACTTCCTTACAGAAGTTGAAGAAGTCCAAGTAGGCAATGTAGCCCAGGTTCAGGAACTCGAAGTGGTACTGCCAGTTCTGGTAAGCCAGCTGGATCAGCCGGTCGTAGTTCTCCAGCAGCACTTCGGAGCCGTCCATCGCTTTGCCGGTGGTGATGTCATCCATCGGAACCATGTCCGGCAGCTTGTTGAAGGACAGCGTCTCCATCTCGTCGATGGTGCCGCGGACCTTGATGTGCCACTGCTTGAGCAGCTCCTCCCAGTTCTGGAAGTAGTGGCCCACGCGCTGCTCGAAATGCGGAACCCGCGCCGCGATCTGGTCCTCGGGGACCGGGATCGGGGACATGTACAGGTAGCCCAGGTGCACGCGGAACTCGATGCCGTTGGCGTTGGGGATCATCAGGTGCCGGGCGTTGTACTGGCCCAGGCACTTTACCGCGAACTCCCCGCCGATGGTTTCGAACGGCTTGTAGACGGTGGGCCAGTGCTGGCTGTCGCAGAACCAGAACTTCGAGTCTTCCTGCTCCTTGAGCTTGTCCTGGAAGACCAGATAGTACGGGTAGATCTGCTCCCATCCTTCGGCGCCAGCGGGCACCGGCAGTTCGGACGGCTTCGGGAAAGACTTCATGGACATGACGGACCTTTCGATGGTGGCTCGGCGGTGAGCCTGTGGGTCGGTAACGGTGGTTTCACACCGAGGGTTTGAGCAGCGAGGCGGTGATGCTGCCGAGGCTGAAGCCGCTGCTGGCGGCGGGCGTAGAGCCGGTAGAGGTGGAGCCGGTGGTGGAAGCAGCAGCGCCGGTGGCGCCGAAGGCTGCGGCGTATCCGCTAGTGCTGGCTGCAGCGGGAACCGTCGGCTTGGAAGAATGCACGGTTTCGGGGCGGGACTGCAGGAGCAGCAGATTCTCGCCGTCGGGCAGGTCCGCATCCAGTGCCCACTCGACGTCCTGCGGGCATTTGTAGTGCTTCTCGGCCCGCTTGGCCATCTGTGCGACCGCCTTGACTTCCTCATCGCTCAGGCTGCGGCGGCCGCGGCGCTCGGTGTCGACCTCCCGTTCCACCAGGGCGCGTGCTGCGGTGTCCGGAACGAGTTCGGCGTGCTTGTCGCCCAAGTGTTCAGACACCAGCGCGAGCGTCACCTTGTCCAGCACGATGTTGTCCGGAGTGACCTGGCCCGAGACCACCATCTCGCCGACACCGTAGGAAGAGTCGATGGTGATCTTGGAGCGGTCACCATTGGTCGGGTCCATAGTGATGGCAACGCCGGAGACCTTGGAGTTGACCATTTTCTGCACCACCACGGCCATGGACAGTCCCTCGTCGGGAATGTTGTTCTTCAGCCGGTAGATGATGGCGCGCGACGTGTAGAGCGAGGCCCAGCACTGGCGGATGTGCTCGGTAACGGCCTTGACGCCCTCCAGCCACAGATAGGTATCCTGCTGGCCGGCAAACGAGGCGTCCGGCAGGTCCTCGGCCGTGGCGCTGGAGCGCACGGCCACCGGGACCGGTGTTTCGAACCGGGACATCAGGGAGTCGTACGCCTGGATGGTCACCGCCCGGATGGCCTCCGGAACCGGCCGGGAACAGATGTCCGCCCGGATAGCCGCAGAGACCTTGTCCACTTGGGCAACGTCTTCGGGATCGAGCCCCGCCAGGAGTTCGTTGATCTGCCGCGTGATGCCGGCTTCGGCCATAAACGCATCGAACTCGGCCGTAGTGACCACGAATCCGGGCGGCACCGGCATGCCGGCGGCGGTCATGGTGACCAGGGATGCGCCCTTGCCGCCGAGCGTTTCGAGATTCGGTTCGAGGCCGCCATCGAAAAACTGGATGTACTCGTTGCTTTCCATGTGCTTATGCCTCCCAAGTAACGGGAACGGTTTCGGGGACCCGGAAGGACAGGTTTTCGCGGAACGCGATCTCCTCGGGATCCTGCAGTTTCAGGTTCGGAGCAAGCCGGGCGACTTCCTCGAGGGCGATCTTCGCCTGCAGCTTGGCCAGCATGTTGCCCAGGCAGTAGTGGATGCCGAAGCCGAAGGACAGGTGCTCGCGGGCATTGGGCCGGGAGATGTCGAAATCTTCGCCGTTCTCGAACTTGCCCTCTTCGCGGTTCGCCGAGCCCATCAGCAGCAGCAACTGGCCGCCTTCCTCGATCTTCACGCCGCCGACCTCGGTGTCTTTGAGCGCCTTGCGCCGCCAGCCGACAATCGAGCCGGCATAGCGCAGCACCTCGTCGATGGCGCCGGGGATCTTCTTCGGCTCCTCGACCAGCACCGCCCACTGTTCCGGGCGGGCCAGCAGCACGCGCAGTGAATTGGCGATCAGCGTGGTGGTGGTTTCGTGGCCGGCGAAAAGCAGGCTGTAGAGGACCGATGCGATCTCGTGGTCGGAGATTTCCGCGCCGTCGTTCTGCGCACGCACCAGGTCGGCGGTGAGGTTGTCGCCGCCCTTCTCATGGACTACGCGGACCAGGCGCAGGCATTCCTGCCAGTACTCCACCAGGTTGTGCGCATGCGGGATCTGCTGGTCGTCGCTCAGGTCGCCCCAGGTCATCGCCGCGCGGGAATCGCTCCAGCGCTTGAACTTGTCGACCTGACTGACATCGGCGCCGATCAGCGTGAGAATGGTGATCGTCGGGACGTCGTAGGCCAGGTCTTTCACCAGGTCGCCGGTGCGTTCGGGCCGGGCCAGCATCTTCTCCACCAAGTCCACCACGTTCTGGCGGATGAAGGGCTCCAGCGCCTTGTAACGGCGGGGCGTGAAAGCCTTTTGCACTACCGAGCGGATCCGGGTGTGCTCCGGCGGGCGGCGGGCGGAGAGTCCCGAGTACGCGGTGAAGCCGCCCTCTTCCATGATCTTCTTGGCGGCCGGGCCGCGCTCGCGGACCGGGGCCTGGGCGTTTTCGCTCGAGAAGGTCTCCCAGTCCTCGAAAACTGCCTTGATGTCGTCGTAGCGGGAAACTACGTAGTAGCCGATGCGCTCGTCGAACATGACCGGCTGCTCGGCCCGCAGTTCCGCGTAGGCGGGGAAAGGATCCTTCATCTGGAACGGTTCGTAACCGTGGTGCCCGGCAGGCGCCTCGGCTCCGTGGCCGAACGGGCAGCGGGCCGCCGTTTCCGTCGAGGGTGACATCTGTTCTCCTTGGGGTTGGTTCCCGTTGGCGGTTGCTGGACCATCCAATGGGTTCGTTCACACCAGTGTTGTCCACATCACCCGTGGTGCACATCACGGTCTTCCACTGAGTAGAAACCGAATAGAACGACGACGGCGCCTTCTCTTCGCTGGAGCCGTGCATGCAGCGGCTATTTGCGGTGGCTGCCCAGCAGCGTTTCGAGCGGGATGTGGGCCGTGGCGCGCTCGATCTGCACCGAGACGCCTTTGAGCACGGGCAGGTGGCGGTTCATGGTGGCGGCCTGTGCGGTCGGCAGCACCAGCCCCAGTCCCGCACCGATGACGCCGGTATGGAAGACCGGAACGGCGATCGAGCAGGATCCGAGCCGGACTTCCTCCAAGGTGGTGGCGAAGCCCTGCTCGCGGATGGTGTCGAGTTCCTTGGCCAGCCGGCCAGCATGGATATGCGTGTGAGCCGTGGGACGTTCCAGCTCGCGGTTCAGGTAGGCGATGCGGACCCATTCCTCCTCGAAGGCCAGGATCACCTTGCCGACGGCGGTGGCATGCATGGGCAGCCGGCCGCCGACCCGCGAGGCCCGCGGGACGCGCTTCGTGCCGTAGATGCGCTCGATGTAGAGCACTTCGTGTCCTTCGCGGACCGCGAGCTGGGATGTCTCCCCGGTGAGGGAAAACAGGTCCTGGACGAAAGGCCGCGCTGCCTCGCGCAGCTGCCGTCCGGCGTTCTGCGCCAGCTCCCACAGGCGGATCCCCAACTGGTAGCGGCCGTTGGCTCCGCGCGAGAGGAATCCCCAGTCGGTCAGCTCGGCGACCAGCCGGTGCGTGGTGCTGAGCGGCAAACCGGATCCCTCGGAAATCTCCGTCAGGCTGAGCGATCCGCGGGCCTTTTCGAACACCTCGAGGATGGCAAGCACCCTGGAGGTCACGGATCGTCCCGCATCGCGGCTTCCGCCCGCCATCGCTGCCTCCTCATCCGGCCGCTCTCGGTCCGGCACCTGCCGCCGGCCGCCGGCCGAAACCGAGTCTAGTCCTCAGCCAGCAGGGCACGCCGCTGCGGCCACAGGGTCACCGATTCCAGCGCCGATAACGCCCGCGCCATGGCTTTCGCCTCCTCGGTCAACAGGTGGCCGTGGACCCGCTGGCTGCACAGCCGCACGGCTTGCTCTCGCTCCAAGCCGAACCAGTCCATCACGGTGTCTATCCCGTGTGGGGTCAACCGCCAGGTCTTATCCGAGTCCTTCACAATGGCGTCCTCGACCGAGAGTGCCTCGCGCCGCGAATCGTGTCCGTCAATGATCTGCAGAATCGCGGGAACCTTGGCCGCGTTGTAGCCGACCTCGGCCAGAATATCCGCGGCCAGGCGGGCGCCTTCCTTCTCATGCAGCAGCACCAGATCCGGCCGACCACCGCCCGGGGCGATCGCGGAGAGCACTTCGTCCGGGGGCACCTGCGACCAGCCGATGTCGTGCAGCATGATCGCCGGAAGAACGACGTCGGCATCCGCCTCCGGGTGCAAGCCCAGTAAGGCTTGGGCCAGGCCGAAGGCGTACAGAGTGTGCGCGTCGTTGTCGCGGACGGCCAGCAAGGGCGCTGCCAGCTCCCAGATCCGGGCGAGGACCGGATCCAGGGCGATGACGCCGTCGGGATTTGCGGCAATGGCGCCGGTGACATCGTGGCCGTACTGGTTGGCGGCAGGCAGGAACTTGGTCATGCTCCCACCGTGGACCAGCAGCCGCGGCCGTGGCAACAATCGGATTCCGCTGGCCGGAAGCGGCGCGCGGCCTGCTTCAGCCGGTGTTGCGCAGGCCCGCCGCGACGCCGTTGACCGTGATCAGCATGGCCCGCTGCAGGCTTTCATCCGGCGCATCCCCACTCGAGGTCCCGTTCGCACGCAGCCTGCGCAGCAGCTCCACCTGCATGTAGGAAATCGGATCCAGATACTGGTCCCGCACTTCCAACGACTTTTTGAGCACCGGCTGGTTGTCCAGCAGCCGCACTTCGCCGGTGAGGCGCCGGACCTCGGCCACCGTGAGCTCGAACTCTTCGCGGATCCGGTCGAACAGATGCTGCAGCCGGGCCGGCACCAGCGTGGCCACATAGTGCGCGGCGATGTCCAGGTCGGTCTTGACCAGGGTCATTTCCACATTCGAAACCACGGTCTGGAAAAAGTGCCACCGGTCCGCCATCTCCTGCAGCACCTCCCCGTGGCCGGCTTCGCGCGCCGCCTTCAGCCCGGAGCCGACGCCGTACCAGCCGGGCACGATCTGCCGCGACTGGGTCCAGCCGAAAACCCACGGGATGGCACGCAGACCTTCCAGGCCGGCGCCTGAATCCGGCCGCATGGAAGGACGTGAGCCGATCTTCAGCGAACCGAGCTGCTCCACCGGCGTCGAGGTGAAGAAATACTCCGGCAGGTCCGGGTCCTCGATGAGCTCCCGGTAGCAGCGGAAGGACGCATCGGAGACGGTTTCCATCACCTTGCCGTAGCGATGGCGCTCGCCGGCGGACGTGCGCGGCTCCCGGTGCAGCGCAGAGCCTTCCAGCACAGCCGCCAGCGACAATTCCAGGTTCTCCCGCGCCAGCGTCTGCAGCGAGTACTTGTCCGAAATGACTTCGCCCTGCTCGGTGAACTTGATTGCGCCTTCCAGCACGCCGTTCGGCTGGGCCAGGATGGCGTCGTAGGTGGGTCCGCCGCCGCGCCCTACGGAGCCGCCCCGGCCGTGGAAGAGCCGCAGCCGGACCCCGTGCTTGGCAGCGACGTCGCGCAGGACCCGCTGCGTCTGGTGGATTTCCCACAGGCTGGTCAGCACGCCGGATTCCTTGTTCGAGTCCGAGTACCCGAGCATGACTTCCTGCACGTCGCCGCGGAGCCGGACAATCTCCCGGTACTGCGGATCCGCCAGCAGCCCGTCCAGAATCCGCCCGGACCGGCGCAGCTCCTCCACGGTTTCCAGCAGCGGCGCGAAACCGATACGTGCAAACGCGTCCCCGCCGTGCAGCCGCAGCAGGCCGGCTTCCCGCGCCAGCACCGCGGCGGCGAGCACGTCATCCGGTCCGCGGGTCATGGACACGATGTAGGTCTCCACCACGTTCGAACCGTAGGTCTCCAAAGCCCGCTGGATTTCGCCGAACACCGCGTACGTCTTGGCTTCCTCGCCTGCCAGCGGAGCCGGCACCGGCGCCAGCGGCCGGCGGGAAGCGAGCTCCTTCGACAGCACCGCCTGGCGTTCCGCCCGCGCCAGGTCCGCATAACGCCCGGGCAGTTCGCCCAGCCGGTCCATCAACACACCGACGACTGCGTGGTGCCGCTCGGCGTGCTCGCGGACATCCAGCACGGCCAGGTTCAGGCCGACAGCGGACATGATCCGCCGCACGCCTGCCAGCGCTCCATCCGCCGCCAGCGAGGACCCGTGGGCGCGCAGCGATCGTTCCAGCAGTCCCAGCTCGTCCAGCACCTGTGCGGCGGAGGCATAGTCCCGCCCGGGCTGGTGCGCGGTGCCGTTACGGACGCGGGCGGAGGTGTTCATCAATTTGGCCTTGATGCAGGTGAGCTTGAGCCTGTACGGCTCCTGGGCATTGAGCACGAGCACGCGCTTATCCAGCCCGGGCAGCTTTTCCAGGTCCTGCTGGATGGATTCCAGCAGCTCCGGCTCCGCTTCGGCGAGCGCCGTGGAGTTGGACAGCACCGAGATCAGCTCGTCCACCTGCTCGATCCCGATCCGCACGGCGTGCTGGTTCTGCAGGGCGAGGATCTCCCGCGTTACGTCTGCGGTGACATTCGGGTTGCCGTCCCGGTCGCCGCCGATCCAGCTGCCGAACCGCAGCGGCGAGCGCTCGGCGGACAGGACTGCGCCGTGGCCGTCCAGCAGTTCCGCCAGTTCGGCCAGCAGCTCCGGCACCGCGCCGCGGAAAATGTTGTCGAGGTAGTAGAGGGCGTTGCGGGCCTCGTCCACCGGGCTGGGCCGCACCTGCCGCAGCTCGTCCGTCTGCCACATCTGGTCGATGATTTCCGCCAGGATGCGGTCCTGCCGCCGCCTGGCCACGCTGTCCTCGGCGGTCCGCACCGCCAGCACATCGGAGAGCTTGCGCAGCTTATCCAGCACCGAACGGCGCGATGCCTCGGTGGGATGTGCGGTGAAGACCGGCCGCACATCCAGCGCGTCCACGGCCTCCTGCAGCACTGCGGGGCCTGCCTTCGCGGCGACGTCCGCCACGGCCTTGGCCAGCCAGCCGTCCTGTTCCGGGCGGGTCCGCAGGGTCCGGACGCGGTGGACCTGCTCGGCGGCATTGGCCAGATGAAAGTAGAAGGTGAAAGCCCGCACCAACTGCGTCGCCTGGCCGGTGGGCAGCCCCGCCAGCAGTTCGCGCACCTGGTCCGCCACGTCACGTGCCGTCCATGGCCCGCTGGCCTCCCCGCCCCCGCGAGCCGCCTCCTTGGACTCCTTGGTCAGCAGCCGCACCTGCTCCACCAGCTCCAACAGCTCCGGACCGTGCTGGCGCACCAGCGATTGGCCCAGCAACGTGCTGACGCGGCGGACATCCGCACGCAGCCTGGCATCGAGATCCCCTTCAGGCATCAAAACCCTCCTGTGCCATCAACCGGCCCTACAGATTGAACGCGGGCGCGTGCGAGGGCTGGTACAGCAGGATGTCGTCGGCGCCGGGCACCTGCAGCATCGCGCCCGTGCCGAAACCCAGGTCCGTTGACTCTGAGCTGAAGCCCGCGCCGCGGCTTTCCAGTTCGGACATGGTGGCCGCCAGGTCGTCGCACATCAGGGCGATCTGGTGGTGGCGCGGGGCAGAAAACTCCTCGCCTTCCCAGACGCCGCTTGTCGGATGCACGCCCAGCTCGCTCGGACCGGTCTTGAAAATCAGCCAGTCCTCGCCCGAGCCGGCGTCGGGAACCGAGGGCCACTGCAATACGTCGCGCAGGAACGCCCGGGTAGCCGTCGGATCATCGGAGTAGATCAGCGTGTGCACGGAAGTGATCATGGACCTAGGCTAACGCCCAGCACTGCCTCCGGTAACCTCCACCGGGACGTCCCGGTGCGGCTTGTCTTGCGGCAGACCCCGGGGCAGACTGTGCTGATACAGCCCCGGGTGGGCGGTGACAGCCTCAGCCAGCCCCAAGGAGCGCAATGACCAGCCTGGAAAACGAGGTCACTACGGCCGAAGCGGAGTTCGGTGCCTGGCACAGAAAGCGCAATGACGCCTTGGCCGAGGATTTCGGCCTCCTGACCCTCACCTCGTTCCAGTGGCTCGCCGCTGAACCGTCAGCCGTCGATCTTGTCCCCGGACTGTGGAGCGCCGGCCGAGCGGTGGCGGCACTGAACGCCGGCGACTCGGATGGCTTCGTTATGTACGACGGCGGCACACCGGTCCGCGGATCCTCACCCAGGCGGTGGCCGAGCGTGGCCAGACAATGTGGGTGCGCTGGTGCGCCGGTCCGGAACAGGTGGCGGTGGAGCTGGCCAGGCGGGACGGCCGCTATCTGATCCGCACGCGAGCCGCCTCCACGCCGGCACAGCAGAATTTCAGCGGCGTGCCGGTCTTCGACTTCGATCCGGACTGGATTCTCAAGGGCAGCTATGTTCCGTACGACTCGCCCCAGGTCTCGCGGATCTCCACGTCCCGCAGCGATACCTCGCTGACCGTGGTCCTGGCGGGCGAGATCACCTTCAACTACCAGGGCTCAAGCTACCGGCTGCGGGCCGAGTTCGAACCGGGCACGGGCGCGCTGCGCGTGACCTTCCACGATGCGACCAATGGACTTGGTACCGCGCCCTGGCGCTTCCTCGACGTGCCGCCGCCTGCGCTGGACGGAACGGTACTGCTGGATTTCAACCGCGCGCAGAACTATGCAGGGAACCAGCTTCCCCTCGCAGTCACCGCCGGGGAGAAGCTGCCGGTCTGACCGGCTCAGGCGATGGCGGAAATGCCCGTGACCGCGCGGCCCACAATCAGGCTGTTGATCTCGTACGAGCCCTCGTACGTGTAGATCGCTTCGGCGTCGGAAAAGATCTTGGCCATGAGGTAATCGGTCACGATCCCGTTGCCGCCCAGAATGGACCGGCCCAGCGAGACGGTCTCGCGCATCCGCGCCGAAGTGTAGGACTTGGCGAGCGCGGCCTGCGCCATGTCAGCCCCGCTGTGCCGGGTGCCCCGCGGGCCGGTGTGGCTCTCCTCCTGCAGCTGGGCGACCCGGGCCAGCATGCCCAGCGACGCCGTGGCATTGCCGAGCATCCGCACCAGCTGGTCCTGGATCAGCTGGAAACTCGCGATCGGGCGGCCGAACTGCTCGCGTTCCAGCGCATACCGCCGGGCCACCTCGTAGGCCGCGAGCTGCTGGCCGACCGCCTGCCAGCCCACCATGATGCGCGAGCCCCGCAGCAGATGCTTGGTGTCGTCGAAGCTGCCGATCCCGGCAAACCGGTCCGCTTCCGCAACGCGGACATTGTCGAGGATGATGTCCGCGTTCTGCACCGTGCGCAGGGAGATCTTGTTGCCGATCCGCTCAGCCCGGAACCCCTCCAGCTTCGAGTCCACAATGAACCCGCGCACCTGGTTAGTGTCTTCGTCCCGGGCCCAGACCAGCATGTAGTCGCAGAAGGTTCCATTGCCGATCCAGCGCTTGGCCCCGTTGAGGATCCAGTCCCCGCCCTCGCGGCGCGCCCTGGTTGCCATGCCGCCGGCGACGTCGGAACCGTGCTCCGGTTCGGTCAGCGCGAAGGCGCCGGTGATGCGCAGCGCCAGAGCGTCCTCAAGCAGGCGGGCCTTCTGCTCAGCGCTGCCGAACTCGTACAGCGCCTGCACAAACAGGTCGTGGTGGACCATGAAGAAGGTGGCGATGGATGTGTCCGCGCGGGTCATTTCGGCGATGACCAGCCCGGCGAAGAGGTGGCTGTAGCCCTGCTGGACCGGCGTGCTCAGCTCCAGCCCGGCCAGTCCGGGCAGCAGCTCCGCCGGAAAGCGGCCGCGGTTCCACCAGTCCACCGCATGCGGTTCCACCTCGGCGGCGAGGAACTCGCGCAGCTGTGCCAGCTTCAGCCGCTCCCGGTCGCTGAGCAGGGACTCGAACCCGTAGAAGTCCGGCCGCGGCAGGTCCGCCATGTTCACCGTGTCCCCAGTGCCCGGCATTAGCGCGGCGCCATCCGGATGGCGCCGTCCAGCCGGATGACCTCCCCGTTGAGCATGGCATTGTCGATGATGTGCGCTGCGAGGTTGGCGTATTCGCCAGGCCGGCCCAGCCGGGACGGATGCGGCACCTGCTGCCCGAGCGAATCCTGTGCCTCCTGCGGCAGCCCGGCCATCATCGGCGTCTCGAAGATGCCCGGGGCAATGGTGACCACGCGGATCAGCGAGCGCGCCAGTTCGCGGGCGATCGGCAGCGTCATGGCAGCCACGGCTCCCTTGGAAGCGGCGTACGCCGGCTGGCCGACCTGCCCGTCGAAGGCAGCCACGGACGCGGTGTTGATGATGACGCCGCGCTCGGGCCCGCCCAGTTCCGTGCTGACCGGCTCGGTCTCGGCCATGGCGGCGGCCGCCAGACGGATCACGTTGAAGGTGCCGATGAGGTTGATCTGCACTACCTTGCTGAAGTTCTCCAGCGGGAGCACGCCGCCGCGTCCCAGCACCTTGCCCGGGGTGGCAACTCCGGCACAATTGACGACGACGCGCAGCGGGCCGAGCGAAACGGCCGCGTCAACCGCCGCCTGCACGTCTTCTTCGCTGGTCACATCGGCCGGCGCGAAGACGGCCCGTTCCCCCAGTTCCGCCGAATACTCGGCCCCCGCGGATCCCGGGAGGTCAACCAGCACCACGGAGGCCCCGGCGTCGTACAAGCGGCGGGCGGTGGCAGCCCCCAGGCCGGACGCCCCCCCGGTCACCAGCGCAACGGAATTGGCAATCTCCACGTCAACCTCCTGAAATGAATCCTTTCCGCCAGCCTAGTGTGGTCCGGCGCACAACGCATTCGGGCGGCTGGCCACTGGGCAAAATTCCTTTCGTGAATACTCGGACCGGGACAGCTACGCTGGTCAGATGGTCGCAGAGTCCAGCAAGCTTCCCGGCGAACACCCGCCCCCGCCCAGGTTCGCCTCGGGCCGGGCGGACGAGGCCGCCGTCGCTGTCATCCGGCACTTCGGCCAGCGTCTGCTGTGCCTCCCGTTCACCCATCTGGGGGCCGTGGCCAGGCCGCGGCAGAGCTACCTGCCGCTGGTCGGGCCGTGGCACTACTGGTGGCAGGCGCACTATCTGGACTGCCTGGTGGATGCAGGCTGGCGCGAACTCGAACACCAGCAGCACTACGACGGCGGGTTCGGCGTCAGCGCCGGCCAGCTCGGTGCGCGTCTGCTGCGCAGCATCAAGTGGCGCAACTGCTTCCGGTTCACCAACTCCTACTATGACGACATGGCCTGGCTGGCGCTGGCCGTCGGCCGCCTGGACGTGCTGGCCGCCGCGACGGGCAAGCCGCGGTTCCGCAACCGGGCCGCTGCCCGCGCATTGCTGCCGGCGCTGGAATCAGCCCATACCGCGGACCTGGGCGGCGGACTGTTCTGGAACACCAAGCGCGATTTCAAGAACACTCCCGCCACGGCCCCGGCCGCCCTCCATTTTGCCCGCATCGGCCAGACGGACCGCGCGGCGGCCCTGCTGGACTGGCTGGATGACAAGCTTTACGACGGCGTTTCCGGGCTGTACCAGGACGGGCTGCGCATTGTGGGCGGCGAGCCGGTGCTGGTGCCGGACATCTACAGCTACAACCAGGGTCCGGTGCTGGCGGCGCTGCTGGAAGTGGGCCGGGAGGCAGACCTGCGGCGTGCCGCCGACCTGATCAAGGCGGTGGCCGCCGGGCTCACCGCCGACCATGACGGCATGCCCGTGCTGCGCACCCACGGCGATGGCGACGGCGGACTGTTCACCGGGATCCTGGCGCGCTATCTGGCCGTTGCTGCCAATTCGGATCGGCTGCCCGTAGACGCCCGGGAGCAGGCGCGCACGCTGGTAGCCAACACCGCCGCGGCGTTCTGGTCCGGCCGCCGGCTGGAGAACCACCGGACGTGGGAGGTGCTGGTGTTTTCCAAGGATCCCGCCCTGCCGGCCAAGACCACTTATCCGCCGGGCGAGCGCGTGCAGCTCTCCACCCAGCTACAGGCCTGGATGACGCTCGAAGCCGCCGCATCCGTCGCCTGACAACCGGCGTCGTTGTCACGTTTCGACAATAAGTCACACAAGCGTTGCCGATTTACTGCGGCTTCTGCCACAATGACGAGCACAGGTGAGCTAAGCCTTACCTAATATTTACCGGGCAACGCGGTGGGGACCGCGCCCGGTCCTCATTTTCCTGAAAGGTTCTCCATGAAGATCCGATTTCCGCAGCTTTCCGCAGCCGCCATCGTCGCCGCCGCTGCACTGACCCTGTCCGCCTGTGGCTCCGGCTCGGCCTCGCCGGCACCCGAAGGATCCACCGCCGCCGCGGCCGGTGAACTCACCGTCTACAACGCCCAGCACGAATCCATGACCCAGGCCTGGGTGGATGCGTTCGAGGCCGAGACGGGCATCAAGGTGAACGTCCGCCAGGGCAAGGACACCGAGATGAGCAACCAGATCATCGCCGAGGGGGATGCCTCCCCCGCCGATGTCTTCATCACCGAGAATTCACCGGCCATGACGCAGGTGGAAAACGCCGGGCTCTTCGCCGACATCTCCTCCACCGTGCAGGAGAACGTGCCCGAGCAGTACCGGCCGTCGTCGAACAAGTGGTCAGGCGTCGCGGCCCGGTCCACGGTCTTCGTGTACAACAAGGACGCCGTGAAGGAAGCCGACCTGCCGGCGTCGATCATGGATCTGGCCGATGACAAGTGGGCCGGAAAGTGGGGAGCGGCTCCGGGCGGAGCGGACTTCCAGGCCATCGTCTCCGCCATGCTGGAACTCGAAGGCGAAGAGGCCACCGCCGAATGGCTCAAGGCCATGAAGGAGAACGCCAAGGCCTACCCGAAGAACGGCGCTGCCATGAAGGCCGTCAACACCGGAGAGGTCGACGGCGCCGTCATCTACCACTACTACTACACGGCGGACCAGGCAGAGACGGCGGAGAACTCCGGCAACGTTGCCCCGCACTACTTCAAGAACCAGGATCCGGGCGCCTTTGTCAGCGTCTCCGGCGGCGGCGTCCTGAAGTCCTCCCAGCACCCGGAAGAGGCGATGCAGTTCCTTGAATTCATCACTTCCAAGCAGGGCCAGGAGTCTCTGGCAACGGGCAGCGATTACGAGTACCCGGTGGGCAAGGACGTCACCCCGCGCGAAGGACTCGTTCCCCTCGAGGAACTCGAAGCTCCCTCCGTCGATGCCGCCAAGCTGAACAGCCAGAAGGTTGTCGAGCTCATGACGGATGCCGGCCTGTTGTAGAACTGCCCATGTCGGTTCATCCACGAACGCGTACCGGTAGCCGGGGCCCTGCGGTCCCGGCTACCGGTGCGCCGTCCGCCGACGTTTCAGTTGAGCTGACCCAAGCCGCGCAGCGGGGCTCTCCGGCTTCGACCGACGCTGCTCCACCGGGCGCTGCTCCGTCTGGCACAGTTGCCGGCGTTGCGTCACCCCGCATCATTCCGTCCGGCCCCAACCTGCCCGGCCCGCAACATCCGGTTCGGCGCGCACTCCGGCGCAGGCGCAGCGCTGCGCGGCCGCCGTACGGAACGGTAGCCGCCGCCGTCGTTATTTCGCTGGCAACCCTGGTGCCGCTGGGCTTCGTCATCGTGATGACGGTGGCCACCGGCTGGGAAACGGCGGCGGAGCTGATCTTCCGGCCCCGCGTGGGCGAGCTGCTGTTCAACACGGTGGCGCTGGTGCTGGCCGCGGTGCCGCTGTGCATCCTGATCGGCATTGCGGCGGCCTGGCTGGTGGAGCGGACGCAGCTGCCCGGCGCGAGGTTCTGGTCCCTGGTGCTCGCCGCGCCGCTGGCCGTGCCCGCATTCGTCAACAGCTATGCCTGGGTGAGCACCATTCCGTCGCTGGGCGGGATCGGCGGCGGCACGCTGATTTCAGTGCTCTCCTATTACCCGCTGGTGTACATTCCCGCGGCCGCGGCCCTGCGCCGGATGGACCCCGCGCTCGAGCAGTCCGCGGCGTCGCTCGGGCTGGGACGCTGGCGCACCTTTTTCCGCGTGGTCCTGCCCCAGCTCTGGCTGCCGATCACCGGCGGCGCGCTGCTGGTGGGCCTGCACCTGCTGGCCGAGTTCGGCGCGTTTTCGATGATTCGGTTCGCCACCTTCACCACCGCGATCATGGAGCAGTACCAGTCCACCTTCAACGGCGCGGCCGCCAACATGCTCGCCAGCGTGCTGGTCTTCATCTGCCTGCTGATGCTGCTTGCCGAATCCCGCCTGCGGGGCAACGCCCGGTACGCGCGCCTGGGCTCCGGGGTAGCCAGCCGCCCGCCTGCCCTGCCGCTGGGACGCTACCGGGTTGCCGCCGTCGTTGGCGTGCTGGCCCTGGCGGTGCTGGCGCTCGGGGTGCCGCTGGGCAACATCCTGCGCTGGCTGCTGGCCGGCGGAGCGGAAATCTGGGATCTGCCGGTGATCGGCGAGACGCTGCTGCAGACCCTCGGTTTCGGCCTGGCCGGCGCGCTGCTGACCGTGGTGCTGGCGTTCCCCGTGGCATGGCTGGCCGTGCGGTACCCGGGCTGGTTCACCAAGCTGCTGGAAAGCACCAACTACATCACGTCCTCGCTGCCCGGCATTGTGGTGGCGCTGGCCTTCATCACCGTGGCGATCAACTTCGCGCGGCCGCTCTACCAAACGGTGCCGCTGGTCATCGCCGCCTACGTGCTGCTGTTCCTGCCGCGGGCGCTGGTGAACCTGCGCGCCGGGCTGGCGCAGGCGCCGCAGGAGCTCGAAGAGGCCGCGCGGTCGCTGGGCAGTTCGCCGTTCAGGGCGTTCCTGCGGGTGACCCTGCGCCTGACCGCGCCCGCTGCCGCCGGCGGGGCCGCCCTGGTTTTCCTGGGCATTGCCAACGAGCTGACCGCCACCTTGCTGCTCGCGCCCACGGGCGTGAACACGCTGGCCACGCGCTTCTGGGCGCTGAGTTCGGAGATCGACTACACCGGCGCCGCGCCGTACGCGCTGATCCTGATCCTGCTCTCGCTGCCGATGACCTACCTGCTTTACACCCAGTCGCAGAAAGCTGCCGGGCAATGACCTTTGTGAAAGGGACCCGCCTGTGAGCCCCGCGGACATTCCGGTGCCGGAGGGCCACCTGGTCGTCGATGCCGTCACCAAGTCCTTTGGAGATACGTCCGTGCTCCGCGGCGTCAGCCTGTCCGTCCAGAGGGGAATTACGACGGCGATCGTAGGCCCCTCGGGCAGCGGCAAGACTACCTTGCTCCGGCTGATTGCCGGCTTCGAGGCACCGGACTCCGGCCGCATTACGCTCGACGGCGAGGCGGTGGCCAACGGTGGCCGACTGGTTCCCGCGCACCGGCGGAACGTGGGTTATGTGGCCCAGGACGGAGCGCTCTTCCCGCACCTGAGCGTGGGCCGGAATATCGCCTTCGGGCTGGAGAAGAAGCGGTTCGCTTCCCGGCCGGCGGTGGAACGCCGGGTCGCCGAACTGCTGGCCATGGTCTCGCTGGAACCCGGATACGCCGGGCGCCGGCCGGACGAGCTCTCCGGCGGCCAGCAGCAGCGCGTCGCCCTGGCCCGGGCGCTGGCCCGCGAGCCGGAGCTGATGCTGCTGGACGAACCGTTCAGCGCTCTGGACGCCGGCCTCCGGGTGGCTACCCGCAAGGCGGTGGCCCGCACCCTCGCGGCGGCCGGGGTGACCACCATCCTGGTCACGCACGACCAGGCGGAGGCACTGTCCTTCGCCGACCAGGTGGCGGTGATGCGCCGCGGCGTCCTGGCCCAGATCGGCAATCCCTTTGTGGTTTACACCCGGCCCGCGGACCGGGAAACGGCCGAGTTCCTCGGCGATGCGGTGATCCTCAACGCGGAGCTGCAGGGTTCCCTGGCCACCTGCGCGCTTGGCGGTATCCCGGTCCGCCGGCCCACATGCCAGGGGAAGGTGCACCTGATGCTGCGCCCGGAGCAGATCCGTATTTCCGACGGCGGACCCATCCGCGGCACCGTGCTGGAGACGGACTTTTTCGGGCCGGAGGTGACGGTGCGGCTGGAACTGCACGGACCCGAGGACGGCCAGGGAAACCGGCAGCGCGGGGAGACCATCACCATCCGCCACTGGAATGCGACGCTGGCCAAGCCCGGCTCGGAACTGTTCCTGCGCGTGATCGGCGAGGGCGTGGCCTTCCCGGCCTGAGTCTTTCCCGAACCTGGGCTACGGCTTTTTCTTCTGCGGGTACGGTGCCTCGTGCCGGGCCAGCATCTCCACGAAACCCGTGATCTTCTTCCGCCGGGCGTCCTCGGTCTTGAGCTGGCTGAGCCGGAAAATCAGCGCGAACCGGTTCTGCGAGGTCAGCACGTCGAACATGGCCTGCGCCCGAGGCACGGCAGCGATCGCCGCGGCGAGATCCTCGGGTACTTCCGCCGTCGCGGGTCCGGCGTAGGCCTTGTCCCACCGCCCATCGGCCTGCGCCGCCGCGACCGCCGCGCGGCCGGCGTCGTGCATTTTTCCTGCCGCCTCCAGCTGCTCGATCCGTGCCACGTTGCGCAGCGACCAGATGCTGCGCTTGCCCCGCGGGCTGAACCGCTGGAAGGAACTCTCGGCGTCGCGCCGCTTGGCCTGCCCGTCGATCCAGCCGAAACACAGCGCTTCTTCGAGGGCGCCGGCATAGTCGAGCGTGGTGACGGTTCCGCCCTTCTTGTGCAGCACCAGCCACACGCCGGGCGAGCTGTCATGGTGCTCCTGAAGCCAGGCACGCCAGGCGGCGGCGTCGGGCAGCAGCAGTTCGGGGAGTTCGACAGCCATGCGCACACACTAGCCGCGCAACCGGCCGCCGCGCCATACTCTGGGAAGAGGCCGCTACCGAGGAGACAAAAAATGCTGCGTGTCCGCCCCGTCCACTACACCTCCCGCATGCACGAGTACAAGGAACTGCTGACCGCGCTCGGGCTCGCCGTCACCGCCGACTACGAGACCTGGATGGAGTTCGACGCCGGCCACGGGCGGCTCGCCGTCCACGCCATGCCCGCAGGGCCCGACGACGGCGTCACCTCTCTCGGCTTCGAGGCGCGGGACCTGGAGGAATTCCGCCGCCGGACCGAGGAAGCGGGGACGCGGGCCGAGCCGTTCTCGGCGGACCACGGCGGCAGCGTGAAGGTCACCTCGCCGGAGGGCACCGTGTTCCTGGTGGACCGGGCGAACGAGGCGGCCGAACCGCATGATGCGGATCGGTCACTGACGGTAGCCGCGGTGTGGACCACAACCGAGCTGCCCACCGCGGCCAAGGTGCTCGCGGATATCGGTGCCCGCCGGCGTTCTGCGGCACGGGCTGGCGGCCAGTCCGAGTTCAGCCAGGTGGACTGGGACCTGACCGACGTGGGCCGGGTTGACTTCGCCGCCAAGAACGGCGGGATCATCACGGTGCAGCAGGGCACTGCTGCCGGGATTGCCCTCGGCTTCGAGTACGACGGCGGGCTCGAGGTTCTGCGCGACAGGCTGGCCTCGGCCGGAATCCAGGCGCGGCTGGCCGAGGACGACGCCGGCGCCCGCGTCCTCCTCGTGCCGGACCCGGACGGCTCGAGCAGTGCAGGCGGCGCAGGCGGCGCAGGCGGCGGGAACATCAGCATCCGGGAGGCAACCGCACCGCAGGCGTGATCTTACGCTCTACGGAAAACCCGCACCCTCCCGGCTGGTCCCGCGTGACGGGCGCATCAGCCGTGCGGTACAACAAGTACATGAATGTTCGCACTCCCGACCCGTATCCAGGCTGGCTCTCCGAAGAGGATCTCTACGAGGCCCGGCAGCGTTTGCCCATGGTCTACGTGGAGGCCGTGCCGGTACGGCTGGATTCCCTCGGCTATGTGACCGAAGTCGGGCTTTTGCTGCAGGCTTCCGACGAGGGGCAGATGGTGCGCACCTTTGTCTCGGGGCGGGTGATGTACCGGGAGACCATCCGTGCGGCGCTCATCCGGCATCTGGAAAAGGATCTTGGGCCGCTGGCGTTCCCGCAGCTGCCGGCCTCCCCGGTGCCCTTTACCGTGGCCGAGTACTTCCCTTCCCCGTCGGAAACCGGGATGACCGATGACCGCCAGCATTGTGTCGCGCTGGCCTATCTGATCCCCGTCACCGGCGAGTGCGAGCCCCGGCAGGACGCACTGGAACTGACCTGGATGACGCCGGACGACGCCCTGAGCCCGGAGGTCCAGTCGGAGTTCGTCGGCGGGCGCGGCAACCTGCTGCGCCATGCGCTGGCCCACGCCGGCTGGTGCCGCTGACCTCCTGATAACGACGGCGGAGGTCCGGCTTTCGTCTCCGGCGCACCGACCGTTGGCCCCGGCGGAATGCCGGACGACGCGCCCTCCGGCCGCCGTCGTAATCCCTGCCTTCCGCGGGGTGCGGCACCCCAACGGGTGTCCCTGATCCGCTGCCTTCGTTAGCCGCGCGTCATGAAGGATGCCGGCTGCTGCCACGTGCTACCGGCGTGGCGCAACTTCGGCTTGAGAGGTAACAAATTCATATACTGAGGTTTGACCCTGAGCTTTGGAGGACCACCCAATGACCGAGCAACAGCCACAGACATACGTCCATAATGTCAAAGCTGAGGCGGTTGAACCGGGCCATATGTTTCTGCGTCGGCGCGGAAAACAATCGGCCGCGGTGGTGTCCTCCGCCGTCGAGAAGGATGATTTCGGCTCGCCGGCCTTGGTGATTGCGAAGCTGGCGGACGGAACGCAGGTGCGCATCGCCCACGGTTCGAGCATCCGGGTTGCCTCCACGCGGCCCTTCCAGAAGGCTCCGACCGTCCTGACCAACAGCGACCTTGAGCTGATCCCCGCCGAGGAGGGCACTCCGGAGGCGGTCATCGTGGGCACCGCGCGGGCCCATCCGAAGGACATCAGGGTCCAGCGCCTCGCCGCCCGCCTGAGCAAGGGACTGAACACCAAGGCCGGCAGCAACCTGCAGGATGTCCGCGATCTGGCCCACCGGCTGTTCGTCGACCTGGCGGATGAGGACAACGCTCTCCATGTCTGCCGCTTGGTAACGGACCTGCCCTTCGACGGCAACTTCGGGCGCTGGAAGTGGATCCAGTCCACCCTGGCGATCGCCGCCTACATCACCCACGAGGCCGGCGACATCGAGGAGTCGCAGCGGCTCGGCGACGCCATGCGCGCCCCGGACGAGGCCGAAGAGGAAGATCCACTGCGCGCCAAGATGAACGCAGTGGTACGCCAGCGTCAGCTCAACGAGCCCAACCTCTACGACTCGGAGATCCACCGGGCGATGGCCTCCGGCGATCAGTCGGCGGAGCACGAATGGCGCGTCGAACGCCTTTCCACACTGATGTACCTTCGCACCCACGGCGGCTCCGAGACCCTGGAGCCGGCCGAACTGGACCGCCGCATCGCGAATGAACTGGTGGCCATCCGCGCACTGAACGGCAAGCTGACCGCCCCCTGACCACCGTCCTGCCCAGACCTCTGGCCAGTCCAAGGGGCCGGGGGTAAAGTCGGCCTCATGACGGATAGCGCTGTGAAAACAGAATCAGAATCTGGTCCCCGCAAGCTCAGCGTCCACATCAACGCAGACGCCCAGCAGGTATGGATCATGCTGCGCGAACCCAAACGGCTTGCGCAGTGGCACGGCTGGGAGCTGGACGGCCTCGATGAGGAGATCAAAGAGATCTACTTTGCCGGCGCCGTCGAAAGCCCTGATCACAAGAAGCTCACGCTGGGCAATGGCGATACGTTCATCATCGAGCCGGTAGAGGACGGCGTCCAGCTGACGCTCGAACGCGGACTCCTGGATCCGGCATCGGAAATGGCGCATTGGGACAAGGACCTCACCGAGGGGTGGACCACGTTCCTCCAGCAGCTGCGTTTCATGCTTGAGCGGCATCCGAACACCCCGCGGCAGACAACATACTTTTCGGCCGATTCCGTACCCGAAGGCGGCCTCCTGCAGAGCCTGAGCCTGACGGTCCTGCCGGAGCCCGACGAGCCGTACGAGGCGACCCTGAGCACGGGCGAATCGATCAGCGGGAAGGTCTGGTTCCGCACTGAAGCGCAGCTAGGACTGACGGTACAGTCCTATGCCGAGCACGGGGACGGTCTGCTGATTCTCGCCACCATGCCCCAACTTATGGACGAAAGGCCCGACGGCGGCACGCAGGTTCTGATTACCACCTACGGCTTGGGTGCCAAGTCGCTCGCCGCCATCCGGGACGCCTGGGACGGCTGGCGGACGCAGCACTTCCCCTCCTCGGAGCCGTTGTCCACGCGCAGCCGCTCCCGCGACGAACTGCCCGTCCGCTAGAGCCAACGCTTCGCCGGATTGCCCTAAAGACCTAGCTTCTTTTCCGCTCCATCTTTTGAACGTGTTCATTTTCGTGTTCTACTGGAAATTGAACACGTTCAATTCATCACGCTCTGGTCGGAAGGTGCGCTATGGCAGCCGAAGAGAAACCAGCTCGCACGCCCAAAAGTGCGCAGACCCGGGCGGCTCTCGTCGAGACGGCTCTCCAGATGTTCCGCAGCCAGGGCTATGACAAGACCACCATGCGTTCCATTGCCGATAAGGCAGGACTCTCCGTCGGCAACGCCTACTACTACTTCCCATCCAAGGACGCGCTGGTTCTCGAACTCTATGACCGGCTGCAGGATGAGCACCGGGAACGGGCCGTTGCCCTCCTGGAGGATGGAAAAGGCCTGAACGCACAGCTACGGGCAATCCTTCACACCGGCATCGACGTGATGACGCCGTACCACGAATTCGGCGCAAATTTCATCAATGTAGCCATTGCACCGAAATCGCCTACCAGCCCTTTCGGACCAGGCGCAGGAGTTGCGCGCGGCAAGGCTGTCGCACTCTTTCGCGAAGCGCTGCAACGCTCACGCCAGCAACCGCCGCCTGCCATTCGGGAAGAACTGCCCGAACTGCTCTGGCTGCTGTATATGGGCATCACTTTGTTCTGGGTCTACGACCAGTCTCCGGGGCAGAAACGAACGCGCAGCCTGATCGACAAGACCGCTCCGCTTGTCGCCAAGCTCGTAGCGCTATCACGGCTTCCGGGGGTCCGGAAGATCACCGAGGACATCGCGGGTCTTGTGCGGGAGGTAAAACGTGACTGACAATGCCGAGAATCCGGCGGCGGCGGCCCCAGCGACAGTGGTTCTGGCCGGAGCATCAGGCTTTATTGGGCGCTGGTTCCAGGATCAATTTGCCGAAGCCGGCACTACCATGCGCACCATCGGACGCCAGCCCGAAGACAGTGCGCACTGGGACATTCCGGAGGCTATGGCCAATGCCTTGAACGGTGCCGATCTGCTGGTCAATCTCGCCGGGCGTTCCGTTAGCTGCCGCTACAACCAGCGCAACCGGGACGAGATCCTGGACTCGCGCACGCGGACCACCGCGCAACTTGGCAGCGCTTTGGCGTCGGTTCAGCGGCAGGGCGGAACGCCGCCGTCGTTATGGGTTAATGCGAGCACCGGGACGATTTACCGGCACGCCGAGGACCGCCCGCAGACCGAAGCCGAGGGTGAATTGGGCACCGGATTTTCCGTTGACGTTGCCAAGGCATGGGAGCAGGCCCTGCACGAGGCCGCAACACCGGGAGTCCGGCAGGTTGCCCTGCGCATCGCCATTGTGCTTGGTCCCGGAGGCGGTGTGATGGATCCGTTCAAGAACCTGGCCCGCTGCGGTTTGGGCGGCCATATGGGCACGGGGAACCAGAAGTTCAGCTGGATCCATGTCCAGGATCTTTACCGCGCGGTGCTGCATCTTTATGCGCATCCAGAACTGTCCGGGCCGGTCAACGCTGCCGCGCCTGAGGTGGTCAGCAACCGCGAACTGATGCAGGCCGTACGTCACGCCTACCGGATGCCCGCGGGCCTTCCGACGCCGCGCTGGCTGCTGGAGCTGGGAGCAGTGATGATTCGGACGGAGACGGAGCTGGTGCTCAAGAGCCGCTGGGTAGGCGCGGAAAAGCTGGCGCAGTCAGGCTTTGCCTTCCGCTATCCCAACTTGGACGCCGCGCTGGCGAGCATCGTCGGCCTGTCGCCTGGTCCTGCTGTGTCGCGCGCCTGAACCCGTCAGGCCTCGGGATCCTGGTGCTTCCGCAGCCGGCGGCGGGTCTTTTCCCGCAGCGTGCGCTGATGCATCAGGTAGACCAGGCTGAGGCCCACAAGCGCGCCGATGGCCGTCTGGATGGCGCGGTCCACCATCAGGGCGGTCGGGTCCGTAGGCGCCGCCAGCTCGGTCATCAGCAGTGCCAGCGGCGTGATGAAGATCAGCGCCAGTGCGTAGTGGCGCAGCACAAACATCTCCGCAGCGAACTGCAGCACGATCACTATCAGCACCATTACCCACGGCGCCGGATGCGGTGCCAGCAGCAGTCCGGCGGCAGCCACCCCGGCAAACGTACCCAGGATGCGGTGGACGCCCTTGTTCACGCGCTGCGCCAGGCTCGGACCGGCGATCGGTGCCACGGCGGCCACCATCGCCCAATAGTTGTGGCCCAGGCCCACCATCGTTGCCAGCGCCCCCGCGGCAAGGGCGGCCAGGGCGTTGGCGCCGGCTTCGACGCCGAATTCGCGCCAATGCCCGGGAGTCAGGATGCGGCGTTCGGGCGCGGCCATGGAGGTCCGCCAAGCCGGCCGCAAGCGGCTGCTGATGCCGATCAGCATGGCCAGCACCACGCTGGCCAGACCGGTCAGCATCGCCTGCCAGAGCGGCGTCGTCAGCGGGATGGAGCCGACGGCGGCGTAGCCGAAGGTAAAGAAGATGACCCCGGCGGGGCGCAGCTGGAAGTAGTTCACCGCCAGCGACCACAGCCCGGCCACGATGGTGGTGCCGAAAACGATTCCCCAGGGGCCGGCGCCGACCGCCGAGGTCAGGGCGCCCGCAAACATGACCAGCAGGATCAGCACGCCGAACTGGCCCTGATGCCGGAGCCGCACGCCGTGGGCCTCGCCGCGGCCGTATATTCCGGTAAAGGCACCGAAAGCGGCGAAGATCATCAGGTCGAAGCGGCCCGCCGCCAGCAGGATGAGCAGCGGCAGTCCCACGCTGACGGCACAGCGCGTGGCCACAACGTGATCCCGGCGGGCCGGGCCCACGCGGAAAAACTCGCGCACATGGTGTTTCACGTTACGGCTCACCGCCTTTCATCGAGCGTTTACAGCCTGCCACGGCCGGACGTGCGGCCAATTTATCGTGCAAACAAGAGACTGCTTCAATTTTGTGAGCAGTCAGACAAGGCTCCGGCGGAACCGCCAGCCCCGTGGCGTAAGGCAAAATGGATAGGTGCCGCAATCTGATTTCTCCTTTACCGTAGGCAAACGCCTGTCCGAAACCGCCCCACCCACCGCCGCCCAGGTCGAGGCCAACGGCGGTGAATTCAAAGGGCGCACCGGCACCATCGCCACCCCGCATGGCGACATCCAGACGCCGGCGTTCATCGCCGTCGGCACCAAGGCCACGGTGAAGGCTGTGCTCCCCGAATCCATGAAGGACCTCGGCGCGCAGGCACTGCTGGCCAATGCTTACCACCTCTACCTGCAGCCCGGCCCGGAGATTCTTGACGAGGCCGGCGGTCTGGGAAAGTTCATGAACTGGGCCGGCCCCACCTTCACCGACTCGGGCGGTTTCCAGGTGATGAGCCTGGGCTCCGGCTTCAAGAAGGTCATCAACATGGACGCGGCCGCCGAGGCCGGGGCCGGTTCCGGCGCCGATGATCGCGTGGCGGCGGGCAAGGAACGCCTCGCCCACGTGGATGACGACGGCGTCTGGTTCAAGTCCCACCTCAACGGCGACCGGCACCGGTTCACGCCGGAAATCTCCATGCAGGTCCAGCACCAGCTCGGCGCGGACATCATGTTCGCCTTCGACGAGCTGACCACGCTGATGAACTCCCGCGCCTACCAGGAGCTCAGCCTGGAGCGGACCCGGCTCTGGGCCGAGCGCTGCATCGTGGAGCATGAGCGGCTGACCAAGGAGCGTTCGCACCGGCCGTACCAGGCGCTGTTCGGCGTCATCCAGGGCGCCCAGTACGAGGACCTGCGCCGCAAGGCCAGCAGCGACCTCGGCGCCATGAACTTCGACGGCTTCGGCATCGGCGGCGCGTTGGAAAAGGAGAACCTGGGCACCATTGTGCGCTGGTGCAACGAGGAACTCCCCGAGGACAAGCCGCGCCACCTGCTGGGCATTTCCGAACCCGATGACATCTTCACCGCCATCGAAAACGGCGCGGACACCTTCGACTGCGTCTCCCCCACCCGGGTGGCCCGCAACTCCGCCTTCTACACCCCGGACGGCCGGAAAAACCTCTCCAACGCCAAGTTCAAGCGTGACTTCACCCCGCTGGTGGAGGGCTGCGACTGCTACGCCTGCGCCAACTACACCCGCGCCTACATCCACCACCTGTTCAAGGCCAACGAGATGGTCAGCCACACCCTGATCTCCATCCACAACGAGCGCTTCACCGTGAAACTGGTCGACGACGCCCGCCTGGCCATCGAGGACGGCTCTTTCTTCGACTTCAAAAACGAGGTCTTGGGACGCTACTACGCCTGACCCCCGGCCGGCGGAACCTGCGGTACAGCAACCACAAACCAAGTACGACGGCGGCAATCACCACGATCACGAGCGCTGGCAACAGTACGGCAGCCAAGGCGAGCGACAGGCTCGCCGTGTCCTCGGCCGTGCTGACCACCGGCGCCGCAGTGCCGACGGTCGCAGCGTTCAGCACCGGCCGGGTCATCATCTTCACCAGGTGGACGGCAAAGGCGATAACAATGCCGATGACCACGGGGATCCAGGCGTCGCCGCCGAAGAACGCATCCGGGTCTGAAACGGTCACGGTTTCCGAAGACACCCCGCTGCCGAAGACGATGCCGCCGGCAGCCGGCCGGATGACGGTCTGGATCCAGTCGTTGACGCTGTCCACCATCGGGATTTTGTCCGCGGCGATCTCAAGTACCAGCAGCAGGCCCACAATCAGCAGCACCCACCCGTTGCCCAGCCACGCCCACTCGGCGGGCAACTGGACCAGGTCCGTGTACCGGTCCAGCAAACCAAGGAGCAGCATCGGAATGAACGCATTCAGTCCCGCTGCCACAGACAATCCCGTGCCGGTCAGGATTTCGAGCATGGCATAAGAGTAATCCCAATTCAGCGGGTCCGACGTGGCCAAACGCTTCTATACTGGCGCCATGGGACCGTCGCTGGTTTTTGGCGCCGTGGCTTCCAGCGCACTGGTGCTGGGCGCACTCATCGGAGTGAAGTTCGAGTTGCCCAAGCGGTTCCTGGCCATGTTGCTCTCCTTCGCGGCGGGCGCCTTGATCACCGCGTTGAGTTTCGAGCTCTTCCAGGACGCCTACCAGCACGGCGGCATCTGGCGGGCGGCCATCGGGCTCTTCGTGGGCGCGGCGGTCTTCACCGCCTTGAGTGCCTTGCTTGACCGCTGGGCCCAGCCCAAGTCGCGGCCTACCCCGGCCGACCAATATCAGGGCAGCGCCAAGCTCGACACCAACGCGGCTGCCGAGGACCGCGCGCCCACCAAGGAATCCACCCGGGGTGCAGCGGGCATGGCCCTGCTGGCCGCCGTAACCCTCGACGGCGTGCCGGAGAACGTCGCCCTGGGCGTCGCGCTGACGGAAGGAACCGGCGGGCTGGCCCTGCTGGCCGCGATCTTCGTGTCCAACCTGCCGGAGTCGCTCGTCGGCGCTTCCTCCATGCGCAGCCAGGGCAAGTCCACGGGCAAGATCCTCGGCCTGTGGCTGGCGTGTGCGGTGCTGCTCGTCATCGCCGTCGTTATTGGGGCCGGTCCCCTGTCGGGCAGCGACCCGGAAACCATCTCCCTGCCGCTGGCTTTCGCCGCCGGCGCGGTCATCGCCTCGCTTGCGGACACCCTCATGCCCGAGGCGTTCGAGCACGGCGGTCCGGCGGTAGCGCTGAGTACCGCCGCCGGTTTTGTCCTGTCGTTCGTGCTGTCGCTCGCCTAAGGATGGCCGCTCAGTTCTCCACCCATTTCCCCGCCGCACTTTCCCGTGGCCGGGCCATTGACGCACGCCCTGCGAGCGGGTAATCCGGTGTACATGACTCCAACAGGATTAACGCAGGACGCTGGCTGGGAAATGGGAGTCCGCAAGACGGTTCCAGCACCGTTGCCCCGGGTCTGGGATTTCCTCATCGGCGAGGGTCTGCCGCTGTGGCTGGGCGAAACGGCCCTCGGCACCCGCCGCCGCGACCAATATGAAACCACGGACGGCACCCGGGGCGAAATCCGCAGTTTCCACCCGCACGAGCGGATCAGGCTGACCTGGGAACCGCAGGACTGGGATCACGATTCCATCCTGCAGATCACGCTGATGCAGGTACAGGCAGGCACCACCATCGGCTTCCACCAGGAGCATCTGGCCAGTGCCGCTGAGCGGGAGAAGATGCTCGATCACTGGCACGACGTTGCCGATCGGATCGCCGCCGCCCTTGGCAAGAGAACCGCGCGTTAGGGCGCTGCCGTCCGGGCGCGGCCCGGGGTGAGGGCGCTGCCTGCTTTAGGACGCAACCCCGTACGAAGGTTCCCGCTTCTTCACCCAGCCGATGGCCGCCGTCGTAAGTGGAACGAAGAGGAACTCAACCAGGGTTTTGTAGACAAAGCCGACGACGACGTAGTTCACGAACGTCGGGATATCCGTAATGCCGATGACCGACGCCGCGATCGAGCAGAAGATCAGCGTGTCCGCGAATTCGCCGACGCCGGTGGAGCCCATCAGCCGCGCCCACAGCTTGCGTTCCCCGAAGCGCTCCTTCATCTTGACCAGCATCCAGGAATTCAGCGTCTGGCCGACCAGGAAGCCCAGCAGGCTCGCGAGCACAATCAAGGGCACCGGGCCGAGGGCCAGCTCCAGCGCCTCCTGCTTGGCGAGGCCGAAATCGTCGTTGAAGCCGGGCAGCGCGATGATGACCCAGTAGCAGAGCGAGGCGAAAACGGACAGGGCGAACGTGGTGAGGATAGCCTTGCGCGCCACCTTGAAGCCGTACACCTCGCTGACCACATCGCCCAGGATGTAGGCCAGCGGGAAGAGGAAGAAACCGCCGTCGGTAATGATCGGGCCGATGGCCACGCCCTTGGACGCGCCGATGTTGGACAGGATCAGCACCACGGCCATGGCCGCAAGCATGATGCCGAAATACGGGCTGCCGATCGAGGCGAACTTGGCCGGCGCATGGCCGGGGCGGGATTTCTGCAGGTCAGTCATTGTGGTTTTGTACCTTTTTGGAAGTAGTGGTTCGCGCAACGCCGCGATGCTGCCGGTAGTGCCGGCGTCGAAAGCGTTGGCTGTATTAGCACTGGGCCCGTCTGCGCCCGGACCGGCATCAATTCTCCCACGTCGCCGGAGGAATGGTTGCGTTACCGGCGCTTCGATCTATTCTGGGGTTAGACCCTCAGTCCGGCGCCGGCAGGGGACAGTGCCGCGGCGACTGTCACTGACCTCGGAAGGGGCACGCAATGACGCAGGACGGGACCAACGCGGATCCTCTCGAGCCAGGTCTGCCGGAGGACGAGCAGTTCGCGGACGAACTGCTGGACCACAAGTCCGGCCACCGCATCACGTTCGGCCCGTTGGCGTTCTTCACCGGTTTCTTCGTCACCATCGCCGCCTTCTCGCTCACCCTGATGCTGATCTCGATCGTCGGCGGCACGTTCAGCTGGCGGCAGGTCTGGCCGACCTTCGGGATGGCGTTCGTGGTGCTGCTCTACGCCGCCGGCATCGGCCTGATCATCGGCGCACCCATCGCCTTCCTGCTGGGCCTGGCGCTGCGGCCGGTGCGCCGCCAGTGGGTCCACGTGCTGGTGTTCTTCGTGGTCATTACTCTGGTGGCCTGGTTGATTTTCAGCGTGATGTACGGCGGGGCGGCGTGGGAGACGCTGCTGCTGGCCGCGCTGATCGGGCTGTGCGCCGCAATCGGCCGGGCCTCGGTGTGGAAGCTCGTGACCGTTTACGACTGAGGGGTGCGGGTCCGTTGGAACCCAGATCCGGTCAGCGGAACGACGGCGGTGCAGGCCCATGGATCGCGCCCGGTTGGCCATCGACGGGGGTCACGGTGGAAAATGGACGCATGCCTTCTTCCACTGACATTTCCGCCGACGCTGCCCTGAATGCCCGTCCCGCTATCACGCTGACGATTGCGGGCTCCGAAGCCACCGGCGGCGCCGGTGCCCAGGCGGACCTGAAGACCTTCCAGGAACTCGGCACCTACGGCATCACCGCCCTGACGTGCATTGTCTCCTTCAATCCGAAGGACAACTGGAACCACCGCTTCGTCCCGGTCGACGCGAACGTCATCGCCGACCAGCTCGAAGCCATCCAGACCTGCTACGAGGGCTCGCTGAAGACCGTCAAGATCGGCATGCTCGGCTCCCCCGTCACCATCGACACGGTAGCCAGCGCCCTGGGCAACCAGGAGTGGGACAACATCGTGCTGGACCCCGTGCTGATCTGCAAGGGCCAGGAACCCGGCCACGCACTGGACACGGACCAGGCACTCAAGGCGCAGGTACTGCCGCTGGCTACCTTCGTCACCCCGAACCATTTCGAGGCCGAATCCCTCTCCGGCATCACGATCAACAATGTCGAGGATCTGGAAAAGGCCGCCCGCATCATCCACGAAGCCTCCGGCGCTGCTGTGCTGGCTAAGGGCGGCGTACGCCTTGAGGGCCCGGATGCCGTGGACGTCTTCTTCGACGGCGAGACCCTCGAGGTACTCAGCGCACCGAAAATCGGTGAGGTGGCCGTCAGCGGCGCCGGCTGCTCCTTGGCTGCGGCCGTAACCGCCGAACTGGCCAAGGGCGCCACTCCGCTGGAGGCCGCCCGGACCGCCAAGACCTTCGTGACCGAGGGCATCAAGGCGCGCGTCTCCTCCCACGCCCCGTTCGACGCACTGTGGCAGGGCTTCGCCAACTAAGGCGCGGGTCCGGCGGCCGTTCCGCTCGCTTTCAGGCGTTTCCGCACCTTTTCCGCCCTGTTCAAACCCAAGTTCAGGCTTATCGGTCCAACTTTAGGCTTCAAGCGTCCCGCTGACTTGGGACGATGTTCCGGGCGCGTTTTAAACATGGGTCGTTAGCGGGGACCAGGTCGAACGACGACGGCGGGGGCCCGTGTGGGGCAGAGGCCCACAGATTCCGCTGGTCAGAGTTCCCGGGGATTCCGAGTGTCGCGCCGGATCGGGTGGTCCTCCGGGACCTCCACCAGCACGATGTGCACGCCGTCCGGATCGGCGATCCACATTTCCAGCAAACCCCACGGTTCCTCCACCGGCGCACGCAATATGTCCACCCCGGCGGCCTGAAGCTTCTTCCACTCGGCTTCGATGTCGCGGACCTGGATCCACAACTCCAGCCGCCCGGCGCCCTCATCGCCGCGCTGCCCGGATACCTCGAGCAGACCGTTGCCGAGGAAGAATACGATGCCTGGACTTTCGGGATCGCCGAATTCACGGTAGACGGCCAGCCCCAGGGCGTCGCGGTAAAAGGTCTGGCTCTTCGCCGGGTCGGAAGGCCGCAGGATTATGCGACTGCTCAATGGCTCCATTCCGCGATCTTGTCCCAGCCATCCCCAGGCGTCAACCGCTGGCGGGTCGGCGGCGGTACGTCGGCGCGGTCCCGCTTCGAGCGCGAAGTGGAACAGGCAGCCCCGTAGTGCCCTCCCGAACTGCCCTCAGCGGGAGTAATCTAGGGCCAGCGTCGATGCTGCTTCGATGAAGGAGAAGGCTGTGCCCGGGAACTATGTCGCCACCTCGACAATCTTGATCGACGCTCCGACGAGCCAAGTCTGGTCCGTCATCACGGACCCCGAATCGATCCAGGAGTTCATGTTCGGCACCACCGTCGTCACTGACTGGACCGTTGGCAGCCCGGTCAACTGGCGGGGCGAGTGGAAAGGCAAGGCCTACGAGGACAAGGGCGTAATCCTTGCGGTCGAACCCGGTAAGCGGCTGGTGCACACACACTTCAGCCCGCTCTCCGGTCAGGCCGACGTGCCGGAGAATTACCACACGCTGACATGGACGCTCGAGAACAAGGCAGACAAGACCAAGCTGACCCTCTCGCAAGATAACAACCCCAGCGCCGAAGAGGCGGAGCACTCGAAGGGCATGTGGGACAGCTTGGTCCAGGGCGTGAAGACGGTCGCCGAGCGAAGCTAGCCGGTTAAGCTACCCCTTGACTGCCCCTCGCAGCGACTGCCACCATGAACTGCACAGGGCGCATCGTTGCGCAGCATGCGCAACTGAAGAGTTCGGACTGGCGCCAAACTCTCGAAGGAGCAGCACCGCATGTCGCAGATCATTCCCGGTTCCGGCCCCGCCCAGCAGGCCGCCGCGAACCTGCCTGGCCCCGTCCCGCATCCCGACATCACGCTCTACACCCGGCTGCGGAAATCACCCTACTTCTGGAAGTCGCGGGAGCACGGCGTCGCCGCCTACAGCGTCTACAACCACACCTACCACCCGCGCCACTATGGCGATCCGGTCAGCGAATACTGGTCCCTGCTGAACGATGTCACCCTGTGGGACGTCGGCGTGGAGCGGCAGCTGCAGATCAGCGGTCCGCAGGCGTTCGACTTCGCCAACATGCTCACCCCGCGCGACCTGACCAAGTGCCGGGTAGGCCAGTGCAAGTACGTCTTCATCACCGCTCCTGACGGCGGAATCATCAACGATCCCATCCTGCTCCGCGTGGCAGAGGACAAGTTCTGGCTCTCGCTCGCAGACAGCGACGTCCACCTCTGGGCCATGGGGCTGGCGCACGCCGGCGGCTGGGACGTCACCGTCGAAGAAGTCGACGTCGCGCCGGTCCAGATCCAGGGCCCCAAGGCCAAAGGGCTGATGAGCGACCTCTTCGGGCCCCAGATCCTCGACATGCCCTACTACCACCTGCAGCACCACACGCTAAACGGCATGGACGTGGTGGTCAGCCGCACCGGCTACACCGGCGAGATCGGCTACGAAATCTACCTCTACAACGCTACCCTGGACGCCGGGAAGCTGTGGGATACGATCTGGGAAGCCGGGCAACCTCATGACCTCCGCGTGATCGGCCCCTGCCATATCCGCCGGATCGAGGCCGGCATGCTGGCGTACGGCTGCGACATCACCCTGAACACCAATCCGCTGGAGGTCGGCTACGGCTACGACTGGATGGTTGACCTGGACCAGGAGGCCGACTTCGTTGGCAGGGAGTCGCTCCGCAAGGCCCGCACCGACGGGATCGGCCGGCTCATGGTCGGCGTGGAGATCGGCGGCGACCCGCTGGGCAGCTACAACGACGGATCGATGATCGAACCATTCCGTGTCACGACGCACGGCGGCGTCCCGGCCGGCGAAGTCACCAGCGCCTGCCACTCCCCTCGGCTGGAACGCAACATCGGCCTGGCTATGGTCTCGATCGCCCACAGCCGCCTCGGCACGGAACTTACTATCCATACGCTCGACGGCGAACGCCCGGGAACCGTCGTCCAGAAACCTTTCGTGGATCCCACCAAGGCAACACCCAAGGACTGAACAACCGCCGCCCAGCCCGCCGCGGCGACCCCGCGCCGGGTCAGACACCTCTTTATTACGACGGCGGGGCGCGTCTTACGTGGCCGGCGCCGCCTTTGTACGCCTGCGGATAATGTGGACGGACAGACCCGAAGGCGGAAGGAGAGCTGTGGCGGCTCCGGTCATGACTCGGCAGCGCACGGATGCGGCGTGGATCGTCGTCGTGCTTGCGGGCATTACCGCAGCCATGCATATCTGGAAGCTGCCGTCGGCGATCCCCGTCATCCAGTCCGAGCTGGACATGTCTCTGGTGGAGGCCGGGGTGCTGCTGGGACTCGTGCAGGTGGCCGGCATGGCGGGCGGACTGGCCGTCTCCCTGTTCGCCGAGATGATCGGTGCGCGCCGCTGCCTGCTGATCGGTCTGGGCCTGCTGTTCGCCGGCTCCGTGGTGGGCGGTTTCGCGGAGACCGCCGGACTGCTGATGGTTTGCCGGGCCGTGGAAGGTGCCGGATTCCTGCTGGCTACCGTGGTCGCACCCGGCCTGATCCGCACCAACACTCCCCTGCGCCGGGTCAACACCGCCGTGGGATTCTGGAGCGCCTACCAAGGATGCGCCACGTTCGTTGGCCTGATCGCGAGCGCGCTCGTGCTGCAGGTGACGGACTGGCATACGTGGTGGTGGATCATGGCGGCCCTGACCCTGGTGCCGGTGCCGCTGGTGCTCGCCTTCGTTCCGAAGGATCCGGCGGGCGACGGCAGCGGTCTAAAGGCAGCGGTACGGCGGATCGGCGTGACCGTGCGCTCGCCGAAACCGTGGGTGGCCGGCGTCGTCTTCGGCTGTTACACCATCCAGTGGATGGCCGTCGTTGGCTTCCTGCCGACCATTTACCAGCAGAACGGCGTCACCGGAATCTGGCCGGGCGTGCTCAGCGCAGTGGTCGGCGGCCTCAATGCCGTCGGCGCCATCGCCACCGCTCCCCTGCTGCAGCGCGGCGTCACCGCCCGCCGGCTCATCATCCCCACCTTCATCCTCATGGGTGCGACGTCGTTGCTCACCTTCGCGGTGGATTGGACCACGGTGCCGGGAGGCATTGCAATCCAGTTCGCCTGCGTGGCGGCGTTCTCCCTGGTCGGGGCCGCGATTCCCTCCACGCTCACGCGGATGGCCGTCGACCTGGCCCCGCCCGGCGGCTCCACCCCGGCGGCCATGGGCCTGATGCAGCAGATCTTCAACGTCGGCAATTTCACCGGGCCGGCCATCGTCGCCTGGCTGGCCACCGCCACCGGGGGCTGGGACTCCACCTGGTGGATGACCTGTACGTTCGCCGCGCTCGGAATCGGGCTGAGCCTCTACCTGAGCGAGAAGCGCCTCGGCCTGAGCTTCGCGCACCGCTAACTGCACCAGAGCCCGCATCGGCTGCTAGTTGCACCGGTATCAAGCGATCAAGCGTGGATGCCGGCGCTCCATTGCTCCCCGACGGCAAGCAGCATTGACTGGAACGCCACCTCCGCCGGTGCCCGCACTCTGTCATGCCGTTGGGCCAGCATGACCCTCCGCGACGGCACGGAATCACCCAACTGCAGCACCTTGACGCCAGGATGCTGATTGACGACAGCAGTCTGAGGCGCCAGAGCGATGCCGAGCCCGACGCTCACCATCGCCTGCGCTTCCTGGTAGTCGTTGGCTTGGAAAGCAATATGGGGTGCGAAGCCGGCGGAATTACAGCTCCGTTCGAGCACTTCCGCCACCGGATGCTCGTTGGCCCGGACAATCCACTGCTCCTGGGCAAGATCGGCCATCTCAACTTTGCCCATCCCTGCCAGCCTGTGCTCGGCGCCGACCACCAGCACCGTGGGTTCGACGAAGACCTGCGTGAGCTCGAACATCTTCGGATCAAGCCGGTGCCAGTCATACTCCCAGAGGAGGCAGAGGCCCACATCGCCTTTGGCAAGCAGCTCAACCAGCCCGTCGAGCCTGCTGCTGCGTACGTCCAGCCGGATGGCAGGATACTCGCGGCGGAACCTGCTGATAACGATCGGCAGGAACGATCCTCCAAGCGTCGGGAACGTACCCAGGCTCAAGCTGCCGCGCTTGAGTCCGGCGATCTGAGCAAGGTCAGCAACGGCTGCGTCCATTTCCCTCAGGATAGAGCGGGCATGGCTGGCAAGGACGTGCCCGGCATCGGTAGGCACCATGCCCCGGGAGCGGCGCTGGAGCAGCGGCTGACCCACCTCTTCCTCTAGTTTGCGCAGCTGCTGCGACACCGCCGACGGGGTATAGAACAACTCGTCTGCCGCGGCGGTAACCGAACCTGTCTCGACAACCTTCAGTAATATCTGCAGTCTCTTGATATCCAGCATGCCTGACTCCTTTAGCGCTGCTTCAACATACTTTAGAAAACGAGTTTTAGCTACATGGTGTCTCTACTCCCGACCAGTCCGCGGCCGACGTCATGGTGTCTTTCTGGCTGTTGGTGCCCTTCCTGACCCCAGCACATCCTGAATGAAGAAACACTACATACAAGTCCAGTTTTGGTAACTGGTAATTAACTCTCGCTGCCCTCACTATCGAATCAACAAACTTCGTGGGCCCCATCACATCGGGGCACCCAATCTCCGATTCCTAAAGTAGGTGAGAACAATTACCAGATCAGTCGACGCCGTCTGGATGCGCGGCGGAACCAGCAAGTGCTGGGTGTTCGAACGAGAGCAGCTGAATATCCCCGGCTACACGGTGGACGAGGTCCTGCTTCGGCTTTTCGGCAGCCCGGACTCACGACAGGTCGACGGCGTTGGGGGCGGGACCTCGACAACCAGCAAGGCTGTCATCCTGTCCCCTTCCCAGGAACCGGATACGGATGTTGACTACACCTTCGCCCAGGTCGGCATTGACGAGGGCAAGGTCGACTGGGGCAGCAACTGCGGCAACTGTTCCGCCGTCGTCGCCCTCTACGCGATGGATCGCGGCTGGGTCCAGCCGCAAGGGGACGAGACGCTGGTCCGTGCCCTCAACACGAACACACAACAGCAGATTGTGCAGAGGGTCGCGACGCCGGGCGGCAAGTGGCAACCGGAGCTCGACACGATGATTCCCGGTGTACCCTTCCCGGGCACCGAAGTGGGCTTGGGCTTCGTCGAGCCGGCAGGCAAGACCACCGGCAGCCTTCTGCCGACAGGCAACGCCGCCGACCTGCTGATGGTGGGCGGCCGCGCCGTCGAGGCTTCAATGGTTGATGCCGGGGCGCCGCTGGTGATCATTTCCGCCACCACAGCGGGACTCGGCGAGACGGATTTCCGGGAGTGGGGCCTGGAAGTACTGCCCGAACTGGAGAATCTGGACGCGATCCGCCGGGCCGGCGCCGTCGCCATGGGCCTGTCCGACACACCAGAAAGCGCCGAACGTGCCATCCCCAAGCTGGCCATCGCCGCGCCGTCGGACAGCCCGGGCGAGGCCGACGTCCAGATCATGATGCTCTCCATGGGCAACCCCCACCCCGCCTTGGCCATCACCGGGAGCATCGGCCTGACGCTGGCGGCGGGTACACCCGGCACAGTTGTCGAACGTGCCCTCAAGTCACCTGCGGGCACTTCCTTGAATATCCGCACGCCGGCAGGAATCATTTCCACGTGGCGCAGCACCTTGGACGGCAGCGAAATCGTCGGCTCGGTCCGCACCGCCAGGATCCTTGCCCGCGCTTCGCTTCCGCTGCCCCCGCTGCGTGCTGCTGAAGGGCACGCACTGGAACCTGCAAGGCACAGCCAGTCAAAGGAGACACCGATGGTCCAGCTGCCCCCTGCGTCGCAGGATAACGACGACGACAACGGGCGCGACGATCTGCCGCCCGCCGACAATGAATTGGCCGAACTCGCCGATCCGCCGCAGCATTCGCGCCGCACCGTGCTGACCGCCGTCGGGCTCTTCGCCGCGCTCGGCCTGGGCACCACCGTATTCGGCGGCGGACTGCTGCGGCCGCCGGTGACGACTGCGGACGGAGACTACGCCGGGGAGACCATCAAGATGGTCATCCCGCTGGCGGAGGGTGGCGGCACCGATACGTGGGCACGGTTCATCGGCACGGAGATGGTCCATTTTGTTCCCGGCGTACCTGGATTCGCGCCCACCAACGAGTCCGGCGGCGAAGGCATCACCGGAAGCAACCACTTCGCCACGTCCGCCAAGGACGATGGCACCGAGCTGCTTGTCAGCACCGCAACCACGGTGGTCCCCTGGGTTCTCGGCCGGCACGCGGTCAAGTACTCCTTCAGTGACCTGACGCCGGTTCTGGTCAACGGAACAGGCGGAGTCATCTACGCCCGGACCGCCGCCGGCATCAAGTCCGTCAAGGATCTCATCGGCCGCGACAAGCCGCTGGTCTTCGGCGGCATCAGCGCGACCGGCCTCGACCTCACTACCCTCGTCGCCTTCGACCTGCTCGAGGCGGAGACCACGGCCACGTTCGGATTCGAGGGACGTGGGCCAGTCAACCTGGCGCTCCAGCGCGGCGAGATCGATATCGACTACACCACCACTTCCTCCTATGGCTCGGCGGTTGAAGGCATCGCCGAGGAAGGCAAAGCCGTAGTACTGATGTCCTTCGGCCAGCTGGACGCAGACGGCAAGGTCATCCGCGATCCGAACTTCCCCGACGTCCCCACCGTCGTCGAGGTCTACCGCGAACTGCATGGAACCGAACCAAGCGGCGAAAAGCTCGAAGCGTACAAGACACTGCTCGGCCTGACCTACACCTACCAAAAGGGTCTGTGGGCGCCCGCCGGCACCCCGGACGAAGCCGTGAAGCTGCTGCGCGAGTCCGCCCACAAGATGGCCACGGACAAGGCCTTCAACGCCAAAGCGGACAAGATTCTGGGCGGTTACCCGATTACGGCCGATGCACAGTTGCCCGCACGCGTTGCCGAGGCTTACACGGTGACGGATGCAACCAAGAAGTATGTGCTGCGCCTGCTCAAAGACACCTACGACATCGAAGTCGACTAAGGAATAACAATGCTTGATTCAGCTATGGCCGCATTGGCCTCATTGGCGGACCCGGCACTGCTGTTAATGCTGCTCGTCGGCGTTGTGGCAGGCCTGGTCATGGGCCTCATCCCGGGCCTCGGCGGCACCGGAGCGGTGGCGATCCTGCTGCCCATTACCTTCGGCATGGAACCCGCACCCGCTCTGGCCCTGCTCATCGGAGCCCTCGCCGTCGTCCATACCTCGGACACCGTCTCGGCGGTACTGCTCGGCGCACCGGGATCGGCGTCGGCATCGGTGACGATGCTCGACGGCTACTCAATGGCCCGCAAGGGCCAGGCCAAACGTGCACTCAGCCTGGCCTTCCTCTCCTCCATGGCGGGCGGCCTCATCGGTGCCGTTGGCCTGACGCTGGCGATCCCGCTGGCCCGGCCGCTAGTGCTCTCCTTTGCCAGCCCGGAACTGTTCATGCTGACCGTCCTCGGTGTCGCGCTGGCCGCGGTGCTCTCACGCGGCAACGTAGTGAAGGGCCTGGTCGCCGGCCTCATGGGCCTCCTGCTCGGCATGGTGGGCACTTCGCCTACAACAGCCGAGGAGCGCTTCACCTTCGGCAGCCTGTTCCTCGGCGACGGGCTCTCCCTGGTCGCCGTTGCACTGGGCATCTTCGGCCTCGCGGAAATCGCGTCCAGGGCCAGCCAGCGCCGCGGCGAAAATGCTCCGGTCAAGGTCACAGGCGGCTGGGGTTCGGGTATCCGCGAGTGGCTCACCCACTGGTCGCAGGTCATCCGCGGCTCGTTGATCGGCATCTGGGCCGGCGTGCTCCCCGGCGTCGGCGCGACCGCCGGCACCTGGCTGGCCTACGGCCAGGCCGTGGCCACGGCGAAAGACAAGCGTCAGTTCGGCAAGGGCGACCCGCGCGGCATCGTCGGACCGGAAAGCGCCAACAACTCGGTGGAGGCCGGGGACCTGATCCCCACGCTGCTGTTCGGCATCCCCGGCGGCGTCCCCTCCGCGATGCTCCTGGGCATGCTGCTGACCTACGGGATCCAGCCGGGACCGTCCATCATCACGGACCACCTTGACCTGATGTATCTGATCGTCTGGTCCTTCGCCATTGCCTCCGTGCTCGGCGCGCTGTTCTGCTTCCTGACCGTGCGCCCGTTGGCTTCGCTGACCAAGGTTCCGTTCGCCGTCTTGGCGTCCGGCCTCGTTGCGATCATGCTGCTGGGCTCCTTCCAGGAGGGCGGCCAGCTGGGCGACCTCTGGGTCATGGTGCTGCTGGGCGTGGCCGGCTGGGTCCTGAAGTCCACCGGCTTCCCGCGGGCTCCATTCCTGATCGGCTTTGTCCTGGCCATTCCGCTGGAACGCTACTACTTCCTGACCGACAGCCTGTACAACGGCTTCGAGTGGATGCTGCGCCCGGGCACTATGGTGTTCCTGGCGATCCTGGTGCTGCCGATCCTCTGGAACATCTTCAAGTGGATCCGTGCCCGCCGCCGGCTGGACCGCGACGACGACCCGACGCAGGAGAATGCTGTCGACGCCGAAAGTCCGCTGAAGAACTCCACCTGGTCGCGGGCCACCGCACTGGTCGTCATCGTGATCTTCGCTGGCTCGCTGGTCATCTCCTCCGGGTTCTCCCCGGAAGCACGGCTGGTGCCGCAGTTGGTCGGCTGGGGCGGTCTCATCATGGGCCTTGCCCTGCTGGGCCAGGAAATCCTTATTCGGCGCAGGGCCGGGCAGCTCCAAGCCGCCATGCCCGAGCGGGTTGCGGTGGAAGCGGCGTCGCCGTCCATCGCCACTGGGTCCACCAGCTCCGCGCACGCCAACGGCTCGGCCGGTTCCGCGGGAATCACCGGCTCAACCTCCACCGAATCGATTTCCTCGGCAGGCACGGGGACAGGCTCCCGCCGGGCCGCCAGCTCCGTGTCCCTTGTCCGACCTTCGGCGGAGTCGGCAACGAGCGACGTCCCTGCGAGCGGCCAGGCGTCCCCAGGGTACGGGCCGGGCTGGACCAAAGAGGCAGGATTCGCCTTCAAGACGTTCGGCTGGATGGCAGGGTTCCTGATTTTGATCGGCATCCTTGGCTACCTCATTGCCGTCATGATCTTCGTTCCGGCCTTCCTGCTCATCGTCGCCCGGGCCAAAACCAAGACGACGATCATCTACACGGCCGTTCTCTACGTGGTACTGCTGGCCCTGCCGACACTGCTGCCCATCGACCTGCCGCAGGGCTGGCTCAGCCAGCTTGTCGGCTGAGCCAGCGAACGATACGAAAGCGAAAGGAACCAACGATGACAATCCTCGCCTGCTTTACCGACACCCCTGAAGGCCGGGCCGCAGTTCGGCGTGCAGTCGAAGAAGCCGGGCGGCTCAACTCCGACGTGCTGATCGCGAATATCGACACCGACCGACGGGAGCTGTTGCTGGCGGAGTTGGACATCGATCCGGCCGAGTTCAACAGTGGAGGCCGTACGGTTGCCGTGTTGCCGCCGTCGTCGGTCATCCATGACGCAGCGGATCTGGTGCTGCAGACCGAGCAGGAGCGCAAGGTCGCCCTGATCGTCCTGGGCCTGCGCCGGCGTTCCCGGGTGGGAAAGCTCATCCTCGGCAGCCACGCGCAGCGGATCCTGCTCGACGCCGGCTGTCCGGTCCTGACCGTCAAGGCGAACTGACCGGGAAATGAAACTCGTCCCCGGGCATTGCACGCAAGCGATGCCCGGGGACGAGTTGCTTAAGGCCTCAGGCACGTACCACCGGCAGGTCGCTCCACTCGGTGGTGTAGCGCGGGGAGGAGAAGTCCCGCTTCATGGACCATGTGGCCGGAACGGCCAGCCCGCCCTGGCCGAGGCCGATGGCCGCTTCGCCGAACTTGGCGCGGACGCTGCCCAGCAGGTCCCCGATGTGCCGCTGGTCCAGATCGCTGACAAAAGGGTCCAGCGTCTGCTGCCCGTCGGCCGGCTCGAGTCCGGTGAACAAAACACCCGCCCGCACATAGGAAGTCCCTTCAGTGATGCAGGTCCGCATTGTCGCCACCGCCGTCCTGGTCAGCTGGATGGGATCCTGCGTCGGCACCGGCAGCCGGGCGCTGGCGGAGGGAAACGACTTCTCCCCGCCGCCGAACCTGCTGGTTCCCGCCGTCACCGTCAGCACCGAGGCGCTCAGACCCTCGGCCGCCATCCGGGCTGCACCGCGCTGGGCATAAACCGCCATCACCTGGTCCATTTCCTCTGCGCTGGTTACCGGCGTCGAGAAGCTGCGTGAGAACATGACCTGCTGTTTGTCGGCCCGCTCCTCGGAGTGCGGGATGCAGGCAGTTCCGTTGAGTTCCAGCACCGTCCGCTGAAGCACCACCGAAAACCGCTTGCGGATAAGCTGCGGGTCCGCCGCCTTCAAATCCGCGACAGTCTCGATCCCCATCGCATTCAGCCGCTTCGCGGTCCGGCCGCCCACGCCCCACAGCCCCGTGACCGGCACGCGCGACTGGATCCGCGCGACCTCCGCGGCCGGCATGGAGTCCAGCGAGCAGACGCCTTGCATGTGCGGATTGCGCTTGGCGATGTGGTTCACGAACTTGGCGAGCGTCTTGGTGCCGGCTACTCCTACACACACCGGAACACCGACGTGCCGCATGACGGCCGCCCGGATCCGTGCGGCCGTCCCGAGCAGTTGCCGCTCATCCCCGGGCAACCCTAGGAAACACTCGTCGATCGAGTAAACCTCCTGCCAGCTGCCGAAGCGGCCCAGGACCTCCATCACCCGCGCGCTCAAATCGCCATAAAGCTCGTAGTTGCTGGAACGGGCCACCAGCCCCCACCGCTCGGCCTCCGGCGCCACCTTGAACCACGGCGTTCCGGTGGCGATGCCCAGCTGCTTCGCCTCCTCGGAGCGCGCCACGACGCAGCCATCGTTATTGGAAAGTACGACGACGGGACGCCGCTCGAGCGCGGGGTCGAAGACCCGCTCGCAGGAGACATAGAAATTGTTGACGTCCACTAGCGCGATGCGTCCGCCGGAGAGTGCTGGTTCGCTAGACATGGTGCAGGCACCGGGTGACGACGCCCCAGATGCTCAAGTCGGCGAGCTCGGGCACTTCGGTGGGGACTCCGCCGTCGTCCGTCTGCAGTCTGACGTGGTCGCCGGAGAGATGCAGGCGCCGGATGATCAGTTCACCGTTGACCACGGCCACAACTACGGAGCCGTCCCGCGGGGTAAGGGACCGATCCACGATGAGCTCATCGCCGTCGCTGATGCCCGAGGCAGCCATGGAACTGCCGCTCACCCGCATGACAAACGTGCAAGTACGGTCGCGGATCAGATGCCGGTTCAGGTCGATGCCGCCGTGGAAATAGTCCTGCGCAGGAGAAGGAAACCCGCGCGCATCCCCGGGCCCGCCGTCGTCGTCGTTCATCTCCGGGCCTGGACCGGATGGTGAAGGCGTTTCCATACCGAACACAGCAGCCGCCACCCTTCGAATCTATCTTCGATGGATAACCTTACCACCGGGTGGATCGGGAATTTCTTGAGCTAATTTTGCGCAAGAACCGGCCCAACGCTTGAGTTGCCGCTGGCACGATTATGATCCACAGGCGATGGAGACAGCACAGATTCGGGCACTCGCCCCGACCACCTCCTCGGCTGAGTCATACAGGGTGGGGGCCCCTCAGATGAACGAACCAACGGACAACCGTCCATGCATAGTGATAATCAGCGGCCAGTTGCTGCTCGCAGAACTGCTGTCCGGGGCGCTTGCATCCCACAACCTCATGTCCGGAGGCTTTGCCGGCAGCGCGGCGGAAGGCATCGAGCTGTGCCGTGGCCTGCTGCCGGACGCTGTGGTCCTTGACTATCGGCTGCCTGATAGGGAGGGCCTGGAGACGGCCGAGCAGATCCTGTCCGATTCACCGGCTACGCGGATCATCCTGCTGACCGCCCACCCGTCCCACGACCTGCTTGGCCGTGCGGCCGACCTGGGCATCTGCGGACTGCTGCCGCTGCACGGCACAGTCGATTCGCTGTTCGATGCGATCGAGCACGCTCGGCCCGGCGCCATGGTGATCCATCCGTCCTTCCTGGTGCCAGTCACGCCACCCCTCGGCGCGCCCGGCCTGCCGACGTTGAGCAGGCGCGAACGGCAGGTTCTGGCGCTTCTGGCCGAAGGTTGCGACGTCAAGACTTCGTCCAAGCGGCTGAATGTCACGATCAGCACCTGTCGCGGATATGTGAAATCCGTTCTGTCGAAGCTGGACGCGCACACGCAGCTGGAAGCGGTGGCCGTGGCCAGGCGGATGCAACTGCTGGAACCGGCCCAGCCGGTTTAGCGGCTGCTCCCCCATGGTCTTTCACTAGGATAACTTCGAGCAGGACCGCGCTCTGAAGAACCACGACGACGTTCAGTGATAGAAAAAGGAAGCATGACCACGACAGCGCTCACCTTCACTCCACCCTGCGGTCCAATAGACGGCTGGGAGGACGGGGACGTCATTCGGGCGACTGGTATTCCCTATGCAAATGCCGACCGATTCGCCGCGCCAGCCCCGTCGCCGGACTGGACGGAGCCTTGTAAAGCCACGGAGCTTTCGCCGGCCTGCCCCCAAGTCCGTTCACGATTCCTCACCGAGGTCCTCGGGAACCCGCTGGCCGGTTTACCGCGAGACGAGCAGTGCCAAAGGCTTTCGGTGACCCGGCCCCATGACCTGCACGTGGATGAAAAGCTTCCGGTGATGGTCTGGATCCACGGTGGCTCCTACACCACTGGGGCCGGCGACGCGTCGATAATGGATCCGGCCCGACTGGTGGCAGAACAGCAAGTAGTGGTCGTGGCCGTCACCTACCGGCTGGGCCTGTTCGGTTATCTGGGTTCTGCCGACGCCCGACCGGCCAACCTTGGACTGCTCGACCAGCTGCAGGCATTGCGCTGGGTGCAGCGCAATATCTCTGCCTTCGGCGGCGACCCGGATCAGGTCACGCTGTTCGGCCAGTCCTCCGGCGGTGACGCAGTCGCACATCTCATGGCAGTTCCGGAGTCCATTTCCCTGTTCCGGCGCGCTATTCTCCAAAGTCCTCCTTTGGGCATCTCCCGCGGTCGCCACAAGATGAACGTTGCCATGGCGCAGGCTGCTGAGGTCGTTACCACCGCCATGTCAGCAGACGAGGTGGTGGCTCTGCAGGCCGAAGTCCAGAAGCATGCTTCTTCATACGGTCTCATGGGACAGATGGCATTCGGCACCCAGTACGGACATCATCCCCTGCCCGCCGAAAAAGAGATCGAGGCCGCTTGGGACCGCGCAGCTCCGCACATCGACATCCTCATCGGTCACACCGCAGAGGAGGCGCTGCTTTACTTTCCTACGGTGCCTGCCCTACAACGAGTCGCCAGTATCCCGCTGATCGGGCCTTTGATCCGCCGCGTTGTCGTAAAGCTCGTAACGGCGGCAGTCTACTCGCACGCAATCCACCGGTTCGCCCGGCGCCACGCCCGCGCCGGCGGCACTGCCCACACGTACGTGCTCACTTGGGCAGCCCCCGGCAACCCATACGGCGCCGCCCACACTATCGACCTGCCACTGCTGTTCGGCAACGAGCAGGCCTGGGCTGGTTCGCAATTGCTAACCGGAGCTTCATGGGCGACCGTTGACGCCCACGGCCGGAAGATTCGAAAGTTATGGGCGGATTTCGCGCGCGGCCTCCCACTCGCCGCAAAGGGGCAGGTCCCTGATGTGCTCAGCTATAGCTCGGCTTCCGGAACGTGGTCGAAACCATCCCCAGAATAGGGGGGCCATTGGGGATTGATTTTTGGGACTGAGATTTTTCGAAGGACGGCAGGGCAAGCTTGGTCCTATCTTGATCCCCAGAAACCGCTGACACTGGTCCCAAAGTGATCAAGACTCCGGAGTCCGGCGAGCTCGCCCCAGCCCCGCCGGGCTCCGGATCCCCTTATCCCAGCAGACTCCGGGAACTTAAAAAAGGCCGAACAGATAACCCGACTCAGCGGTTGCCGCGAACGATGTCGTCTGGCATTCCAACGAAATCGTGGGCCCGCTATCGTGTGTCCAGCGTCCTCACGTGCAGGGTTGAGCCCGTTGCTCATCGGTGTCCGTGTCGGGCCAGGATCGGTACCCCGAACGAGGGCAACAGATGGCAACTCCTTTCCCACCGTGTCGAGGGTCACCGAGACTGGGGGTCATGCCCGGGATGCTCCCGGGCACCGACGGCCGCGATCGGGTCCTCGGTACACCGTGGGGAGCGTCGCACTGCGCGCCTCTCCGACTCTGTTCAAAGGAGAACTTCGTTGACCACAGCCAATTCGCGCATGAGACGACGGCGCGGCATGGTGGGCCTCGCCGCCGCGCTGCCGCTAACCTTCATCCTGGGCGCCGGCGCCGTAGCCGCTGCACCCCAGTCCACCAATGAGGGCAATCACGGAAAGCCCGCGGCGCTGGAGACCCGCGCCAAGGAGATCATCAAGGTCAAGGGGCGGCAGTTCAAGGACCTGAATGGCAACGGCAAGCTTGACGTCTACGAGGACTGGCGAAAGCCGGTCGAGGCTCGAGTCGCCGATCTCGTCGGGCAGATGACGCTTGAGGAGAAGGCAGGCCTCATGCTCATCGACACGGTGAACGCCTCGTGCGACCCGGCGACTGGCAAGTTCGGCACCGTACCCGATACCGCCCGCGACTACATCGACAGCCAGCAGATGCACCGGTTCATCTTCCGCAACGTCGTCGACAGCGGTGAGCGGGATGCCTGCCAGCCCAGCGGCGGCGGCTTCGGGACCAACGTGCGCGTCACCCCGGGCGAGGCTGCGACGTTCATGAACGACGTCCAGGAGCTAAGCGAGGCCACTCGCCTCGGCATCCCCGTGCTGTACAAGTCGAACGCCCGCAACCACATCGATCCCCAGGCCAGGGCCGGCATCAACGAGGCATCCGGGGCATTCTCCGCGTTCCCCAAGGAAGCCGGCATCGCCGCCGCCGCCCTCGGCGAGCAGGCGAAGGCCACCGGCGAGGCGACCGATGGAGATATGTCCGTCGTCGAGGAGTTCGCCGAAGTGATGGGCGAGGAATGGTCCTCCATCGGCCTACGCGGCATGTACGGCTACATGGCCGACCTGTCCACCGAGCCGCGCTGGTACCGCACGCACGAGACGTTCACCGAGGACGCCGACCTGGGCGCGAACATCATGGGCCAGCTCGTGGAGTCGCTCCAGGGTGAGGTCGGCAAGGACGGCAACTCCCTGAGCGCAGAGACCGACGTCGCGCTCACGATGAAACACTTCCCGGGCGGCGGCCCGCAGGAGCTCGGCCTCGACCCGCACTACGCCTTCGGCAAGGCGCAGGTCTACCCCGGGGATGCCTTCGGCTACCACCTCAAGCCCTTCGAGGCCGCCATCGAGGCCGGAGTCTCGTCGATCATGCCGTACTACGGCGTGCCGGTCGACGTCACCCACGAGGGCGTGGACTACGACGAGGTCGGCATGGCCTTCTCCGACCAGATCGTTAACGGGCTGCTGCGCGACCAGATGGGCTTCGACGGCTACGTCAACTCCGATACCGGCATCATCAACGATCGTGCCTGGGGACTCGAGGACGCTACCGTTCCCGAGCGCGTCGCCGCGGCCATCAACGGTGGCACGGACACCCTCTCGGGGTTCAACGAGGTGCAGACGATCACCGACCTCGTCGATGCGAAGCTCGTGACCGAGGACCGTGTGGACCTCGCCGCGGAGCGCCTTCTCGCCCCGATGTTCGAGATGGGCCTGTTCGAGGACCCATACGTCGACCCCGCGGTCGCGACCGCCACGGTCGGCAGTGACGAGAACCGCGAGGTCGCCCTCGACCTGCAGCGCAAGTCCACCGTGCTGCTGCAGAACCAGGAGATCGACGGCGACTCCGTGCTCCCGCTCGACGGCGACGAGACCGTGTACGTACTCGGCAACGTCGACGCCGAGGAAGTTGCGGCCTCCGGCTACGAGGTCATCGACGGCAACGACCCGGCTGAGCAGCGCACTGCTGCGGATGCCGACGTCGCGCTCATCTCGATGACCGCGCGGAACGTCAACACCGGCAGCTACGTCAGCAACGACCCGGCCACGGGCCTCAACCCCGAGCACATCAATCCGAGCGCCATCGAGGGCTTCGACGGCCTCGACGGGCAGAGCCCGTACGGCGCGGCGGACGCGTGTGTGGTCAACGGTGGTGGCGCGTGCACCGACGACCGGCTGCGCTTCGGCGGTTCCTTCCCATGGGAGTCGAGCACGCTCGACTTCACCGGCATGAAGGACGCCGAGTCCTGGGAGGTCACCCCGTCGCTCGACGCGGTGCAGCAGGTGATGACCGAGGTCGGTGCCGAGAACACCGTGCTCGACATCTACTTCCGCCAGCCGTTCGTGCTCGACGAGGCCAGCGGCCTGCGCGACGCCGGTGCGATCCTCGCCAACTTCGGCAACACCACCACGGCGCTCATGGACGTCGTCTCGGGCGAGTTCAACCCGCAGGGCCGGATGCCCTTCGCGTTGGCCGGAACCCGTGAGGCGATCCTCCAGCAGAACAGCGACACTCCGGGTTACGACGAAACCGACGACGGGGCGCTCTTCCCCTACGGTTTCGGCCTCAGCTACAAGGAGTAACGCTTTCTCTTCCATTGAAGCGGCGGGCTACCAGAACGGTGGTCCGCCGCTTCACCGTGCCGCGCGAATGGCTAGTCAGGGAGGATCTGGTGGCGGCGAGACGTCATCCGGATCCAACTCCGGGCGGTAACGCAAATAGCGCAATGGGTGACGGAACGACTGCCCGGACCAGGCTGTGTCGGCGGAGACCTCGACAACGATGGGTTCGATGAGGGTCAGCTCGGTCTCTTCCCTGGTGGCGTTGAACCGGGCCATCGCGGTGGACTTCACGCGTTGCGGCCATGGATGCCAGCCGGCCGGCGGCTGCAGCCGCGACCCCAGTAGTTTGGCCGCCGCCGGCTTGAGCGGAACAGAGCGCCCCACTATCCGCAGCTCACCGTCGAGGGGCAGGCCGGCGACGATTGCTTGCGGCTTGGCCATCGGACCGATGACGGCTGCGCAGACGACGTCCAGCGTTTCCCTGTGCTTGACCTTGAGCCATTGGCGCTGACCGCCGTCGTAACTTTGACCGGCGCCTTTGATGACCAAACCTTCGACTCCGGTTGCCGGCAAATCCCGGAACCAGGCGGCGGCTTTTTCCGGATCCGCAGTCACCGGCGACAACTCCAACGGGCCGGACCATCCCTTGGCCAGTTCCTCGAGCAGTGCGCGGCGGTCGCGCAGCGGCTCCTGCCGAATGTCATGGCCAGCCACTGCGAGCAGATCGAAGGCGACGAAGTGCGCGGGCTTGTCCTGCACCTGACGCCACAAGGATTGGGCGGATGCACTCAGACGCTGCTGCAGGAGCGAGAAGTCCAGCCGGTCCTGCGACCAGATCACCGCCTCACCGTCCACCAGGCATCCGGGCGGCAGGTACTCGTGAGCAGCTGGCACCAGGTCCGGGAAGTAGCGGGTGAGGTCCTTGCCCTGGCGGGACTGTAAGAACGTGTCATCACCGTCCCGGCAGACGAGGAGCCGATAGCCGTCCCATTTGGGTTCAAAGAAGCACCCGCCGGGCAGGGCGCCCGGTTTGGGGATCAGTGGGACACTGCGGGCCAACGCCACGTCCAGCGGTGGCCGCAGCTCCGGCGGCAGGCGGTCGGACACTAAGCGAACCGGAACGCCATGCCTACACCGGCGCCCCGGCAGGACGTCCGTTCGAGGCCCTGCGCAGGAGGTCGTTCGCGTCCCTGCGGTCGAGTTCCTGCCGGATCTCGTCGACGCGGAATTCCGTCTCGGGGTCCGGGGAACCTGAACGCTGATATTCCAGATCCAGCTGCCGGTGCAGCAGGCTGTTGAGCACATGGAGCCGTGTGTCCGAAAGCGTGGTCAGGTCAGCTGGGAAGGGCGCATCCGGCGGCAGACTGCTGGCAGTCATCGAAACCTACGCTGCTGCCGGCTGTGCCGGCCTGATCGGCTGGCTGCTGTCCGGCAGTGCGCCCTGGCTGCAAGCGCCTGAATTCGTGGGAAGGACAATGCCCATACTGCCGATTCCCGCGATCTCCAGCTTTCCGATCATTTCGCCCAACTCGGTGTAGCCGAGGGCGTCCAGGACAGTTGGCTCCAGATAATCGGCCTCGCGCAGATCAAGACTGATCTGCGCATCAGCGGCCAGGCCTTTGGTACGAATCAGCAGAGGCAGGAGCGCCTTGTAGTTCCGGGCGGTTACACAGCCGCGGACTTCGATGCGGACCGAAGCCATGTCGGTATCGAGGCACACGCAGACATTCAAACTATGTTCCATTAGTCCTTCTCAAAGGAATGGGAATTGCGGCGCCTGCTTCACCGCTTCAAGACTAGGCATGAGCCTGTTGCGTTCACAATGCCTCGGGGCCACTTTTAGGCCGAGGAAGGGGAAATACCTCAGGCCGAGGCGAGCGCCCTTCGCAGGAACGAGTCGATCACGCTGCCGGCGGTCTCATAGACAGTGGTGTCGCGGCCATCGGTTTGTTTCAACGTGCATGCTTTGCCGGTCCGGCTCTTGACCCGCTCGTTCAAGCAGATCAGCGCGGACAGTACCTCCTCCAGCTCCGCGTCCTCGTCGGAGGTGCAGTGAAGCAGTCGGGCATGTGCGGCTTGCAGCAGCGGTCCTGGGTTGCAGTGCAGCTCACGCCGGAACAGCAGCCGGCAGTTGTCGTAGGCCTGCAGGGCTTCGATGTAACGCGCGCCTTGTTCCAGTCCGTCCACCAAAGCTGTCCATGCGCGTTCGTTCAGCGGCTCCGCAGCAACAGCCTGCCGCGCCCAGTGGACGGCTTCGTCCGTTTTTCCCAGCTTCACTGCCATCTCGGCTGCCCTGGCACTGCAGTCGGCGACTTGCGCCGCATGCCGGGCGCGAGCAGATTCCGCCCATTCGAAAGTCAGCTCATCGCTCAGCAAGGGCGCGGACGCCAGCTCCAGTGCGCTGACGAGCTTAGGATAAGCCTCCGCCGGCTTGGTGCCGTCTGCCGCGCCGATGGTCCGTTCGAACAGGTCAAGATCCACCTGAACCAGCTTCGGGTCCAGAATGTAGCTGCCTTTGTCGGTGCGCAGCGGGCCGTTCTTCGCCTGCCCTGGCTGTATGTTCCGGCGGATGACACTGACGTAGCTTTCCACCGTGGCGCTGGCCGCCGACGGCGGGCTGCCGTGCCAGAGGATATTGATGATTTGTTCCCGCGGGACCGGCCGGCCCAACTGCAGCGCCAAAATTTCCAGGATCTGGCGGGCCTTCGGGCTGCCGAGCTTGGCCGCCGTCAATACCTGCCCGTCCCGCTCCACGCGCAAGGGACCGATGAGTTTGATGGAAATACCCACGGATGGACCAATAAGTCTGTTCATGATGTGCCCCAACCCCCGATAAACCAACGCCCTAGCGGGCATCTGACCTAATAGTCGGCGTACTGCCGCCGGTTCACCAGCCCACGGTGGAGGGTAGGGTGCACCCTCAAATTCGGGGAGCAGGACCCGGGACCTCGGACCCTAGTGCTGATGGAAGAACTAGGGCGCTCGAAGGGATGCGGATTCATCGTGTCCCGGCCGAAGTTTTTTGCAAGTTTTCGGCGAATCATGGCGACATGTCAGCAATAGATGTCAGAACTGACGGCCGGGCAAAAACTGGCCGTCGCACGATCGCCATTCCCCTGGTGCTCGTGGCTGTGCTCGGACTTGCGTTCGGGTACCTGTTCCTCACCGCAGATGTGAAAACCAGTGCTCCGCTGGGCGCATCTGCTGAGGTTGAAGGCGGGGTGGCCAGCATTACCGGGGTCGTTCCGCTCGAAAGCGATGGATGGCAGCCGCCCTCTCCTGTGGCTGCCCTCCAGAAAGATCCGCAGGAAGGCGCACACCGCGTTCGCATCCAGGTGCAGTTCACCGCCTTGGAAAAGACCGGCTTGCCGTTGGATCCTGGCGGATTCTTCGTTGACGGACTCGGCTCGGGAAAGCCCGGCCCGCTATGGACCTCGTCGTCCTCCACGACGCTGGCCCAGGGTGAATTCGTCAACACCACCATGGTGTTCGAACTTCCGGACAAGGCCATCGCCTTGGTCCTCGAAGACGCCGCCGGCAGCCGACTCTCCCTCGGCGTCGAACACCACACGGCTGGCTAAGCAGCCAGCTTGATCCACGAAGTCATCATTGGGAAGTGACTCGATATGTCAGTAACAAGACGGCAACTCCTCACCTGGGGAGGTCTAGGAGTTGTCGGGGCCGGTTTAGTAACCGTCCCCATTTCTACCGTGAGTGCCAAATCGGCCAGCCAACTAAGTTCGCGGGATATGCCTCGGCCATACAAGGCGGCATTTACCAGACCGCCAAGGCTTAAGCCCGATTCAGTCAGCTACGAATCGGACGGCACCCCGGTCAACCACTACACCCTCGCGATGCGCCAAGCGCAAGCCCAGATCCTGCCGACGAAAAAGACCGGAATTCTGGGCTACAACGGAATATTTCCCGGTCCGACGATCGAGCTCGACCAAGGCACTAAGGCAGTGGTGCACATGCGCAACCGGATGCCGAAGAACCACCCGCAGTGGAACCACCACCTGTTGGCGGCATCGACGCATCTGCACGGTTCGGCGTCGCTGCCTCAGTTTGACGGCTACGCCAGTGATGTCATCCAACCAGGCTTTTGCAAGGACTACCACTACCCGAATTTCCAGCCTGCACGGACTCTTTGGTACCACGACCACGGCGTCCATTTCACCGCGCAGAACGTCTATTCCGGTCTGGCCGGGGTGTATGTGATGCATGATCAGCTGGAACGGGAATTGCTGCCGCAGGGCGACTTTGATGTGCCCTTGGTGGTCAGCGATGCGATGTTTGCAGCGAACGGTTCCCTCGCCTACGACGACCGGGAACATTCGGGTTTGTGGGGCGACATCATTCTGGTCAACGGCCAGCCATGGCCGGTGATGAAGGTACAGCCCAGGGTCTACCGTTTCCGGGTCCTAAACGCCTCCATTTCGCGGTCCTACCGGTTCGCCCTCAGCAGCGGCCAGCCCTTCCACATCGTCGGAACGGACGGCGGCCTCATGCCGGCGACCCAGTCCGTCAAGAATTTTCGCCAAGGCATGGCCGAGCGGTACGAAGTCCTGATCGACTTCAGCAAATACACGCCTGGGACACGAGTGGAACTGAAGAATCTTTCCAACGACAACAACCGCGATTACGACCACACCAACAAGGTGATGAGGTTCGACGTCGTTGCTGCCGCCGCCGACATGAAATCGGACCCGAAGTGGAACCAAATTCCTACCAAACTGGTGGACAGCGAAGTCATGTCCCTGACCGACGACGACGCAGACGAAAAGCGCCGCTTCCGGTTGGAAAAGGATGGCGTGGTTGAACCGTGGACGTTCAACGGCGTCACCTGGGAAGACGTGATCGCCAGCAACTTCAAACTGGCCAGCGCGGATCCGGCGCTCAATTCGGTGGAAGTGTGGGAGATCGAGAACAAGTCCGGCGGATGGTTCCATCCGGTGCACATCCACCTGGTCGACTTCAGGGTCCTCAGCCGCAACGGCAAGGCACCTTTCGCCTGGGAGCGGGGGCCAAAGGATGTGGTCTACGTCGGGGAGAACGAAAAGGTGGACCTCGTCATGAGGTTCGGCCCGCATGAGGGCCGCTACATGGTCCACTGCCATAATCTGCCGCACGAGGACCATTCCATGATGTTCCAGTTCCGGGTGGGCCTGGGCGAGGACGATCCGGACCCCTGTGATCCGATGACGGCGGCCATGGCGGAACTCGACACTGACCCGGACTAAGCCGTCATGCCTACCGGCGCGACACAACGTCCCTCCGTTTCCAGTCCCCGGAAACGGAGGGGCCGGGGCGGACTGGTCCTGCTGGGCCTGGCCGGCCTTCTGGCCATCCGAATCTGGGTGGTGGAACCCGCCATCGTGGATTCGGACAGCATGGAACCCACGTTGAATCCGGGCAGCTTGGTGTTTGTCTTCAAGGCGGCACCCCAGCTGTCCGGCATCCACCCCGGCGACGTGGTGGTTTTCCAGTCGCCCGAAGACAACTCGACGATGATCAAGCGCGTGGTGGCAGTAGGAAACCAGACCGTGGAGGTCCGGGACGCCGTGCTGTTTGTCGATGGCATCGCTCCGGATGAGCCGTTTGTGGACCACGAAACCATTGACGGCACTCACTTCTCCTTGCAGCGCATACCTCCCGGCGAGGTGTTTGTGCTGGGAGACAACCGCGAGCGCTCCATCGATTCCCGCGATTTCGGTACGCTGCCGCTTTCCTCCCTCCAGGGCTTGGTGCTCGGAGCGGGAAAGTAGGAGCCAATCCGGACATCTGTTCCTCTGGCGCGCCCGCCGAATCTTGCTACCGGGAAGCTAAGGAATTTTCAAGAAGCAGCAGACAGTCTCAATCTCATTCCTGGACGCCATGGACGGCAGCGGCACAGGAAAAACCGGGGGAAATGTCATCAGCTCGGATCGAGGGTCAGCCAACGGCCCGGGCACACAAACAGCGGATCTGCCGGTCCGCAATTCCTGAAGGGTAAGAAAATGCAACACAGACCAATTGGCCAGGGGCAGCGTAGGACGCGCACAGCTCTGGTCACCCTTACCGCAGCAAGCCTTTCCGCCACGGCCTTGTTCGCGGCCGGAGCTGCGACGGCGGCCGTGCCCAAATTCCCTAACAACGTAGTGGTTTTCCCTGACCGGGACTTCGTTTCGATCGAGGGCTACGCCGACCGGGTCGGTGACGAGGCACTGGTAGAAGTCACCCGGCCCGGTGCCGGCGTTGTCGGCTCCGCGAAGAGCAAGGTTTCGGGCACGGATGTAGCCTTCGAAATCAACCATCCAGGTGGAGTCTGTTGGGGCGCGGGCACGACCCATCAGGTGACTCCGGACATCAAGCCGGGCGACGTTGTCTCCATCGCTTTCGAGGACGGCACTAGGGATGAAACCACAGTGGCGGATACTACCGTCACGAAGGACATGACCCTCAACGGCAATACGATCACGGTGGACGGCCGGGTGGGTACCGGTGTCAATACCGCCCAGATGGAACAGCGGATCATCAATCCGGACATGGACGATACCGCCATCGGCCGCCGCGACATTCGTGCAGTACCCGGTCCACTGACGCCGTCAGACAAGGGCGGATACTCCTCCAGTCTCGAGTTCCCCACCGCGGACACCTTCCTAGCCACGTACGTCTTCGATGACCCGGCTGTTGCGGAAGTCGCCGCAGCCGCAGACCTCGGCGAGCGCGCCATGGCCTGGCAGCAAGAGGACGCGGACGGCAACCGCCAAGGCCTGACCATTTCTGAGTACGGTGAGCTCGGCGGTCCGGGTATGGGCGGTTGCCCCGCCGGTCCGGCAGACCAGGGCGCTCCGGCCGCGGGGACTGCCTCCGTGGTCTACTCCTCTGACCGCACCACTATGAAGGTCAACTGGACGCCGGCCACTGCACAGCCTGGCACCACTGCTGTCACGGGCTACAGCGTGACTGCTGTCGCCGGCACCGCCGTCTCCACCGGCCAATACGCACAGGTCGGCATGCGTACGGATGCAAACGCCACCTCCACGACCCTCAGTAGCCTCAAGCCGGATGAGAAGTACACCGTTGAGGTGCGCTCCATCGCCGGGGCCCGCATGAGCGAAGCTCTCACCATCACCGATGCAACTGCACCCGGTTCGGATGGCAGCACTCCGCCATCGGACACTACCGCTCCGACTTTGACGCTCAGCCCGGCGCCGACAGCAGACACTGTCACGACCGCCTCGTCCGTCACGGTTACGGGCGACGGCCAGAACTTCTACACCACTGATGGTTCGCCGGTCATCAACGCTGGCCTACCCTCGGACACGGCCAAACTGTATAGCGGGCCGATCGCCATCACCGAAGCCGTGACGCTCAAAGTGGCAGCCTTCGATCAGGGCGGCAACTACACACTGATGGAAGGGGCCTATGCACCCGAGCCTGCTGACGCCACTCCCCCGGCCGCGCCCGAGGGCCTGACAGCTACTGCAGGGCAAGGCGAGGTCACGCTTCGCTGGAACGCCGGAGATGCCGCTGTCACGGGGTACCAGGTTTCGGTATACGATACTGCGGGAGCTGCGGCCACCGGCATTCAACAACCCGCTGAAACAACGGCACGTACCCAGACCGTCACCGGCTTGACTGCTGGCACCGAATACCAATTCAGCGTCAAAGCCAAGACGGCCGCCGGAGGTTGGGGCGCTGAAGCAGAAAAGGTGAGCGCGACCCCGCAGGCTGTTACTGATCGCCTCACCATCGGCACCGCCAGGTACCGCGCCGGTGATGAATTCCGCGTCTCAGGCACTGGATCGCAGGTAGGCGCTACAGTCACCGTCCACCGCCCCGACGCCCAGGGCAATATCGGCGCAGCGATTCCCGGTGCGACGGCGCGCGTCCTGGCAGGAGCTGTTGCCGGAACCGGCAACTACTCTATCCGTCTCAGGGACAACACCGTCCCGGCCAGCAACCCCGGCCGAATCTGGGTAAAGTCCAGCGGCGGCGGAACTGCCGGCCCCTTCACAGTGGCAAATCGTTAGTCCCCTTCCCATAACAGAGGACCTGCCCGCCGGATCACCCCGGCGGGCAGGTCCTTTGTCGCGTTCGATTCAGCGTTCTACGGCGGCAAGGATGGCCTTGCCGAGCTCGGCAGGTTTGGTGAACTGCGGCCAGTGCCCCGTGGGCAGGTCCACATACTCAACCTCGCGGATTCGCGCCAGCTCCGCCACATAGGGATGGCCGGATGCGATCCATTCGGTAAGCACTGACGACGGGAACTCGCACGCGATGACGGTGGCCGGAACGTCGTAGCGCCGCTCGTCGGTCAAGTGCTGTTTGTCGTACGCGACCCCGCGCGGCTGTGGTATGGCCCGTGCACGGAAAGCCGCCCGAAGCCCGTCGTCCAGATCCACAAGATCAGCTTCGTCAAAGCCGTCCCAGGGAGGCAGCGGAATCTCATCGCCCTCCGCCGGCAGTTCGTCGTTGATGACGCCGCCGTCCGCCAGCGGACCGCTGTCCACGTAGACAGCGCGAGCCACGCGCTCCGGTCGCGCATCGACGACGCCGTTGATGATGGCACCGCCTCCGGAGTGGCCGACCAGCACTACCTGCCCGTCAATCCCATCGACCGCCGCAACAACGGCGTCGATATGGTCCCGCAACCCGATACCCGCCCGTGATGCGTTCACGGACTCCAGCCCAGGCAACGTTAACGGGTGGACTGCGTGGCCTGCCGCGACCAGCGCCGGCGTGACCTCCGACCACGAGGAAGCGTCCAGCCAGATTCCGGGAACAAGGATGATATCCATGCCCGGTACCCTACGCGGGCCCAGTCGCAAATGGTACGCATCGGCCCGAAACTGCTGCCGCCAGCCCGCAGAAAAGAGCCCGCAATCAGGACGGGAGATACCCGATCTTTTCGAGGCTCCCGGATCTAGACTTTAAGCCGAACCGCAACTTCGCCGGTCCGGTGGACGAGAGGAATAGACATGCCGCTCTATCTTTCAAAGTTCAGCTACACTCCGGAGACCTGGGCCAGGTTGATCAGCAAGCCCGAGGACCGGCGCCAAGCCGCACAGGCGTACATCGAGGCGGTTGGCGGCAAGCTCCACGGTTTCTGGTACGCCTTCGGTTCCTATGACGGATACACGCTGTGGGAAGCCCCGGACAACGTTTCCATGGCCGCCGTGGCGCTCGCCATCACCGGAGGCGGCGCGCTAAGCACCTTGGAAACAACCGTGCTGATGACGGTCGACGACACGATGCAGGCACTGCGGCACGCAGACCAGGTCCGCTACCGCGCTCCCGGCACCTGATTTCAAAAACGTACGACGGCGGGACTTTCGGCCCGATTTTGCCCAACCAAGGCTTCGCCAAGGTTATTTTCAGCTTGCATTCAGCTTCCGCTCCTACCTTGAGAAATCTCATTTCGGATCTGCGGTCGGAGGTCATCCATCCTCCCCGCAGGGGTTCCGGGGTTATCCCGTCGGGACGGGGCATCCGGAAGGGGAAATTCACAGCTGAGGGCGTTTAGCCCGATGGGAAAGTGTGCCAGGAGACGACGACGTCTTCGCGCCTCGATCCCGTTTATATCTATGCATTGGGGCAGAACTATGAACAACAACACCTTGAAAGTCGTAACCGCCGCACTAGCAGCCGCGGCACTCGTAGCGTTGGGAGCTGGCCCCGCGTCGGCGGCACGGAGCAGTTACGGAGCGCATGTTTACAAAGATTCCGGGTCTGTCTACGAGTACAACATGGTGACGACTCCCAACTCGAAGTTAATCGTCCAGTACAACGAGCACAGCGGATACGGCAAGGACTCGTCCTTGAAGAGCGCCAGCCATGGCCATGAACTCATGGACAACGAGGGAACCAAAGAAACGCACGGCAAATACTCGTACTCCGACAGCAGCGGGTCCAAGTCCGAATACTCATTCCATGCCTCCAAGGGAAAGACCCAGGAACGTTCCCGGTCCAAGGGCGGGCACTAGGCGCTATGCGTGCGGCTCACTGCAGGTCCTCCCCTGCTTCCCGCGGCTCGGTGAAATCGCAGGTACCGGGATGGCGTTCGGGCAGGAGGCACGTACGGCCGGTTGGAAGGTGAAGGTTGGCACAGCGGCCGGCCCGCGCTACGTCTTCGCGGACATGCATGTTGGCCAGGTCGGGCCGTTCCTGACCAACCTGATGAGGCTGAGGAGCGGTGGGATCTGGTTCTTGGGCGTTCATCTCTACCAACCGATCTTCGTAGTGGACGGTTTGTGCGGATTCCAGCCACAGCGGGCGCTGCTTCCAGTCTGGCGTCGCCAGGTTAACCTCGGATGTCGCCCGGATTGTCTTTCGATGACGGATGTCACCAGCGAATCACAGACCTGAGCCAACTTCGCTCAATTTTTTCAGGCAGGCGGAATAATTCTCCAGCCTCAGCGTTAACATGAGTCGAAGGTACTCAAGTTCCTGAGGAGGATACATGCCATTGTTCTTCGGACCCGCCGCATCAGGCAGCGGCTCATTCGACGAATTCCTGGCCCGCTACCTGCAGGGCCAGCGGGCCGCACAGGCCCGGCGCCCCATCGACATCACCCGGCTGCTGAGCCGACGCTCGCATGAGCTGCTCAGCCACGCGGCCCGCTTCGCCACCGACCACGGCCACTCCGAGGTCGACGCGCTGCACATCCTGCGCGTCATGGTGGAACAGGAGCCGACCGCCAGCCACCTCAAGCAGGCCGGCGCCGAGCCAGCCGCCATCGCCAAGGCCGCCGAGCAGCGACTGCCGGGAGAATCGGACGAAAAGCCGGACACTCCGCCGTCGCTCACCCAGTCGGCCCAGCGCGTACTGCTGGACGCCCACCAGGTAGCCCGCTCCTTCGGGTCCACCTACATCGACCCCGAACACCTCTTCATCGCATTCGTCCTTAACACGGAGTCGCCCGCAGGACAGGTGCTGGCTGCGGCCGGCGTCACGCCGCAGTCGCTGCAGGAAGGCGCCCGGGAAGTCCAGTCCAACGGCGCGGGCAACCGCCAGGGCTCAAACACGGCCGCCGAAAATTCGGAAACCCCGATGCTGGACCAGTTCGGTACGGACCTGACCGCTTTGGCGCGCGAGAACAAGCTGGATCCGGTGATCGGCCGGTCGGAGGAAATCGAGCAGACTATCGAGATCCTGGCCCGGCGCACCAAGAACAACCCGGTGCTGATCGGCGAAGCCGGCGTCGGCAAGACCGCCATCGCGGAAGGCCTGGCGCAAGCGATCGAGGCCGGCGATGTTCCTCAGCAGTTGCGCGGCAAGCGCGTGGTCTCCCTCGACCTGCCCGGCATGCTCGCCGGAACCCGCTACCGCGGCGACTTCGAGGAGCGGCTGACCAAGACGATGGACGAGATCAGCGCCAACAGCCAGAGCATGATTGTGTTCATTGACGAGCTGCACACTGTGGTCGGCGCGGGCGGTTCGGGCGAGGGCGGCATGGATGCCGGCAACATCCTCAAGCCGCGGCTGGCCCGGGGCGAACTGCACCTGGTCGGCGCCACCACGCTCGGCGAGTACCGCAAGATCGAGAAGGATCCGGCACTGGAACGCCGCTTCCAGCCGGTCACGGTCGGCGAGCCCAGCGTCGAGGACGCGGTCCGGATCCTCGCCGGGCTGAAGGACCGTTACGAGGAACACCACGGCGTCACCTACACCGACGAGGCGATCCGCGCCGCCGTCGAAATGTCCGCCCGGTACATCACCGACCGCTTCCTGCCCGATAAGGCGATCGACCTGATCGACCAGGCCGGCGCCCGGCTGAGCCTGCAGCGGGGTCCGCGGGTTGACATCGCGGCACTACGCGAACAGGCCGCAACTCTGGAAGCGTCCAAGAACGCCGCGGTGGCCGAGGAGCACTACGAGGAAGCCTCCCGCCTGCGCGACGAGATCGAGGCGCTTAACCAGCAGATCGCCGCCGCCGAGGGTACACAAGCCGGCCACAGCGCAACGGAAGCTAACGACGGCGGGGCGAGCGCCGGCGTCGTACGCTCACCGTCCGTGGTGGGTGAGACCGAGATCGCGGCGATCATCGCCCGCGCCACCGGCATTCCCGCCGCACGGCTGACCGAGGGCGACCGCGCGCGGCTCGCCCGCCTCGAGGAAGACTTGCATCAGCGGGTCATCGGGCAGGAGGACGCGGTGGCCGCCATCGCCAAGTCCGTGCGGCGCAACCGCACGGGCATGGGTGACGAGGGCCGGCCCGTGGGCAGCTTCCTGTTCCTCGGTCCCACCGGCGTGGGCAAAACCGAGCTTGCCAAGGCGCTGGCCCAGTCGCTGTTCGGCGACGAGAAGGCCATGGCGCGCTTCGACATGAGCGAGTTCGGCGAGCGCCACACCGTGAGCCGCCTGGTCGGGGCTCCCCCGGGCTACGTCGGCTACGACGAGGCCGGCCAGCTGACCGAACGCGTGCGGCGCCAGCCGTACTCCGTGGTGCTGCTCGACGAAATCGAGAAGGCCCACCCGGACGTGTTCAACCTGCTGCTCCAGGTGCTCGACGACGGCCGCCTCACCGACAGCCAGGGCCGCACCGTGGACTTCCGCAACACCGTGGTCATCATGACCTCGAACCTCGGCTCGGAGTTCCTGGCCAGCAAGGGCGGCGCCCTGGGCTTCACCGCGAACAACGACGGCGACGGCTTCGGTTCCGAACCGGAGCTGCGCGCCCGGGTGATGGGCCGGCTGCGCGAGAGCATGCGGCCGGAGTTCATCAACCGGATCGACGAGATCGTGCTGTTCCGCAAGCTCAACCAGGAGCAGCTGCGCGAGATCGTCCGGCTACAGCTGGGCAAGACCGAGGCCCGGCTGCAGGACCAGGGCATCGGCCTGGCGGTCAGCGAGGAAGCCGTGGCCTGGATCGCCGAGGCCGGTTACGAACCGGAGTACGGCGCCCGGCCGCTGCGCCGCGTCATCCAGCGCGAGCTCGATGACCGCATCGCGGACCTGCTGGTCACCGAGGCACTGCGCGACGGCGGGCGGGTCACCGTGACCGTCGACGGCGGACAGCTGCGGGTTTCCGCAGGCGTGGCAGCACCGATGGCCGCGTAAGGCCTGCGGCACCGTTGCCTGAGCGGTCAGGCACCCAAAAGAGCCGGCCGGGAAGAGTTGCATCTTCCCGGCCGGCTCTTTGCCTAATCTGACCAGCAGCTACCTAAGCAGGCGGGTTCTTACCCTTTTCTTCCAGATCCTTAAGCCGTGCGTGCCGTAGAGCCTCGAACTCCCGGTCCTTCCTCAGTTCCATGACCAAGCATGTTCCGAGGAGGGCCACGATGACGGTGAAGGGCAACGCTGAGAGCATCGCCGCCTGCTGCAGGGCCGTTAGCCCGCCGACCAGCAGCAGGAGAACGGCGCAGGCTCCGGTCAGTCCGCCCCACAGCCCGAGGACCGGCTTGCTTGGCTCCAGGCTTCCCTTCGAGGACAGCATGCTCAGGACAAACGTGTTCGCGTCGGCACCCGATATGAAGAAGAGTGCAACCAGGACAACCGTGACCACTGCTGTGAGCTGGACGAGCGGCAGATTCTCCAGCATTGCAAAGAATGCGCTATTGATGTTCTCAGTTGTCGCCGCACCGATGCCTGCGCCGTTCATGTCCATCTGAATGGCGGAGCCGCCAAAGATGGTGAACCAGGCGAAGAAGACCAGACTGGGCACGCCGAGCACGCCTGCCACGAACTGGCGGATGGTGCGACCGCGGGAAATCTTCGCCAGGAAGACTCCGACGAAAGCGCCCCAGCTGAGCCACCAAGCCATCATGAAGTAGGTCCACCACTGCATCCACTGCAAATCGTCCGGGGTGCTGGGGGTTATCAGGCTGACCTGCAGGAAGTCACTGAAGTACTGCCCGACAGACCGGAAAAACAGGTTGGAAATGAAGTTGGTCGGGCCGGCGATGAAGACATAGATGGCTAACGCCAACGAAAGTGTCATGGTGATCTGGCTGATGTACTTAATGCCACGGTTCACGCCGGAGAGCGCCGAAAGGGTGAAGAGGACAGTCACCACAGCAATAATCAGAATCTGGGTGACCAGGCCGGACGAGACACCGAAGACACGTCCCAGGCCCTCGGCGATCTGCGAGGCGCCCAGCCCCAGCGAAGTGGTGGTGCCGAAGAGAGTGGCGATGATGGCGAAAACGTCGATCATCTTGCCGAACCAACCGTCCACCAGCTTGCCGAAGATCGGGCGCAGCATCGGGGAAACCAAGCCGGGGCGCTTCTTGCGGTGGGTCGAATACCCGATCGCCAGGCCGAAAATTCCGAAGACCGCCCAGGCATGCGGGCCCCAATCGAAGAAGCTGAACTGCATGGCCCGGACTGCGGCTTCCATCGTTTCGGGCTGCGCCAGGGCGTGCGGCGGGGCCATGAAATGGGAAATGGGTTCCGCCACACCGTAACTAATGAGGCCGATCCCCATCACAGCCGACAGGATCATGGCCAGCCACGCCCACGTACTGTATTCGGGCCGGTCTGTATCGGAGCCGAGTCGGATCCCACCAAAGCGGCTGAAGCCCAGGTAGAGCATGAGACCGATGCACAGCAGAGTCACCACCAGGTAGCTCCATCCCACGGAGGCTGCCACCCAGTTCATGCTGGCCGTCATGACGTCGCCCAGACTCTGAGGCGACACCGAAGACCACAAGACAAAGGCCGCGATAAGAGCGATGGACGACCAGAAAACGGCACCAAGGCGCGTTGTACCGGCGCCGTTCGTCTCGTCGGGCAAATTATCTTGAGGCATGTCATCCACCGTCGGACGGGTGATTTGTTGAACCATGAGTGGTCTCCGAATCTCAGGAGTAGGGCGTCGCACGGACGTCAGAGCTGGGACAGGCCTTCGCTGTCGAAGAAGCGGCCTGCCTGATATACCATCGGCGACGTCTCGCTCACTTCTGCGTGGCGGACGCGGCAAATAAAGATGGTGTGGGTTTTCGCCTGGAAGCGTTCCCGGATCTCGGCTTCCAGCGCCGCGGAAGATCCGTCGATCAACGGTGATCCGCTGGGGCCTGCGTGCCAGTCCAGATCGGCAAACTTGTCCGCCGATTTTGAGGCGAAAGTGGAAACGGTGTCTTTTTGCTGGTTGCTCAGGATGTTGATGCCCAGGTGGCTGGAGGCGAACAGGGCGGGGTAGGTGGAGGATGTTTTCTGGATGCAGACCATGACCAGCGGCGGTTCCAGCGAAACGGAGGCGTAGGCGTTCACCGCAAGCCCCTTGGGAACGCCGTTTTCGTTGGTCGTGACAACGGTAACGCCGGTGACGAACTGCCGGTTGAAGGTCTTCATGATCTCAAGGTCCGGCTCACCCGCGAGCGAATCGACGACGACGGCGGGGTCTGCCGGTGCCATCGCGTCACCCAGATGGCGGATGCCGAGGGACGCGAGCAGCTCACTGCTGTCCCAGGTAACGGTTTCCTGCTTGATCCGGCCGTTTTCCATGGTCAGGAAATTGGAACCCCGCGTCTGCACCTGGCGTCCCGTGGGCGGTACGCCCATGAACGGAGCCGTGTGCGTCCCGGTCGAGGTCCAGAAAATCGCAGCGGTCTCACCGTTGACGACCACAGCATCGACCGAAGTCACCAGATCCGGGAATCCTTCCCTGATCGCCAGGATCTCATTTTGGTGCTGCGTAAGGCTGGAGGCCTTGCCGCTGCCCTTGCTGACCCTGATGTAATCCGGAGTGACCAGCGCCCCAAGGGCCTGCACTTCTCCGCGATCCCAAGCGGCTTCCCAAGCGTTCGCTACTGCATTCTCAAAAGTCTGTTGCATGGCAGACAGCGTAATCTGCATCACGTGCAGAGGTCAACAGATAGATCAAGAATCTACAAAAGTGCCTAAATTATGCGGATTCTCTTCGGCAAACACTCCGCGCACTTGACGACGTGATGCATGCAACATAATCTCTCATGTATGCAACAGACGATCGTGAATCAGCCGGGCAGAAACGGTGCCCTCCAGGGAGAGCCGCTGCTCGACAAGGTGCGCACCCTTATCCTCGGCGGCGACTATCCACCCGGAGCCCCAGTGTCCGAGGTCTTCCTCGCGCAGGAATTCGACGTCAGCCGCACTCCCATCCGCGAGGCGTTGAAGCAGCTGCAGCATGAAGGTCTGGTGGAGATCCGCCCGAAGGTGGGCACCTTCGTCCGTGAACCCACGCGACGCGAGATTGTCGAACTGTTCCAGCTCAAGGAAAGCTTCGAAGGACTCGCAGCAGGCCTGCTGGCCCGCCGGGGCAAAGTACGGGAGATCTCCATCCTTGAACGCAACGTGGAGGAGTCCGACGAAGCCGCGGCCGAGCAGGACGTCGAACGCTATGCCGAGCTGGTCCACGAGTTCCATCACACGATCATCACGGGTGCGGACAACAGCAAACTTGCCGAGCACTACGAGCGGCTGATGAACCAGCTGGCCTACCACCGGCTGGTACTGCGCACGGCCGGCCACCCTGGCCGCATCAGCTCCTCCACCTCGGAACACCGCACCGTGCTGGCCATGATCAAAGACAAAGACCATTTCGGAGCCGAAGCGGCCATGCGCAACCACGTCTATGCATCTTCCCGCGAAGTGCTGACGGATTCGCGCGACCAAACTGACTGAAGACTTCCTTAGCTAGACCATTTTTGAGCCACCCTGAAAGGACCAACCATGCGCTTTTCGATTTTCCACGGCCTCGGCGCCCCCGGCGATCTGGCCAACTACAACCAGCATATGAAGGACGCCCGCGAGTACGCGGTAGCCGCTGAGAAGTATGGCTTCTGGTCCACTTGGTACACGGAGCACCACTTCGGGCACGAGGGGCAGGAGCTGACCCCGAACCCAATCATGATGGGTGTCGACATTGCCGCCCGCACCTCTAAGATCCGCATCGGCCAGGCCGCCTCGATCGTCACCTTCTGGCACCCGCTGCGGCTTGCCGAGGATCTCGCGCTGCTGGACCAGCTCTCCGACGGCCGCCTCGAAGTAGGCGTGGGCCGGGGTCTGTATGGCCGCGAAGCACTGAACCTGAACCCGGCGGCCGATCCGCGCGACCAGAAAAAGAACCGCGCGCTGTTCGCTGAGACCATGGAGATCCTGCAGAAGGCCTGGAACAACGAGTTCTTCAGCCACAAGGGCGAGTTCTACGAGTTCCCCGCGCCGGGTGTGAAGTGGAGCCACCCGCTCTCGCCGGCCACGCCGGACTTCACCGAAAACGGGGAGATCACGAAGATGGCGGTGGTTCCCCGCCCGCTGCAGCCCGAACTCCCGCTCTGGCAGGTCATCGACACACCCCGCTCCATCATCAGCGCCGCCGAAACCGGCGTGCAGGGCATCTTCTGGCTGCCGCCCGTGTCCGCACTCAAGGGCCGGTTCGAGCTGTACCGCGAGCATGCTTCCAAGGCCCAGGGCCGCGAGGTTCCGCTCGGCGAGGGCATCGCCCTGGTCCGCGATGTCTACGTGGCGGACACGATGGAGCAGGCCCGCGAAGAGTTCGAGGAAGCGGTCCTGAACACCTACAAATGGATCACCCACTGGCGCGGCCTGTCGAACCTGATGGAAGAGGGCGAAGAGCTCACCGACGGGCACAAGCTGGATTTCGACCTCCTGATGGACCGCAACATGCTGGTCGGCACGCCCGAATTCGTCACCGAAAAGATCCACGAGCTGAAAGGCGAAGTCGGCCTCGAGCACATGATGCTCTGGACCACGCACCCGGGCCTGAAGCACGAGAAGGCAATGCGCAGCCTCGAGCTGTTCTCCGAGAAAGTGAAGCCCCACTTTGACTAGCATTGAGCAACCCAATCCCGACGCCGCCGCCGGCATCCGGAAGATCGTGTACTACCAGGAAGAGATTCTGGTAGAGAACGGGACCATGCCGCCGGTGCCGGCCCTGCGTGCCACCGCAGCCGCTGTTATTACCAACCCTTGGAAAGGCACCGGACCGGACACCGATCTGGGACCCGAGGCCCAGCGGATCGCTCCGCACATCGCCAAGGCGCTGACCGACCGTCTGATTGACGGACTCGGCGGTGTTGAGGAGATCGAGGCCTTCGGCAAGGCCGCCATCGTCGGAACCGGAGGCGAGATCGAGCACGCGGGTGCATTGATCCATACTCCCTTCTTTGGCAACCTCGTCCGGGAGTACCTCGACGGCTCGTCCATTATCTGCTTTGCCGACGACCGGGCCGAAGCCGGGCAACCGCTGGTTGTGCCGATGTGGCACAAGACCCACGCGGCAACCCGCAGCCACTACCAGACCGTTACCGCCCGGATTCCGGACGGGCCGCGGGCCGACGAGATCGTCGTCGTTGCCGCGGCCTCAACCGGACCGCGTCCGCACGCCAGAATCGGCGACCGCAAAACAGACCCTGCAGTAACTTCCCGCGTCCTTGAAGGAGCCACCGCATGAACGTCCGCAAGATCGTCACCCTGGTTGAAGAGACTCTCACCGAGGGCGGCCGGCCCGTCGAACCTAACGCCCGTGTGGTCGTCGTCGCCGCGATCATCGAGAACCCCTGGCACGGACAGGGATTCGTCGAAGACCTCAGCGCCGGCATCGACGCGGTAGCGTCCGACATCGGCGAACTGCTCGCACCGCGCGTGGTCAAGACACTGGGCGGGAACGTCGAAGCCTACGGCAAGGCCGCGATCGTCGGCCTGGACGGCGAGATCGAGCACGGTTCGGCCCTGATCCACACGCTGAAGTTCGGCGACCACTTCCGCAACGCCGCCAACGCCACCACCCTGCTGCCGGCTGTGGAAAAGCGCGGACCGGCCGGAGTCACGTTCGATATCCCGCTCAAGCACATCACCGACGCGACCATCCGCTCGCACCACCAGAGCATTGAGGTCCGCTTGGCCGACGCGCCGCACCCGGGCGAGATCGTCATCGCCCTCGCCGCCGCGTCCCAGGGCCGTCCTCAGCAGCGGTTGGCAGCCCTGTCAACGGAACAGTAACCATGGATGCGAAACTGCCCATCGTCCTGCTCCACGGTGTGGGGCTGGACAGCACCATGTGGGACCAGTTCCGGGACGAAATACGCCGGACCAGCGACCGTGAGGTCCTTGCCCTGGATCTGCCCGGCCACGGCAGCCGGCCGCCGCTGGAACGGGAAGTTTCGCTTGGCGACCTGGCCGACGACGTCGGGAACCGGCTCCCAGCGCGAGCCCACCTTGTAGGGTTTTCGCTGGGGGCGCTGATCGCCCAGCATCTGGCCCGGTTCCATCCGGAGCGGGTGGCCACCCTCACCAGCGTCAGTTCGGTCTGCCTTCGGACACTTCAGGAGGCTGAGTCCGTGGATGCCCGGCTGCAGAATGCCGCCGCGGACTTCTCCGGGAGCGTCGAGGCGTCCATCGAGCGCTGGTTCCCGGCCGATGCCGGGACGGATCCGGCCACGGTGGCCGGCGTCCGCCGGACGCTGCTGGCCAACGATCCGAGCTCCTACCTTCACGCGTACCGCGTGTTTGCCACAGCCGACGCCGAAATCGGGGCCGAGCTTGGGACCATCGCGGTGCCGTCCCTGGCCGTGACCGGTGACCAGGACCCGGGCTCCACGCCGGAGATGACCCGGCGTTTAGGCGAGGCCATTCCCGGAGCACGCACCGCCGTCGTACCTAATACCCGGCACATGCTTCCCGTGCAGCGCCCGGCGGAACTGGCACGCATCATCATCGAGTTCATCGAAGAATCGAGTCGAGATATCCATGACTAGGCAATACGAGCACTTCATCAACGGCAAATGGGCCACCCCTGCCGAAGGCGCCTATTTCGAGAGCACCAACCCGGCTACCCTCGAGGTCCTCTACGCGGCCGCCCGCGGCAGCAAGGCCGATGTCGACACGGCCGTCCGCGCTGCCCGCGCCGCCTTTGAGAATCCGCTCTGGCGTGACCTGAGCCAGACCAAGCGCGGCCATCTCTTGCGCAAGCTGGGAGACCTCGTCGGCGAGCATGCCGAGGAACTGGCGCAGATGGAAACCGCCGACAACGGCAAGCTGCTGCGCGAGATGCGCGGGCAGCTGGCAACGCTGCCCGAGTACCTGTACTACTACGCCGGACTGGCGGACAAGGTGCAGGGCAGCCAGATTCCGACGATGAATCCCGCCGTCCTCAACTACACCCAGCGCGAACCGCTCGGCGTGGTCGGGGCCATCACCCCGTGGAACTCGCCGCTGACCTTGACGACGTCGAAGCTTGCCCCCGCGCTGGCTGCCGGCAACACCGTGGTCATCAAGCCGTCCGAATACACGTCCCGCACTGTGCTGCGGCTGGCCGAGCTGACCGTCGAGGCCGGGTTCCCCGACGGCGTGGTCAACGTTGTCACCGGCCTCGGTGCCGAGGCCGGTGCCGCCCTGGTGGACCACCCGGAGATTGCCAAGATCTCCTTTACCGGTTCCACCGCCACCGGATCCGCCATCGCGGCTTCCGCGGCAGCCCGCTTCATCGGCTGCACTCTGGAACTCGGCGGCAAGAGCCCGAACATTGTGTTCGAGGACGCCAATATTTCGAACGCTGCCATGGGCGTGGTGGCCGGCATCTTCGCCGCTGCCGGCCAGACCTGCATTGCCGGCAGCCGCGTCTTCGCACACCGGTCCGTGTACGACGAACTGTTGGAGAAAGTCTCCGCGCGGGCCAAGAGCATCGTGATCGGCGATCCCCGCGAGGACAGCACCGAGCTCGGTCCGCTGGCGTTCGCCGCCCAGCAGGAAAAGGTCGGCTCCTACGTCGAACTGGGCGTCTCGGAAGGCGCCAAGGTACTGACCGGCGGCGGCCGGCCCGAGATTGATCTGCCCGGTTACTTCTACGCGCCGACTGTCCTGACCGACGTCGATAATTCCATGCGCGTGGTCCGCGAGGAGATCTTCGGACCGGTCGCGGCCATCATGCCCTTCGACTCCGAGGAAGAGGTCCTGCGCTTGGCCAATGACACGCAGTACGGCCTTGCCGCCGGCGTTTGGACGCAGAATCTGGCCAGGGCGCACCGGATGAGCCGCCGTCTGGAAGCCGGCACCGTCTGGGTCAACACCTACCGCGCCATGTCGCCGATGTCACCGCGGCAGGGATTCAAGAACAGCGGCGTGGGCATCGAGCACGGGCTGGAGTCAATGCACGAATACACGCGGTTGAAGAGTGTCTGGATCAACACCGATGAGGGCCCTGTAGCGGACCCGTTCGTCATGCGTGCATAGGAGAAAAGAATGCCACTGATTGATGTGTCCATTGCTGAGGGCCGCACCCCGGAGCAGCTGCGGGAACTGACCGCTGCGCTGCACCGGGCCGCGGAAGAATCCGTCGGCGCGCTTCCCGAAAACACCACGGTGATTATCCGTGAGGTTCCGACCACGCACTGGTCCAAGGGAAACCAGACCATCGCCGAACGGCAGCAGGCAGCGCTGGAACAGGAGCGTGCCTGATGTATGTGGAGGTCCAGTCTGCCGGGGACGCATCCGTGCAGGACGTTGAAAACCTCCGTGAGCTTGCTGTGCGTGCCCACGGCGTGGACGTGAATGGGATTTCTGCCGCGCTGCAGGCCAGGGGCTTGGGAACGGTGGAAGGCGAGCACGCCTGGCTGGTCGTGGAGAGGCTTCGCCGCAGTGGGCCGGATGACCTAGCCCAGTGGAGCGAGGGCTTCGACGGGATGATCTCGTATGCGGGCAAGCAAGGCTGGCTCAACGAGGACGGCACCAGAGTCCGCGCCCATCTGGAGCATGTGGCGTAGATGAGTTGAGGAGCCAAGGGCCGGCCGGGACGAACCTATCGTCCCGGCCGGCCCTCGCGCTTCCCCGGTACTCTTTATCGCATGCGGGACGAAGAAGCTATTGTGCGGGCCTTCAACGACGCGATCAACCGGCGGGATGTCGGTGGTCTAGCCGCGTTGATGACGCCGGGCCATCGCTTCATTGATACGTCAGGCGCGGCGATCGAAGGCAAGGACGCCTGCATCGACGCCTGGCGCCGGTTCTTCGCGGCTTTTCCGGACTACCTTAACTTTTTTGACGAAGTGCGGGTCGTGGCGGACGGACGGGTGGAAGTGCTGGGCCGGTCCGAATGCAGCGTCCCGGAGTTGAATGGCCCGGCCCTGTGGCAGGTTTCCGTCCGGGACGGCTTGATCGACGAGTGGCGTGTCATGGAGTTCCCCAGCGACTGACCGCGCGGGTCGAGTACGACGCGCGCGGGCGGCCGGGAAGAGTTGCATCTTCCCGGCCGCCCGCGTACAGCTACTGGTTCTTAGGCCCGTACAGCTGCTGTTTCGCCGTCGTTCTGTATGGAAGTGCTGGTCTCTGGGGCCGCTGCCGCCGCAGGCTCGTCCAGCTGCTGGATGTCCTGGCCGGACCGGTCCTTCGCCGCAAGCAGGGCCACCAGGCTCATCCCGGAGAACGCGATCCAGAGGCACGCCACCATCCACAGGGACCCGCCGCCGGCGACTACCAGCGCCGTCGCAATCAATGGCGTGAAACCGGCGCCCAGGGTGGAGGCCAGCTGGTAGCCGATGGAGGTGCCGGAATAGCGTACCGACGTCGGGAATAGCTCGCCCACGAAAGCACCGTACGGCCCGGAGGTGAAGCCCTGGACAGCTGACAGCCCGAGGAAAATCGCGAGCATGAACGCCACGGTCGAACCCATTTCCAGCAGGGACATGACGGGGAAGGCCAGCAGCATGGCGCCGATGTTGCCCCAAATCAGAACCTTGCGGCGGCCCAGCCGGTCGGAGAGCTTGGAGGCAATGATGATCATCACGATCGTGCTGACGCCGCCAAGGGCCTTGAGGTTCAGCACCTCTCCCGGTGCGAGCACGGCCTGCTGCACCGCGTAGGAAATAGCCCAGGCGCCCATCAGGCCCTGTGCCATCTGGCCGGAGAGCCCGGAGGCGACGGCGATCAGCAGTGACTTGGGATGCTCGCGGAACAGCTCGGCTGCCGGAACACGCTTCTTCTTTGCCTCGCTCTTCGCCGAGATTTCCTTGAAGACCCGGGACTCCGAGACGCGCATCCGGATGAAGATCGCCAGTCCCATCAGCACAGCCGAGAGAACGAAAGGCACTCGCCAGCCCCACTCCAGGAACTGTCCGTCCGGCAGCGTTGTCATCGCCGAAAGCATCAGTGTGCCGAGGATGGTGCCGGCAGGTGCGCCCATGTAGGCGAAGGCCGACGCGAATCCGCGGGACTCTTTCTTCGCGTTCTCAAAGGCCAGCAGCATCGCCCCGCCCCATTCGCCGCCAACGGCGATGCCCTGGAACAGGCGGAGGGCAACCAGCAGGATGGGAGCCCAGACGCCGATCTGTTCGCTCGTCGGCAGCAGGCCGATGAGCGTGGACGCGATGCCCATCATCAGTACAGTACCAACGAGGATTGCCTTGCGCCCCAGCAGATCGCCAAGATGGCCGAAGATAAAGCCGCCCAACGGACGGGCGATATACCCCACGGCGAGGGTGCCGAAGGAAACGAGGATTGCCAGGTTCGGGTCCATACCGGCGAAGAACACCTGGTTGAACACAATGCCGGCGGCGGTTGCGTAGAGGATGAAGTCGTAATATTCGACGGCGGTGCCCAGGAAGCTGGAGAAGAGGATCCTGCGCATTTCGCGCGGGCCCGCGGTATAGCTTCCGCCGGGTACAACCGGATTCTGCGGCTGAGTGGTCATGACGTGTCCTTACTCTTTACCGGGCGGCTGCGCTGCCGGCGGTGACGGGCGTGGCCAGCACTTCGGTGTCGTGGCGGCCGAAAGGGATGACCTCGAGATCGTCGGGGATGCTCAAGGTCCCGTTGTAGGTGGAGCGGGCCTCGGCCCAGGCCTCCGGTGGTGAATAACTCGGAACCAGATGGTGCAGCGCAAGGTGGCGCGCACCGGCGTCGTACGCAATTTGGCCGGCCTCCGCAGCCGTTGTGTGGGCCCGGCGGTGGTGGTCCATGGTGGCCTGGAGCATCTCCGCGTCCGAGTACTGGCGGGCGAGAATTTCCAGATTGATTGCCTCGTGCAGCAGCAGGTCCGTGCCGCTGGCCAGGCGCACCATGTTGGTGCAGGGGGCGGTGTCGCCCGAGATGGTCACGGAGCCGGACTCGGTATCGAACCGGAAGGCAAAGGCGGGTGCCGTCGGGTGGTGCGAAACCAGGATGGCGGTCACGGTAACGTTCGCGTCCCGGAACACCTCGAAGGGCTCCATCTCCGGGGCCACATTGGTGTCGGGGTCGAAGCCGATGCCCGCGGGCAAGGTGATCTCCCGCGGCCTGAACTGCTCGGTTGGACTCTTGGCGAGCGAATCGAAAATCCGGTCGTTGCAGTCCGTGGCATACGCGCCGAGCAGACCTTCCACCAGCCCCGCAACGCCAGGCGTCGGCCGCAGCGGCGCGACGGGCACCGGGACGGAGGTGGCGCGAGGCGAAAGCGGCGGCAGCTTACCGCGGTCCCCCGGCCCGACAATGGGGATGGGGCCGCGCGGGGAGTTCTTCAGTTCGAACGCGCCGAAGAGCAGCAGTGAGGGTAGGTCCACCGTGTGGTCCGAGTGCATATGCGTGATGAAAATGCCGCCCAGATTCGCCATGTCGAGGCCGGCCGCATTGGCTTGGCGGCCCGCCCCCTGGCCGCAGTCCACCAGGTACCACGTGTTATCGACGACGACGGCGGTGGCTATGCCGAAGCGCGGCGTGCCCTGATGGTCCTTCCACCAGCGGGGTCCGCCGGCGGTGCCGAGGGTGATCACATAGGGGGCCTGATGCTGCACGGGGCCGGTCCTTTCCAAAGGGGCGAAAATGTTCCTTCTTCGAGGATGGTGTGCCGGATCACATTTGTCGAACTACAATAACTGACCAGACCTACAAGGAGAGCTTATGAAGGAGATCACCCTCCGGCAGCTGGAGTACTTCGCGGCCGTGGCGGAGACGCAGTCCGTAACCGAGGCGGCCAAGCGCTGCAATGTTTCGCAGGCGGCTGTGAGCCTGGCGTTGGCCCAGTTGGAGGAGGCGGTCGGCGCAACGCTCGCCATCCGCCGGCGGGGCAAGGGCATGGCGCTCACGGCCGAAGGGCAGACTGTCGCCACCCGTGCACGTCAGGTAGCCGAACAGATCGCCGATCTGGCCTCCGCCGTGGACCGGGTGCACGGCGAACTGTCCGGCAGGCTGGTGATCGGCGTGTTCCGGACGCTGGCCATGCACGCCATCCCGCCTCTGGTGGACTGGTTCACGGCACGGCATCCGCAGGTAAAACTGGACTTTATCGAGGGCGCCGGGCCGGACATACAGGAGGCGATGTTGGCGGGGCGGGCCCAGCTGTGCGTGCTGTACGAAGCCCAGCTAATGCCTGATTGCTCGCCCGAGTTGCTCATGGAGGCGAAGCGGCAGGTGGTGTTCAGCCCCGATCATCCGCTGGCTGCCAAGGACAACGTGAGCTTGGCCGAGTTGGCGCAGTATCCGGCAATAATGATCGACGAAGAGCCTGCCCTCCAGCGGACTATGGCCGAATTTGCCAAGGCTGGCGTGGACCCATTGGTGCGGTGGCGCTCCGCCAGCGTCCAAGCCATCCACAACGTGGTGGGGCGCAATCTGGCCTATTCGCTGCTGATGCAACCGTCGCCACTGAGTCCAGAAGGCCGTCCGCTGGTCTTCCGGCAACTGGCCGGAGACGTTCCGAGTAACGCCGTGTTGGCCGCCTTGCCCGCGGGAGTTGTTCGGAGCGCGCTAGTCAATGAGGCGCTGGCGGCGCTGCACGCGCACTGGAAAAACTAGGGCAGAGGAGGCGAATTGGCCGCCACTCACTAGCGGCACAGACGCGTGCCAGCAGGCCGGGAAGCACAAGTTCGCCTTCCCGGCCTGCTCGCATTTAGTTTGCGGTCACGCCAACCGTTTCGTCGCCGGCTACCGCCGGCTCCGGCTGTGCTTCCCGCCGCTTCGGGATGAGCGCCACTGCGGATGCTGCCAGCACGGCGATGGCAGCAAAAATGATGAAGTTCCATTCGAACGGCAAAGCCGCGCTGCCGATCCAGCCGCCGATCAACGGCCCGCAGATAGCACCAATTCGAGCGAAGCTCAGGGCCCAGCCGGTGGCTGTGGCACGCACCTTTGCCGGGTAGTAATCGGCAATGTAGCCGGTCAGGACCAGAGAGGTCGAGATGGATCCGATGCCGGCGAAGGCCACGAATACGAGGTTCACCACCATATTTCCCGGGAACATCAGCAGCAGGATGCCGCCACCGCCCAGGAGGTAGAAAGCAACGAGGATGAGCTTTTGCCCGTACTTGTCCGCAGCCCGGCCGAGGGCGAGTCCACCTGCCGCCGAGGCGAGGCTGAAGACCAACAGGAAGGTCAGCGAAGAGCCCAGGTCGTAACCGGCGGATTTCATGATGGACGGCAGCCAAGTGTTCAGGCCATAGACAAGAACCATGCCGCAGAACAGGGAAATCCAGAAGAAGACAGTGGAACGCAGGTACAGGGGTGAGAACATCGCGGTGATCGTCCGCCACCATGGTTCCGCGAAGGCCCCACTCGTCGTGGGAGCGGTTACCGCCGGAATGTAAGGTGCAATTCCAAGCCGTGCTGCCAGCCGGTCGGCTTCAGGGCGCTTGCCCTTGGCCTCCAGATAATCCAGCGACTCAGGCAACAGCTTGGCGATAATCGGAAGCAGAACGACGGGGAGCGCGCCGAAGGCGATTACCCAACGCCAGCCGATTGTCGGCAACAGGAACATTGCAACCAGGGCTGCGGCAACAATGCCGAGGGAGTACCCCGAGTACATGACGCCATAGTTATAGGAGCGTTTCTTCGGCGCTGAGTACTCGATGGTCAGGGCAGCTGCGACGGGGATGACGCCGCCCATACCCAGCCCGCCGATCAAGCGGAAAAGGCCGAAGATCTCCGGTGTGGGTGCAATGGCTGCACCGGCTTGGGTCAAAGTAAAGATGACCATGGAGAGCAGGAGCATCTTCTTGCGGCCGAACAAATCGCTGAGCGTGCCGATGAAGAGGGCACCGAGCAGCATTCCTACCAGGGCGTAAGCGCCGAGGCCGCCGAGTTCCAGCGGCGAAAGGTCCCAGGCTCGGTATTCCGCCAGCGCGGGCAGGACGGCGCCGAGGACACCGACGTCGTAGCCTTCGGCCAGGATCGCCAGCCAGCAGCAAAAAAGCACCAGGCGGGTTGTCCGCGGGGGTACGTTCCAATCATTTATGGGCGTCGTTGCCACATGTTTCTCATTTCATTTCTTGAAGGGAGGTTGGTATTGCTGAGCTCGGGTGGCGGGACGGATCATAAGGATCTGTCCCGCCACCCATGTTTACCTGAACCCGCTTCCCTGCGGGAACTACTTGACCAAAGCAGGCTCCGCGTTACGCGCGGGGCGCCACCGCAGGTGGGCGTTGGCCAGCTCGTCTTCGGTCTCGCGCAGCAGGGACAGCCGGGGCCGGACCGCGTCGGTACGCGAGCTCGGCGGCTTGCGCCGTCCGGCCCGGAACTGCGGGATCCATTCCGCGCCTTGACCCTTGTAGTCCTGCTCTGCGGCGGCGTGTAGCGTCCACTGCGGGTCATACAGGTGCGTACGGCCCAGTGCGATCAGGTCCGCGCGACCGGCGAGCAGGATCGAGTTGACGTCGTCGTACGAGGAGATGGCGCCGACGGCGATCACTGCGATCCCTGCCGGTTCGGCCACTTCCTGTCGGATCCGGTCCGCATACGGGGTCTGGTAGCTGCGGCCGTAAGCGGGTTTTTCTTCCTTGCCCACTTGGCCGGTGGAGACGTCGATACCGTCGGCGCCGTGAGCGGCGAAGGCTTTGGCGATCTGAACCGCGTCATCGAGGGTGTTGCCGCCGTCGATCCAATCGGTCGCGGAGATACGGACTGTGAGCGGTTTCTGTGCCGGCCATGCGGCGCGCACGGCGTCAAACACCTCCAGCGGGTAGCGCAGCCGGTTTTCAAGGCTGCCGCCGTACTCGTCGGTCCGCTTGTTGGCTACCGGGGACAGGAATGACGAGAGCAGGTAGCCGTGCGCAGCGTGTACCTCGAGCAGGTCGAAGCCGGCTTCGTCGGCTCGGCGGGCGGCGGCCACGAAGTCCGCTTTCACCCGGTCCATTTCGTCGCGGTCCATCTCGCGCGGCGTCTGGCTGCCTGGCCCGTACGGCAAAGCCGAGGGGCCCACCGCTTTCCAGTTGCCGGACTTGAGCGGCTCGTCGATGCCGTCCCACATCAGCCGGGTGGACGCCTTGCGCCCCGCATGCCCGATCTGGGCACCGATCTTGGCCGAAGAGTTGCCGTGGACGAAGCCTGCTATTTCCTTCCAGCTGTCCCGCTGAACATCGTTGTACAGACCGGTGCAGCCAGGAGTGATGCGCCCTTCTGCGGAGACACACACCATTTCGGTCATGATGAGCCCGGCGCCGCCGAGGGCCTTGCTGCCCAGGTGTACCTTGTGGAAATCCCCGGGCACGCCGTCGGTAGCCGAGTACATGTCCATGGGCGAGACGACAACCCGGTTCTTCAGCTCCAGTCCGCCGATGCGGTAGGGCTGGAACATGGCGGGTGCTACCTGGGTCAGCCCTTGGGACTCGGCGAACTGCCGATCCACCCGGTCGGCAAATTCGGGATCGCGCAGCCGCAGGTTGTCCTGGGTGATGCGGCGGCTGCGGGTGAGCAGGTTGAACGCGAACTGGGTCGGTTCCTGGTCCTTGTACTGGCCGATGCGCTCGAACCATTCCAGCGAAGCCTGGGCGGCACGCTGGGTAGATTCGACTACCGGCCGGCGCTCGGTCTCGTAAGCGGCCAGTGCTGATTCAAGGTCCGCGTGCTCATGCAGGCAGGCGGCCAGTGCGAGGGAGTCTTCCATGGCCAGCTTGGTACCGGAGCCGATGGAGAAGTGTGCGGTGTGCGCGGCGTCGCCGAGCAGGACGACGTTGTTATGCCGCCAGCTGCGGTTGCGGACAGTAGTGAAGTTGATCCACTTGGAGTTGTTGGCCAGCACGTCGTGGCCGGCAAGTTCCTCGGCGAAGATTTCCTGGATTTTGGCGATCGCCTTCTCGTCCGAGACGCCGGGCGGGAAGACGTCATTGGCGGTCTCGTCGAAGCCGGCGGCATGCCAGACGTCTTCGTGCATCTCGACAATGAAGGTGGATCCGGCGTCCGAGTACGGGTAGCCGTGGATCTGCATGGTCCCGAACTCGGTCTCCTTGACGAAGAACTTGAAGGCCTCGAACACCTGGTCCGTGCCCAGCCACATGAACTTGTTGGGCCGCGGGTCCAGGCTGGGTCCGAAGGAGTCCGCGTACTTCGCACGGATCTGGGAGTTCACCCCGTCCGCCGCAAGCACCAGGTCGTATTCGGCTTCCAGTTCTTCCACTGGCGGGGCCATTGTCGAGAAGCGCACGTCCACGCCGAGTTCAATACTGCGGCGCTGCAGCAGTTCCAGCAGTTCCTTGCGGCTCATCGCGGCGAAGCCCTGGCCGCCCACCGTAATGGTCTCGTCCTTGAAGTGGATGTCGATGTCCGACCAGCGGGCGAACCGGCGGCTCATGTAGTCAGCCACCACCGGATCGGCGTTGCCGATCCCGCCCAAGGTTTCGTCTGAAAAGACGACGCCGAAACCGAAGGTATCGCTGGCGGCGTTACGTTCCCACACCGTCACCTCGTGTGCCGGATCCAGCTGCTTCATCAGTGCCCCGAAGTACAGGCCGCCCGGGCCGCCTCCGACGATTGCGATCTTCATTTTCATTGTCCTTTCAGCGGCCTTGGCCTGCGCCGGCTAATTCTGTGGTTTCTTCCGAGACGGCAGCGCGCAATTTGAAGTGCTGCAGCTTGCCGCTGGGATTGCGGGGCAGTTCGGTCACGAACCGCACGTCCCTCGGATACTTGTATGGGGCGATGGTCGCCTTGACGAAGTCCTGGATTTCTTTGCGCTTGGCTGCATCGGCTGCGACACCGTCGCGCAGCACGATGAATGCGCAGACCACGCTGCCGCGTTCCGGGTCGGGCCGGCCTATTACGGCGTTCTCCACCACGTCCGGGTGCTGATCGATCGCGGCTTCGACTTCGGGAGCGCCGATGTTGTAGCCGGAGGAGACGATCATGTTGTCGGAGCGGGCCTGGTAGTAGAAGTACCCTTCCTCATCGCGCACGAACGTGTCGCCGGTGACGTTCCAGCCGTTGTGGACGTAGTTCAGCTGGCGCTCGTCGTTCAGGTAACGGCAGCCGGTCGGGCCGATCACGGCCAGCCGGCCGGGCTCGTTCGGGGCGGCCTCGTTGCCGTCCTCGTCGAAGATCGTTGCGCGGAACCCCGGGATGGCAACGCCGGTCGCGCCCGGGCGGATATCGTCTCCGGCGGCGGAAATGAACACGTGGAGCATTTCCGTGGCGCCGATGCCGTTGACCAGCGAGAGTCCCGTGGCCTCGTGCACCGCTTCCCAGGTTTCCTTGGGCAGATGCTCGCCGGCCGAGACCGCGACGCGCAGGTTCTTGAGCAGGTCACCCCGGCCTTCTTTCAGGATGGCCCGGTAGGCCGTCGGCGCCGTGAAGAGCACGGTGGCACCGGCGGCAGCGGCCTGCCGGGCCAGATCCATCGGCGTGGCCCGTTCGGTCAGCAACGCCGAGGCACCGAAGCGCAGCGGGAAGACTACCAGCCCGCCAAGTCCGAAGGTGAAGGCCAGCGGCGGCGAACCGGCGAAGACGTCCTCTGAGGTGGGCTTGAGAATGTGCCGTGCGAACGTGTCGGCGTTGGCCAGGATGTCCCGATGGAAGTGCATGGTGATTTTCGGGGTGCCGGTGGTGCCTGACGTCGGCCCCAGCAGCGCCACGTCGTCGGCCGCCGTCGGCACATCCTTGAAGGTCCCGCTCTTCGCGGCGCAACGGGCGGTAAGGTCGCTATCGTCGCTGGCGCCGTAAGTAACGACGGCGGTGCCTGCCCTCACCGCGTCCTGGACATCCGCCGAGAAGCGGTGGTCCGAAATTGCCACAACGGGCTCGGTCAGCTCGCAGATCTTGGCGACTTCGCTGGCACGCAGTACCGGCATGGTGGTCACAACCACGGCCCCGGCCTTGAGCACGCCGAGCCAGGCGGCCACCAGCCACGGATTGTTCGGGCCGCGCAGCAGGACACGGTTGCCCGGCACCACACCCAAGTCCTCCGTCAGAACCTGCGCTACCTGGTTGGCGTGCCGCTTCAGCTGGCCGTAACTCCAGGTTCCCCCGTCCGGAGTGTGCAGCGCCGGGCGCTCCGCTCCGAAGGTCTCGACCGCGTCGTCGATGAGGACCGTCGCAGCGTTGAGCCGGTCCGGGTATTGCAGTTCCGGCAGGGTGAATTCAAGTACCGGCCACTGCTCGGCCGGCGGCAGGTTATCGCGTGTGAAGGTGTCCACGTGCGCCGATGGTGATAGTTCCATGGCGTTCCTTTCGAATGCTGGATGAAGCGGAGGGATGCGTCCGGTGTCAGTTGCCGGCGCGGATCATGCCTTCCTGGGCAACAGTGGCCAGGAGGCGCCCCGAGCGGTCGAAGAACCGGCCGGTTGCGAGTCCGCGGTTGCGCTGGCCGGTCACGGCTTCCTGCGCGTAGAGGACCCACTCATCGGCACGGCCATCACGGTGGAACCACATGGAGTGGTCCAGGCTTGCGGTCGCCAGCCCGGGTGTGGACCAGTGCAGGCCCTTGGCCCGCAGGATCGGTTCCAGGATGGTGTAGTCGCACACATAGGCCAGCGCGGCACGGTGCAGGTTTGCAGTGCTCTGCGCATCCGGGCCGTCGGGCAGGCGGTCGAAGGCTTTGACCCACACTGCCTGCTGCGGCGTCTGTTCGCCCTCAATCTGCACGTAGACCGGACCGGGGACATGGCGCATGTCGAAGCTGCGGCCTGCTGCCCAGTAGGCCGCGGCATCGCCGTCGACGCCGTCCAGTACCTGGGCCGCACTGCGCAGCGACTCGGGCTCCACTGCTGCCGGCATTTCGGCTTGGAACTCCGGGCCGTCCTCAGGCACCTGAAACGATCCCATAGCGGCGAACACGGTCTTGCCGCCTTGGTAGCCGCGAACGCTGCGGGTTGAATAGCCCCGGCCGTCGCGTAGGTTCTCCACCTCGTAGCGGACTACGGCACCGATGTCGACCGGCCGCATGAAGTAGCTGTGCATCGAATGCAGCTGGCGGTCCACGCCGACCGAGCGCATCATCGCTGCCGCGGATTGCGCCACCATATCTCCACCATAGGCTTTGGGCCACGGCACATACTGGGTGGTGGCCTCGTAGGCCTCGTCGAAGACCTCGGGTACTACGGCGTCGAGCTCAATGGCGCGGAGGAAAGTCTCGGCTGTCAGGGATCCGGTTAGCGTGTTCATGCCCGGCGGTATCCTTCCAGCTTTTCGTCGGCTACATCATCCAGGTTGACCACGAGGTTTTCCGGCGTGCGGGCGGTCAGCCAAACCAGCTCTTCGGTGACGGACATGTTCGCTTCGACGTGCGGCATGAACGGCGGCACGAAGACCCAGTCGCCTGCCTTCATATCGATGAATTCGGAGTAATTATCACCGAAGTAGATGCGGCCGTGGCCGCGGAGTACGTAGCCCCCGGTTTCCGCTTCGCCATGGTGGTGCGGCAGCGAGCGGTAGCCGGGGACGTTGGAGACCTGGCCGAACCAGATCTTGGTGGCGGGGGTGTGCTGGATACTGACGCCGGAAACCCGGACGCAGTCGCCTGACTGGGCGGTGTTGGTGTCTTCACTGCCTGCTCGGGTTACCACGGGTACCACCTTGCCGTCGTTGGCGGCGTAGATGGAGTTATCGCCCTCGAGGCGGTATCCGGTTGCTGTCTCAGTCATGTCTTCTCCTTCTTAGTGGAACGCAGGTTGGCGGATCAGAACGCGGTTCTCCAGGCGTCCAATGCCGTCGATCTCGGTGGTAATTACGTCGCCGTCAGTGAGGAAGCGCGGCGGGGTCATGCCCATCCCCACTCCCCCGGGGGTCCCGGTCAGCACGAGGTCTCCCGGGCGGAGGGTTGTGAATTGGGAAATGTAGGAAAGCAGGCGTGCCGGGCCGAACACCAAGGTTCGCGTGTGGCCTTGCTGGACCAGTTCATCATTGACGTAGCCGCGGACTTCGAAGCCGCCGCCGTCGAATTCATCGGGCGTCACCATGACCGGCCCGACAGGCGTGGTCCCGTCAAAGGCCTTGCCTTGGAACCACTGCAGCGTGCGGTTCTGCCAATCACGCATGGAAACGTCATTGGCCACCGTGTAACCGGCGATGGCGGCCTCGGCTTCTGCCTCATCGGCCCGGGTCAACGTCGCACCGACCACCACGGCCAGCTCCGCTTCCCAGTCCACCCGGGTACTGCCTTCCACCGTCAAATCATCGGCAGGACCGGCAAGCGTGTCAGCAAACTTGGCGAAGAGAGTGGGGTATTCCGGCAACTCCCGGCCCATTTCCTGAATGTGGTCGCCGTAGTTCAGGCCGCAGCAGATGACCTTTCCGGCCTGCGGCAGCAGCGGTGCCACGTCCGCGGCCGTGTAAGGAACACTGTCGGAAGCCGCCGCGGCCGCCAGAGCCTCTTCAGCCTTCGCCTGCCAGCACGGGTCGGCAAGCAAGGCGCCAACGTCACTGGCAGGAAGCGGCAGATAAGCATCCGAACGTAGCTGGATTGCCGCCGTCGTCGTTGCTGGGCCGGTACGGACCGTGGCCAGTTTCATCTCTAGAATCTCCTTTGATCTGATGTATCGACTTTTTTACGGCCGTCACATATGCTCAAGGTAGCACGATCGAAAGGATCTGCACCAGAGGTTTTTCTCAAAAATCTTGGATCCAGATAACCGATGCCAAGGAGGCACAGATGAGCAACCAGACCGCGGTCGGGAACCGCACTATCAACCCGGATTCGCTGCCGAAGCCTTCCGGTTACGCCCACGGGATTCTCGCCGGCAACACGGTCTTCCTTGGCGGCCAGACCGCCCTGGACAAGGACATGAACATCGTCCCCGGCGGCATCGTTGATCAATTCCGCCAAGCGTTCTCCAACGTTCTGGCCACACTGGCCGAAGCCGGTGGACGCCCGGAAGACCTCGTCAGCGTGACCATCTACCTGACCGACGTGGATGACTACATGGCCAACGGTCGGGAAATCGGCAAGCTATGGCGCGAAATGGCCGGAACCGAATACCCTGCCATGGCCGGCATCGGGGTTAGCAGGCTCTGGCAGAAAGAGGCGCTGATCGAAATTCAGGGAATCGCAGTAATTCCAGAGCGTTGATTCATGCGAGTGTTGCCCGGCCGGTGAGAACCAGCCGGGCAACACTCATTTGAGGCCCTTTCTTAAGGTTTCCTAAGCGGCCTCCCGCCACTGTTAGTGCCCTTGCTGCGTGTAACCATCCGTCACCCGCATTCATCATCTCGAGTGAGCCGGGCGGCATTCATACTGAACGCCATCCAAGCCCGCGTCGATCAGAACGAATAATGGATCATCGCCAGCCCTAGAGGCCTTAGGCGGTCAGGATAGTTACGCTCGAGACTCAAGCGCCTACGACGCATATACCCTGCGTTCGTTGGTCGGAGGCTGTCCGCAGGGGTACCTGCGTCTCCCGCCATATGCCTGGTCAGCTTTGGTTGAGTCACTGTTTCATCGCGGGAATGCCACTGGGAAAGGAAATGGGATCCGGAATGAACGGTGCCCACTTCCTTTTCCCTAAGGTCTCTATGCAACATAGAAGGTGGTTTTCCTACTGGCGGTGATTAAGCTCCTGCGGGAGTGGTCTCACTGGGGGTCGGCGACGAGTCGACATCTTTTCCTACCCGGTTGGACAGCTTGGGCAGAATGAGCCAGCAAATAGTAGTGATGATGATGGGAGCAGTCAGGAGCAAAACGATGTTTTGCGCGGGCCAGGACAGTGCGAGGAGAACACCTCCCACTGTTGGGCCCAGAATGGATCCCATTCGTCCGACCGCAGCAGACCATCCAACGCCGGTCGTTCGCACCGAGGCTTCGTAGATCGATACGGCGATTGCGGTTTGCCCTATCGAGCCTGCCGTGATGCCGGCCCCGGCGATGAGTGTGATCGCCATGAGCAGTGCGGTTTCGACTGAGAAGGTAGCAAGTGCTGCTGTCGCGAGAGCACCGATGGTGGACATCAGAACAAGTGCACGTGCTGTACCGATTTTCGCGGAGAGCAGCATCACCACCAGACCGGCCACCACACCGCCGAGGCTGTAGTATGCCAATCCCAGCCCCGCGTCCAGCTTGGACAAACCGTAGTCGGTGAACAGGGTCGGAAGCCAGGACTTCAGCGTGTATGTGACGGTGAAGATGAGGAAGGTCGCTGTCCAGAGCAAGAAGGTTGCGTGACGATGGTCTCCGGCGAAGATGGCGGCTATTCCCGTGCTCGGGGCGCCGGCCTTGGAGTTGACGGCGGGCCGGTCGGAAGTCGCCGGCACGTACATTTGTAGGAGGATAGCGATGACGAGAGGCATGACTCCTGCCACCCAAAGGACACCGTTTGAGCCAAGGCCCTCGATGAGCAGCCCCCCAGTGAAGCCGGCCACGGTGGCCCCGCTGATCAATCCCATGGTGACCATCACTGCCAGAGGCTGGCGCTTGGCCTCCGGTCCGTTTTGGGTTCCGACAATAACGGCCATGGGGAGAACAACCCCCAGACCTAGCCCTGTGATAGCCCGGGTAATACTGAGGACGCCCATTGATTCCATGGGCAATGTGGCAGCGGTGAGGATCGTCGCGACGCCGAATAGGGCGGTACCGAGGACCAGCAGGCGCTTCTGGCCCAGCAGTTTAGCCAGGGCACCGCACGAGAGGTAGCCAATTACGACGCCCAGGTTGGTAAGCACCAGCGGATAAGTGAATGCGGCAGGCGTCGTTGCCCAGTCCTGGGCCAGGTGGGGCACAAGCATGGCGAGGATCGCGGTGTCGAAGCCGTCGGTGAGCACAGCCAAGAAGGCCAGAGCGATTACGACCTTATTGACTCCGACCGTTGACCGGCCGTTGAATTCCATATTGCTCATAGTATAAATCTCCTGGATCTAGGAGTCCCGCCTGAGGGACGGGATCGAATGCGATAAGACCGCTTGAGCCTGGAACAGCTCGGTCAATTGAGCAGCCGGGCCGGCCAAGCCTTATGGGCGGGATCTGCCGGCTGTACGTCCAATGCCCGGGAGGAGCAAAGAGCAGTCATGGCAACCCCGAGAGGATCAGTTCCAAAGAGGACTATGCCTTGGGGCGCCGCTGCACCACTCATTCCTTCGCCTCCGCGGCTGAATTTTCCGTCAACCCAGGGGCAGGCCAGCTGGGACGCGCCACTCGGCTGAGTGATCGGACGCGATGCTCGATACGTCAATCGAGAGTAGATCTCGACCTACAACAACGATTCCTTCGAATTCGGACGCGGCTCCGTGAAGGAATTCTTCGTCGGAAACGGTGCCGTCTCCGGGATAGATGTGGTTGAGAACGAGGGACTTGACGTTAGCCGTTCTCGCTACGGTTCCGACTCCCGGAATCGCCGGGAGCCCGTCCCCGGCCTCCCTGCCAACCAAGGGGGTATGCGCACTCAGAAACTGATGGGCCATGGTCGAGTAGATACGCGTGCCCTTGAACCGCGCTATCGCTGGATCAACCGCCATCACTTCGTTGACGAGTGCATCCGCACCCTGTGCGAGCTCTATGAGATTTGCACAGGGACTGGTGTCGCCGCTGAAGACCACGGATCCGTGGTCGGTATCGAACCGGAATGCGAATGCAGGAAACACAGGTGGGTGATGTACCAGGGTGGCCGTAACCCGCACCTTTTCATCCTCGTACACGAGAAACCCCTCGCAGTCCGGTGATGGGTTGCTTACGCTGGCACCGGCGGGGACCACGATGTCATTCGTTCTGAACATGGGTGCCCCGAAGACCCCGGTAAAGTCGAGAGCCCTCCCGTCCTTCCGTCGGGTAGAGCGAAGGCGTTCATTAATGTCATAAGCATTTGCCCGGATAAACAACTCGGTCATGTCACGCAGGCCCGGTGTCGGCAGCTCCGGGGTGATGACGGGAGTATCGGAGTAGTCAGGGAGCCCCGGCACTTGTGAATCCTCAGGGCCGCAGGCGGAAGCACGTCCGGGACCAAACAGTTCAACAGTTTGCTCGTCCGAGTCCCAGTTGGTCCAGTTGAGCATGAAAAAGTTGAAGTAATCCGAATAATGGTCCGAATGCAGATGCGTGATGAACATTCCACGGACCTGATCGAAGCGGAGACCGGCTTCAGAGAAGCGCACCGGAAGACCGCTTCCCGCATCAACGATGTAAATACTTCCGTCAACGACCAAGGCGCTGGAAGTGGCGGCACGCTCCCCGGGTATCGGCCCACCCTGCGTACCCAAAAGGATTACATGGGTCCCCGAAGCAGGAACTCCCCCCAGGGACTTTCGAAGATCCGTCGAGTATTCGGCGGAACCCAAGGTAGATGATCTGTTTTCGATTGGCATCGATGCCCTCCTACGGGGACTAGCGCTGAGATTGGAGCTGCCCCGGTCGGGCCTCCGGCCGGCGCGAAAGCTGAAAGCTGATTGCGCTTCTAGGAACTTTGCGTTTTCAGTTTCTGTGACACGGGTCACCCGTGTAAAACAGTTATTAAAGGGCAATAATGTAAGTTCAGCTTTCAATATCCTCGCCCGCATCCAGGAGCACGGGGCGCATGCGAGGTACAACTCCTGGAGCCTGACACGGGCTTGCAGCGCGCCGCAGGCGCTAAAGGTTCCACGCCGTGTTACCGGCGCACTGCTAAAAACGGAGTCCTCGCGCTCGCGCCGCAACGATGCCGTCTGCGAACCGATGGAAAGGGGGTGCGCCGACACATCACCTACTGCTGGCGCGGGTGTCCGTATTCGTTGATCAGGACCTGAGCACGCTTCAGTCCATGAAGCTCCGGCGGGAATTCGCCTGACAAGGGTTTAGCGCCATGCAGGAAAGACATCTGCGCATAACCGATGTTCTTAGCCGGTCAACGTCCTGACCGCGTCGCTGCGAAGGATCTCCGCGAGCTTATCCACCTTGCCTATCTTCTGCCGACGAGGCGGCAAGGCGATAACAAGGGCATTGCGGGAGAGCCGGTCGCTGACCGGCACAGCAACTACCGGCGGGCTGCCGGGTTCCGATGCCGGAGGAAAGACATAAAGCAGGGAATACCCAAAGCCCCGTGCCACCATGGCCCGGATAGTCTCCGGACTGGCAAAGGTCCAGCGGATGTTCGGTTCCACGTCCGCTTCCCGCATCACGGCCAACATGGCTTGCAGAGCCGGCCCGTCCGGCGTGATGGCTGGCTCATCCGCCAGTTCGGCCAGCGAGATGTTCGTGCGAGTCGCCAGCGGATGGTTAGCCGGCAGGGCAACCTTGACCTGGATCGGGCAGATATTGATTGACTCCAAATCGTCCGGCATCTGGCGCTGAAACACGAGGCCCGCATCCACCTGGCCGTCCCGCACCGCCTGCAGCACCTCTGCCCCGATCCCCTCCCGGAAAACCAAGTCGACCTTCGGATGGCGTTCGGCAAAGGTTGAAGCAATCAGGGGAATTAGCACCGGCGACAATGCCAGGGTACAACTGACCGACAGTTCCCCAGTCAGCTCCTGCTGTCCGGACTGCCCGAGCAGATCAATTCCGGCAGCATCCTTTAGGATGTTTCTGGCCAGCGGCAGCATTGCCCGGCCGGCAGCGGTCGCAACCACGCCCTTGGCCTTCCGACGGACAAGCAGCTGTGTCCCGACGGTACGCTCCAGTTCGTTAAGCCCGTTGGAAATCCCTGCATGGGATATATGGCATAGCCGGGCAGCGCCGCTGAGGCTGCCCGTCTGCACAGCCGCCACGAAATACTCCAACTGTTTCAGAGTAAAGCCACTCACAGCGACAGCTTACATATCAACAGCTTGAAGCCTCCTTGTCCGGGTCCCCTAAGCGGCCTCGGCCTTGTTCACGAGGGACATTGCGTAAGCCTCCGCCATGGGGGCGATCAACCTGTGCACCCCGAAGAAAATACTCCGGACTTCCGGGCCCTGCCATCCCTCCGGCAAGTATTCGAGCGGCAGGCCTGGGTCCCGATACGGGAGACGGCGCCACAAGGTCAGCATCGGAACGTAGTACCGGAACGCATCACGGCGAAGTTCTTCTGAGGATGCGGCCAGCGCCGCTGCTGGATCCTCTCCCACGTATTTCGTCCAGTCGGTGAGCGAATTCCGGTAATAGTCCATAAACTCGGAAATCTGGACGCCCAGCGCCTCCAGATCCCACCATTTGGCTACCTTGCTCCGCATATCCCCCTCTGCGGAATAGTTCCCGGTGAAGAACTCCACGTACTCGGCCAAGTCCCGGGCTGCCAGCCGACGCTTGGCGCCCTCACATACACCGGACGGGGCAATCCACACGCCAGGAGCCATAGCGCCGAAGCCCAGCCTGGTCAGTTCGGTACGCAGCTGGTGCCGGCGATCACGCATCGATTCAGGAACCGAGAAAATCGCCAGCACCCAGTCGCCGTCCGGCGTCCCCCTGTAAGGCGCGAAAATGCGTTCGTCGCCCTCATTCACCATTTCCAGCGAGCGTGGTGACAACTCGTACTTAGCCACGCCGCCGGCTTTGACGCTGTTCAAGACGCCTTTGGCCTTTAGACGTGACACCGCTGAGCGCACGCCGGGAGCGTCATGGCCCAGATCCCCGAGCATGTCGATCAGCACCGAGATGGGCAGAGCCGCTCCGCCTCCCCTCCCGTAGAGGCCGTAAATGGTGAGGATAAGCTGCTGGTGCCGGAGCGGTGGCGCCGGAACGGCAATCATGTCCTGTGTTCTCGTTTCTTGCCTGGATGCCTGCATTTGGGCCTATCTTAAGGGTTGGCGACGGCTGACCGTCAGTGGCCTTTGAACGCTTCGGCAAGCCACCACGCGCCGCCGTCGGAAGCAATACGGGCATCGATGACCAGCGGAGTCTCTCGCCGTCCGGCCAGCCAACCGGAGACAGCCTCCAGATCCCCGACACCCTTCACTACGATTCCTTCGGCGCCGTACCCACGGGCGATCGACGCAATGTCTGTCAGTGGGAACCGCACCACTTCGAGGTCCTCGTCGCTGGCATCAAAATGGTGGACTTCAGCCCCGTAGGCGGAGTCGTTGTAAACGATGACCACCAATGGAATATGTTTCCTGACTGCCGTTTCCAGCTCGGCAATGGACATCAGGAATCCGCCGTCGCCGGTGCCGAGCACCGGCAGCCTGTCCGGCCGCGCGGCAGCAGCGCCGATAGCTGTGTACAACCCCAGGCCGATGGATTGGAACGCCTGAGTAAAGCAAAAACCGAATTCGTCGGGGACGTCCAAGTACGTGCTGGGGTATCCCATGAAATTGCCGGAATCGATGGCCACGATGCGTTCGGTGGGCAGCAGTTTGTCCAACTCCCGGCTCAGGGTCCGTGGGTCGATGGCTTCCGGGGTGGACAGGTCTTCGGTCGCTACCGAGGTCCAACGTGCTTCAGCGGCAATCCGTTGGGCCATCTCCTGGTTACGTTGACCGGGGGTGCTATATCCTGCTGCCTGCAGCTCTGCCTGCACCGCTGCCGCTGTTTCTGCGCAGTCGCCCAGCACACCTAGGTCGATCGTGCGATTAGCTCCAAGGGCGCAGTCTTCCACATCCACCTGGACGACCTTCGCGTCCGCCGAAATCAGTGACCCGTGCCGCATCGTCCACATATTCAAGGCGCAGCCCCAGCCGACAATCAGGTCAGCGCCTGAAATGGTTTCCGCCGTAAACGGCGAAGAGAACCCACCGGAGATGCCAAGGTTGAATGGATCATTCTTGAACAGGCCGTGCGCGACGGCCGAGGTCGCCACGAGCGCACCTGAGATCTCGGCCAGCGCTGCAATCTCCTGGCCTGCGCCGCGGCCGCCTCGACCGGCCACGAAGACCGGTCGCCGGGCCCGTCGGATCAGTTCGGCGAGCCTTGTAACGGCCGTCGCATTCGGCCTGACCGGCTGCGGCGGATCGAGCGGCGATACTTGCCCGCCCGCAGCGACATCGATTCGAACGGACTGGAGGTCGGTAGGCAGCGACAGAACTACAGTGCGCCGCTCATTCACCGCGGTGCGGTAAGCCCGTACCGTGTCTGCGACTGCGCTCTCCGGGGAGTGTATCCGTTCGGGCACGGCGCCAACACTACGAGCCAGGGCGTCCTGATCTATGTTGAAATTCGACCGAGTCGCCGACGCCGCAGTATCGGCTGTAAGCACGATCATCGGCGTGCGGCTTTTGGCCGCCTCCCCAATACCCGTCACCGCGTTGGTCAATCCGCACCCCTGGTGCGTGGAAACGACTCCGACCTTGCCGGACATCCGTCCGTACGCATCCGCCATAGTCGCAGCGCCACCTTCATGCCGCGCCGCTGTGAAGGGAACTCCTGAACGGCGCAGCGCATTCGTGACGACGAAATTGCCACTGCCGACCACCCCGAAGACATGTCCGGCACCGAGCCGGGCCAACGTGGAACCGACAAGTTCGGCCACATTTTCCGGCCGACGCGTCCCTACCTTTTCCTGAACATGTCCCGGCGTATTGCGCGTTACCGTGCCACCAAAATTTTCCTGCGTATGGACAGTCATTTGGTCTCTTTCTGAAGAACTAGAGTGCTTCTGAGGGCGACAATCAATTGGTTGCGGTTAATTGGGTGCGGTCAAAGTCCAACAGGGCGGCACGCATGTGTTCCGGCCACGGCTGCGCTCGCTCCGCCCCCTGAGGGACGAAAACGGTGGTGAACGTTCCATAAGCCGCCAGGCCGCCGTCGGACTTCTCGTGCGGATGGCCGTGCACCTCGAACGCGAACGTCATCGATGTACGGCCAATCCCTTCCAAAGCCAATGTCGCAGTAATGCGCTGGCCGAACCAGAGTTTGGACCGGTAGTTGATGATCTGCTGCACGCGCGGCGCACTCGGAAAGTAGTCTGGAACAGCGAGTTGACGAAACAATTCCGCCTCGGCGGCCTCCACCCAGCGCATCACCGCAGAGTTATGCTGATGCCCAGCGGCATCAGTGTCGACCCACTCCACTGTTCGGTCGATACTCGCGCTCACTACTGGAGTGACTTCTTCGTGGCCCACGGTTCCCTCTCCTGACCGACGTTTCTTTCTACCCACCCATCATATGTCGTAAATTTTACGATCGTCTAGAATAATCAAGAAATTTGGGATCAGAAAAGACTCCGGACATGGCATCGCTGCCCATCAGGCAACGACGCCGATGGGCAGCGACATTCCAATGACTATTAGCCGTTATAGGCGAAGCGCTCCTGGAGGCGCACAGCCGTATGGTCGGGGTTCAGCAACAGGATGCTGATGGCACCGACCACCACCAAGTAGATGCCGATCATCCAGAAGGACGAATTCATCCCCTCGGCCAGGCGGGCAGCCATCTCTGCTGAGTCCGCGACGCCCTTGGGCGCCGGGAGGTAGCCGGCATTGTCCATGAGCATGCCCACCATGGCGGGCGCCACGACGCCGCCCATCGAGGCAAAACCCGTCAGCGTCGCCATGACCGCTGCCCTCTGCTTTGAACACACGGAGAAAGCCAACGCGGTCGGGGCCAGCGGGTAAGTCATGGCAAGGCCGGCACCGACGGTTACTGCGACGACGGCAGCGGCACCGCCAAGATGTGGCAGCAGCAGGAAGCACGCTCCGGAGCACAGCAGAGTGGCGCCGAAGAGCGCTCCGAGAGCCCAACGGACCGTCACGCCCTTCCGCATCAGGAAGCGCGACCCGTACCCGAGCACCAGAAGTGCTACTGCGCCAAAGACCCAAGGGAACGTTGAGACGAGACCGATCATCTCGGGCGACAAAGAGACGACCGACGCCAGGTACTTCGGAGACCAAGTTGTCAGGAAGCCTTGTGCCCAGAAACAGCCGGCTCCGGCCAGAACGGCGGCCACGAACATGCGCGTTCCAAGGACACGGCGGATCGGCACGATCTTAAGCAGGTCCGCCTTATCCGCAATGCTTTCCCCGTGGCGGGGCCGCCCGACCGCTGATCCGGCCTCTTCCTGCTTTGCTTCTTCGACGGAATCGTCCGTTTCGGATTCCGCGGTTTGACGGGAGGTGTGGCTATAAGGTCCCTCACGTCCGATAAACAGCCAGCACAGTGACCACAGGAGGCCGACTATGCCAAGGAACCCAAAGGCCCAACGCCAGCCAAGGGCGGGGTTGGCAATAATCCATGCGAGGACAGGTGCCGCGACGATCGGCCCCAGTGTCGAGCCGATGGCGACCATGCTGCTGGGAAGGCCTCGCTCCTTAGCGGAGAACCAGCCGTGTACGTGCTGCAGGCTGATCGGAGTCGCCGGCCCCTCGGCCGCGCCGAGTAGAATGCGGGTGACCAGCAACACCGCTGCGCCACCTCCAAACAGCATGGGGAACTGCAGTACCGCCCAGGAAACGCCCATGACCAGGAGGATCCACCGGGTGGGCACCTTCCCGGCAAGGAATCCGACAGCGATGGCGGCGATGGCGAACAGGAAGAAAAACGCACTGCCAATGAATCCGAACTCACCGGCAGTGAGTCCGAGATCGCGCATGGCCGGGTCAGCCACCAACCCGATCACGGCCTTGTCGGCAAAGTTGATGATCTGAAAGACCACCAGGGCGCCGGTCACCAGCCAGGCACGGCGGTTCATTTTTCCGTACTTGACCGCGGCGCGAAGGGTATGCGGCGGGATCTGGCTCTGGGTAGTCATGCGGCTGCCTCGGCTTTCTCCAGCGGCGTTTCGTGTTCAGGCACGACCGGAACCAAAAAGCAGTCATTGTCTTCGGCCACATGGACAGGTCCGTCAAAGTCCAGGCTGGCCACCTCCTGCATCTTCTGGACGTCTGCCGCACCCGGCGTATTCGGCACAATATGATGCAGCACCAGTTGCCCGACGCCGGCGGCCTGGGCCACCTTGCCAACCTCATCAAACGACGTATGCGATTCACGCAGATGAATCTCGATCCCATCGCGAGTGGGACCATCCGGGAACGTTGCCAGGATCGCCTGCAGGTCCATGACTTCGTGCAGCAGAAGGTCCGCTCCGCGCGCCAGCCGGATGCAGTTTTCGGAGTATGCCGTATCGCCCGACACCACCACCGACCCGTAAGCGGAATCGATTCTGAAGGCGAAGGCGGGAAAGCAGAGCCGGTGGTCCACGAGGATTGCCGTCACGGTTACCAGCTCATCCCGGTACACCTCGAACGGATCCATCTGCGGATGCCGCGCCTCGACCGGATCCGCATTGGCAGCTGCCGGGATCTCAATATCGTGTGCAGTGACCCAGTGGTGCGGCTCCTCGCGCCCTTCGTCCGCCATTCGAATGCAGATGTCGGAAGCAAATACCTTATCCAACAGGGCATCAACTACTTCGGTTGTTGCGGTCATTGCCCGCCCACCAATCCGAGCGCCGATCTGAACTGCATGCTCAGCATCCAGGGCAGGAACCCGCGCTGGACGTCCGGGGCCAAAGACTTCGATTGGGCGGCTGAACGACTCGCCCGGCACCTGCCATCCTGTCACTAAGAACGAACCTAGATCGTAGATATGGTCTGAATGGTGGTGGGTGAGGAATATCCCCCTCAGGTCCGACCACGCACAACTGGAACGATAATTGCGTATGCTGCCCATGCCGCAGTCGATGACGTAAGCCGCGTCGTCTACCTTGACGACAGTGCTGGTGCCGGCGCGGCTGCCCGAGACAATGGGACCACCTCCGGTTCCCAAAGTGTGGACGGTCATTCCTCGTACTGACTTGCTCATATTTGCCCCTCGTTTCCTCGATGTCGGGCGGTGCCACAGCTGGTCGAAGGAGTGCTGTGGCTTGGCGGATGCTTTGACGTCGGAACTAGCCGACAAGAGCGTGACTCAAATCATATGTAGCGTTTTTTGCGATCGCAATAGCTATTGCATATTGATTTTTCGTCTGCCATGCTGGCGGCACCTCATATTCGACGAAAGGACCGATTGTGGAACTGCAGCAAGACCAGGAAATTATTCTCGGTGACCTGCCCAAGGGCATCACCCTGGCCAGCGAGGCCATGGGAAATAAGACGTGGAACGTACTCGGCCACACATACCTCGCCAAGGTCGAAAGCTCATCAAGCTTCGCGTGGCTGTCTCTCGATCCCTCGGGCACCGGAGTTCCCCCGCATGTCCATCCCACGCAGGATGAGCACATTTTCATCATGGAAGGCGTCTACACGCTATACCTCGACGGAGGGTGGACCACGGCGGGTCCCGGCGACACCGTTCGTATGCCGATGGGCCTGCCCCATGCTTACTACAACAAGGGCGAAACTCCCGGGAAGTCGCTATTCTGGGTCAGTCCGGCCGGCAAGCTGTCCGAGCTCTTCGACGAACTGCATGACCTAACAGATCCGGAAGAAGTAGTCCGCCGTTCCGCCCTCCACGACGTGAACTTCCTGCCGCCGGGCTCAGTTCCCGGTGCTTGATAGCCGAACAGTGTGCTGGCGCAGGGAGTCTCATTCTCCCGGCGCCAGCCCTACGATAAGGAATCTTGCATGTCATCAGGACTTGTTGCTCCTGCGTTGCAGCTGGCGTACGGGCCCCACAATCAACAGACCGTTGAGTGCTGGGATCCTGCCGGTGACGCGCCTCCCCAGGGTGTAGCCGTTCTCGTCCACGGCGGCTATTGGCGTGCGGCGTTCGACGCTTCGCTCATGGCTCCCCTGGCCCTTAACCTGACGCAGAGCGGTTGGGCCGTCGCCAATGTCGAGTACCGCCGGCACGGCAACGGGGGCGGCTGGCCGACGACTGGGGATGATGTCAGGGCTGCCGTTGCTGCCGTCGCCGCCACATCTTGGCGCGAACAATGTGAGGGGCCGGTAATCGGCGTCGGCCATTCTGTCGGCGGGCAATTGGCGTTGCTGGCGGCGGATTTGCTGGACGCAGTCGTCGCTCTGGCCCCGGTCACGGATGCCGCCCGCACTTACCGCGAACGGCTGGGCGAAGATGCCGCAGCAGAATTCTTCGGCGTTTCCCCGCAAGAGGACCCGGCTGTCTACGAATCGGCGTCGCCGCTCAGCCGGCTCCCACTATCAGCTCCGACACTCGTAGTGCACGGAGCCACGGACCAGCGGGTTCCCGTGGGCCACTCGATGGACTTCGTCGCGCGCGCCCAGGAGGCCGGAAGCCACATCGATTTTGAATCTCCGTACGATTTGGACCATTTGGCCGCGATCGACCCCTCCACCCGGTCATGGCGCTCCGTACGCGACTGGATGGCGCACGTCGGTTCTCAGTTTCCTCGCGTACGGACCAGCTCTCTGGCGTAAGCCGCTGCCGGTTCTTCAAGAATTCCGTGCAGTGTCAGGAACGCCTTCTTGGCGCGCGGTGCTTTCCAACCTTCCGGCAGGTATTCCAGAGGAAGGTTCGGATCCTGGTACGGAAACTTCCGCCACATCGTCAGCATGGGAACGTATGTGTGGAAGGCATCCAACCGGTCCTCGATAGAGAACCCTGCGGCGAGACTCACACGGCGCTGCCATTCTTGGACGAGACCCTCATATCGGTCGATGAACTCTGAATACTCCTGATCCAGCGTCTGCAGGTCCCACCATTGTGAAACGTGCTGCCGAATGTCTCCGCCCTTAAGATAGTCACCGGAGAAGTATTCGGTGTAGCCATCCAGCTTCCGGGACGCCAACCGCTCCATTGCCTGCTCCAGCCCAGTGCTTGGCGCGATCGCTACTCCCGCAGCGACAAATCCGAATCCCAGACTGGTCAGTTCGGCCCGCAGTTCATAGCGCCGGTTGCGTTCCGCCTCAGGAACCGAAAAGACCACAAGCGCCCAGGGATCGCCCGGTTTGGAGCGCTCCGGCGCGAAGATCCGCTGATCGTAGGCGTTAAAGATGTCTAGGATATCCCTGGACAGCGCATATCGAGCTACGCCGTCCTCTTTCTGGCTGAGCAGGATGCCCTTGGACTTGAGCCTGGATACTGTAGACCGGGCTGCCTGCTGGTCAATTCCCAATGCGGCGAGCATAGCAATCAAGGTGGAGACACGCAGCGAACCGCCGGCACCTTCAGCATAAAGCCCGTACAACGTCACAATGAGCTGCTGGTGTTGCATGCGTTGGGTGCGGGGCGGCGCCATGGAGAATCTGCTCTATTCACTGTCGATCGGGGACGTACCCATCCTATGAGTACTGCAGGCAAGGTCCCATGCATCTCCCATAGGCTCAGCGCGGATGTCACAAATCAGGACCCGCCGGCGCCCTATGTGTACATCGCCAACAGCAAGGGAGAGAGCGGTGTCTGCATATCAGCGAGTAGTCATTCTCGGAGCCGGTTATGCGGGGGTCACGGCGGCCAATCGCCTGGCCGGCAGTAAGAGCCGAGCCGGCAAGGCGCAGGTGACCGCGGTCAATCCGTACGCGGAGTTTATTGAACGGATCCGGCTGCTGGAGGTGGCTGCCGGAAGCCGGGAGTCGGCAGCAGTGCCGATGGCTTCTTTGCTGAACCCGGCCGCCGCCGTCGTTGTTGGAACAGCAACGCGGATCGATCCGCACGCCCGGCTGGTGCAGTTCGCGGATGGCCGCGAACCGCTGGCATACGATCTGCTGGTTTATGCCGTGGGCAGCGCCGCCACTCACTATGCCTACCGCCGGACCGACCATTACGGCGAAGTCATTGCCTCCCTCTCCACTCCGTGCCTTGAGCGCCCGGAAGAGCACCAGATGGTCCGCTCCGAGCTGGACCCTGAGTTCGGCCTGAGCAGCCAGTACTACACGGACGACGACGGCACGTAGCCCGGTTGTCTATTCCTCCACGTGGAGCCGCAACTCGGGAAAACTCACCGAAACGGTGACCCACAGTGCCTGCTCGTCCACACGATCGTAATGGTGCACCACGAAGTCCCGGTTTCTGGCCGCCTGACGCCAAAGGGGATGGGCGAATCTTGCCTCATCAGCTGCGATGAGCCTTTTCGCTAAGTCTCCAACACGGTTGCATAATGCTTCAAAGGCAAGACGCAGCGCAAGATCTGTATCGTAGGCCGCGCGCCCTCGCGCTACCAGTTCAGCCGCCTGGTCAAGGTTCACGGCCAGATCAGACAGCCACCGTTCCGTCCGGTCCTGGTTCGGGAGCATTACAGTTCCAAAGCTTCAGAAAGGATGTTTTCGTCGCGGACGGGATCCAGCCCTCGCCGCGAGATGACATCGACCGGATGGCCCAGCAGCTCCTCCATGTCCTCGGCGAACTGTGCCAGATCAAAAAGGCTCGCCTCAGGATTGGGCATGACGAGGAGGTCCACATCGCTGTCAGCTCGCTCCTCTCCACGAGCGACTGACCCGAATACCGCGACAGATTCGATACGGCTAATGTTCGCGAGCTTCTTGACCAGCCTCGTCCGCTGTCTCAAGAAGTCGAGGACTCCCAAGGATGCGGTTGCTTGACCAACGCACAGGCTACGGTACTGGCGGATCGGTACGATCGCGGCATCGGCCTTCCGATGTGAACCCACTAAAACGGGTTCAGCCTCGGGATCAAGTCGAAAATGCTTCAGCACTGTTGGGAGTCTCATTCGGGCCTCGGCAACAGTCAGAACTTCCGAAGCCGCCATGTCATCCGGTGTCCCGGCTGCATCTCTGGTTGCATTCGCCATAGCTCAAGAATAGAAGTTGCGGCGAAAGGTGTACATAAATTTGTACATCCACATCGCGTGGCTCTTGCACCAAAAGCTATGGACGATACACACGCGGTGTGTTGGACTGAGGCTGGCGCTCCGCTTTGCCGCCGCGCCGGGATTGTCCATCAGCCGCAACAGGCCGGCTCCGGCCGGCCGCCGTGGAAGGAATGTACTTATGCCCACCTACCAGATCGGTTATTTCGTCGGGAGCCTGGCCAGCGGCTCCATCAACCGCACTCTCTCGAAGGCTCTGATCAAGCTCGCTCCGAAGGACCTGGAATTCAACGAGATTCCCATCAAGGACCTGCCCCTTTACAGCTCGGATTACGACGCCGATTTCCCCGCCGAAGGCCGGGCACTGAAGGAAGCGGTTGAAGCCGCAGACGGAATCCTGTTCATCTCGCCCGAATACAACCGGTCCATCCCCGGTGCGTTGAAGAACGCGATCGACTGGGGCTCGCGTCCGTGGGGAACCAACTCCTTCGCCCGCAAGCCCACCGGCATCATCGGCGCTTCACCGGGCGGCATCGGCACGGCCGTCATGCAGTCAAGCATGCGGAGCGTGCTGAGCTTCCTCGACGCCCCGCAGCTCAACACCCCCGAGGCCTACATCAGTTTCAAGCCGGAAGCATACGGCGACGACGGCGAGGTCAAGGACGAGTCCACGCAGAAATTCCTGCGGCACTACATGGACGAGTACTGCGCCTTCGTCCAGCGTGTCCTCGATGCCAACGCGGCCGGACACATCGGTGACGAGGACGCCGCTTCGCGCAAGTAATGACGTCCAGCCCGCCGTCCCGCCGCGCCTTCGAATCGATTTACTTAGATCGCCTTGCCGGGGTTGAGGATGCCCTGCGGGTCCAGCGCACGACGGATGGCGTGCTGGACCTCAAGCGAGACATCGCCGAGTTCGTCCCGGAGCCAGTCGCGCTTGAGCAGGCCCACGCCGTGCTCGCCGGTCAGTGTTCCGCCCAGGCTTTGGGCCAGCCGGAACATTTCGCCCAGTGCCGCTTTCGGCGGCCCTTCAGTCACTGATTCATGCGGATCCACCACGATAATGGGGTGCAGGTTGCCGTCCGCGGCGTGGGCAATTGTAAAGATGCGCACCCCGGTCCGCCGAGAGATGTCCGCCAGCCCAATGACTGCTTCGGCCAACCGGCCCCGCGGTACACCGATGTCCCCGATGGATACCCGGCCCATCTTTTCGAGCGAAGGAATGGCTTCGCGCCTGGCCGTCAGGAGCGCCTCTGCCTCCGCCGAATCGGCCGCGCGCTCCAGTTCGGCGGCGAAGGGCTCGACGGCGTTGACCAGCACGTCCATCTCGAGGTGGGCGCCGAAGCCGTCCCAGCAGGAAAGCACCGCCGCGGCTGCGGTAGTTGGTTCCCAGCGCGGCGTCGATGGCGGCGAGGGTCGGGCCGTCCACTAGTTCCAGCACCGAAGGCTGGAGCCGCGCGGCGATCACCGCCGAAGCTGCCGCGGCTGCGGCGGCAACGTCGGGGAAGAAGGCGGCCACGGTCGCCGTCGCTATTGGTAGTGGACGCAAGCGGAGCGTCGCTTCAACGACCACGCCGAGAGTGCCCTCCGATCCGATCATCAGTGCGTTCAGGTCGTAGCCGGTGACGCCCTTGATAGTGTCGCGGCCCGTGCGCAGTTCGCGCCCGTCGGCCAGCACCACGCGCAGCCCGAGCACCGATTCGCGGGTCACGCCGTACTTAGCGCAGCGCATGCCGCCCGCGTTGGTGGCGATATTGCCGCCGATCGAACAGATTGCTGTACTGGCCGGGTCCGGCGCGTAGAACAGCCCGTGTTCGGCCACGGCCGTGTTGAGATGAGCGTTCAAGACGCCGGGTTCGACGACGGCGATCTGCTCGACCGGATCGACGCTGAGGATGCGGTTCATCCGCGAGAGATCCAGCACCACCTCCCCCGCGGACGCTGAGGATGCACCCGCCAAACCCGTTCCGGCACCCCGCGGCACCAGCGGAACCTTGTGCGCGGCCGCCAGTTCCACCGCCTGCACAACGTCCGCCACCGATTCGGCAAACACCACCCCGTCCGGCAAGGACGGCGGGACAAAGCCCGAGCGGTCCGTGTTGGCCGCGGCCCTGTCCCCATAGTCCACAGATGCCCTGTGGGCAGCATCCAGGACGGCGGCTGACGCCCCCAGGACCTCGGGAGAAACATCCATTCCCACGAAAACTCCTTCGTTTCCTCCGGCAAGTGATGCCGATCATACTGCATTGACCGCTGACGGGATTTTGCTCGGTTCAAAGTGTTGACCCGGACCGCACCCAGGCGGATACTTGCCTGATCCGGCTGGTCATTGGGGAACGCTGGCCCGGCGTTATGTGCCGCCGGTGGAAAGCGGGTGCGCCATGCAACGCCGCCATCGAATCGCCGCATTGCTGTCCATCGTGGCCTTGAGCCTCGCCGGGCAGATCCTCCCCGGCGCGGCGAACGCCGCTCCGGCATACAACATGCGCAATGGGCCGAATTACACCGAACGGGTGGTGCTGACGTTTGATGATTGCCCACGGACGTTGTCGGCCTACAGATCAGTGCTCAACTACGCGCGACGGGAGAACATCGGGCTGGTGCTGGCACCATCAGGCGATTGCATAACCAGTTTTAGGCGCGAGTACGGAACCGATATTGTGTCGCTGGCCAGGCGCCACGGCCAATACGTCATCAATCACAGCATTAGCCACAGGGATCTCCGGCAGTTCGACTGTGCCGGAGCGGCTGCCGAGCTGCGGGCCCCGGGGGTTGTCACCAACTTTGGCCGGCCGCCGCACGGCGGGCTCAACGAGGCCGTCCTCTGCGGCTACCGCAAAGTCGGCATGCTGCCCTGGCTCTGGACCGGCAGCACCAGGGACTGGACCGGCCTGTCCAGGAGCGAGGTGGTCGATTCCGTCGTCGCCCTTGGCCGAAAGGGCGGCACAATCCTCATGCACATGCAATGGCGGGGCTTCCATCCTAGGGCGCTGGACCGGATGAAGGAGGGATTGGAAGATAAGGGACTCCGAGTTTGCCGGGCCTATGGAGGCGCAACCGGGCGCATCACCACCAGCCCGGCGCTCCTACCGCTACGGTTACCTTGCTGATCGGGCCGAAATCGCTAAGACCAGCAGGGCGTCCTCAGACCCGGATCAGGAGCTTGCCGAAGTTGCGCCCCTCGAGCAGCCCGGCGAAGGCCGACGGCGCGTTCTCCAACCCGTCGACAATGTCCTCGCGGTACTTCATCCTGCCGTCCGCGACCAGCTCAGCCATGTCCCGCTGGAAGTTGTCCCAGTGCTTCGCCCGGAATTCCGTCTGGATGAAACCGCGCACGGTCAGGCTCTGGTTCAGGACGGTGCGCATGAAACCGGGTAGCCGGTCCGGCCCCTCCGGAGCGCCGGTCGCGTTGTACTGCGCAACCATTCCGCACACCGGCATCCGCCCGTACAGGTTCAGCAGCGGCAGCACGGCCTGGAGCACCTTGCCGCCCACATTCTCCCAGTAGACGTCGGTCCCGTCGGGGCAGGCAGCCTTCAGCTCGTCCGCGAAAGAATCCGAGCGGTGGTCCACGGCGGCGTCGAACCCCAGCTCATCAAGCAGGTAGGCGCACTTCTCCGGCCCGCCGGCGATGCCAACCGCACGCGCTCCCGCGGCACGGGCCAACTGCCCGACGGCGGAGCCTACCGGTCCGGCTGCCGCCGCGACCACAAGGGTCTCCCCTGCCCGGATGCGTCCGATTTCCGCCATGCCGGAATAGGCGGTGAAGCCCGGCATCCCCAGCACGCCCAGCGCGGTCGATTCCGGCTGCCCGTTGTCGCTGACCGGACGCGAGTATTTACCAGGAACGACGGCGGCGCTCTGCCAACCGCCGTACGTCGCCACCAGCTGGCCCGGCTTAAAGTCGGGGTCGCGGCTCTCGACGACCTCGGCAACCGTCTCGGCCGGAAGGACGTCGCCCAACGGCGTCGGCGTGGCATAGGACTTCGCCGCGCTCATCCGCCCGCGCATGTAGGGGTCCAGCGAGATGTACCGGTTGCGCACCAGTAACTGCCCGTCGGCGAGCGCGGGAAGCTCTGCGGTTTCCGTCCGGAAAGTCTGATCCGTCGGTACACCATGCGGCCGCTCGGCCAGCACGATTCGGGTGGTGTTCGTCGTGGAGTTCGCAGAAGTAGCCATCAGTTCAGGCTAGGCGGAAGCCGGCGGACTGTCACCACGGCCGATAACGCCCCCACCGCCGCTGCATCTCCTGCCGGCCGGAATGCATCCCCAGTCAGTCGTCAGATTCCGCGTCTGCTGATGCACCTTGCGGGAAGTGGAACTTCCGGTGCAGTGCCTGGACGTCGTCGGCCAGCTCCGTTGCCGGGCCGTCGACCTCCACTCCGGGTGCGACGGCTTGGACGGGCAATGGGTTGACCGGTCCCGGCGCCACATCCCACTCCTTCAGCCAGTTGCCAAGCTGCTCGGAGGAAGCGGCGTAGACAATCCGCCCCAGCCGGACCCAGGCGTGCGCGGCCGAGCACATCGGGCAGTGCTCGCCGGAGGTGTAGACGGTGGCCGCTGCGCGTTCCATGGGGCTCAGGTTGCCGGCGGCCCAGCGCGCAATCTCGAACTCCGGGTGCCGCGTCTGGTCGCCGTCCTTGACCCGGTTGCGATCCTCAAAAAGCACGTGGCCCCCGGCGTCGACGAGAACCGAGCCGAAGGGTTCGTCGCCGTCCTCGAGTGCTTCGCGTGCCAGGTCGACGCATCGACGCAGGTGTTCAAGATCGGTCTCGGTGATAGCCATGGTCTCGATTATGGCCCATGGCCTTTTGCCTATGGAATGGTCCAAGATGGCCACATGGGTGATCTTATCGATTTCCTGCTCGCGAGGATCCAGCAGGACGAGGCTCGGATACGGGCGCTGATGACAGACGTCGGCATGGTGGGACAAACGGTCCTGCGGCACCACCTCGCACAGAATCTGGCCGAGTGCGATGCCAAGCGGCGGATGATCGCCCATGTGAGGGACGTTGACTGGGACCACGAACCGGCCAGCGACTACGACTATATGCTGGCCTTTCTGCAGCACATGGCGCTTCCCTATCAAACCCACACCGGCTACCAGTCCGCCTGGCGGCTCTAGAGAACCGGAACGGCGGCCGGGCAGGTGGATTCACCATGCCCGACCGCCGTCCGATAGCCGCTTTCCGCCGTCGTCGGTTTCCCGCCGTCGTTAGCCGGAAACTGAGGCGGTTTCCTTCGCCTCGGCGTGGTCTGCGATGACGCCTGCCTTGAACGTTTCGTAGCGGGCTGCGTGGAGCGGGTTGCGGCGCAGGATCGCCCACGCTGCGCCCAGAACTGCGAACCAGATGGGCGTAATCAGCAGGGCCAGCAACGTATCCGGTTGTGTGGTCAGCGCCCACAGCACGAAGCCGAAGAATGCGAAGACCACCCACACCATCACCGGGCCGCCGGGCATCTTGAATTTGGAAGCCTGGTGCAGGCCGGGCCGGCGCTTGCGGAAGGCCAGGTAGCTGGCCAGGATGATGGACCAGACGAACATGAAGCATACGGCGGAAACCGTCGTCACCATGCCAAAGGCCTTGCCGACGTCGTCGCCTGCGTAGAGCAGGGCCACGGACGCGAACAGCAGCACGCAGGTCAGGAACAGCGCGTTGCGCGGCACCTTCTGCAACGACAGCTTGCTGAAGATTGACGGAGCATCTCCGTCCTGCGCGAGGCCAAATACCATGCGCGAAGTTGAGTAGATGCCGGAGTTGGCACTCGACATGGCGGAGGTCAGGACCACCAGGTTGATCACGGTCGCTGCCATGCCCAGCCCGGCCAGCGAGAACATTCCGATGAAGGGGCTGTGTCCGGCCTCGAACTGGGTCCAGGGAGTGACTGCCATGAGGATGATGAGTGCGCCTACGTAGAAGAGCAGGATGCGGATCGGAATCGAGTTGATGGCCTTGGGGAGGTTCTTCTCGGGATCTTTGGTCTCGGCAGCGGTGGTGCCCACCAGTTCAATGCCTACGAAGGCGAACACGGCGATCTGGAAGCCGGCCACGAAGCCCATGAACTCGTTGGGGAAGAAGCCGCCGTGGATCCACAGGTTTTCGACAGTGGCCGGGCCGGCCTCGGACTTGAAGCCCGAAAGGATCATGAACAGACCGGTAAGGATCAGTGCCACGATGGCGACGATCTTAATCAGCGCGAACCAGAACTCCGTCTCGCCGAAGGCCTTGACCGTAACCAGGTTCAGCACCAGCAGGATGCCGATGGTGACCACGCCCGGAATCCACAGCGGAATGCCCGGAACCAGTTCGTTGGCGTAGCCTGCGATGGCGATGACGTCGGCAATGCCGGTCACGACCCAGCAGAACCAGTAGGTCCAGCCGGTAAAGAATCCGGCCCAGGGGCCCAGCAGGTCACCCGCAAAATCGCTGAAGGACTTGTAATGCAGATTGGACAGCAGCAGCTCGCCCATCGCCCGCATCACGAAGAACAGCATGAAGCCGATGATCATGTAGACGAAGATGACGGAGGGTCCGGCCGCGGAGATGGTTTTCCCCGAGCCCATGAAGAGCCCCGTGCCGATGGCACCGCCGATCGCGATCAGCTGGATGTGGCGGTTGCTCAGCTGTCTTTCCAGATGGGGTGCCCCGGATGACTGCACTGTTGCATCTTTCATTTACTACTCCTTCAGAGCGAGGATATTTCGCATGGCTGCATGGCCCTGGGTGTGGGTTGCATGCAGGTTCAGACGGCCGGTCGCTTCCCCATGTCGGCGACCGGCCCCTGGGCAGGGGCCCCGCGGTCCCTGCCCAGTCCCGGTTAGGCGCCGGCTGTTGCCAGCGGTGCCACGTTCGGGTACAGCGGGTGCGCGGCGGCCAAGGCCTCCACACGGTGGCGCAGATCGGCGAGGCTTGCCTCGTCCTCAGCGATCAGCGCCTCAGCAATGATGTCAGCTACCTCGATGAAGGCTGCTTCGCCGAAGCCGCGGGTAGCCAGCGCGGGCGTTCCGATCCGCAGGCCGGAGGTGACCATCGGCGGGCGCGGGTCGAAGGGAACAGCGTTGCGGTTGACGGTGATGTCGATGGCCGCGAGGCGGTCCTCGGCTTCCTGGCCGTTCAGTTCGCAGTTGCGCAGGTCGACCAGCACCAGGTGCACGTCGGTGCCGCCGGAAACCACGGAAATCCCCTTGGCGGCGACATCGGGCTGCATCAGGCGTTCGGCCAGGATGCTTGCTCCGGCCAGCACGCGCTCCTGGCGTTCCTTGAACTCCGGCGATGCCGCGATCTTGAAGGCCACGGCCTTGCCGGCGATGACGTGCTCCAGCGGCCCGCCCTGCTGGCCCGGGAAGACTGCCGAGTTGATCTTCTTGGCGACGTCGGCGTCGTTGGTCAGGATGATGCCGCCGCGCGGGCCGGCCAGCGTCTTGTGCGTGGTGGAAGTGACAACGTGGGCGTGCGGCACCGGGCTGGGGTGCAGTCCGGCGGCCACCAGGCCGGCGAAGTGCGCCATATCCACCATGAGGTAGGCACCGACGGCGTCGGCGATCCGGCGGAATTCGGCGAAGTCCAGCTGGCGGGCGTAGGCGGACCAGCCGGCCACGATCAGCTGCGGCTTGTGCTCGTGGGCCAGGCGCTCCACTTCCACCATGTCGATCCGGTGGTCATCTTCGCGGACCTGGTACGGAACCACGTTGTACAGCTTGCCGGAGAAGTTGATCCGCATGCCATGGGTCAGGTGGCCGCCGTGGGCCAGGTTCAGCCCCATGATTGTGTCGCCGGGCTTGATCAGCGCGTGCATGACCGATGCGTTGGCCTGGGCACCGGAGTGCGGCTGGACGTTGGCGTAGGCCGCCCCGAACAGGTCCTTCACGCGGTCGATGGCCAGCTGCTCGATGACGTCGACGTGCTCGCAGCCGCCGTAGTAACGCCGGCCCGGGTAGCCTTCGGCGTACTTGTTGGTCAGCACGGAGCCCTGCGCCTGCATGACTGCGGCGGCGGTGTGGTTCTCCGAGGCGATCATTTCCAGGCCGTCACGCTGGCGGGTGAGTTCGTCGTCGATCTTGGCGGCGACCTCGGGGTCCAGCTCGGACAGCTGGCTATTCAGGCTCGGGGACACGACCTGCTGGAAAGTGGATGGTGACTGGATCGTCATAAGGAACTCCATATTTCAGGCAGCGCACAACACGCCACGATGATTCGGGTTCCTCCCCGCTCTGTCTGGGACCTGAGAGTTTCCGCCGCCCGTGGGGGCCGCTTGCACCGTCGGTGAGCCGGTTGCCCGGCTGCTTTCCAGAGTTGCCTAGCCGCGGCGGTACGTGGGCCTGAGAGATTCCTGGGGAGGAGTTGCTCCTACGGCGCCTGACGAACGTACCGGCAGGACTCTCCCGCCGCAGATCAAAAGCGTTGGGCCACAGCTTCGTGACCCGCCTCACACAGGTTAGCGGCAGGGCAGGAGCTAACGCAACATCATTTCTTAACTGCCTAGTCAGCGGCGGATCCGCTGCAGGCAACGTGCGACGCCGGCACTCACCTGAGTGCCGGCGCCGCCTGGGCAAGCCCTATTGCCCGGTGCCCGTCTGGTCGCCTTCGGTCACGCCGCCGTCCACCGGTGCCGGATCGACGGCGCCGCCGTCAGGGGCGGTTTCCTGCTGGCCCGTGTCCTGCTGGCCGGCGCCCGGGTCGGTGACGACCTCCGGCTCCGCCACTTCGCCGGTTTCGGAGCCTGGCGCCGGAACGGGTTCAGGCACGGTCTCCACCGGCGCAGTACCGTCGTTCTGGCCGGTGGCAGGATCCTCGACTCCCGTCGATCCGTCCGTACCGCCGGAAGTGCCGTCGGTGGTCCCGGTCTGGCCGGCGCCGTCGTCGACCTGCCCGGGCTCAGCATCGCCGGGCTCCGTGGTTTCGCTGCCATCCTCGGCCGGGGCCGCGGTGCCTGTCAGGACGCGGCCCAGGGTGGTCTGCTGCTCGGCGGCCGGGGCGCTGCTGGTCGACGATGCCACCAGCGCCGAAATGGGCTTGCTGGTTCCCAGTTCGACCATCGTGATGCCGGCCATGGCAATCAGGAAGGAGGCTGCGCTGACCACTCCAATCTTGGCCCAGGTCCGGGGCGTGAACCGGCGTGCGGTGAGCTTCGCCTTGAAGTCCGCGACGGCGCTGGAGACACCGGCACGCTCGGTTCCGTCGTCGCTCGCCGGCAGGCCGCCGTTGCGCAGGCCGCGCAGCCGCGGCACGGGCAGGGTCTTCTTGGCCGCGACGGCGGCAGAACTCAGCGTCCTGGCGTAGATGGCTGCCGCTACCGTGGCGATGACCGAACCGAGGGCAGCGCCGATCAGCGTTCCCGCGACACCGAGGAAGGAACCCGCAAAGGCCGAGGTCACGGCGGCCAAGGCGGAGGCAATAGTTTGGGCACCGTTGAGGCCGAGGAGTTTCGGCTTATCTTCGGCGGAGGAGTCTTCAGCCATATTTCACACACACTTCAGGTAGGTAAAGTTACGGAAAGGTAACGCCGGCTCCTCCGATCCGGTTCCCTGCCTACCGCGTTTCTATGTGAGATGCTGGTCACATCCGGTGCGCGTTGACCATCACCCCAGATCAGGGCGTGACAGCGTCCTCCGCGCCTGCGCCGCAGCTTCAGTACCAGCCGTGCCCGCGTCCTCGTCCTGGCCCGCTTCCACCTCAGCCGCAACCTCTGCGGCCGGCTCCTCTTCTTCGGGCAGGGTCACCAGCAGCGCGGTTCCCTGGTACGGCTCCAGCTGGATGTAGAAGCTGTGCAGGTCATCCACGCTCCCCACTTCTTCGCCGCTGAACAGATCGGTCACCAAGGCCCCGGTTTCCAACTGCTCGGAGCGCACCGTGCCGGCCATCTCCTGGTCCGAGAAGTTCAGGACGGTGACTTCGCAATCGCCCGATTCAAGCTGGTGCACCATGACCAGCATGCCCCGGTGCGAGACGTCCGGAACATCGAGCAGCGCACTCTTCGCGATGCCGTACTGCTCCCGGACGGCCAGGATTTTGGCCAGCTGCCGGGCAAACGATGACTCGTCCGCGAGCTGGTCCGGCAACGTCCCGTACAGGCTGACAGCCCTGGGCATGCCGGAGGTCGGGGCCTGCCCGGTATGGTTGACGCCCATCAGGTCATGGGCGCCCCGGTTGATCCAGCGGGTGTCGCCGCGGGACAGCAGCGGAGCTACCTGCGACCGGTCCAGGGTCAGCATGCCGCACAGGTCCCATCCGGAGAGCGCGAAGACGCCCGGCTGCAGCGCGTTGTACATGGCCAGCAGCAGGTGCACCTTGCGGACCTCGATGGTCTGCTCCGGCGTGATGGTGCTCAGGTCCTTGATGCCCAGCACCGCCGTGATCACGCTCGCCGTCGTACAGGCAATGCCGTTGGCCGTAAAGACCAAGTTATAGGGAGCGGCTTCCCCGGTGATGCCGTCCCGCAAGGTCTGCTGCACCTTATGGGCCAGTTCGGCGCCGGTCATTTCCTCGCCGTCGAGCTCATAGATATCGTCTTTATGCTTGGTGGTGAAGTGCACGAGTTCATAGGTCAGCTCGTCATGGTTCTGCAGCGCGTGGACCAGGGAGGCCTGGTCCACACCGATCTCCATGGCCAGGCGCAGGGTCAGCCGGAGGAATTCGGTATCGGCGGTGACCAGGGCGTGGTGGTAGCCGGGGCGGGTGACAAAGTCGTAGGACAGGTCGGGGCCGTTGGCGGACGTGGACTTGATGTCGTCGATGCTCAGGTTCAGTTCCTGGAACGTGAAGCCGCCGACCTTGCGGACCATGCTGCCGATGATCTGGTTCGCGGCCTCGGAAATCGGATGGCCCTCCGACCAGCCCGGCGTTTCCTCGGCACTCTTCTCCACGCCCAGGAAACCGTTGGCGTCCAGCCGCAGGGCGCCGGTACCCAGGTCCACCAGCGAGTGCAGGGCGTCGCCCATCACCAGGCGCATGCCGGAGAAGGTGGGATCCAGCCAGTTGATCGACGGCTGACCCGCCTTGAAGTAGTGCAGGTACACCCACCGCCGCATTTGGCCGGTGGTATCCAAAACCGGGCCGGTGGCGCTCCAGTTGGTCTCCTTGACCCCGGGCTCGTAGAAAATGACCCGCTGCAGCTCGCCGATGATGTAGCCGGCCTTCTGGAGGGCGCGTTCGGTTTCGGCGTCGATGTTGACCGCGTCTTCGCCGTCGGGCACGTCCGGCAGCAGGTGCCAGTCCGACTCGGGGATGTCGATCATGTGGTAAATGCCCGGGTAGTCCCGGAAGTTCATCTCGGCCAGCCGGAAATCCGCACCCTTGCCGGTGTGCCCGGGCACGATGTCATCCACAATCGTTCCGCCGTGGTCATTGGCGACCTGGCACATCTCGCGGAACTCGTCCTCGGTGCCGAACATCGGATCAATCGCCATGCTGATCCGGTCGAAGTGACCGTCCACACTCGGCGTCTGCTCCCAGCCCGAGAGCCCGCCGGCGAGTTTCACCGGCCCGGTATGGATGGCGCTGATTCCGATCTGCTCGAACGCCTCCCACAAGCCGGGGTCCCCCAATGCTCCGAGGAAGGACTGCCCGGGCTTGGTCATGAAGGACAGCGGGTAGGCGGTGAACCACACCGAGGCCCGCTCCACCGCGGCCCGCGGGTTCGGCCAGGCGAAGGGGTTCTGCCACATGCTGGCCTGGCCCGAGAGCTGGCGGCCCAGCACCTTGGCGTCGCCGAGCATGGACTGGTTGCGCAGCCACTCCACGTAAACAGTGTTGCGGGCGTCCGGCTCAAAGGGCGGCTGGCCCGGGTTAAAGTGCCGCCGCCGGGCCTTGGGGCGCAAAGCCCGCGGACGCGCCGGGTAGAACTGCTCATCGAAGTTGATCTCCGGGATGTGCGCCTCGAGCGCTTCCTCCTGCACGGCATCCAGGTCGGCAGCTTCGGAGCCGCCACCAGAGCCGTCGTCAAGGTGTTCCGTCGAAGAAAGCGAATCGACCATCGAGATATCTCCTTGATCATCCTGCAGGCACCGGCCAGTACTGACTTCTTCCACACTGCCAGACGCAGGGAAACCAGACCAGTGCACCTCCGCAATCAGGCGTGCAACGGATAAAACCGCGGCGTGGCGGCGTAATGTCCGCAGAGTCACATCCGGTTCTGGATGATTAGCCACTATTCATGCGTTTGCATAGATAGAAGCCGGCCAAACAGCCGGACCATCAAATGGGAAAGAAGGCAGAACATGCAACGGTTCTCAGGTAAATCCGTCATTATCACCGGCGCCGGATCAGGGCTCGGCCGTGCGGCGGCACTCCAAGTCGCCAAGGAAGAGGGCAAGCTGACCCTGGTGGATCTGAACGAGGCCGGCCTGAAGGAGACCGCGGAAGAGATCCGTCAGGTTGCCCCCGATGCCGAGGTGCTCAACGTTACCGCCAACGTCGCCAACGAGTCCGAGGTCGAGAACTACGTCGCCGAGGCCGTCAAGCGCTTCGGCAGGATCGACGGGTTCTTCAACAACGCCGGCATCGAAGGCAAGCAGAACGCCACCGAGGACTACGGCTCCGACGAGTTCTCCAAGGTCGTCAACATCAACCTCAACGGCGTCTTCTACGGCCTCAAGCACGTCCTGAAGGTCATGAAGGAACAGGGCTCCGGCTCCATCGTGAACACCGCCTCCGTCGGCGGCATCCGCGGCGTCGGCAACCAGTCCGGCTACGCCGCTTCCAAGCACGGCGTCGTTGGGCTCACCCGCAACTCGGGCGTCGAGTACGGCCAGTACGGCGTGCAGATCAACGCCATCGCCCCGGGCGCCATCATGACCCCGATGGTCGAGGGCTCGCTCAAGCAGATCGACCCGGAGAACTGGGAAGAGGTCGGCAAGGGATTCGTCGAGCCCAACCCGATGAAGCGCTTCGGCAAACCCGAAGAGGTAGGCCACCTGGTCGCCTTCCTGCTCTCCGGCGACGCGGCCTTCATCAACGCCGCCGTCATCCCGATTGACGGCGGCCAGTCCTACAAGTACTAACCCAAACCCAGCCGCCGCCGTCGTCGTTGTGAGGAAATAACGACGGCGGCGCCCGGCCGGGCTCAACGTACAGTGAGCAGATGACGCCAACTTCGAAGTCGATGGCGACCACCAAGCTCCCTGCCGGCACGCTCGGCCTGGCCGCGCTGCTTACCGCCAGCGCCGCGAACCACTTCGTCAGGCCCGGTTTCTACTACCCTGTCGTTCCAGCGGCCATCGCTACTGCCTCGGGGCCGCTCACCCGCGATGGCTGGGTTCAGATCAGCGGAGCGCTGGAATTCGCAGCCGCCGCCGGACTGCTGCTCCCGCAGACCAGGCGCATGGCGGGCATCTCCACCGCAGTGATGTTCGCCGGTTTCACCGTCGGACACCTCAGCGCCCTGAAGCACGCGTTCGGGCCGACGGGCACCAAGCGGGCACGCATCATCCATAGCCTCCGGCTGCCGTTGCAGGTTCCACTCGTGGTTTGGGCGTGGCGCACGCGGCAGGTCTGATCCAACGGTGGAAGGCCTCAGGCTCTGTGGCTGCTAGCCACGGTCGACCATCCTAAACGTGAACGGGCGAGTAATGGTGCCGCCATTCTCCGGGCCATTGTTACGATAAGTCGAACCGCGCCCTCCGCTTGGGTGCAGGCACCTTGTGCAGCCGCCAACTGCCGTGGAAACGCCTGGAGAAACCGAGGAAACAATGCCAGCATCCGTCCTGCTGACCGACGAGCAGCGCACCCGCATGCATGATCTCTACCGCCAACTGCACGAGCATCCCGAGCTCTCCATGCAGGAGCACCGGACCGCCGCACTGGTTCAGGCGGAGCTGGAGCAATACGGGATCGACGCCTTCCCGTGCGGCGGCACCGGCGTCGTCGGCGTCCTGCGCAACGGCGAAGGACCGGTGGTGGCGTTCCGCGCCGATATCGACGCGCTGCCGATTAAAGAAGACACCGGCCTGCCCTATGCCAGCACGGCCACCGGAACTCTGGCGGACGGCACGGAAGTTCCCGTCATGCACGGCTGCGGCCACGATGCCCACGCCGCCGCCCTCTTGACGGCCGCGCAGCTCCTGGCCGGCATCAAGGACCAGTGGGCAGGAACCGTCGTGTTCATTTTCCAGCCCGGCGAGGAAACCGGGGCGGGCGCCAAGGCGATGGTGGAGGACGGCCTGTGGGAGAAGGCGCCGAAGCCTGAGCTGGTCTTCGGCCAGCATGTCATGCCGGGGCTCGCGGGCACCGTTCAGTACGTGCACGGGCACCCGATGACCCAGGCGGATTCGTGGAAGGTCGCCCTGCATGGCCGGCAGTCCCACGGGTCGCAGCCGCAGGACTCCATCGATCCCATCGTGCTCGGCGCCCACATCATCACCCGCATTCAGACCATCGTGTCCCGCGAGGTGGATCCCCGCCGCTCTGCCGTGGTCACCGTCGGCACCTTCCACGGCGGGCTGAAAGAAAACATCATTCCCTCCAGCGCCGAATTCACCCTCAATGTCCGCACCTTCGACGAGACTGTGCGCGCCACCGTGCTCGGCGCGCTGCGGCGGATCATCAAGGCGGAGGCCGATGCGTCCAACGCGCCCGAACCCACCATCGAGGTGCTCTCCTCCTTCCCTCCGAATTCCAACGACCAGCAGGCAACCGACGACGTCGTCAATGCCTTGCGGCAGGAACTCGGCGAAGCCGACGTCATCGAGGGCGAACCCGTGATGGCCTCGGAAGACTTCGGCAACCTGGTTGAGCCCATCGGCGTTCCTTCCGTCTACTGGTTCTTCGGCGGCCATCCGGCGGAAGCCCTGGCCGCCGACCGCATCCCGGTCAACCATTCGCCGCTCTTCGCTCCGGTAATGGAACCGACTCTCTCCACCGGTGCCCGCGCCGCCGTTGCCGCAATCCTGTCCAAGGTCGGCCTTGAGCGCTAGGCAGCAAGGGACGCGGCCGTGGACATCCTGCTGATACTGGATCTTTTCGGTACGTTCTTCTTCGCCATGTCCGGCTGCCTCCTGGCCGCCCGCCGGAACTTCGACATCGTCGGCTCCCTCCTGCTCGGATCCCTGGTGGGGCTCGGCGGCGGCGTCATCCGCGACCTGATCATCTCCCAGTCCGTCCCGACCGCCTTCGTCGAACCGATCTACCTGGTTGCCCCGGTCCTGGCAGCCGCCGTGGTGTACTTCCATGTGCTCGGTGTCCAACGGTTCCGGCGGACCCTGCTCATTTTCGACGCCGGCGGGCTGGCCCTGTTTTGCGTCACCGGCACGCTGAAGGCCCTGGATTCCGGCATGGGCCCAGTGACTTCGGCTGTGCTCGGAATTACGACGGCGGTGGGCGGCGGCGTGCTGCGCGATGTGGTGGCCAACGAGGTGCCCCAGATCTTCAACCCCCGCGGCGTCTACGCCGTCCCGGCCATGCTCGGCGCTTCGCTGGTCACCCTGCTCTCCCAGCTGGGCTGGTTCAACGCCTACACCGGCACCGCGATTGCCGCCGTCGTTTTCTTGTTGCGCGTGCTGTCCCTGCGGTTCGGCTGGCGCGTGCCGCTCGCGGGCGGAGCGAAGAACCCGAGCTCGGCCACGGACTAAGCGCCTCTCCGCCATTCAAAACCCCGCCGATCATCCGTAGGCTGAAGTTTCCGACGTCGTGAGAAAGAGGTCTGCCATGAAGGCTGCACGCTACTACGATCAGAGAGATATCCGGATCGAGGACATTCCGGAACCGGAGCTCAAGCCCGGAACCGTCGCCATTGACGTGGCTTGGTGCGGCATCTGCGGCACCGACCTGCACGAGTACCTCGAGGGGCCCATCTTCATTCCGCCCAAGGGCTCTCCACATCCCATCTCCGGTGAAGAGGCGCCGGTGACTATGGGACATGAATTCTCCGGCACCATCACCGCCCTTGGGGACGGCGTGACCGATCTCGAAGTGGGCCAGAACGTCGTCGTCGAGCCTTACATCATCCACGACGACGTCGATACCGGGCCCGGCGCGGAGTACCAGCTGTCCAAGGACATGAACTTCATCGGGCTCGGCGGCCGCGGCGGCGGTCTGTCCGAGAAGATCGTGGTCGAGCGGCGCTGGGTCCACGCCATCGGGGACATTCCCTTGGATCAGGCTGCTCTGATCGAACCGCTGTCGGTTGGCCACCACGCCTTTGTCCGCAGCCAGGCGAAGTCCGGCGACACCGCCATTGTCGGCGGTGCGGGTCCCATCGGTTTGCTGACCGCCGCCGTTCTCAAAGCCTCCGGCCTGACCGTCTACATCTCGGAACTCAGCGAGGCCCGCAAGAAGATGGCCCGGGACACCGGCGTGGCGGATCAGGTGTTCGACCCGCGGGAAGGCGACGTCGCGGCAAAGGTCCGCGAACTGACCGGCGGTAAGGGCGCTGATGTCGGCTTCGAGTGCAGTTCCGTTCCGGTGGTCCTGGACATGCTGATGGACGCGGTCCGGCCCGGCGGCGTCATCGTCAACGTCTCGATCTGGGGCCACAAGCCAGAGGTGGACATGCCGTCCCTCGTGCTCAAGGAGATCGACCTGCGTGGCACCATCGGCTACGCCAATGACCACGCCAGCACCATCAAGCTGGTCCAGGAGGGCAAGCTCGATCTGGCCCCGTTCATCACCGCCAAGATTCCGCTGGACGAACTCATCAGCGGCGGCTTCGAGCAGCTCATCAACAACAACGAGGAACACGTGAAGATTCTGGTGAACCCGAACGAATAACCGCGACGCAAGCAACCCTCCGCTGAGTAACGACGGCGGAGGGTTGCGTTGCGTCTGGCGGCCGGACTGCTGCGCCGGCTTAGACCGTAACCGCCCCGCTTGGTACAGTCGCAGCCTCGTCGGTCACGGTGGCAGCTTCGTTCACCAGCAGTGCTGCGGCGCGTTCACCGATCATGATCGTTGGAGCGTTGGTGTTCCCGGTGGGCACCAGCGGCATGATGGAGGCGTCGGCGATCCGCACGCCCTCGAGTCCATGGACCTTGAGCGTGCGCGGATCCACCACCGCGTCCTGGTCCAGCCCCATCCGGCAGGTGCCGACCTGGTGGTGGTAGGTGACCACGGAATCGCGCACGTACTGCTCCAGGTCCTCGTCGCTGTCCGAGACCTCCGCGCCGGGGTAGAGCTCCTCCGCGCCCCAGTCCGCCAGCGCCGAACTGCGTCCGATCTCCCGGCACTGCCGAACCGACGCCACCAGGGCGTCGACGTCGGCCTGTTCCGACAGGGCGCCGAGGTCGATGGTGATCGGATCGCTGGCTTTCGGCCCGGTGAGCCGGATTTCGCCGCGGCTCTGCGGCCGCACCAGCCCGCCGAGCATCGAGAAGCCGTTCTCCGGACCGGTCATCTCGCCCTTCGCGTAGCCCTGGGAGTACATCGGAACCGAGAAGAAGATCGGCTGGGTGTCCGGCACGGCCAGATCCGGGCTGCTCTTCGCGAAGAAGTGCACCTCTGCCGGGGCCACTTCCGAAGCCGGCACATGCTTGCTCGTGCTGAAGACCACCGGGGAGAGCAGATGGTCCTGCAGGTTCTTCCCCACGCCGGGCAGGTCATGCACCGGACGGACGCCGGCCTCACGCAGTTCGTCGGCCGGCCCGATCCCCGAGCGCAGCAGGAGCTCCGCTGAGTTGATGGCACCGGCGGACAGGATGGTCTCCGGTGCCCGCAGAGTCTTGGTTTCGCCGTCGTGCTCAAACTCGACGCCGGCCACCGTACCGTCCTCGACAATTAGCCGGCGGACGTGCGCGCCGGTGAGCAGGGTGAGGTTGGCGTTGTCGACTACGGGCTTGAGGTAGGCGTGCCAGGTGTTGAAGCGTTTCCCGTCGCGGACGTTGAGCTGCATCCGGGACACACCCTCGACGTCGCCCGAGTTGTAGTCCTCGTTGAGCTTGATACCCGTTTCCACAGCCCCTTCCAGCATGGCTTCCTGGATGGGATTGCGCGGGAAGTCCTGGGCGACATCAAGCAGACCCGAATCGCCGCGCGTATCGGAGGCCCCGCCGTCGTACTTTTCAATGGTTTTGAAGACCGGCAGGACGTCTTCCCAGGACCAGCCGGGGCAGCCCAGGTAGGCCCAGGTGTCGTAGTCCTGCTTGGCGCCGCGCACCCAGATGGTGGCGTTCAGGGCGTGCGAGCCGCCCATCACCTTGCCGCGCGGCAGGTGGAGCGTGCGGCCGGAACACCACTGCTGCTCGGTGGTCTGGTAGTCCCAGTCCTGCGGGCTGTGCCAGAGGGCGCCGAGGTTGTAGAGGTGCGCAATGTTGGGGTTGGTGTCGTCATCGCCGGCCTCGAGGACGGCGATGCGCTTGCCCGCATCGAGCAGGCGGCGGGCGATAACGTTGCCCGCCGAGCCTGCACCGACAACGATGTAGTCGAAGTCCTGCGCGGTCACTGGCTGATCACCTGCGGGGTGCCCAGGGCCTTGAGGCCGGCGATGCCGAATTCGAGGCCGTAGCCGGATTGCTTGGCGCCGCCGAACGGGACGCGCGGGTCGACGGCGCCGTGCTTGTTGATCCAGACCGTGCCGGCCTCGATCCGTGCGGCGACTTCGCGGGCCTTGGCCGGGTCGGAGGACCAGACCGAGGCGCCGAGTCCGACGTCGAGACCGTTGGCCATGCTGACTGCTTCGTCGACGGTGTTGTAGCGGATGATCGGCAGGGCCGGGCCGAACTGTTCCTGGGCCACCAGCGGATTGTCGTTGTCGATTTCCGCGACGAGGGTGGTCGGGTAGAAGTAGCCGGGCTGGCCGGGCTCGGGGTTGCCGCCGGTGAGCACCTTGGCGCCGCTGTCCTTCGCCTTCTGCACCAGGTCCGCGACAATGTCGAACTGGGCCTTGTTCTGCAGCGGGCCGAGCACGTTGTTTTCGTCCAGCCCCACACCCATGGGCATGTTCCGGGCGACCTCGACCAGTTCCTCGCAGACCTGGTCGTAGAGCGAGTCGTGGACGTAGAGGCGCTTGAGCGCGGCACAGGTCTGGCCGGTGTTGATAAAGGCGCCCCAGAACAGGTCCTGCGCGATGGCCTTCGGGTCCGCGTCCTCGAGCACAATGCCCGCGTCGTTGCCGCCGAGCTCCAGGGTCAGCCGCTTCACGGTGTCCGCGGAGGAGCGGATGATGGCCTTGCCCGTGGCGGTGGAGCCGGTGAACATCACCTTGTCGATCTCCGGGTGGGAGGCCAGTGCTTCGCCGACCTCGCGGCCGCCGGAGACCACGTGCAGCAGGTCCGCCGGCAGGACCTGGTTGATCACCGCGGCCAGTGCCAGCACGCTCAGCGGCGTGTATTCGGAGGGCTTCATCACTACCGTGTTGCCCATCCGCAGCGAGGGCGCGAGCTGCCAGACGCTGATCATCATCGGCCAGTTCCACGGGCCGATCGCGCCGACGACGCCGAGCGGGCGGTAGTGCACCTCGGCATGGCTTTCGCCGTCGTCCACCACGACCTCGGGCTCCAAAGCGAACGACGCCGTGGCGCGCAGCCAGGCGGCGCAGGCACCGACCTCGAAGCGGGCGTTCGGGCCGTTCAGCGGCTTGCCCTGTTCGCGCGAGAGCAGCTCGGCGAGCGCCTCGGCACTGGCTTCAATAGCGTCCGCTGCCTGATTCAGGTACTCGCTGCGCTTCTCGTGACCCAGCGCAGCCCACTCCGGCTGCGCGGCCTTGGCGGCGTTGACGGCCGCATCCAGATCAGCCGCAGTGTGGACGGGCGCTTCGGCGACAACTTCACCCGTGGCCGGATCCTTGATCGGCCGGGACTCCCCCGCAGGCGCAATGGCAGCCAGCAGGTCCTGGTAGGTCTGGAAGGCGGTGCTTTGGGTCTCGGTCTGTGCCGACATCGACGTCTCCTGTTCATTCGGCGCCGGTCTGACTCCGACGCGCTGGATCGCTCCCTCCCTACTGTGCCTTGGACCACAGTGCACCGTCTTGTGTTTCCCGGCAGGCCCCTTGTCTACCAGCGCCGACATTCTGTTGGCCAAAAGCTTCCGGCCTCACTTTTGTGCACCATCGCCTTGTCGAATCGACTGCCAGCTATTGAACAATCCAGCTGTTGTAGGAACGTTAGGTAGTGGTCTGGTGCCGCTCCTCCAGCAGGCCCATGAACATGGTCCGATGCAGGATGCCAACATGCTTCCGCGAAACTTCGACGGCGGAGCAAACGTCCCTCCCCCGCAATGCTTCGACAAGGCGGATATGGTCGCGGTTCGAAGCGTGTAGATGCTCGATGGGATAAGGCAAAAAGTAGGCGTACAGCTCTGCCAGCGCGTGGTTGTACTCGTCAACGGCGCTGCCCAGCCCGGATGCACTCGCAACCAGGCGGTGGAACTCGTCGTCGGCCTGGTGGTACTCAGACCATCCTGTTGCCGCGGCCATCGTAGCGGTCAACCTCTCCAGCTCATCCAACTGCCGGGGACTCGCATTGAGAGCGGCGAAGTGGGAAATCGAGCATTCGAAGAGCAGCCTCTTGTCCACCAGCTTGTGAATGGCCGCGAGTTCAGTAGGTGCCGCGGCGATCTCCTGCAGAATTTCGCGTGGAGGTTCATCAGCCACAAAGGTGCCGCCACCCCGCCCTCGGCGCCGCACCACAATGCCCTGTTCGGCCAAGGAAGTCAGTGCACGGCGGGCCGTGATCGGGCTGACCGAGAGGCCGAGCGCTACATCCTTCTGGTCCGGCAACCGCTCCCCGGGCTTGAGCAACCCAAGCAGGATCGCCATACCGATGCGCAGCCTGACTGCATCGATTGCACTCCTGCGATCAATACCGGCCAGCGGGCCCTCCTCGATGGGGGACGCAAGCAAGTCAACTGTGGCGCTCATAGACACCACCTTACGAGCTGCACCTGCACCACTTCCTTTATTGGTTCAACTTGATCTATTATGTCATGAGTCACAACAACCGACAGGAAGCCCGCACCATGCAACGCATCCTCCCCCTGGTCGCCGCGCAGGCACCGCCCCGCCTCATCGGCGAACCGATCTCCGCTTTCGCCGAGGAAGCCAGCAAAGCCCTCGCGCATCATCCGTCCGCAAAGCTTGTGGTCTTCCCCGAACTGCACCTGTTTGGCGACGGCGACCCCGACCTGCAGCGCACCGAGGCCTTGCAGAATAGTGCCGAGCCGTTGGACGGGCCGCGGGTTTCCGAACTCAAGCAGGTGGCCGGGGACCTCGGCATCTGGCTCGTCCCGGGCAGCGTGTGCGAGCGCGGCCCCCAAGGCCAGCTGTTCAACACCCAACTGGTCCTCTCACCCGAGGGCGAGCTGGCCGGCTACTACCGCAAGATCTTTCCGTGGCGTCCCCACGAGCCCTACGATCCGGGAGACCGGTTCGCCGTCGTCGACCTGGGCGGCACTACACGGGTAGGCCTGAACATCTGCTACGACGCCTGGTTCCCGGAGACCACCCGCCAGTTGGCCTGGATGGGGGCAGAAGTGATTCTGAACGTTGTGAAGACCACTTCGCCGGACCGCAAGCAGGAAGTAGTCCTCGCGCGTGCCAACGCCATTGTGAACCAGGTATTTGTGGTGAGCGTCAACTGCGCTGGACCCACCGGCCAAGGGCGCAGTCTGATTGTTGACCCGGAAGGCAACGCAATCGCCGAGGCGGCCGACGCGGATCCGACCCTGCTGGCAGCGGACCTGGACTTGGCCGCCGTCGACCGCGTCAGGACGCACGGCACCGAGGGCGTCAACCGGATGTGGTCGCAGTTCAACTCCGGCGAGCCAGCCATCGACTTCCCTGTCTATCAAGGCCGCATCGATCCAGCCACCTGGACTCCGCAATCCCCCGCACTGAGGAACAAATCATGAGCGCTCCAACCTCAACGCCATCGACCACACTGACCCGCACGCTCAAGCTACCCTCGCTGGTGCTCTTCGGCTTGGCCTACCTCACGCCACTGATCGTGCTGGGCATTTTCGGCGTCATCGCCGAGGCCACAGGCGGCGCATCACCGTCGGCCTACCTCGTGGCCCTGATCGCCATGCTCTTCACCGCACACAGCTACGGCCGCATGGCTATCACCTACCCCGTGGCGGGTTCGGCCTATACCTACGTCCGCAAGTCGATCGATTCACGCGCGGGCTTCCTGGTCGGCTGGGCCATCCTGCTGGACTACCTGTTTCTGCCGATGGTGATCTGGTTGATCGGCGGGGCGTACCTGTCTGCCCAGTTCCCCGGCGTGCCGTTTGCGTTGTGGATCGTCGGGTTCATTCTGATTACGACGGCGTTGAACGTCCTCGGGATCAAGGTGGCGGACAAAGCGAACTACCTGCTGATGGCGTTCCAGCTGCTGGTCATCGTCTTTTTCGTGGCGCTGTCAATCGGGCATGTGGTCGGCAATTCCGGTGCCGGTGCCCTCGTCAGTCCGGAGCCGTTCATTAATCCTGATTCTGGCTTCGGTGCGATCACGGCCGGCGCAGCGATCGCCGCCTATTCCTTCCTCGGCTTCGACGCGGTCACCACTCTGACCGAGGAGACCGTTGAGCCGCGGAAGAACATGCCCCGCGCCATTATGCTGATCGCGCTGATCGGTGGCGGCATTTTCATCGTCGTCTCGTACTTCACCCAACTGGTCCACCCTGGCGGTGTTTTCGAAGACTCCGCCTCCGCGGCCAGCGAGATCGCGGTGCAGATCGGCGGCCAGCTCTTCGGCGCCGTCTTCCTCGCCGGCTTGGTGGTTGCCCAGTTCGCCTCCGGGCTGGCGGCACAGGCCAGCGCCTCGCGGCTGCTCTACGCCATGGGTCGGGATTCGGTGCTCCCCAAGGTCGTGTTCGGGCGGCTCAATCCGCGCTTCCACACGCCGGTGATTAACCTGATTATTACCGGCACGGTGGGCCTCATCGCGATCTTCCTCGATGTTGCAACCTCGACGTCGTTCATCAACTTCGGCGCCTTCACGGCATTTACCCTGGTCAACCTTTCGGTGGTCTTCCACTTTGTCAGGCAACGTCGCGCCGGGAACACTCTGAACCCGCTCAGCTACGTGGTGATTCCCGCCATCGGCGCTATTGTCTGCGCCTACCTGCTCTCCCGGCTGGACAGCAACGCCATTACGCTGGGTCTGTCCTGGCTGGCGGTCGGCGTCATCGTCCTGGCCATTATCACCCGCGGCTTCCGCAAGGCGCCGCCGGAGATGAAGGCGACCGAAGAAGTCGCCGCCTAGCCTGCCACTTGCATAATGACGGAAGGAACGCGGACCGTGCACATCGCTCTAGGACAGCTGGCCTCAGGGACGGACATCAATGCAAACCTCGCTGCCATCGCAGGTTTTGCCCGGCAGGCTGCTGACGCCGGGGCCCGGGTCCTGGTTCTGCCGGAGTACGCGACGTACGAGAAGAAGGTGCTGGATGCTTCCTTCCCGGAGGTAGCCGAACCGCTGGACGGGCCGATCTGCTCCGAATTGTCGCGCGTTGCCTGGGCTCATGGCATCGTTCTCGTCGCCGGTGTCGTCGAAACCAGCGACGAGAGCGGCCGCGCCTACAACACGCTGGTGGCCTTCGGACCGGACGGCGGACGGCTGGCCGCGTACCGGAAGATCCATCTCTTCGATGCGCAGGGCTATGCCGAGTCCACGTACATCAAGCCGGCGCCCTTAGCGGAGCCGACGTTTTTCGATTTCGACGGCGTCCGGTTCGGCCTGATGACCTGCTACGACCTGCGGTTCCCTGAATTGGCCAGATCATTGTCCGACGCCGGCGCTGAAGTCCTGCTCGCCTGCGCCGCCTGGGTTCCCGGCCGGCATAAGACCAACCAATGGCTCTCACTCGCTGCCGCCCGCGCAATAGAGAACGGCGTCTACCTGGCCGGAGCCTGCCAGGCACCGCCCGTCTCCATTGGGCACAGCCTCCTGCTGGATCCCATGGGTGCCGTCATCGAGGAGCTCGGGCTGGATCCTGCCCTCGTCGTCGCGGATATGCCGCTGGATGCTGTCACGAGCGTCCGGAACGAATTCCCCGTGTCCCGTCAACGGCGCCTTCTGTCAAAGTACGAAAGCCACTCGGGATAATCGGCATCGCACAAACTAGACAGACACCGCCCGGGCTTCCACCGCCAGCCGCGTGTCTTCGAGCATCAGGTCGGCATTGATCATGGCACCCGTGTTGACGCCGGCGGCCGCGGCCACAATCACCTGGGCCGCAAGGTTGGTGACGTTGCCGGCAACGTAGACGCCCGGTACCGATGTAGCCCCTGTCGGTTCGGACGGGACAAAGGTTCCCATGACGAAATCGCCGAAGTTCTGCTCTGCCACTTCCAGTCCCAGATCGTCAAGGAAGCCCGCCCGCGCATCCATCCGGGTCGCGACCGCAACCGCCTGCCGGGCGAAGACTTCCCCGCTTGCCAGTCGGACACCTGACAGCACGTCCGACTCCGTCTCCACCGCGGCGACCTCGCCGGTAACCACTGTGATGCCGCGTGCTTCTAACTGCTCGGCTTGCTCGGGCGAAGGCGCCTCGGCAGCGTGCAGGAACAGTGTCACGTCATCGGTCCACTGGCGCCACAGCAGCGCTTGGTGCATGGCCAGCCCGATGTTCACAGCGATGACGCCGATGGCCTGGTCGCGGACTTCCCAGCCGTGGCAGTACGGGCAGTGCAGCACGTCGCGTCCCCACCGATCCGCCAGACCCTCGATGGCAGGCAGACCATCAACCAAACCGGTTGTCACCAGCAGGCGCCGGCTCCGCACGGAACGCCCGCCGTCGATCCCGACCCGGAATCCGCCGTCGTTCTCCTTGTGTGCGGTGGTCACGGTTCCCGAGACAATCTCCGCGCCGTAGCCGAGAACTTCTTCGCGGCCGATGGCGTACAGCTCGCCCGGCGGCGTGCCCTCGCGGCCAAGGTAGTTGTGCACATGGCCGGCCGGGGCGTTCCGCGCCTCGCCCGAATCGATGATCAGCAGCGAGCGGCGTGCCCGCGCCAGGGTCAGCGCGGCGCCCAGCCCCGCGGCACCACCACCCACAATAACGACGTCGTACAGCTCCTTGGCCGGCACAGTTGCCGTTGTTTCAGTCATGTCTTTGTCCTCCATGTTCAAACCGTCCCGCCGATCCTTGAGATGCGGCGGTCCCTTAAGTCTTCGTCCTCGGGGCAGAAAGTGGCAAGTAAGTTTGCTGGAATGGCAAAATGGAGTGCATGACGAAAAATTTGGGTTCGATGCTCGACGCCGTTGGCCCCCGGCTGAAGTCCCTGCGGCAGGAAAGGGAGACCACGCTGTCTGAGCTGTCCGCGGCAACAGGCATCTCCGTCAGCACGCTGTCCCGGCTCGAGTCCGGGCAGCGGCGGCCCACGCTGGAGCTGCTGCTGCCGCTGGCGCAGACCTACGCGGTGCCGATCGACGAGCTGGTCGGGGCCCCGCCAACCGGCGATCCGCGGGTCCACCTTCGCCCCATCAAGCACCACGGTGCCACCATCCTGCCCCTCACCCAGCGGCCGGGCGGGCTGCAGGCTTACAAGTACGTCCTGCCCGCCGTCACCCGTCCGGCCGAGCCCGATCCGCGGTCGCACGAGGGCTACGAGTGGCTCTACATCTTGAGCGGGCGGCTGCGCCTGGTGCTGGGCGACAAGGAACTGGTGCTGGTGCCCGGCGAGGCCGCGGAGTTTGATACCCGGCTCCCCCATTGGATGGGCAACGCGGATACAGAGCCAGTCGAATTTCTCGCGCTCTTCGGGCCGCAGGGAGAACGTGCTCATCTTCGGGCCCGCCCCAAGCGCGCTACTTAACCGGCGTCGGGATCTTCCTCGATGAGGTCGGGCCCGTTGTTGCGGACGCTGTTGACCTTGCTGCTGACGCGGCGCGGGACCAGATGCGGTTCCGGTATCGACTCGAGCAGTCCCTGCACGTCCGCCTTGTCAGTCAGCTGCGGGTTCAGCCAGTCTTCCTGCAGGTCCCGCGGCACAATCAGCGGCGTCCGGTCATGGATGTGCCCGAGGGCGTCCGCGGCAGCAGTGGTGATGATGGTGCAGGACATCAGCCACTTTTCCGGATGGTCCTCGGGCAGGGCCGGGTCGGGCCACCATTCGTACAGCCCGGCGAACGCGATCAGCGGCTCCGACTCGGAGAACAGATACGTGGGGATTTTCCCGCCGTCGTCCTTCTTCTCCCATTCGTAGTAGCCGGCGGCCGGAACCAACGCCCGCCGCTTGACGGCGGCCTTGCGGAACGACGGCTTCTCGGTGACCGTCTCCATCCGCGCGTTGATCAGCTTGGCGCCGGATTTCGGGTCCTTGGCCCACGCCGGGACCAGACCCCATTTCGCCGTGGCGAGCCGCCGGGACAACTCGCCGTCGTGATTCAGCCGCTCGGTCACGATCCGCACCCCGTCGGTCGGCGCGACGTTCCACGACGGCGGCACATCGTCCCCCACCGTCTCATCGGTCCGGAAGGAGGCAACCAGATCGGCCGTGGCTTTGGCCATTACGTAGCGTCCGCACATGCGTCCATTGTGCCGCAGCCGGGCGCCTGCTCACATCAGAACAGGAGAAACGCAATCGGCGTAACCAGGATCAGTGTCAGCACGACCCGCTGGAACCAGATGACCACCAGCTTCCACAGCGGAATCGGGATGTCCGTGGCCATGATGCAGGGCACCAGGGCCGAGAAGAAGATGATGCCGGAAACGGAAACCACCCCGATGACGAACTTCGCCACGACGGCGGACTTCGCCACGATCAAGGCCGGCAGGAACATCTCGGCAATGCCGACGGCGCTGGCCTTGGCCACGAGCATCGGTTCCGGAATCTGCAGCGCCCAGGTGAAGGGGTAAAACACGTAGCCGAGCCAGTCAAAGACGGGTGTGTAGGTGGCAAGCACCAGCCCCAGCAGGCCGATCGAGAGAATCGAGGGCAGGATGGCCATGGTCATGAGCACGCCATCGCGGACGTTGATCCAGATGTTCGCGCCCAGCGAGGGTGCCGCGGCCACCGTTTCCTGCGCTTCGCGCCAGGCGAAGGACAGGCGGCTGCCGCTGACTTCCTCCTCCGGCTGCGGCTTCGCGTCCGGGTGGTAGGTGTCCGGCACCGCGTTCAACGGCCAGATCCGGACGGTGATGGCCGTGACCAGGAACGTGACGAGGAAGGTGACCCAGAAGTACGTGTTCCACTGGCCCATCAGGTCCAGCGTCTTGGCGACGACGACCATAAATGTCGCCGAGACCGTGGAGAAGCCGGTGGCGATGATGGCGGCCTCCCGGGCCGTGTACTTGCCTTCCTTGTAGACCCGGTTGGTAATCAGCAGGCCGAGCGAGTAGCTCCCGACGAAGGAAGCCACGGCATCAATCGCGGAACGGCCCGGCGTCTTCCAGATCGGCCGCATGACCCGCTGGACCATGACCCCTACGAACTCCAGCAGCCCGTAGCTGACCAGCAGCGCAAGGAAGACGGCTCCGATGGGAACCAGCAGGCTGACCGGGATCACCAGTTTGTCGAACAGGAACGGGCCCATGTCCTTCTCGAACAGCCAGGCCGGACCAACCTTGAAGACCATCATGAAGCCGACGACCATGCCAGCGACTTTGAAGCACGAGAACACCGTCTCGACGACGGATTTTTTCCAGGTCCCCGTGACGAAGGGGTACACCGCACCCGCGACGATGACCGCCAGCGCGTAGTACGGCAGCGCCGGCCCGATGGTGGCTTGAAGGAAGCTGACGATATGGTCGAGCATGATCGTGTTCTTGCCGCCGATGGTGAGCGGAACGAAGAACATGAATGCGCCGATGCCGCTGTACACAAACAGCTTCCACATCTGGCGCTGTTTGGTCTGCGGGGCCGTCGACGTGATGGCCATGGTGGACTCCTAACGCTGGGCCGCGGGATCATGCGACTCGTTTTCTGTTAGATCCATGGGACCCTTTGGCCGGTTGCGGGGACAATGGAATACCGGCAGAAGCAGTCTCATATATGAGATCCTGATTACATTCGAGGGGAGCGCCATGCCAGAGGACCCGGCCAGTTCCCTGCGGGCGCTGCGGATCTTGAGCTTTCTGGCCACCCAGGCCAACCCGGTCTCCGCGGTGCGCATAGCGGATGCGATTGATGCTCCGAGGTCTTCAACCTTCCGGCTGCTGCGGGGAATGCAGTCGCTGGGGTTCGTGACACATCTTCCGGAACTGCAGGCCTACGCGTTGGGCATCGCCGCCCTTGAGATCGGCCAGGCCTTCGGCATCCAGGTCCCGTTGGCGAGATTCGGGCGTCCGGTGCTGGAACGGCTCGTGCACCGGCTCGGGGAAACGGCGCATCTGGCCGTCCTGCACGGACACGAAACGCTCTACATCCACGAGGAAACTTCGCCATTCCGGCCCGCACTGGTGACGGCCAAGAACGTCCGGCTACCGGCGCACCTCACTGCGTCCGGCCGGGTCATTCTCGCGGGCCTTGAACATGAGCAGCTCAAGGCACTCTTCCCGCCTGACTACGCCTTTATCCTCAGGACAGGGAAGGGCCCGACGACGCACGCGGAATTTCTGCAGCAGCTGGCTTCCACGAGAAGGCAGGGATTCGCCCGTGAATTCGGGGAAGTCACCGAAGGCCTGGCATCTATTGCCAAACCCGTCCGCGACCGCACCGGCCGCATTGTCGCCTCCATTGCCGTCACCCATTCCTACAGCACACAACCGGCCGACTTGCCTCCCGGCTCAGGTGACGTTCCCGCCCAAGACGTAATTCTGGCCGCCTTGGACCGCGCCACGCGGGAACTAAGCCGCCGGTTGGGCTGGGAGCCCTAGAAGCGCCCTGCCCTGCAATGGGTCCCCTGGAGAATGGTTTCCGGATCGGCAGCATCGCTCTCGTGCCGATTCGGCTCAGGCGCCTTCCCGGCGCGCATCTGCCCAGTTCTCGGCAGCAGCCAGATGCCTGCGTGCCGCAGCGACGACGGCGTCCGGTTGCGGATTTCTCCACGCGTGCTCAAGTTCTGAAAGCGACCCCGCGGCGGCACGGCGGGCAGACGCTACCACCGCCGACTCTTCCATCCGAATACCGACAACTGGTGTTGTGCTCATGCAATGTATTCGCAGCCGCTGGCGGTTCGGGATTGGACCGGGCGGTGGCAAATGGAACAGCACGGAACAACTTCACTGATTTTCGAGCCGATTCAACGAGTAACCCTTGACCCTGGAGCAGGCTCTGGCAACGCTTGGTTTGTCCCAATCACTCGCACGAGGAGAAACTAGTGAGCAATTTCGCCAGAAGTCCCCGCAGATTACTCGGCGCCATTGGTGCAGCGACGATGCTGTGCACCATGGTTACCGCTGTCCCGGCTGGAGCCGCTCCGGGAGAGTCCAGCGCGCCAGGCGCGGGTATCTGCAAGACGTCCGATGATCCTCAGTTCAGCGGCTGGACCACGTATGAGGAGCTCGGTCCGCGGCTCGAGCGCATTGAGAAGAACAGCAGTGGCCGTGTAGAAGTCGAAGTCGTGGGCCAATCCGCGCTCGGCCGTGACCTCTACACAGCCAGGGTCGGAACGGGTGACCGCGTGCTGCTCGTCCAAAGCGCCATCCACGGCAACGAACGGACCGGCACCGAGGCCCTCCTCGGGATCCTCCAGAAGCTGGGCTCCAGCAGTGATGCGGAAACCCGGCGTGCACTCGAAGGCGTCACGTTGGTCGCGATGCCGATGGTGAATCCCGACGGCGGCGAACTCAACCGCCGCACGAATGTCATGTCCTGGGACGACGTCGAGAGTCTGTACCCGCAACTCGAAGGGTCGCAGCCGGCCTGGTACCACCGTCCGGGCAACGGCGGGATCAACCTGCCCGGCTTCGACCTGAACCGCGATTTCAACGCAGACCTGGACTACGTGCCGCAGCCCGGAGATCTACCAGGGCTGCAGGAGGACGCCGGATTCTTCCTCGCGCCGGAATCCCGCACCATCAGGGATGTCTACGTAGACCTGCAACAAGAATTCGGCGAGGTGGACGCCGTCGTCGATCTGCACCACATGGGACCGTGCGACCAGCAGACGGGAGGCGAACAGGACGGCAAGCACATCTCCGTCGCCCTGGACTACCCGCCGCTGGGCGTCAACGACGGCGCCGCCTATCAAGAGGACTGGCCGCTACTCGACCAGGTCAAGTCCCGCCGGTACGCGCTGGCAGTAGCCGATGGAATCAAGGACAGCTACGGCTCGCAGTCCCCGCTTGCCGCCGTCGGACGTTATTTCCATCCGGAGGAGCGGGAGTATGCAGGGCAGGGCCGCTCCGCCTTTGCGCTGAACGGCTCGGCCACCGTGCTTTTTGAAGTGCGGGGCCAGTCCGATGACTTCGGCCAGAAGATGAAGGGCATGCTGGTCCAGACCGTCCAGACAGGGCTGGAGTCGCTGGTGGATTCGATGGCCACTGGGGAAGTTGATTCGCTCGACGGCGACGACTTCTTCGCCTACCCCGACTACGGCTGGGACCAGTCCGGGGACTGAGTATACGCCGGACGCGGAACTCGCGGCGCAGGAGCCATCGTCTATCCGGATGGTGGCTCCTGCCAATTCGCCGCGCAGAACATGCGCTGGGCCCGTCCCCCAGGTCTTCCCATCCGGGCCCGGATCAACAATGATTTCGTGCATGAAAGTCCGATCATGAACAAGAACCGGCTGGAAGCCTTCAGCGACGGAGTCCTCGCGATCATCATCACCATCATGGTGCTGGAACTCCATGTCCCGGAGGAGCCCACCTGGCAGGCGTTGTTCGAGCAGGCCCCTGCCTTCTTCAGCTACCTGCTGAGCTTTGTCTACCTGGGAATCTACTGGAACAACCACCACCACATGCTTCACCTGGCAGGGAAGATCAACGGCACGATTCTCTGGGCCAACCTGCACCTGCTCTTCTGGCTTTCGCTGTTTCCATTCACCACGCACTGGATGGACCTAACGGGCTTCGTCAACGTCCCGGTCCTGGTCTACGGAGCGAATCTTCTCCTGGCTGCCATCGCGTACGACATCCTCGAAAACTGTCTGGTCCGGAACCAGGGCAAAGACGGCGCGCTGGCACAGGCGCTGGGCCGGGATTGGAAGGGGAAGATCTCCCCGGTCATCTACATCCTGGGCATGGGTGCTGCGTTTGTGCAGCCGCTGATCAGCATCGCTGCCTATACCGTTGTTGCCGCGTTGTGGCTGATCCCCGACCGGCGGGTGGAGCGCTTCCTGGCCCACCAAAACAGCCCCAAGGGCTGACGGTGGAGACGATCTCAGTGATTGTTGAAGGGTTGCCTGCCATTGGGCGGACAGGAGTCTAGACGTCTAGTCCCAGCCGCTTGCGGTCGCGCTGCTGGTTGATGAAAAGTACGGACAACAGCCCGATGCCGAACATCATCGCGCCCGTCAGAACGAATGCGTTTTCATAACCGACGGCGGCGCTGGAGGCCGATCCGATCAGCACGCCTACCCCTGCGGGCGCGAGCAGCCCTGCGCTGGTCAGGATCGCGTTGCTGTACTGCAGCATGGCACCCCGCTGGCTGATGGTGGTGGTTTCGGCGACCACCAGGTATGTCAGTGCGAAGATGGATGGAGCCGTGCCGAAGCCGAACGTGAAGCACACGATCGCCAGAGCAGGCTCTTCCGTATTGGTTCCGGCGAGGATCATGGCACCGGAGAACAGTGCCGTTGAACCGAGCACGAGTCCCCGCGAGTAGCGGGATCGCAAACCCCGGGCGGCCAGGCGCCCGGCGAGCCAGCTCAAGCCGACAGTTGCTGCTGTCCCCCACACGGCCGGCAACGCAATTAGGGAACCCGCCTGCTGGGTACTCATGCCCATGACGTTCTCGAAATAGGCCGGCAGCCACGTCATTGCCACTGTAAAAGTCCAGTAGGCGAGGAACGCTGCGAGAACGGCAAGCAGCCAGCTGAGGGTCGCGATCGAGCGCCAGTAGGACACCTTCCGGTCCGCCGCATGCAGTGCTTGTTCTGCGGCTTGGTCAGGCATGGTGCCCTCGATACTGTGCTCGGCACGGATTGACGTGTAGGGGCCATCCTTACCAACGAAGACCCAGGAAGCTGCCCAGGCCACACCAATCAGTGCCAGGAAAATGAAGGTCGACATCCAACCGAAGTCCGCCGTGATCCAAGCCAGCACCGGCGCGAAGATCACGATGCCGAGTGTTACGCCTGAAGCGGCGACGGCAGCCGGGGTGGCGCCTTTGGCGCTGGGGAACCATTTGTAAACGGCGTGCATGGTGATCGGCGCCAGCGGTCCTTCTCCGGCGCCGAGCAGGATGCGGCTGAACCACAGAGCCGGAAGCGAGGCGAAGACAAAGATAGGCACCTGTGCGATGGACCAGACCAGGCAGAGGGCCAGCAGGATCCATTTGGAACTGACACGGTTGGCGATGGGCGCCGCTGCCAGCTGCGCCACTCCAAAGAGGATGAAGACCGCGCTGCCCAGCAGGCCAAAGGTCTCGGGGCTGATGTCCAGGTCACGCATCAAGGGAACCGCGACTATGCCGAGGATGGCTTTGTCCGCCCAGCTGATCATCATCAGGACCAGGAGGAACACGGTGATCGTCCAGCCGCGGCGGGAGCGGCGCCTGGTATCCCAGAATGCCGGGTCGTCCGGCTCCGCAGCTACCTCAGATGCACTCCGGGAAACATGCATCGCGCTGGAAAACTCTGCCTGCCGTGACGGTTGTACACGGCGGTGGTGGCGCGGAATGCGCCTATTAGATGGTTGATGGCCCACAACATGGCCTCTGTGTCGTCTTCCGGTAAAAGCAGGTCAGAGCCCTATCTCGTCCGGGTCCGACCCGATGACCAGCTTGCCGCTGAAGCCGTTCTCGCGGCTGCAAGCCCGCCGAGCATCGCCCGTCGGGACAGAGCGGGTTTGTCTGATGATGGCATGACGCACTCCGAAATCGATGTGACGTATGCCTCAAAGCGTAGTCCGTGCGCTTTCCCAAGCCAATGGAGCTTAGATACCATTGCCGCCCTCCGCCGTCCCGCATAGACTCCACCTGTTGCCATCTCCACACCACCGATAGGAGAACCGCTATGCCCAAGCCCGACATCACCTCCGGAGCACCGTGCTGGATCGATCTGATGACCTCGGACCCGGAAAAGGCCAAGAACTTCTACACCGAACTGTTCGGCTGGACCTACGAGACCGGCGATGAGGAGAAGTACGGCGGCTACATCATGGCCTTCAAGAACGGCCAATCCGTCGCCGGCCTGATGAAGAACGACGGCCAGTCCGGCTACCCGGATGTCTGGACTACCTACCTGCGCGTGGACGACATCGACGCCACCACCCAGGCCGCGGCCAGCAGCGGCGGCCAGATCTTCATGCCGCCGATGGAGGTTCCCGAGCAGGGCAAAATGGCGATGATCGGCGACGCCGGAGGGGCCGCCGTCGGCGTTTGGGAATTCGGCGGCCACACCGGCTTCCAGCTCGCAGCCGAACCCGGTTCGCCGGCGTGGCACGAAATCTTCACGCGAGACTACCCCTCCACGGTGAAGTTCTATCAGGACGTCTTCGGCTGGGACACGGATGTCATGAGTGACACCGATGAGTTCAAATACACCACCCTCGGCGCGGGCGAGAACGCCAAGGCCGGCATCATGGACGTCAGCTCGTTCCTGCCCGAAAGCATCCCCGCCCACTGGCGCATCTACTTCGCCGTCGAAAACGCCGACGCCGCGATCGAGAAGACAACCTCGCTCGGCGGCCAGGTCGTGCAGCCGGCAGAAGACACCCCCTTCGGCCGCGTCGCCACCTTGACCGACCCGACGGGCGCCATGTTCCTCATCGTCCAGGAACTGCCGCAGCAGTAGCGCTCAAAACCCAAGCAGCCGGGCACCGTTTTCCGTCAAACAACGACGGCGGTGCCCGGCTTGTGCTCTTGGCTCACCCTGTACTCACGCCAGCTGCCAGGAGACCGGGAGTTGCTTGGGGCCGTAGATGATCGTGCTGTCCACCCGTTCCAGCGGCGGCTCCGGCACGACTGTGAGTCCGGGTAGGCGGGAGAGCACAGCCTGCAGCGCGATCCTGGCCTCCAGCCGGGCCAGCGGCGCCCCGAGGCAAAAGTGGACGCCTTGGCCGAAGGCGAGGTGGTGGAATGGCGGGCGATCGACGTCGTACTTTTCAGCCCGTTCGAACTGCAACGGGTCGCGGTTGGCCGAACCGATCCAGGCGATGAGCACGGAGCCGGCCGGAATGGGCTGGTCCCCCAGCATGGTGTCGGCGGCAGCTGTCCGGTACATGGCCTGGACCGGGGAACGGTAGCGCAGAACCTCCTCGATCGCATGCGGCAGCAGTTCCGGCTCGGCCAGCAGGCGCTCGACCGTGCCGGGATGCTCGGTGAAGGTCAGCACTGCGTTGCCGATCAGATTGGTAGTCGTTTCGTTGCCGGCCACGAGGAGCAGCGCGCAGAAGCCCAGCAGTTCGGGAACGGTCAGCTGCTGCCCGTCGATCTCGGCCGCCAGCAAAGCGCTGATCAGGTCGTGTCCCGGGGTTCGCCGTCGTTGTTCGATCATGCTCAGGAAATATTCGATCATTTCCCCGAAGAGCGCGTGATCGGCTTCACCGTCGCCGGCCGTGGTTTGGCTGACGATGGAATCGGACCAGAGTTTGAAACGGTCGCGGTCTTCGGGCGGTATGCCCATCAGTTCCGCGATCACGATCACCGGCAGCGGGTAGGCGAGCTCCTTGACTAGGTCTGCCGTTCCCGCCGAGGCGAACCGGTCCAGCAGTTCCTCAGTGATGCCCGTGATGCGGGGGCCCAGCGCCTCAACTGCCCTTGGCGTGAATGCCTGGCTGACCAGCGAGCGCAGCTGCCGGTGCCGCGGCGGATCGGTGTTGATCAGGCTGGCCGCGAACAACTGGCCGGTCTCCGACTGCTCGCCAGGCGGCATCTGGGAGGAAAACGTGGTGTGCTCGGACAGGACGCGGTGGACGTCGTCGTACTTGAAAACGTGCCAGATGCCGGTTTGCTCATCGTGGAAAACCGGCGCGGTTTCCCGCATCGCTTCGTAGTGGGGGTAGGGATTCATCGACTGCTCGAGGGCCCGAACGTGCTCCATGGCTGGCCTTCCTGCTCAGCCCGGCAAACTTTCGGCCTGTTCCCGGCCGAAGCGCCAGGACGGACCGGCCTTTCGGCCCGATGAGGCCTGATCTTATACCCGCTGCCGCTTCGGTTCCATCAAGGATCTGCCACGGCCATATCTGGAGGACCCGTCCCGGGGCCTTACGGCGGCAGCTGCAGCTCCGGCCTGGTTTTCGCCACCTCGGCGAGCACCAGGGCTACCGCTTCGCGAACGACTTCGCCCTCCGCACCGGCATTCCGGGACTGCTCGAGCAGGATCTTGGCGCGCCGGGCGAATCTGTCCCAGTCCCCTCCTCCTTTCCGGAGAGCCCGCAACGGCGAGAGCACGACGGCGCGACGCAGCCACACGTCGTCGTCCTCCGCCCAACGGTCCAACACCGCATCCGCGCGGACACGTAGCGGTGCGTCCAGCCCCTCGATCATGGGGCCGATGACGTCCGCGGCAAGCGGATCGACCAGGGCTCGCAGTCGCGCCGAGCGCACAAAGCCCTCCAACCGCGTCAGGTCGGAATTGTCCAGCAGGCGGAGGTTGGATTGCAGCAGAACGACGGCGGCAAGGCGGCGCTCAAACACAGGCACCGCCCACAGCTCGGAGCTCAGCGCGGTGATGCCGTTGTGCGACAGCTTGGGGTAACGCCGTCCGGCGTCGCGAATGGTCCCGCGCACCGCCCCGACCGATGCTCCGTAGTAACTCAGACTGTTTCCCAGCTGCGCTTCCCAGGACTCGGCCCGTTCCCAGGACGACTCACGCTGGAGAGCGGCATCCACGAATTCAGCGGCGTCACTCACTCAAGCGCCCTTCCCCTGGTGGTGGATCCATCATTTGCCCGGCCAGCGCTGCTTCAACCGGCCACCAATAGAGTAGGCGCATGAAGACCCTCGGTATCGATCTTGCCGCTGATCCGAAGAAAACCGCTGCGGCCGTCCTCGACTGGGTACCGGATGCTGCACGGCTGACCCATCTGCAGCTCGACGTCGCCGACGAGGATATCGTCGACCTCTTCACCGATGCCGATGCCACCGGCATTGACTGCCCGGTCGGCTGGCCGCAAGCGTTGCTGCCTTTTCTCAGCGGCCACCTGAACCGTGACGCGGGTGCCGTGCTCCAGCACGATGGCATTGCTGGCCGGCGCCTCCTTGCTTATCGGCACTGCGACCGCTTCGTCACGAGTATCACCGGTTTGATTCCTCTGAGTGTTTCGGCCGATCGACTGGCCCATCCAGCCATGCGCTGCGCCGTTATCCAGGCCAAGATTGCCAAGGAACATGGATACCAACCTCTTGATGGATCGGGCCGGCTCATGGAGGTTTACCCCGCGGCTTCGCTCAAGCTGTGGCACGTCGAAGCGCGGAAGTACAAGGGCAAGGGAGTGTCCGAATCGGAGATTCGCAACCTCATTCTAAAACAGCTGGAAGAAGGTGCGCCCTGGCTGGATCTCGGACCGCATCGGGATGCGTTGGTTGCGTCGGATGACCTGCTGGACTCCCTCATCGCATCGCTGACAACCCGCGCCACACTCATTGGAGCAACGCTTCAACCGGGCGACGAACACCTCGAAGCAGCCCGCCAGGAAGGATGGATCCATCTTCCCAACGGCCCGCTCGGCGATCTGCTGGCCCGCTGAAGGCAGGGCAGTACGACGGCGAGCGCTCACCAGAGTGGGCCCTCGCCGTCGTCGTTCGCTCGCCTACGTGGAACCTGTCCTGAGCACAATTTTGGACCACAATAAGAAGCAACCGACTCGAGGAGAACATCATGACCGCTAGCTACACCTTCGACGTCTTTTCCAGCCTCGATGGCTTCGGCGCCGCCAGCGGCAACTGGACCGGTTACTGGGGCAAGCAGGGCCCGGAGCTGCTCGACCACCGCCTCGCCGTGTATGACGCGGAGCAACGGATGGTCTTCGGAGCCAACACGTACCGGGCGTTCGCGCGGATGCTGGCCTCGAGCACCGAGGAGTCCGAGGTGCGCGACCCCTGGGTCACACGGATGAGGAGCCTGCCGGCAACCGTGGTGTCGACGACACTGGAGGAGCCCCTCGACTGGCCGAACGCCTCCGTCGTGAGCGGTGACGCCGTCGACGTCGTCGCCCGGCTCAAGGAAGAGTCCAAGGTGGCGTTGCGCTCCCACGGCAGCTTGTCGATGAACCGGGCGCTGATGGCCGCCGGCTTGGTCGACCGTGTCCAGGTGACGCTCTTCCCTGTGATCACCGGTCGGACCGGACTGGAGCCAATCTTCCAAGGTGCGGCCGACTTCGACCTCGAACTGATCGAGACCAGGACGCTCGACGGCAACATCCAGGAGCTCATCTACCGGCCCGCCCTGCATGTCTGAGTCCGTCCGTGTAGCCTCGTTCCACTTATCCGCCACCAGTCCAAAGCAGCAGGCCCGTCCGCTACGTTATCCGCGCATGACTCCAGCGAAGAAGGACGCCAGTTCCTGATGCGCGTCCAGCGGCAGGACATGCGCGACGTACTGGTCAGGACGGACCACCACCACGGCCCCCTGCTGGCGGTCGATGCCGCGCAGTTCGAAGATGTCCTCGCCGGACTTCAGGTCCGGGGTAAAGACCTTTTCGTAGTCGGTCAGCCCGAACGGACCCTTCTTCGGCAGCAGCAACCCGGGCACCACGCTGACGTCGAGCTCCCGGTGGCCCTGCTGGAAGACGGCGCGGATGTCGAACACGGCATCGGGGTCCGCTCCCTCAGGTGTGAAGCGGCGGACCGGTGAGTCCTCCGACTCGGCGAGGAACTTGAACAGCCCGGCGAAGCGGGAATCCGGATGCTGCGGAGCGGCGGAGTCCGCGAAGGCGTAAATCCGCCAGCGGCCATCGGCCTGCGCCACGTGTCCCAGCCCCAGCGGTTTGGCATCGGCGAGTCGGATGACGGGGGCCGAGTGGAACCGCTCGCCGATCGGGAAGCCCTTGGCCAGGTACTCGTAGGAGTCCTCGCCGGTGATTATGGACGGTTGGTAGTCGGTGGCGAAGCCGGCTGTGAAGCGGCCGCCCTCCGTGAAGATCCGCTGCACCTCGGCCGGGTCCATCCCTTCGTCGGCGGGATTGTCCGGGTCCTTCGGCTTGGCACCCATGGCCGAGGACCATAGCAGGTCGAAGTCGATGAGTTCCTGCGCCACGGCCTGGCGCTCCTCGGTGTAGGTGTCCAGCAGCGACTCCGGGCTGCGCCCCTCGAGAACCGCGGCAAGCTTCCAGCCCAGGTTGAAGCCGTCCTGCATGGACACGTTCATGCCCTGGCCGGCCTTGGCGCTGTGTGTGTGGCAGGCATCCCCGGCGATGAAGACGCGCGGGCTGCGTGTGCCGCGCTCCTCCGGCAGCACGTCGTCGAACCGGTCGGCGATCCGCTGGCCCACCTCGTACACGGACCACCACGCGGTGTCCTTCACCTCCAGGGTGTAAGGGTGCAGGACGTTCTGCGCGGTCTCAATGATTTTTTCCTGGGTGAAGCGCTTGCGGGCCTCGCGGTCCCCCGGCTCCAGGTCGCCCAGGTCCACATACAGCCGGACCAGGTAGCCGCCCTCGCGCGGGATCAGCAGGATGTTGCCGCCGCTGGCGGACTGGATGGCGGCCTTGAACCGGACATCCGGGAAGTCCGTGACGGCGAGGACGTCCATCACGCCCCACGCGTGGTTCCGAGCATCGCCCTTGAGCTCCACGCCGATCGACTTCCGCACGGCACTGCGTGCGCCGTCGCAGCCAACCACGTACTTGGCGCGGACCGTGACCTCCTGGGTCCCGCCGTCGTTGTTAGTCCGAAGCATCGTCGCTTGCACCGGGTACTCACCGTCAGGACTAACGACGACGTCGGTCACCTCCAGGCCGTAGTGCGGTTCCAGCCGGCTGGGCGACTTGGCCATGTGCTCGAGCAGGTAGTCCTGCATGCGGGTCTGGTTGACGATGACGTGCGGGTACTCGGAGAGCCCGTCGGCCACATCCTGCACCCGGCCGCTGCGGACAATCCGGTTCCGGTCCTGCTCGCCGGGCCGCCAGAACACCGTTTCGTTGACCCAGTACGCCTCGCGGACCAGCTTCTCGGCCAGGCCGAACGCGTTGAACATTTCCACCGTCCGGCAGGCAACGCCGTCGGCCTGCCCGAGCTCGAGCGGACCGCCGCGGCGCTCAACCACCAGTGTCTTGACACCCGGGAACTCCGACAGCTGGGCGGCCAGCACGGCTCCGGCCGGGCCGGTTCCCACGACCAGAACGTCCACTTCCTCCGGCAGTTGGCCGTTGCGGCCTTCGTTGTCTGGGGCCGCTGGCCGGAATTCGGGGTCGCCGGGACGGTAGCCGTCTAGGTAAAACTGCATGGTGCTCCTGCGTCGTCGTAAGGGTATTGCCTGCCCTTGAACGTAAGACGTGCACCATTGCCTGGCCCAGCAATTTCTGCCCTGCAGAATGCCGCGGCTGCCTCCCCAGGCGTACTCGCCGAGCCAGGCGAGCTGCGAACATACCCCACGTTCCCCCTTACGACGAAACAGTAGTTGTTACCTGCGTCATGTTTGCCTTAGAGTATTTACACCGAAAGCTATTCGATTATCGAGCGCTACGTTCTATTATCGAACACAAACCAGGCCGACAACGGCACAACGAAGTGAGGAAAGCCCGTGCAGTTCCACCACCACGGTTACGTTTCAGGTGACCCGAAAGTCCAGCCGGCTGCCGGCGTCGGCATCGATCGCCCCGCCGAACTCCCCGACGAGGTCGACGTCCTCATCGTGGGTTCCGGGCCGGCAGGCATGCTCACTGCCGCCCAGCTCGCCCAGTTCCCTAACATCAACACGCGCCTGGTCGAACGGCGCGGCGGACGGCTGGAGCTCGGCCAGGCGGACGGTATCCAGGCCCGCAGCGTCGAGACTTTCCAGGCCTTCGGCTTCGCCGAGGAAATCACCGCCGAGGCTTACTGGCTCACGGAGATGAACTTCTGGCGCCCGGACACGGAGAACCCCAAGCACATCGTCCGCGGCGGCCGCGCCCTCGACGACGAGCATGGCGTCAGCGAATTCCGGCACCTGATCGTCAACCAGGCCCGCGTGCTGGACTACTTCGCCGAGTTTGCCCACAACTCCCCGGCACGCCTGAAGCCCGACTTCGGCTGGGAGTTCAGCTCCCTGGAGGTCACCGACGAGGGCGACTACCCCGTTAAGGTCACCCTGGTACGCAGCGCCGGATCGGATGAAGGCCAGCAGCGCGTCGTGCACGCCAAGTACGTTGTCGGCTGCGACGGCGCCCGCAGCAAGGTCCGCGCCTCCATCGGCTGCACCCTCGCCGGTGACGCGGCCAACCACGCCTGGGGCGTCATGGACGTCCTGGCGAACACGGATTTCCCGGACATCCGCACCAAGTGCGCCATCCAGTCGCATGACGGCGGTTCCATCCTGCTGATCCCGCGCGAAGGCGGCTACCTCTTCCGCATGTACGTTGATCTCGGCGTCGTGCCCGAGAATGACAAGGGCGCGGTCCGCAAGACCTCCATCGAGCAGATCATTGCGAAGGCCAACGAGATCCTGACTCCCTACACGCTCGACGTGAAGAACGTCGCCTGGCACAGCGTTTACGAAGTCGGCCACCGCCTCACCGACAGGTTCGACGACGTGCACCTTGAGGACCTCGGCACCCGCACCCCGCGCGTCTTCATCACCGGCGACGCCTGCCACACCCACAGTGCCAAGGCCGGCCAAGGCATGAATGTGTCCATGCAGGACGGCTTCAACCTCGCGTGGAAGCTCGGGCATGTGCTGGAAGGCCGCGCTCCGGAGAGCCTGCTGTCCACCTACTCGGCCGAGCGCCAGGTTGTGGCGAAGAACCTCATCGACTTCGACAAGGAATGGTCGACGTTGATGGCGAAGAAGCCCGAGGAGTTCAGTTCCCCCTCCGAGCTTGAGGACTTCTACGTCCGCACCGCCGAGTTCCCCGCAGGCTTCATGACCGAGTACGCACCCTCGATCCTCACCGGCGAGCGGGTCCACCAGGACCTCGCCACCGGGTTCCCCGTCGGCAAGCGCTTCAAGTCCGCCAAGGTCTCGCGCGTCTGCGACACCAACCCGCTCCACCTCGGACACCTGGCTACCGCCGATGGCCGCTGGCGCATCTACGTCTTCGCCGACCAGGCGCAGGCCGGCGCTGCCTCGCCGGTCGCCGACTTCGCCGAGTGGCTGAAGAACGCCCCGGACTCGCCGCTCGCGGCCACCCCGGAGGGCGCGGACCTCGACGCGTGGTTCGACGTGAAGGTCATCTACCAGCAGAAGCACGAAAACGTCGATATCAATGCGGTGCCTGACGTGTTCAAGCCCCAGGTCGGACCGTTCCAGCTGACCAACCTCGAGAAGGTCTTCGGCGTTGCCAAGGACGAGGACATCTTCGAAGCGCGCGGCCTCGACCGCGGCGGCGTCGTCGTGGTGGTCCGCCCGGACCAGTACGTGGCCAACATCCTGCCGCTGACGGCGACTGCAGAGCTGGCCGAGTTCTTCGCCCCGCTCCTGCGGGCCCGCCAGCTCAAGAAGGCCTAGGCCAGGGCGCCTTCAGGCGCAGCGCAAAAAAGACGCCGGCCGTTCGGCTCCGTAAGTACGGAACTGAACGGCCGGCGTCGCGCGTTGGAAAGAGTTCTGGCGGGACTAGCCAACCAGGACGCTGGCTGCGCCTTCCATATGCGCGCCGATCGTCTCGGTGGCCTTCACAGCGTCCCCGGTTTCGAGGGCGTCGACGATGTCGCTGTGCCGTTTGACGTCCATGTTCCGTACGGCGCGTTCCAGGCCGGCGAACATGATGGACATGCGGATGTTCCCCTCCAGAGAGCGCCAAGAGTGCAAAAGCGTTTCGTTGCCCGTGAGCCGGCACATGGTCCGGTGGAAGTTCAGGTCCGCTTCAATCCGCCCTTCCAGCCCGTCTTCGGCAGCCGCCGCCATTCCATCGACCGCGGCACGGAGTTCCTTGATGACGTTGGCGCGGTCCTCCAGCGCACAGAGCTCGCGGGCGGCGAGGGACTCAAGCGCGGCGCGGACCGAGAAGATGTCGCGGATCTCTTTAGCGTCGAGGTGGCGGACCGAGAGCCGCCCGCGCGCCCCGGCGGAGATCAGGCCTTCCTGCTGCAGCTCGCGCATCGCCTCGCGGAGGGTGCCGCGGCTGATCTGCAGCGTCTCCGACAACTCGGTCTCCACCAGATGGGTGCCCGGAGCCAGCTCGCCGGTGGTGATGGCACGGCGCAGTGCGGCCAGGGCCTGCTGCCGGAGGCTGGTTTTTTCCAGCCCGAGCAGCGACATCGATTCTGCAGCCATGGTGTTCAACTTCCTCAGGTGCGGCCGGGAACGACTGTTGACAGTTGTTCTGTTAACAGTCGATCTTACGGCCGTCCCGGGGCTTACCGCACTCATCACACCTCAAGTTCGGCCAGCACCGTGGCAATGATGCGGTCCACGGAGAGTCCGTAACGCTCGTGCAGGGTGGGCAGGGCGCCGGCGTGCAGGAACTCGTCCGGCAGCGCAACGGGGACAATCCGCTTGCCCAGTCCGGCCTTCACCACCTCGGCCGCAACGGTTTCGAACAGTCCGCCGATGACGGTGTGGTTCTCCAGTGTCACCACCAGCCGGTCGGTATTGACCTCGGCCAGAACCGTTTCGGCGTCGAACGGTTTGATGGTCGGCGTATGCACCACGGCAACGTCCACGTTGTGCGCGGCCAGGTCCTTCGCGGCCTGCAGCGCTCGCATGGTCATCAGCCCGCTGGAAACAAAAACGACGTCGGCGCCGCCGCGCAGGACCTTGGCCTTGCCCAGTTCGAAGGTGTAGCCGTACTCATCAAGTACGGTGGGCACGTTGCCGCGCAGCAGGCGCAGATAGGTGGGGCCCTCGCTGGCGGCCAACTGCGGTACGGCCTGCTCGATGTCCACGGAGTCGCACGGGTCCACGATGGTCAGATTGGGCATGCCGCGGAAAATCGCCATGTCCTCGGTGGCCTGGTGCGACGGGCCGTAGCCGGTAGTCAGCCCGGGCAGGCCGCCCACGATGTTCACGTTCAGGTTCGGTTCGGCCGCATCCAGACAGAGGAAGTCGTAGGCCCTGCGCGCGGCGAAGACCGAGTAAGTGGACGCGAACGGGACCAGCCCGGTCTGGGCCATGCCGGCGGCGGCGCCGAAGAGCAGCTGCTCGGCCATGCCCATCTGGAAGAACCGTTCCGGGTAGGCCTGGGCAAAGATGTACATGTCCGTGTACTTGCCTAGATCCGCGGTCAGACCGACGATCTTGTCGTTCTCCTGTGCCGCCTTCACCAGCGCGTGGCCGAACGGGGCGGGCGCGGTCTTCTGGCCGGGATCGGCGAAGGAGGCGATCATCGCCGAGGTCTTCAGCCGCGGCTTGGCGGGGGTTGCGGCGGTGGTGCTCACTTGGTTTCTCCTTCGTACCCGGCGGTAAGCTGCTCGCGGCAGAGCTGCCATTCGTGTTCCTCGATGCGCATAAAGTGCGCCTTTTCGCGGTACTCCAGCAGCGGCACCCCCCGGCCAACCTTGGTGTCGCACAGGATGACCGAGGGCTTGCCCTCGGGCGCGGCCTGCGCGGCGGCGGCGTCGAAAGCCGCCAGCAGGGCGCCCATGTCATTGCCGTCCACCCGCTGTACGAACCAGCCGCAGGCAGCCCACTTGTCCGCCACCGGCTCGGTCCGCAGCACGCTGTCGGTCTTGCCGTCCGCCTGCAGTGCGTTGATGTCCACCATCGCCGTTAGGTTGCCCAGCTGGTGGTGGGACGCGCCCATCGCGGCTTCCCAGGTGGAGCCTTCGTCCAGTTCGCCGTCGGAAAGGAAGTTGAAAACCCGCGCTTCCGACCCCTGGTAGCGCAGGCCCAGAGCGGTGCCGACGGCGATCGTCAGCCCGTGTCCGAGCGATCCGCCCGAGATCTCCATACCGGGTGTGTAGGTGGACATGCCGGACATCGGCAGACGCGAATCGTCGGATCCGTAAGTGTCCAGTTCCTCGACCGGAACGATCCCGGCCTCGGCCAGGGCCGCGTAGTGGCCGATTGCGTAGTGCCCCGTGGAGAGCAGGAACCGGTCGCGGCCCTCCCACTCCGGATCCTCGGGGCGGTGGCGCAGCTGGTCCGCATACACCACGGCGAACATGTCGGCGGCGCCCAGGGCCTGGCCTACGTAGCCCTGGCCCTGCACCTCCCCCATGTTCAGGGCGTAGTGCCGGATCCGGTAGGCGGCGGCCTCGGCCCGTCCCCGCCGGGACCCGGTGGTCTCCGGGCTGTGGATGCTGGTTATCAGTGTCAACGTGGATTCCTTAGGTGAAAAGTACGACGGCGAAAAGATCAGACGCTTACTTTGGCCGGACTGGCAGTAGCTTCGGCCTCGTCCGCCAATTGGCGCTCCCGCTTGCCCCAGGTCTCCCGGGTAATCAGCGCGGCCCAGAGGCCGATGGCGCCATACGCACTGAACAGCAGTGCCGGTCCCATCCAGCCCAGGGCCATGAACAGCAGGGTGGTGATGAACGGGGTGAAGCCGGAGACCATGGCGGAGATCTGATAAGCCAACGAGGCACCGGAGGCACGGGTCTTGGCCTGGAACAGCTCCGGGAACCAAGCCCCCTGGGCGCCGGCCAGCGAGTTCTGGCAAACAGCGTAGGAAAGCACAATCGTGGCGATGACGAACAGGAACATGCCGGTATTGACCATCAGGAACATCGGGATGCCGAACAGGACAGCGAAGGCGCAGGAGAAGATGTAGAGCGGGCGCCGGCCGACCTTATCGGTGAGACGTCCCCACGCCATGGTGGCGAAGATTCCGATGCCGGACGCGATGCAGAGGGCAGTCAAGGTCTCGGTATTGTTTGCCAGTTCCTCGGTGTGCAGGTAGGAAATCATGTAGGTAACGGAGACGGCATAGCCGGCCGTCTCGGCGATCCGCAGGGCAATGCCCCGGAGAATGGTCCGCCAGTCCGTACGGATAACTTCGACGATCGGGGACTTGACGATCTGGCCGTGTTCCTTGACGTCGTCGAACACCGGGGACTCCGGAACCTTGGACCGGATAATCAATCCGACAGCCACCAGCACAATGCTGGCCAGGAACGGCACGCGCCAGGCCCACTCGTTGCCCAACTGGACACTGAAGAGGAAGACCAGGTTGGCCAGCAGCAGACCGACAGGGAAACCTGCCTGGACGATGCCGGTGTACTTGCCCTTCTGTTTCCACGGGGCGTGTTCGTAACTCATCAGGATGGCTCCGCCCCATTCGGCTCCGAACGCCAGGCCCTGGATGATACGCACGAAAACCAGCAAGGCGGGCGCCAGCAGTCCAACCTGCTCGTATGTAGGCAGCAGGCCGATGGCGAAGGTGGCCAGGCCCATCAGGATCAGCGAGGCGACCAGGACCGGTTTGCGTCCGAGCTTGTCACCCAGGTGGCCGCCGACAATACCGCCGAGCGGACGGGCCGCGAAACCCACCCCCAGGGTTGCGAAGGCAGCCAGTGTTCCGGTCAGCGGATCGGCGCCGGGGAAGAACGCCGTGCCGAAGTAGAGGGCCGCGGCGGTGCCGAAGCCGATGAAGTCGTAGGTCTCGATTACCGCACCGACACCTGAGCCGATGGCGACGCGCTTGGCGTCTTTGGTGCCGTGAACGGGTCCACGCATTGTCAGAGCTTCGTTGCCCATGGAATTACCTTTCGAAGCGATGCCGGAGGCGGGGGGACTCCGCTTCCGTCACTGTTGACAGTCAACAGGATATGTCAACCAGTGTGAGTCGCGCCACTCGCCAATGTCAACAGTCAACACAAACTTCTTTCTAAGGTTGACTGTTGACAGTCAACTCATCTAGCGTGGTTCGCATCACAACTCCTCTGACGGCACGGGGTGCATTGGCAACCGACCGCGAGAGGCGTTCCGACTTTCACAAGGGACCAAGAATGACGTTCCATCCCCGTTTAGGCTGCTCCACCATCAGCTTCCGGCACTTGGACCTGCCGGCTGCGCTGGAGACCATCGCCGGGCTCGGGTTCACGGAGATTGATCTCGGCGCGCTCCCCGGTGTCTGCGACCATGTGCCCTACATACTCGACGAGCCAGCGGTAGCTGCCGTGGCCAAGACCGTGGCGGAATTCGGCCTGCAGGTTCGCTCGGTCAACGGCGACGTCGGCGACCTCAACCGGCCGCTCGGCCTTCAGAAGCGGGTGGAGCGGACGCGGCATCTGGACATGTTGCTCTCCCTCGCCGAGCAGACCGAGGCACGGGCCCTTGTACTACCCTGCGGCGCGCTCGATCATGCACCCGTAGGCACCCTCGACGATGACCTGGACCTGGTGGCGGCGGAACTTACCGCAGCCGCCGCACGGGCGGCGGGCACCCGCGTCGAAATTTGGACTGAATCCCTGCACTTCTTCCGGCTCTGCTTCAATACCGAACGGGCGCAGCAGCTGACCGGCCGGCTGGTGGGCAGTGACGTGCGGCTGGTCATGGACTTCAGCCACATCGTCGCGTCCGGCGGCAGCCCGGAAGACTTCATCAATCGTTTCCATGAGCGGATCGCCCACGTCCATCTGCGCGATGCGGTGCCCGGGGACATCAACCTGAGCATCGGCAATGGTCAGGCGGACTTCGCCGCCGGGCTGAAGGCGCTGGCGGACAAGGGCTACACCGGCCACTTTTCACTTGAACTCGAGACCCGCGACGTCACCAACGATCAACGCCCTGCCGCCGCAGCCCGCGCCGCGGCAACCATCACCAACCTCATCTAACCTGCATCACAGCACTCAAGGAGACATCATGACCACCATTCAGCGCACTGCCGTCATCACCGGAGCTACCTCGGACCGCGGCATCGGCATGGCCACCGCGCGCCGCTACGCCCGCCTAGGCTGGGCCGTCGTCGTTCTGGACCTCGACGGCGAAAAATCCGCCAAGGTGGCCCGCGAGATCGGCAACGAGCTCAACGTGCCTTCCTTCGGTTACGAGATCGACGTGACCAGCGAAGACTCGGTAGCCGCAGCGCAGGCCGCGGTGGAAGCGGAAGTCCGCGCAGGCAACCTGCCCGCGGTGGGCGCCCTGGCCAACATCGCCGGCATCACCTCCCCCGTCCCGTTCCTGGAGACCAGCCTCGAACTGTGGAACAAGGTCATGGCTGTGAACGCCACCGGCACGTACCTGGTCACCAGGGCTTTCCTCCCCGGAATGCTGGAGCACAAGTGGGGCCGGATTGTGAACATGTCCTCGGTCTCCGCCCAGCGCGGCGGCGGCGTCTTCGGCAAGGTTCCCTACTCCTCGGCCAAGGCCGCAATCCTCGGCTTCACCAAGGCCCTGGCCCGCGAGCTCGGCGACAGCGGCGTGACCATCAACGCCGTTACCCCCGGAGCCGTGGACACCAACATCCGCGTCGGCACCACCCCTGAGCTGGAAGCGGCGATCGCCCGCGACATCCCGCTGGGCCGCACTGGCAGCACCGAGGAAGTCGCCGCGGTCATCACGTTCCTCTCCAGCGAGGATGCTTCTTACCTGACCGGCTCCACCTTCGACATCAACGGCGGAAGCCACATGTACTAGGCCGCACAGCGCCGGCCCCAGTTCCATCCGTCCCGCCCTGAGGAAACCATCATGACCAGAATCTTCAATGACCCGGCTGTCTTCGCCGAAGAGGCGCTGCAAGGCTTCTGCGATCTCCACGCCGACCTGGTCCGCCAGGTCGACGGCGGAGTTGTCCGCCGTCGACGTCCCGCCCAGCCGAAGGTTGCAGTCATTGCCGGCGGCGGCTCCGGCCATTACCCCGCCTTCGCAGGTCTGGTGGGCCGTGGCTTTGCCGACGGCGCCGTGGTGGGCAACATTTTCACCTCGCCATCGGCGCAGCAGGCGTATTCGGTGGCCCGTGCCGCAACGTCGGGCGCTGGCGTGGTTTTTACTTACGGCAACTACGCCGGGGACGTGATGAACTTCGGACTCGCCAGCGAAAGATTGGCGGCCGAGGGTATCCCGGTCGCCAATGTCGTAGTCACGGATGACATTGCCTCGGCGGTCCCCTCCGAAGCGGACAAGCGCCGCGGTATCGCTGGCGACTTCACGGTTTTCAAAATCATGGGCGCAGCCGCAGAAGCCGGCGCTCAGTTCGACGACGTGGTCCGGCTGGGCCGCAAGGCCAACAGCCTGACCCGCACTATCGGCACCGCCTTCGCCGGCTGCACCTTTCCCGGCGCCGACACCCCGCTGTTCGCCATCCCGGACCGGCAAATGGGACTCGGACTCGGCATCCATGGCGAGCCCGGCCTGTTGGATACCGCATTGCCTTCCGCCGTCGAACTCGGACAGGAACTTGTGGCACGGGTCCTCGCCGAAAAGCCCGGCGGCGCCGGGAACCGGATCGCCGTCATCCTCAACGGCCTAGGGTCCACCAAACATGAGGAGCTCTTTGTCCTCTGGCATACCGTTGCCGCGCAGTTGCGGGAGGCCGGTTGCACGCTGGTGCTTCCGGAGGTGGGCGAACTGGTCACGTCACTGGACATGGCAGGGGTTTCGCTGACCGTCACCTGGCTGGACGAAGAGCTTGAGCCGCTGTGGGCCGCTCCGGCCGAAACCGCGGCCTACCGCCGCGGCGTACTTTCCGCAGCCGTGGACGGCGCCGACGCTGACGCTCCTGCCGAATCCGAAGAATCGTTGCGCACCGTGGTTCCGGACTCCACGACCGAATCCCGGGAGTTTGCGCAGCTTTGCGTTGCAGCTTTGGAAACCTCCCGGCTGACGTTGCACGAGGCCGAAACCAGGCTGGGCGATATGGACGCCGTGGCCGGCGACGGTGATCACGGACGGGGCATGGTCCGCGGGATCGATGCCGCGTTCAACGCCGCCGTTTTGGCGGCAGACAATGGTGCGGGCGCCGGAACTGTGCTCGCCGCTGCGGGAGATGCCTGGGCCGCGAAGGCCGGCGGCACCTCCGGCGTCCTCTGGGGTGCCGGACTCCGCGCCTTCGGCGAGACGATCGGCGACACCTCGGTCCCTTCTTCCACAGCGCTCGTGACGGCGGTGCAGTCCTTCACCGACCGCATCCTCACGCTCGGCAAGGCGGAACCGGGCGACAAGACCATGGTGGATGCCCTCCTGCCCTTCCACCGGACCTTGACAGAAGCGGCTGCACGCGGCACCGGCGCGTTCTCCGCTTGGGAGCAGGCTTGCCGCGCCGCGGCCGGGGCGGCCGAAGCGACTGCTGCCTTGTCACCCCGGAAGGGCCGTGCCCGGCCGCTGGCCGAAAAAAGCATTGGTACCCCGGATCCGGGTGCCACCTCGCTCGCCATGGTGAGTGCCGCCGTCGTACGCCGATTTACTGCACCCGCCCCATCAACTGCTCATTCCACAGCTAGCTAAGGAAAACCATGACACTGCGAGTGATTCTCGGCTCGGACGAAGCCGGCGTCGACTATAAGGACCAGGTTCTGGCGGACCTGCGGCAGGACCCGCGCGTGGGCGAGGTCGTCGACATCGGCGTCAACCGCGCCGACGAAGACTTCGCCAAGGCGTACCCGTACATCGGCATCGCTGCAGGTGAGATGATCCGCGACGGCCTGGCCGACCGCGCTATCCTCTTCTGCGGCACCGGACTCGGCGTGGCCATCTCCGCCAACAAGGTCGAGGGAATTCGCGCCGCCACCGCCCATGACTCGTTCTCGGTGGAGCGTTCCGTCCTCTCTAACGACTGCCAGATCCTGACCATGGGGCAGCGGGTCATCGGGCTGGAGCTGGCGCGGCGGCTGGCCAAGGAATGGATCGGTTACAAGTTCGACCCGACATCGGCCTCCGCCGCCAAGGTCCAGGTGCTGGCCGAGTTCGAGGGTGCGGCCGCCGCGCGCGGCTAAGTCCTTACTTCAGGCCGCCGCCTCTGGAGGTCAGGCGCCGGCCTCCGGACGTCAGACGCGGGACTGCAGGTGCGCCACTTCTTCGAGCCGCGGATACGCGGCCTGGGTTCCCTTCTTCGTGGCGGCGAGCGCCGCGGCGACCGAGGCGAAGGCGGAAGCCTCGGCCAGGGTCCCCCCGGCGGCAAGCCGTGCGGCGAGGGATCCGGTGAAGGCATCGCCGGCTCCGGTGGTGTCGACGGCGAGGACCTTGGTGGGGGCAATCCTTGTGATCCGGTTGCCTTCGTCGGCGCGCGAGTCCAGCACCACGGAGCCATGGGCGCCGAGCGTGACCACGGCCCGCTCCAGCCCATGCTCCGCGAACTTCAGCCGTACGGGCTCCCACTCGGCCGGTTCCGCGCCGGTGCCGGGCATTTCGGCGCCGCCGAGGAACAGCGAGGCTTCGTGCGCGTTGACCAGCAGGACGTCACTGAGTTCGGCCAGGCTCTGCGGTACCGGCGCATAAGGCGAGAGGTTGAGCAGCACTGTTGCGCCGGCGTCGTGCCCTGCTTGGGCGGCAGCTTCCACGGTCTCCAGACCGGCCTCGAGGCAGAGGCAGACCACAGCGGCGCCGTCGAACGCGTCCTGCGCTGCCGTAATGTCAGCCGGCGCGACCGTGCCGTTGGCGCCGGCGGAGTAGATGATGGTGTTCTCGCCCTGCGCATCCACGGTGATGACGGCGACGCCGGTCTCCGCATCGGCCGTACGCCGCACGCGGGAAACGTCCACGCCCGCTCCTGCCACGGAGGCCAACAGCATGTCCCCGTTGGAGTCCTCGCCCACGGCACCGATCAGGGCAACGTTGCCGCCCAACCGACCCGCGGCCACCGCCTGATTGGCGCTCTTGCCGCCCGGGTTCACGGCGAAGCCCTCGCCATGAAGGGTCTCGCCCGGGTTGGGCAGCCGCTCGGTGTAGATGGTCAGGTCCGCGTTCAGCGAACCAACGACGACGATGCGTCCGGCTTCCGGGTTCACTTTTCCACCTCGGCGTCGACGGGCTTGGGGATCAGCAGCGAGGCCGCGAAGGCCGCGACCGTGATGACCAGGCCGACCACCACCACCGTGAGGTAGGAGCCGCGGTCGCCGAGCGCCGAGGTGCCCACGAGCACCGCTGGCAGCACCAGGAAGCTCAGCCCGGCGCCGAGGTTGAAGGCGCCGGCGTTCATGCCGGGCAGGAAGCCGGGGTTGCCCGGGGGCGAGAGCACCACGCCGAGCCCGTTGAGCATAATGTTCGCGGTGCCGGCGTACATGATGCCGAGCAGCGCGGTGCCGGCGACCATCAGCGGCAGGCTGTCCAGCCCGAACAGCACGATGATGAGCAGCGAGACGATGCTGCCGATCATGCCGACGCGCAGCACATTGGTGTAGCCCAGGACCGGCGCGAGGCGTCCGCTGATCGGGCCGAAGACCCAGCCCAGCAGCGCGTACGGGGTCAGGATAAGCAGGGCGGTTTCAGTCGGGCCGATGCCGAACCCGGGGGCGGCGGCCTGCACGTAGGCGGGGACAATCCCGTTGATGACGGCGAAGATGCCGGTCATGGTCAGGACCGTGGTCAGCAGCGGGGCCCAGGTGGAGCGCTGGCGCAGGTGGACAATCTCGACCATCGGCTGCTTGGTGCGCTTTTCGGTGGCCCAAAAGGCGGCGAACGCGGCGGCGGCCACTGCGATCAGGACCAGCGAGAGGACCAGCGTGCCCATCGAGAACGCGCCCACCAGCTTGGCGGCCTCGTTCAGGGCGGTCAACAGGGCGCCGACGGCGACCACGATGAAGACGACACCGGTCCAGTCCATCCGGGTTCCGGCCTGCGGCTTGCTCTCGGGCGTCAGCACGGCGACGAGGACCGCGGCGATCACGCCGAGGAGCACCATGAACCAGAAGATGCTGCGGAAGCCATAGTGCTCGGCCATGTAGCCGCCGAGGAAGGAATCGACGCCGGCCACACCGCCGTTGACCGCGAGGATGACGCCCATCAGCGTGCCGTAAGTCTTCAGGTTGGGCACGGCGGTGCGCAGCATGATCAGGCACAGCGGCACGGTGGGGCCGCTGACGCCCTGGATGATCCGGCCTACGAAGAGCCAAGTGACGTCTGGGGCGAGCGCGGCGATTACGGAGCCGGCGGCGGTCAGCAGCATCATCCCGACGAGGATGCGTTTGCGGCCGACGATGTCGCTCAGCCGGGGCAGGAACAACGAGAACAGCGCGGCGGTGGTGAAGAACCAGGTCTGGGACAGGCCGATGGCGGCCTGGTCGGTCTGCAGCTCCTCGCCCATGGTGACCAGGGCGGGGCTGAGCATGGAGGCGTTGAGCTGGAAGGCCACGCAGGCGGTCAGCAGCGCGACCATCAGGGCGGTGGTGCCGCCGCGGGTGGTCTTGGTTTCGGTGAGAACGGCGCTCATTTCGCGGCCATCCCGGTGGTGACGGGCGCTGCGGAGGCGTGTGCCGCCGTCGTACTCGTGTTGACGGGTGTGCCGAGATCCACCTCGCCGATCCGGACCAGCGCATCGGTGACCAGGTTCCAGAACTTCGTGCGGTCCAGGTCAACGGCCACGGACGTGTGGCAGTCCGCCGGGGCAGGGGCGCGGAAGTCGGCGACGGTCATGCCGAGGGTCAGCTTGCCCTGCAGCTCGATGTCCACCGGGACCTTCCGGGTGGTCATGACGCTGGGATCGATGACATATGCGACGGCGCACGGGTCGTGGACCGGCGGGAAGTCGAAGCCCTGCGCGTCCTTGTAGGTCTGCGCGAAGAAGTCCATCAGCTCGCGGACAAAGCGGGCCGGGCCGGTGCCGACGGCTTCGATCTGCGCGACGACCTCGGGGGTGGCCAGCGCCTGGTGCGTCAGATCCAGCCCCACCATGACCACGGGCCACTTCTCGTTGAAGACGATGTGCGCGGCCTCGGGGTCGATGATGATGTTGAATTCGGCCACGGCGGACCAGTTGCCCACGTGGTAGCCGCCGCCCATCAGGACAACTTCCTTGACCCGCTCCACGATGCGCGGCTCCTTGCGGGCGGCCATCGCGATGTTGGTGAGGCCGCCGGTCGGGACCAGGGTCACGGTGCCGGGCTCGTGCGTCATGATCGTGTCGATGATGAGATCGACGGCGTGGCGCGGGTCCAGCTCGATGCTGGACTCGGGCTGCGCGGGGCCGTCCATGCCGGACTCGCCGTGGATGTCCGGCGCGGTTTCGATGGTGCGCACCAACGGGCGGTCGCAGCCGGCGGCGAACGGGACACCGGTGATGCCGGCGATGGTGCCTACGGCCAGGGCGTTCTTGGTGACTTTGGCCAGGGTCTGGTTGCCGACCACGGTGGTCACGGCGAGCAGCTCGATGTCCGGGTTGCCGTGCGCCAGGAGCAGCGCCACGGCGTCGTCGTGCCCGGGATCGCAGTCCAGGATGATCTTCTTCGGTCCAGGGTTCACGGAAGTGGCGTCCATGTTTTCTCTCCACGTCATCGGGGCCCGCCGCAGCGGGATTCAGTCACAGGAAGTGTGACACCTCTCCTCCGTTCACGTCAAACGCTTGACGTGAACCACGTCAAGCGCTTGATGCCTTGCGGTGCTTGGACGTGCTTATCATGGGCTCATGGATTCCTCGCGCCCTCCCCAGCAGCCGCCGCCTCCGGGTCGTCGGGTGACCGCGGCGATGGTGGCAGCACGCGCGGGGGTCTCGCCGGCGACGGTTTCCTTGGTGGCAAACGGCAAGACGCGCGGCCGGGTCTCCGAGGACAACATCTCACGGGTCCGGCAGGTCATCGCGGAGCTCGGCTATGTGGTGGACAGCGTCGGCAGTTCCCTGGCGAGAGGTGTCAGCTCCATCGTGGTCCTGGTGGCGCCGGACATTTCCAACCCGTTCTTCGCCAAGGTCATCGCCGGGGTCCGCGAGTCGCTCGGCGCGGACTTCCAGCTGCTGCTCTCCGTCACCGAGGCCGGCGAATTCCCGCGCGCCGACGACATCCGGCGGATCCTCGCCCTGCGCCCGGCCGGTCTGCTGGTCGATGCCCCCGACGCCGCGTTCCTCGAAGACCTCTCCACCACCGGCCCCATGGTGCTGCTCGACGCGCCCGGGATGGAGGCCTACGCCCCCTCCGTCAACCTCGACGTGGCCCACGGCGCCCGCGAGCTCGCGGCACACCTGGCCGCTTCCGGCCACCAGCGCGTGGCGTATCTGGACAGCGTGACCGGAACGGCCACGTTCGCCATCCGCCGGACCGCCTTCCTTGAGGAGGCGGCCGCGCGCGGGATGACCGTAGACCCGGCCCACCAAATCAGCACAACGATCGACGTCGGCGCGTCGGCCGAGGCGTTTGCCGCTGCCTGGCCGCAGTGGCAGCAGGCCGGCGTCACCGCCGTCGTCTGCGCCACCGACACCCACGCCTACGGCGTTCTGCAGGAAGCCCGCGTTGCCGGCGTGCGGATCCCGGATGAACTCGCCGTGGCCGGCTTCGACGACCTGCCGTACTCCGCCACCAGCAACCCCGGCCTCACCAGCGTCCATCTTCCCGCCGCGCGCCTGGGTCTCAAGGCCGGCGAACAGCTGCGCGGCCTGATCGAGGGCCGCGACCTTGAGCAGCCCCAGCTCACGTTGGAGAGCTCGCTGATCGTGCGCGGCTCAACCGAGCGGGCCACCGCCAACTGACTAACGACGGCGGCACTTCGGTTCATTTGCGGGGATGGCAAGCGCCTCGGGCTATGTGAGCTTCCGCTGCCGAACCATTCAGATGGAAGCGTGCGACTTCGCCGCCTGGATCAGGCCCAGGACCCGGGCTCGGACCTCGGCATATCGCTCTAGCCGCTTCGTCTCAACCTGGTGACGGGGAGTCGGCAGACCGGTCTCAATATTTTCGGTGACGCTGGTCGGTGCACCGGAGAGCACCAGGACCCGGTCGGCAAGGTAAACGGCTTCGTCGATGTCATGGGTGACGAAGAGGACCGTCGTGTTGTACTCATCGCGCAGGCGCAGGACAAGGTCTTCAAGCTCCACCCGCGTCTGCGCATCGACTGCCGCGAAGGGCTCGTCCATCAGCAGGACGTCGGGGTTGTATGCGAGGCCACGGGCGATCGCAGCACGCTGCTGCATACCCCCGGACATCTGCCAGGGGTAAAGTTGCCCCTTGCCAGCGAGACCTACCGATGTGAGTGCCTTTTCCACACGCCCTTTCAGCTCGTCCTTCGAGAACCGCCCCTTGATGGGCAGGAGGACGTTATCGCAGACGGTCATCCACGGCAGCAAGGAGCGGCTGTAATCCTGGAATACGACGGCGAGTTTAGCCGGAGGCTCGTTAACTTCAGTGCCTTCGAAGACAGTGCGCCCGCCGGTTGGTTCAAGCAGACCCGCGATACATCTCAGCAGCGTGGTTTTACCTGAACCGGAGGGTCCTACGATGCAGACGAACTCCCCCTTACCCACTGAGAAGTCGATACCGTCCAGAATCCTGGTCTTGCCATAGCTCTTGCGCAGTCCCTCAACGGACATGACGGTTTCTGTGGTGGTGTGGATGGTCATGGTGCTCACGCTTTCTCGAGGGAGTTGAACAGGCCGTGGTGCCAGGCCAGGACGTGGCGCTCGACGAGGACGAAGGCCATTGTGGCGACGTAGCCGAGCATCCCCAACAGGATCGTACCCGCCCACGTTTCGGGGATCGCGAATAGCTGCTGGGAGTTCAGCACATAGAAGCCGATTCCGGCAGTGGAGGCGAACATTTCGGCCACGACAATCAGGATGATGGACAGCTGCAAAGTCACGCGGAGGCCGGCGAAGATTTGTGGTGACGCCGCGGGGAGAAGAACCTGAAAAATCCGCTTTCGGGTCGAGAGCCGGTAGGAGCGCGCCATATCCTGCAGCTGCGGATCGAGGGATCTCACGCCGTCGATCGTATTCAACAGCGTCGGCCAGATGGCGCCGATGACGATGACTGCAATGTTCATCGGGGCGCCGATCCCGAACAGAAGCAAAGCCACGGGCAGGAGTGCCGGCGGGGGGATGGCCCGGAAGAATTGGATGAGGGGATCCAGTGCCGCGCCGAGCCTTCGGGAAAGTCCGATCATCGTGCCCAGCAGGATGCCTCCGGCTGCGGCGATACAAAAGCCGGTCAGGAACTTGCCGATGCTTGGCAGTGCGTCGGTAAGGAACCTCTCCCCCAGCCAATCGCGCGCGAACGTTTCAAGGATTATCTGCAGGGACGGTACGTAGATGTTGGTGGAGTTGGCGGTGCCGAACCACCAGGCCAGCAGGACCACAGCGGGCAGCCAGAGCAGCAGCCCGGCGTCGCGCAGAAGGAAACGCATCAGTGATTCTCCTTCATTCGTTGGGAGGGGTGCCAGAACAGCAGCGGCTTGCCAGCCAAGGTAAACATCGCGTTGACGGTCAATCCGAGGATTCCCGTCGCGATGATGTAGCCGTACATAGTGGGCAGGTCAGCAGCGTTTTGGGCCATCGCGATTTCCTGCCCCATGCCGGGTGCGCCACCTATGAGCTCAGCCACCACAGCAACGACGACGGCGATGCTCGCCGATACTCGAAGGCCGGTGAGGCCGAACGGCAGCAGCGTCGGGATCAGAATGTGCCGGATCATTCGCCGGTGTCCCAGACGGTACGATCGCGCAAAGTCCTGCTGGGTCCTGTCGAGACCACGCGCGCCGTAGGCCACTTGAACCATGAGCGGCCAGAGAGCACCCATGACCACCAGGAAGACTTTCATGGTCAGCGACGGCCCCCAGAACAACAGCGCTAATGGCAACAATGCAACGGGCGGAATTGGTTTGAGGAACTCGATCACCAGCAGGGTGGAACGGTCGATCCAACGGCTCCGGCCAATGGCCATCCCGAGCGGGACCGCGATGATTGAGACGATCAGCAGCCCGGCTCCGGCCCCGAGGACCGTCTGTCCAACCGCGGACCAGAAAGTGGCTGCGGCCAAGAGGCTACCTAATCTGGCCAGGACTTCGCTCGCCGCAGGGAACGCGATGGCAGGTAGGATGCCGGTCCGGGACAGTGATTCCCAGAGCACCAGGACGGCAAGTACGGCGCCCAGCCCCAACACTCCGTCACTGGTTCTCGTACGGCGGCGGCCGCCTTGGTCCGCCTTTCCTACCCGGATTCCCACACTGCCCATGCTCACGCAAGCACCAGTTTCTCAGCGGGGACTGCCTCCGGCAGGAACCCGGTCTCAACCATGACCTCTGAAATTTCGACAAGAGTATCGGCTTTCAGATCTGTCCCGAAGGTCGGGACCACCATCTTTTTCGCCAGCCCTTCCTCCATTTCCAACTTATTGAGCAGAACCTCCAGCAGCACCGCACTGTCCTCGTTCGCCAACTGATTAGCTTTGACGAGGGCTCGGTTGAATGCGTCGACCTCTTCTCGCCGCGAGTCAATGAAGTTCTGCGAGGCGAAGTACACCGACTCCATTCCTGTGTTCTTGAAGGCGAGGGAATACAGCGGTGACAGGAGGCGGGCACCCTGCTCCTGTCCGAGGGTCACGAACGGTTCAGCCATAGCCGCGGACTTCACTGTTCCCTGTTTCAGGGCTGCGAGCGAATCGGCCATCGGCATGCTGACAACCCGAACGGAGCTTGGGTCCACCCCAGCATCCATGAGGACTTTTGCTGCCGCGATATGCGGCTGGGATCCCTGCGCGTTGACAGCCATTGTTTGACCCGCCAGCTCGGCGAGTGACTTCGGCCCATCCGACGCTACGAGGATGCCGATCGTGTCTTCTTCGGGCGCACCAGGATTTGCACCAGCAGGCGCGACTGCCCGTATCGGCAGTCGTTTGGCGACCGCGTTGATGAAAGGAGTTCCAGCAGACGTACCGAAGCTCAGCTGGCCGTTGACGACCGACGGAACGATGGAAGCTGCGCTCTGGATGGGCTGCGTGGCAACCTCGAGACCTTCAGCCTTGAAGAATCCCTCCTGCTGGGCGATGTACACCGGAGCGAAGTGGGCCACCGGGATCATCCCAATAGTCAGTTTTCCGGAGCCTGCCGCCGCGCCCGCGGAACTACCCGCGGCCCCTCCGGGTGCAGCTTGGGCACCGCAGGCCGCTAGCAGCGGGACTGCGGCCAATGCCCCAAGGAACGAACGACGCTTCATTGGAATCCTCCTGATGCAGCGGCGCAAAGACGGCCGCCGCGAGTGGGTGTGATTTGGCTAACTCAAACCCTGTCAGGCTCCCGGCCATACGGCAAGAATGTTTTACTTGGGTACCTCATAGGTTGAACCTATAGCTGATGTACGCCCGGCACTAGGTGATATCTTCCGGAAACCGCCTATGCCATTGCCATCGCCAGGAAACGTCGCATGGCCGCGGTGGGCTCCTGCTTCCGGCTCCAGACAACCGTTGACTCAAGTGGAGGCAGGTCCTGCGCCAGGGACCGCAGCAGGACTGCCTGACCAGGCATGCTGCGCACCGGGTCGGGCACTAGCGCCACCCCGAGGTCCGCAGCGATCAATGGCATAGCCGTGCCCACGGATTCGACGATACGTTCGCGCCGGGGCCGCACGCGGTGATCCCGCCAGGCGTCCCGAACAATCTCCGGAAGACTTGCAACACCGAGGGTGGATCTTGCCATAATCCAGGTCTCGCCATCCAAGCTGGTCAAATCGAATGGGTCAGGCGCGCCGGCAAACCGGGGCGGAAGTGCAGCAAGGAGCGCAAAGCTCCCGGCGCGCGCCATATGCAGCTCTGTTCCGTAGCGCTCACGTAATTCCGAGGTCTCCGTCACTGACACGACCCCGAGGTCGGCTTTCCCGGAGCGGACAGCCTCAAGCACCTCCAAGGGAGCCGGCGCACTTACCGAAACGTCCACATCAGGTGCTGCAACGACAAACCGGCGCAGCAGGTCCGGCAGCGGCCCCCAAAGGAACGGAGGCACGACGGCGAGACTCAAGTCCCCCGTTCTACCTTCGTCGATGCGCCGCAACCGTTCCCGTACATCATCCATGGAAGCCAGCAGTTCATACCCGTACTTCGTCAGGGCCAGACCTGCCGCGCTCGGCACGATCCCTCTGGCCGTCCGCTTCACCAACCCGACGCCGAGGTCCTTTTCCAACTGAATCAATGCGGCGCTCAGCGGGGGCTGTGTCATGTGCAAACGACTGGCTGCACGGGATATCGACCCTTCCTCCACGATGGCGAGAAAGTACCGAAGCAGTCTTGTATCCATATGCAGAGACTATACCTAGGGCTACTCTTTGGTATTTGAACTATGGCTAAAGCGCTGGAATCCTCGAAGAAACCCCGAAGGAGTATGTGCCATGAACCTATTAGAAGAAGTCAGCATCAAGTCCCAGCTTCGCGCCAACATCGGCGGACTGGGCCGCCATCACATTGGTGGAGAGTGGGTGGAGCCCGCCTCCGGGCCGGTCTATGCCTCCGTCAACCCGGCGACAGGCGAGCAGATTGCTGAAATCGCTGCCGCTGGCAGCGCTGAGGTGGACGCGGCAGTCAACGCGGCCCGCGCCGCCCTGTCTTCCCGCGATTGGGCCGGCATGCTGCCCGCAGCGCGCGGTGAACTGCTGTGGCGTTTGGCAGAGCTCATTGACTTCCACCGCGATGAACTGGCTCGCCTCGAAGCGCTGGACCAGGGTCAGCCCGTAGGCCTGGCGGCGAACATGTCAGCCGCCGGCGCGGCGGCCCACTTCCGCTATTTCGCCGGTTGGACCACCAAGCTCGATGGCCGTGTCCCCTCCGTGTCCCGTTCGGACGCCATGGCTTATACCCAACGCGTCCCTGTGGGAGTGTGCGGGCTAATTACGCCGTGGAACTTTCCGCTTCTCATCGCCGCGTGGAAGCTCGCGCCAGCCCTTGCCACGGGGAACACCGTAGTCCTCAAACCAGCCGAGCAAACGTCGCTGACCACGCTGCGGCTGATGGAAATCATCGAGGACGCAGGTTTCCCCCGGGGCGTGGTCAATATCGTGACCGGCGGCGGTGAGACCGGGCGGCTAATGGTCGAGCATGCAGGGATTGACAAGGTTTCCTTCACCGGGTCAACGGCGGTGGGCCGCTCCATCGTCCGGGGCGCGGCAGGCAATCTCAAACGGGTTTCCCTGGAACTCGGCGGCAAAGCCGCCTCAGTTATATGTCCCGATGTGGACTTGGAGAAGTCCGTGCCGAAGAACATCGCCAACGTCACGAATAATGCTGGCCAGGTATGCGGTGCACTCTCCCGCTTCTACGTCCATGAGTCCCGCTACGACGAATTCGTCGAGCGCGCTACTGCCTCGCTGTCCCAGCTCAAGGTAGGTCCGGGCCTGGCAGCAGGAACCCAAATGGGTCCGCTGAACAGTGAGGAACATCTGTCGCGCGTTGATGCGTTGGTCCGCTCCGCTCTGGATGCCGGTGCGGAGGCCGTAACCGGCGGCGGAAGACTGGCTGGTGAGCTTGCAGCCGGCAGCTTCTACGCTCCTACGCTGCTCACCTCGGTCGATGAGTCCATGGCGGTTGCACGCGAGGAGATCTTCGGACCGGTCATGCCTGTTATGAGCTACTCAGACGAAGACGAGGTCGTCGCACGAGTCAACGATTCGGAATATGGTCTGTCCGCTTCTGTGTGGACGGAAAATCTGGGCCGCGGGCACCGGCTGGCACAAGAGATCTCCGCCGGCGCCGTGCGAATCAATACGGTGTCTGGATTGGACCCTGCTGCACCGTGGGGAGGCATGCGTGCCTCCGGTTGGGGTCGGGAAATGGGCGAGGAAGCACTGGATGCCTATACCGAAGTGAAGACTACTTGGATCGGATTGGATTAGAAATGAAAATCAAAGCAGCCGTCGTCGACGAAATTGGCGGCGAGTGGGAAGTGCGCGAGATCGAACTGCGGGAAGAGGAAATCCGGCCCGGCGAAGTGCTCGTCCGTATGGGCGCGGCGGGCCTCTGCCACACTGACGAACACATCCGCCAAGGAGAGCTCCCTGCGAAGTTCCCATTCGTCGGAGGTCATGAAGGAGCAGGCATCGCGGTCGCGGTGGGCGAAGGTGTCCAAGGAATTGAGTCAGGCGACCACTTGGTGTTCACGTTCCGGCCCAGCTGCGGCCTCTGCCGGTACTGTCTCGACGATAAGGCGAACTTGTGCGAGGAGATCGCGAACGTTCAGGCGGGAGACCGCCAGCCTCGATTCCATGAGAACGGCACACCGTTGAACGCGCAGAGCCTTGTCGGAACTTTCGCCGAGTATTCAATCGTCCCCGCTACCTCCTGCGTAGTGATCCCCAAGGATATTCCCATGGAGGTCGCCGCCCTGCTCGGCTGCGCAATCCCCACGGGATACGGTGCCGCCGTCCACGCCGGCAAGGTGAAGGCCGGAGACCACGTCGTCGTTGTGGGAATGGGAGGCGTAGGCACCAATGCCCTGCAGGGAGCCCGCATTGCCGGTGCGGCAACGATTGTCGCCGTCGATCTCTCCGAGCAGAAGCTGGGCCGCGCCGAGGACTTCGGAGCCGACGCCGCGTTCACTTCGATCGAGGACGCCTCGGCCTTCATCCGTGATGCGACCGGCGGCCGCCAGGCAACCGTCGTGATTATTACTGTCCCGGCGTCGCCCTTGATCGCGCAGGCTTTGGCCGCACTGGACAAGGGCGGGCGTTTGGTTCTAGCTGCGTTGGGTGACCCAACCCGCTTCCGGCTCGACCTTCCGGTCAATCAACTCGTCATGAACGAGATAACGGTCCGTGGGACTGTGATGGGCTCGGCCTCGCTGCGGCGTGATGTACCCACTATTCTGAATCTCTACCGGCAGGGCAAGTTCAAGCTCGACGAGCTGATCAGCCATCGGTATCGGCTGGACGAAATCCGCGAAGGTTATGCGGAACTCAACCGGGGCGACGTTATCCGCGCTGTTGTGGAGTACGCCTCCTAGACAAGCGCGAATTCGGATCAGACGGGGAAGTGATAAACCTTGTGCTTCCCCGTCACGGCGGACGTCGCGTTAGACGAGGGCCTGCCGACGCACTATCTCGTTGATCCAGCTCGGCGCGAACGGCGAGGTGCAGTTCGGCGGCGTCGGGTAGTCCTTGAGCACCTCCAGGCGTTCGCCGATGTCGAGCGCCCGGGCCCGGTGCTCGGCATGCTCGATCCCGATCTGCGCCAGCGTGTGATTCATTGCCCACTGGAGGCGGTCCGGAGCGTCCTTCATTTCCGCCTCGATCGTGTCGAGCAGCCCCGCGAGGTCAAGTCCCTCGGGCTTCTTCGCCACCCGCTCGGTGGTCAGTGCCCAGCCGGCACTCGCGACCACGGGATCCGCATCCGCGGTCCACTTCACGCGTAATTCCTCGGCGTGCGGGCTCTTCTTGACCACATAATTCACCAGCCAGTCGTGCACCTTGGGGGCGCGCGACTCGCGCAGCATGGCGTCCAGCTCGTCCTGCTCGAAGGCCTTTGGCCGGCAAACCAGCAGGGCCAGCAGCCGCGCCGCGGTGTTGTCCGTCGCCCAGAGCTCGCGCGCGACGTCCTGCTGCGTCTTCAGCCGCTTCGCGACCGCCCGAAGCTTGCTGAGGTTCACGCCGTGGTCGTCGCCGCGCTTCTCATTCGCCTCGCGCATCTTCGGATCCTCCAGCGCGGCCAGCTCGGCCATCACCTCGGCCACCGTCGTCTCTGACATTCCACCCTCCCGGTTACTCACGTCTCGGGTTCCAGCCTACGGCCGTGAGTCGCTCGAACGCGGCCGGGCGTTAGGGAACGTGCAGTGACAGTACGAATGATCGCGGCCGAACTGCCTCACGCCGTTGTGAGCTTCTTGTCCGCAACCGCGATAATCCGTTCGGTCTCCTCCAAAATTCGCGCAGTCGTGTAGTCCCCGACTTGTACGACCTCATTATTTCGGGAAGGGAGTGTCACGAGGAAGCTCCCGTCTTCCTTGGCTTCGATCAACTCGAGATTTGCAGCTCTCAGGATGTCGTCTCTGCGTCTGCGCTTCCGGCTGAAAACTCTAGCCATCGGAACCTCCTTCGACTTCATTGTCTCGCCCTCCGCATGGGAGACCAAGGAGTTGACGAGCACCCACCTTCCGCCTCTACCGGAACGGTCATGGCTTATTAGAGGGACTTCTTATTTCAGGAACTTCGACGTCCTTCGGTCCGCCAACAGCTTGCCACCGGTCTGACAGGTAGGACAGTATTGCAGCGAGGAATCCGCGAAGGACACTTCCCGGATCCTGTCCCCGCACACCGGACAGGCTTCGCCTGTGCGGGCGTGCACCTGCATCGCTTTCCGTTTCGAGTCCTTCAGCTCGGCCGCGGGGCGGCCCGAAGCGCTGGCAATCGCGTGTGCCAGCACAGCGTGCATGGCCTCGAACAGCCTTGTCACCTCGTCAGGATCAAGCTTGGCGGCGTTGGCGAACGGTGACAGGTGCGCTGCGTGCAGGATCTCGTCGCTGTACGCGTTGCCGATGCCGGCGATCGCCGACTGGTCCCGCAGCAGTCCCTTGATCTGGCCACGATGCGAGATGACGATCTCCGCAAAAGCCGCATAGTCGACGTCGAGCGCGTCCGGTCCCAGCCGTGCGATACCGGACACGTCGAGGGGATCCTTGACCACGTAGACAGCCAGCGACTTCTTCGTGCCGGCTTCCGTCAAGTCGAACCCTGGTTTTTCCTCTCCCTCGGCCGCGAACCGCACGCGCAGCGCCATCGGCCCCTTGCCCGGCCGCAGCGGCCCCGGTTTCAGCGCGTCCGACCAGCGGAGCCACCCGGCCTTGGCCAGATGCATCACCAGGTGCACGCCACCGGCGGTGAGCACAATGAACTTGCCGCGGCGCTCGACGCCGGACAGCGGCTCCGCGCTGAGCGCATCCAGCGGGACATCCGCGGTTTTCAGCACCGAGAAGGACAGCACCTCCACCTGCGCGATCGTGGCCGGCGGGGCGTCAGGCGGGATGAGTTTCAGCCGCAGGAAATCAACGAGTCCCTGCACTTCAGGCATCTCGGGCATGCACCAACCTTATTGCAGGAATTACGACGGCGGTGCTTGGCTTTACGGTTAAGGAGGGAATTCCCTGCCACCTCTGCCAAGGAGAACGCGCATGACCGCATCGAAGACCATCGTGATCACCGGCGCGAGCGACGGGATCGGCGCGGCCGCCGCCCAGATCCTGCATGCCCAAGGCGACAAGGTAGTCCTCGTCGGGCGCTCCCCGGAGAAGACCGAGCGCGTGGCCAAGCCGCTGGGCGCCGACTGGTTCACCGCCGACTTCCAGGACCTCCACCAGGTCCGCACCCTCGCGAAAAACCTGAAGTCCGCCTACCCGTGCATCGACGTCCTGGCCAACAACGCCGGCGGCCTCTTCGCCGGCCCCGAACGCACCGGCGACGGGTTCGAGAAGACGTTCCAGGTCAACCACCTCGCGCCGTTCCTGCTCACGCACGAGCTCCTCGATGTCCTGCTTGACAGCCGCGCCAGCATCGTCAACACCTCAAGCGTCGCGGCCAAGCTCTTCGGCCGGATCAACATCGACGATCCGAACACCTGGAACGGTTTCACGCCGAACAAGGCCTACGGCAACAGCAAGCTCGCCAACATCCTCTTCACCCGCGGCCTGCATCAGCGCTACAGCGCCCAGGGCCTCGCCGCGGTGGCGTTCCATCCCGGAAACGTCGCCACAAACTTCGCCGCGGAAACCACCAGCTACCTCCGCCACGTTTACCGGACCGCGCTCAGCCGCTTCCTCATCACGCCCGAGCGCGGCGGCGCCAACCTTGCCTACTTCTGCACCGGCACGCCCGGCACGGACTGGGAATCCGGCCGCTACTACAGCGACCGCCGCCGGATCAGCCGCACCAACCCGCAGGCCGCCGATGACAACCTCGTCCGCCGGCATTGGGAAGCAAGCGCCCACATGCTCGGCCTCCCCGCCTGACTTTGCGTGTGAAACCGGCAGCGTCCGGCCCGCCCTCGTCGTCGTCGTCGTCGTCGTCGTCGTCGTAAGAAAAGTACGACGGCGGCCGCCCACCTTGTGTGGACAGCCGCCGGTTTCGGATGGGAAGGTTACGCGTTCTGTGTGATCCGTACGGTGTTGCCGGACGGATCCCGAAACGCGCAGTCGCGTGGTCCCCACTGCTGTTCCATCGGCTCCTGCAGGACCTCGGCTCCGGCGGCCACCAGCTTCTCGAAGGCGGCGTCCAGATTGTCGGTCCGGAACACGATGATCGGCAGGACGCCCTTGACCAGCAGTTCCTGGAGGATGTCGCCGTCGGCCTGCGAGCGGCCGGCATGCGGTGCGGACAGCACAATCTCGGCGGCGGGCTCCGCGCCGCTGCCGAGGGTGACCCAGCGGAAGCCGTTGCCGGACACATCGTTGCGGACTTCCAGTCCCAGGCCATCGCGGTAGAACGGGAGGGACTCCTCGGGATCGTTGACAGTGATTTGGCAGTACTGCAGTGAAATAGTCATGTAGCCAAGCTACGTCCGCGCCGAGGCGGCCGCTTCTTCGATCCTGCTCGATCCGAACCGCGGGGGCCGGGTCAGCAGTTTTGCGATGCACTGCGGCATCGCCTCCATCGCATCATGCTCGCGGCCGCGGTAGGTGCTCGGGGCCTCCCCCACCATTTCGGTGAAGCGCGTGCTGAACGAGCCCAGCGATGTACAGCCCACCGTCATGCACGCATCGGTGACGCTCATGCCGGAGCGCAGCAACGCCATGGCCCGCTCGATCCGCCGGGTCATCAGGTAGTTGTAGGGCGTCTCCCCGTACGCGGCCTTGAACCGGCGGGAGAAATGGGCCGGCGACATCAGCGCCCTGGCCGCCATTGTCGGCACATCGAGCGGACGCGCGTAGTCCCGGTCGATCAGGTCGCGCGCACGGCGCAGATGCGCCAGGTCGGCCAGTTCATCAGGGGTCACAACTCGAGGCTAGCGCCACCCGCGGCGGCAGGGAAGACGTTCCCGGTCCCACGTGGCATATGGTTTTGATGGACCCGGACAGCCCCGCCCGCGGCGCCGACGCCCACGCCCCACCAACGCCAAGGAGGCTCCTACGCACCGCCCATCAGCCGCTCGCCCCGCCCTGCCCTGGGTGATCACCGGGATTGTGGTCCTGGCCCTGAGCCTGCGCGCCCCGATCATCGCGCCGACGGCGGTGATCGGCGAGATCCAGGCCGGCACCGGCCTCAACGCCATCGGCGCCGGCCTGCTCACCGGGCTGCCGGTGCTGCTCTTCGCCCTGGCCACCCCGCTGGCCACCCGCACCATCCGCCGCTTCGGCCCGGAGGCAACGGTCGTCCTCTGTCTGGTCGGCGTGCTTGCCGGAACGATCATCCGCTCGGCCGGCCCCGCCGTCGTCGTACTCGCGGGGACGGCGCTCATCGGCATCGCCATGACGCTGGGCAATATCGTGGTGCCGGTCATCATCCGGCGCGACGTGTCCTGGCGGCAGGTCTCCACGGTCACCGGCGCGTACTCGGCCGCGATGAACGTCGGCTCGATGGCCACCCTGCTCGGCACCGCGCCGCTCGCGGCACTCTTCGGCTGGCGGTGGGCGATCGCCTCGTGGGGCGTGGTCATCGCGGCGGGCCTTGCCTACTGGCTGGTGTGGGGACGGCGGCAGCTAGGTACCCGCGCGGATGCCGCGAAGTCCGTGCCCGAGGGGACGCGAACCAAGCGAACGACGGCGGAGCCCGCTTCGGACGGCCCCGGGGCTGCGATTGCTGGAAACCGCAACCGGCGGATCGTCGGCTTGCTGATCCTGGCGTTCTGCGGTCAGTCCGCCGCCTACTATGCCACCACCGCCTGGCTGCCGCTGTTGCTGTCCGAGACACGGGGACTGGGCCTGACCGCCTCAGGTGCCACGGCCTCGCTGTTCCAAGTTGCCGCCATCGCGGGCGCGTTCGGCGTGCCGCTGCTGGCGGCCCGGACCCGCACATGGATTCCGGTCGCCGTGATCGGACTCTGCTGGGTCACGCTGCCGATCGGACTGCTCATCGCGCCGGAGGCCTACGTACTCTGGTCGATCATCGGCGGCATCGCCCAAGGCGGCGGCTTCACCGCGATTTTTTCCCTCATCCCGCGCATCGCCCGCAGCGACAAGGAGGCGGCCTCGGCCTCTGCACGCATCCAGTCCGGCGGGTACCTGGCCGCTACTTGCGCGCCGCCGCTTGCCGGATGGCTCAACTCGGTCACCGGCGGCTGGTCCGCGCCGCTGCTCCTTGTCCTCGCCGCGACCCTGGCCTTCGGCGTCGGCGGGCTGCTGGCCGTGCGCCTCTCCGAACGGCGCTAGGTGGAAAACGGCCCTAGGCCGTGTTGATCAAGGATTCCTGTTCGCCTGGGTGACCACGCGCGCTCCTCGATGGGGGTTAGGAGTACGGGATCCCTGCGGATGCCGACGTGCCGTCGGCCCCGGCTGGATTCGAGACGAGATCGGCGCGGCCGTAGCCGCCGAGTTTCTCCACCGCGAAGTCAAGAAGAGCCGAGGCGCGCGGCGTGAGGTTCATGTCCTCAGGCCAGATCCCGACCACGTGTGAGACCGTGACGGGTGGGTCGAGGGGCCGGATGACAACCTGCCGCCCCTCGGTGCTCATCGGGAGCCTGTTGGGCCGCGACATGAGCAGGCCATAGCCCACGCCGCGGCCCACGAGCGCCTCGACGAGGCCGATCTGGCTGACACGGGCTTCGATCCTGGGTTCGAGACCGCGCGCGGTGAATGCATCGGTGACGTTGACGGTACCAGGGGTCGCGTCATATTGGATGTAGGGCTCACTGGCGAGATCCGCGAGGTCGACGGCGCTGGTCGCCGCGAGCGGATGGCTCGGATGCAGGTGGACCTCGAGTTCAGTCGCGTAGATCTTGCGGCGATGGTACCCGACAGGCAGAGACACGTTGTACACGAGTGCCACGTCGAGACGCCCCGCCTCGAGTGCGGAGAGCAGCTCTTCGTTGGTGCCCACCATGATCTCGATGTGCACTCCGGGATGCCTCCTCGGGAAGCCATCGAGAAGCTCGGGGACCACATTTGTGGCGAAGCTCGTATAGCAGCCGAGCTTCACGGGACCCCGCAGTTCCTGTCCCCGACGGGCGCCCAGAACAAGCTCCTGCGTGTCAGCGACGATCTGGCGAGCCTGCTTGGCGAATTGCTGGCCAGTCGTAGTCAGAGTGAGGCCCCGCGCCTTGCGGCGCACGCACAACTGTTCCCCCACCGCCTTCTCGAGACTCGTGATGGCATGCGACAGCGCTGACTCCGAAATATGCAGATGGGCTGCGGCGGCGCTGAGGGTAGTGAAGTTCGGCAAGGCCGCGAACAGTTCAAGCTGCCTCAGGCTCACCTCGGCCATAACACCCCTTCCCGACTTCTTCGACTCGATCGAACTATATCCTCATATTACTGTGATTTACATGCAGAGGAAAGCGTCCCACTATTGGAGCAACAGCTTCCCGATCCCCTCTTGATGGAGGGGCAACAATGACGTTAGGGACGACGATGAACTCCTCTATTGCCGCCGGCAATCCCACCTCCCAGCGCCGAATCGCCTTCGCGACGATCATCGGCACCACTATCGAGTGGTACGACTTCTTCATTTACGCGACGAGCGCAGGGCTCGTGTTCGCCCAGCTCTTCTTCCAGCCCGCTGACAAGGAGATCGGTGTGCTGCTCTCCTTTGCCACGGTCGGCATCTCCTTTCTCTTCCGCCCGCTCGGCGCGTTCCTGGCAGGGCACTTCGGTGATGTGATCGGACGGCGCGCCATGCTGGTCGTTACGCTCGTGCTCATGGGCGCTGCGACGACGCTCATCGGCTTGCTGCCCACCTACGCCCAGATCGGCATCGCCGCGCCCGTCCTCCTGCTCATCCTTCGCATCCTCCAGGGTCTCTCCGCCGGCGGCGAGTGGGGCGGAGCGGTGCTCATGGCCGTCGAGCACGCCCCCGCGAATCGCCGCGGCCGCGCTGGTTCCTGGCCGCAGCTCGGAGTCCCCCTCGGCTTCCTTCTCGCGTCGGGCATGACGGCCCTCATGACCGGCGTCATCTCGCCGGGCGATGCCTACCTCGAGTGGGGTTGGCGTGTGCCGTTCCTCGTGAGCATCGTGCTCATCGTTGTGGGCTTCGTGATCCGCAGTTCGGTCGAGGAGAGCCCGGTGTTCGCGGAGATCGCCGTGCGCGGCAAGCAGAAGAGTGTCCCGATAGTGGCGCTGTTCAAGCGCCACTGGCACCTCGTGATCCTCGCTGCGCTCGTGTTTGCGGGCAACGGCACGCTCGGCTACATGACCACGGGCGGGTTCCTCAACAGGTACGCGATCAACGTGCAGAGCCTCGACACCACGTCGGTGCTCGTTGCGGCATCAGTCGCGGCGGTAGTCTGGTTCTTCTCGACGCTCATCGCGGGCTACCTGGCCGATGTGATCGGCCGGCGGAACACCTTCCTCATCGGCTTCGCTCTGCAGGCCGCCGTCGTCTTCCCTATCTTCTGGCTCGTCGACCACGGCGGGCTGCCCGGGCTCTACGCCGCGCTCGTCCTCATCTCGACCGGCCTCGGTCTCACCTACGGCCCGCTGGCCGCGTGGTACTCCGAAATCTTCCCGGCGTCGATCCGTTTCTCGGGCGTCTCGATCACCTATGCGATCGGATCGGTCCTCGGTGGGGCTTTCGCACCTATGATCGCGCAGATGCTGCTCGATGCCACGGGCACGACCGCTGCAGTCTCCGGGTACCTCCTCACCGCTTCCCTCCTCGGGGGCGTGGCGACGCTGTGCCTGCGGGATCGCTCCGGCATCCGACTCGGGCCCGACCATGAGATCGAGCAAGCAAGCGGAGCCACGATGTTCACGCGGAGCGAGGCCGCCAGTGTGCTCGCAGGGAAGCCGTAAGGCGGCGCACGTGTCGCGCAGATCAATGAAGGAGAAGAAATGGTAAGTGATACCACCAGAATCGCGGTCATCGGGGGAGGGATGGGCGGGCTCACCGCAGCGATCGCTCTGACGCGGATCGCCGGCGTCCAGGTCACGGTGTTCGAGCAGGCCAGCAAGCTGGGCGAGGTGGGCGCAGGCGTCACGGTTGCACCGAATGCCCAGCGCGTGCTCGACACGCTCGGTGTGCTTGAGCCGGTCAAACGTGCAGGAGCGATTCCGGACGGACACGGTGTCTACCAGGATGCCATGGGCAACCTTGTCACCGACGCGGCCTGGGAAGATTCGGCGCAGCAATATCAAAACATCGGGATGTATCGGCCAGACCTCATCAATGTACTGGCTCAAGAAGTCGATCCCGAGATAATCCGTCTTGGCCATCGATTGGCGTCGGTTCAGATGCTGGACTCGGGCGTTCGCGTCGAATTCGAGAACGGTGCACACGAGGATTTCGATGCCGTGGTCGGAGCGGACGGTATCCACTCGGTGGTGCGGAAATCCGTGATGCAGTTCCCAGATCCCGTCTACTCCGGATACATCGTCTACCGCGGAGTCGTTGACGCGTCCCTTCTCCCCGATGACTGGCCCATGATCAGCCAGGTTTGGATGGGCAATCAGAGGCATTTCATGTGCTACCCGCTGCAGCAGCGCAAGCTGTTCAACTTCGTCGCCGGCGTTCCCAACGACAGGCCTCTAAAGGGGCCCTGGTCTGGCCCGGCGGAGGTGAGTGAACTCGCCGCCGAGTTCGCGGGCGAGAACTGGGACCCGAAGCTCCATCACTTCATCGGGGCCATCGAGAAGACCTTCTGGTGGGGCCTGTTCGACCATGAACCCCTCACCAATTGGTCGCGCGGGCCGATCACGCTCCTCGGCGACGCAGCGCACACGATGCTGCCGCACCAGGGTCAGGGGGTGAACCAGGCGATCGAAGACAGCATGGCCCTTGCCATCTTCCTGAAAGATGCCGACTGCCCCGCTGACATCCCCGAAGCGTTCAGGCGCTACACCTCGGTTCGCATGCAGCGCACGGCGATCCTGCAGCACGGTTCCCGGAGAGCTGGTGCCATGTTCGATGCGCAGTATGAATTCGCGGACCTCAATAAGCGTGACGCAGACCTGCGCGTTGGGCGAGATTTCCGCCGAAGCGCGGTATTCGACTACGACGCGCTGAAAGTAGCCGAGAAGGCGCTCAAACAATTTAGGAGGGTCCAGTTCGCATGACATCGATCAGCATTATTGGCAGCGGCAAGATGAGTTCGGCGATTGCTGAAGTCTCAGCACGGGCCGGAGCGAGTATCCAGATCATCAGGCGCAGTACGGCGAGCTCGTCCCGGGAGCGTTCGGATGTCACGTACGGTGCTATTGGCGACGAGCTCACCGGCGACCTCGTCGTGCTTGCAGTTCCGTATGGGGCATATCCGAGCATTCTTGAGCATTATCGGGAGCAGCTCAGCGATAAGGTCGTGATCGATATCAGCAACCCCATCGATTTCACCACGTACGATGAGTTGAAGGTGCCGGCCGATTCCTCCACTGCCGCCGAGCTCGCCAGACAGCTCCCCGAAGGCGCGGCAGTCGTGAAAGCGTTCAACGTCAATCTCGGTGACACGCTTACCACCGGCACGAACGGCACAACGCCAACGGCCGTCCTGTTCGCCGGAGACTACGCCGAGGCGAAAATCGCAGTTGCGGCCCTCATCGAGGCGGCAGGGCTACGGGCGGTTGACGTCGGGCCCCTTTCGCGCGCGAGGGAACTCGAGGCGATGGGTTTTCTCCAGATCGTATTGGCGGCACTTGGGAAGACACGTAATGAATCAGGATTCACTCTGCTGGAGTGAGCAGAGGGCGGTCATTCCGGACGTCTGCCCGCCGCGCGACCGGCTGCGGTCAGAGGGGTCTCTTGCGGGCAGGGCGATCACGTCGAACACGACGGATGCCGAGTCCACGTACCCCAGGCGATCGCCTGCGCCAGTTCAGTTCCACCAGCGAGCGCGGGTCCGCTCTCGGGCTCGCGCAGCGGGCTGGCCATGGAGGGCCGGCCGGACAGATGCCACAAAGAAAGAGCAACCACGAGAGGCCGGCGGCCTGCCGCCGGTGGGTGCTGGGTCGTGCGGCACAGCTGAGACCGGCCTAGGCCGTGGTGATCAAGACTGTCTTGAGCCAAGTCAGGGTGGCGGCCGGTGCAGTGCAGGTGCGCACATTGCGCCAGAACAGATACGGGCAAGCGGAGCTCTTGGTCGAGTTAGCCCATTCAGGGCCAGCTGCCGCTATCCTTTGATTGTTCGTTACATCAAACTTTCCGTTGGGGGAAAAATGAATAAGTTCAGGCGCCTCTGTGCGCTCTTTGTGGCAATGGCAGTGACCTTCGGCGGGGTCAGCCTCGTTGCCACGCCAGCCGAAGCTGCGACAAAGGCCGCAACCCGGGTCGTCAGCTTCACTGCCCCTACCTCCGTTTACAAGAGCCAGAACTTCACGCTCAAGGGAAGTGTGCAGCGCAAGGCGGGTACCAAGTGGACCGCGTATACGAAGCCGAGGGTGGAGATCTATTTCGATCCCGCGGGCGCGGCCAAGGCGTACAAGGTCAAAACGGTCGCCGGCAACGACAAGGGGCAGTTCTCGACGAAGGTCCGGACCTCGCGCTCAGGACTTTGGTGGGCCAAAGTCACGCCGACCAGCAAATACAACGCTGTAAATTCCTACAAGAAATCCGTCCGCGTCAAGCAGCGGACCTCGATGATTCCCTCGGGTAACACCTGCCCATCCTGGGCTCCGATCAAGGGCAACGAGTCCAGCGGTATCTATCACGTCCCAGGCGGGGCGTTCTACAGCAGGACGAGCCCCGAGATCTGCTTCTCCACACAGTCGGCGGCGCAAAAGGCCGGCTACCGGGCTTCCAAGAGGTAGTCCAAACCGGCGGCCTTCCCATCACGCGAAAACGCCCGGCCAGATTACCCCGGCCGGGCGTTTTCACGTGTTCAAGCCAAATCAGGCCTCGACGATCACCACGGTGACCACGGGCTTGCGCCGCAACTGGCGGTCGGACCAGCGCAGCAGCGCCTCGGCGATCGCCTTTTCGGCACCCGGGCCGGTCCTGTCGCCCTTGATTCCGGCAAGGGTCTTCTCGATGATGCCGGTGGCCTTCTCGAGCTCGCCGTCCGCCGGGGCAAACCCAACCGGGAAGAACTCGGGGTCCTCCTCCAGCTTCCCGGTGTCCGGGTTAACGATCGCCAGCACGGTCACAGCGCCGTCCTCGGCCAGCCGGATGCGGTCCTGCAGCGACTCCTCGGTCGCGGCACCGGCAATCATGTTCTCCACGTACACGTAGTCCGCCTTGACCTGACCGGAAACGCGGGCCACGCCATCCTTCAGGTCAATGGTCGTGCCGTCCTCGACCACCAGGGCGTTCTTCGGGTCCACACCCGTGCGGACAGCCAGCTCGGCGTTGGCCTTCAGGTGGCGGTGCTCGCCGTGCACCGGCATCACGTTGCGCGGGCGCACCAGGTTGTAGCAGTAGACCAGCTCGCCGGCACTGGCGTGGCCGGAAACGTGGACCTTGGCGTTGCCCTTGTGCACCACGTTGGCGCCGAGCTTCGTCAGGTCGTTGATCAGCCGGTAGATGGAGGTCTCGTTGCCCGGGATCAACGAGCTGGCCAGCAGGACGGTGTCGCCCTCGGTCAGGTCGATCATGTGGTCCTGGCTCGCCATGCGTGCCAGCGCCGCCATCGGTTCGCCCTGCGAGCCGGTGCAGATCAGCACGGCCTTCGTGGGCGCCATCTTGTCCAGTTCCTTGAAGTCCACCAGCATGCCGCGCGGCACGTTCAGGTAGCCCAGCTCCCGGGCGGTCTTCATATTGCGGACCATCGAGCGGCCCACAAAGGCCACCTTCCGCCCGTACAGGTGGGCGGCGTCGATAACCTGCTGGATGCGGTGGATGTGGCTGGCGAAGCTGGAGACGATGATCCGGCGCGGTGCGGTGCGGAACACCTCGTCGATCGCCGGCGCCAGGTCCTGCTCGGAGATCTGGAAACCGGGGACGTCGGCATTCGTGGAGTCCGGCAGGAACAGGTCCACGCCCTCCTCGCCCAGCCGTGCGAAACCGGCAAGGTCGGTGATCCGGCCGTCCAGCGGGAACTGGTCCATCTTGAAGTCGCCCGTCGCCAGCACCAGCCCGGCGCCGGTGCGGATGGCCACGGCCATACCGTCCGGGATCGAGTGGTTCACGGCCAGGAACTCCAGGTCGAACGGCCCGAACTTCTTCCGGTCGCCCTCCTTGACCTGCACGGTCTTGGCGGTGATGCGGTGTTCCTGCAGCTTGGTCTTGATGAAGGCCAGCGTGAGCTTCGCGGAGATCAGCGGGATGTCCGAGCGTTCCTTCAGCAGGTACGGAACGCCGCCGATGTGGTCCTCGTGCCCGTGCGTGAGCACAACGCCGACAATGTCGTTCAGCCGGTCGCGTAGGTAGGAGAAGTCGGGCAGGATCAGGTCCACGCCCGGGTGGTGCTCCTCCGGGAACAGCACGCCGCAGTCGACAATCAGCAGCTTGCCGCCGTATTCGAACACGGTCATGTTGCGACCGATCTCCTCCAGCCCGCCCAGCGACACGATGCGCATGGCGCCCTTGTCGAGCTTCGGCGGGGTCTGCTTTCCAGCGGGCGCGGAGTGGCGTGAAGTCCTAGTCATGGGATCCGATCTCTATGTGATTCTGCAATGGCGGGACGGCAACGCCCCAAGCCGGCTTACCGGCAGTGAAATTCTGGGGCCGAGACGCCCTGCGACGGATCGGCGGCCAGCCCCGCAGCAGCAACGGCGGAACGGCATACTTGTCTCTGACTTTATCACCGCACGCCAGAGCCCAACACCGCCATCCGCCGCGAAACGTACGGCTTTGAATACCAAAGCACAAACAACGACGCCGGCCGCTCACCTAATTCACAAAGGTAGCGACAGCTGGCATAAGTCATTTGCAACAATCCAATATCCGAATCCGACTCTCCATGAGCCCTCCTTGGGACAAGCTTGGAAGGGAGTATTGAAAATTAGCGCAGTTCCCTTGCTCCAATGGCCACTCGCTGCATGACTCCTGTTGCAGCACTTACATGCTGCTGTTCAGGCGTCAATCCATCTCGATTAAGAGGTGCCCGCAGTTCCATTCGTAAGTTCTCTTCCACTGACTTGAGCGGCATAGGTTCAGGAACTTCCGCGAACGTCATCGTGAGGTTGTTTCGCATCCACTCGCTGAGCACCTCTTCGTGCTGCGGAACTAGACGCGGGTGCGCCGACTTTCCGGACCATTCAGCTTGTAATCCCATTAGCGCGGCCAAGGCACGGCGAAAAGTAGATTTCGAAGTCTGTAATTTATGGTGCTTGGCACGGGTTCTGAGGTTGGTTGCTTTACCGACGTATAAGAGGTCACCTTCAGTAATTACCCGAAGGTGATCAGCCCATTCGAAACGCTCCGGAAGTGAGCCGCGCAGGAACCACTTGTATACGCCCTGCCTGGCTGAAGTTGCACTCCATGCCTCCTCCGCCAGTTTTGGGACACTCCAGGTCAGCTCAACCGATGACCTTACGGGTGACGCCGCATGTGGGCCTGATGTCGGTTCCATCATGCGTTCCACAAAGCTGCGTCCGTATCACCGTGACGCCATTGCCTGATGTCGGCCGCGGCCCGAATAACAGCCTGAACGTGACTATAAGAAAGATTGGAAATGCCCGCCGAACGCATGTGCTGACGTATCCGCACGTCAATGGCCGTTCCGGTTTCAAGGCCGACCAAGATATCGATGTAGTCGATCGTCTTTGGGCCCACGTGCTTCACATCGCGCAGAGCTTTCCGTAGCATGGGCCGCTGGGCCTCATCGCCAAGCTGACTGCGGAGATCCTCTACGGTCTCAACACGAAAGCTGTCACGTTCGAAGACTTTGACGATGTCGTCTATCTGATCGAGCCGCTCCTGTCCCCTCCATCGGATGACAGTCGAAAGCTGGCCCCGATCCAGCCGATTGCGAAAACCGGAAGTCGTCTCGGCATCCGGCCATTCCGCGATCATCGCCTTCACACGCGGCAACACCGTTCCTTTATAGAGAGACCTTTGGCATCCATATAGGCGAGTAGTTTCTCTGCATCAAGGGTGATCATGTCTGCATCTTGCCATGGCTGTCTGACTCTTTAGCGGTGTGACATGACCGTAAGCTCGTTGCCAGCAATCCGTGCATTGAACAGCAAAAAGCAAAGGTGGGACGCCCCCTTTCGCCCATAGCCCTTAGCGCCAGTAACGTCTGGATCATTAGGGAGGCCGATTTGGCTGGGAATTTGCCGATTCCTCCCATCACCCGGTGCTGAAGTGGTTAGCTGGAACCGGGCGTACCCTGCCCTGGACGAAGGAGAACCATGAGTCAGGAACGGAAAGAGAACTCGGACGACGCAGGCCGCGTGTCACGGGACGAAGAAGTGCTTTCGCCCGGCGAAGTCACTCCCGACGCAAAGGGCCTCGCCCAGGTCTACGGCGATGCCGACCGTACCAACACGGATGACCCCGTCACACCTCCAGGTCCGGTTGATGCCGCGGCCATGGAGTACATGGAAGAGAAATTCACCGTGCGCGATGCCGGCCACGGCGAGCGCTACCTGGAAGAGACCCCGGAGTCCGAAGCGACCGAGTAACGGGCTGCAACGAAGGAAACATGATGTCCAAGCTGCGCGTAGCTCCTTTCTGCATATCCCTCGACGGCTACGGTGCCGGCCCGGACCAGAGCATGGATAACCCGCTCGGTGTGGGTGGCGAACGTCTGCATGAATGGGTGTTGCCCACCCGGGCGTTCCGGAGCAAACACGGCATGGGCGACGACGGCGAAACGGGCGTGGACAACGACATTGCCGAGCGTTCAGATGCCGGCATCGGGGCCACGATCATGGGCCGGAACATGTTCGGACCGGTGCGGGGTTCGTGGGAGGACAGTGACGCGTGGACTGGCTGGTGGGGCGACAATCCGCCCTTCCATCACCCCGTGTTCGTCCTCACCCATCACGAACGCGCCCCGATCGAGATGGACGGCGGAACCACCTTCCACTTCGTCACGGGCGGCATCCAGGCCGCGCGCGAGCAGGCGATCGACGCCGCCGGTGGCCTCGACGTGAAGCTCGGCGGAGGAGTCTCGACCATCCGGCAGTACCTGCAGGCCGGGCTCGTCGACGAACTGCAGCTCAGCATCGTGCCAATCCTGCTCGGTTCGGGCGAACGGCTGCTCACCGACCTTGGCGATCAGATACAGCACTACCGGCGCGCGGACATCACCAGCTCGGTGTCCGCCGCCCACTTCACGCTGGTCCGCGACGAAGCGTAACCCCCGATCCGCCGTAGGCTCCTTGATTGGGAGAAGAGCCATGATCGTCACCATAGCCAACGTCGCCGACTTCGATCATTTCCTAAAGACTTTCTCGACCAGGGGCGTGGAGAAGAGAAGGGAGTACGGGTGTAAGGGCTCCTACGTGTTCCGGGATCCCAATGACCTCAACCGGGTGTGGGTTTTCTTCGACTGGAAAATTGAGGACTACGAGAGGTTCTTGTCCGATCCCGAAATCCCTGAGATCGCACAGGAGCTTGCCCTCCGAGAGCCTCCGGTGAAGGCTGACGCCGTCGCTCACTACGACTCCTGACGGTTCATCTGCCAGCGCGCTCTAGGGAATCTTGCTGCTGTCAGATGCGCGCTACGGGCTGGCGAAGGATGGTCTTGAGCTTGTCGGGGGCTGTGCGGCGGGGGTCGCTGAGATAGACCTCGTGGTGCTTGCCGGCCATCCAGAAGCCGTTGTCGGGGATGAACCGATTGTGCATCTCGTCGAGCACAGGTGCTTCGTCGTCGTAAGAGCCGACATGGAGAATCTGCACGCTCGAGCCTTCGACGAGCTGCTCGAGGCGAGCGGCGTCGAGTGACGGGGCGCCGCTCTTGGAAGCCACCGTCTCCCGCGCTGCTTCGAAGTGTTCGGGCGTAATCCAGTCGGGGACCATGATCATCAGCGTCCAGTCCCACTGCGACTTGTCCCGGGCACTTGTGAAGGCCGCCATGTCTTCAGCCCACCAGAGGCCTTCGAGCGGCATGACCGCGTAGTCTCGGTCCAGTTCGGCCTTGCTGAAGAACTTCAACTTGTAGGCGACGGGGTAGATGGTCTTCAATGCGTCGTCGTACGCCTGTGATGTGTTCGGGTCGCCGTGGCCGTCGATCATGAGGAATTGCATCACCGGGACTGTGACGACCGAGAACCTGCCCCGGAATGCGGTGTAGCTCTCGATCTGCTTCTTGAAGTCGATCTTCACTATGCCTCCCCCTGTCTCGGCGGTCGTCAGCTGGTCACGTTCCAACCCGGCTCCCTAGATTACCGGCGTGCGGACACCGCCTGTTCGGCTTCGGCCGGTGTTTTCTGGCATCACGGCGAACGGCCGGCCAGATGCCATCTCCAACCTCTTGCCAGATACGTTAGCAACGACTAACGTATTCGGTGATGGATCCGTTGGAAGTAGCCGCAGAGCCGAGCCGGCGCCGCCTGCTGCACCTGTTGGCAGGCGGCGAACAATCGGTGGGTGAACTCACTGCCCATTTCGCCGTGAGCCGTTCGGCCATTTCGCAACATCTATTGGCTTTGGAACGGGCCGGCTTGGTGACTGCACGCAAGGAAGGACGCAGCAGGTTCTATCGGCTCGACGCAGCAGGCATGGGTCGGCTTCGGGAGCTGGTGGAGCAATTCTGGACCCGCGAATTGGATCTGCTCGCTTCGGACGCCGAAGCCTTGGCCGATAAAGCATTCCTGGATAGGAAAGAGAAGTAGCCATGAAATTCGATAAGACCATCCACCTACCGGTTAGCGCCGATGAGGCCTTCGCCCTAGTGACTGATCCGGAGCGGCTGCGCCGTTGGCAAACCGTCGCGGCCAGAGTGGACCTGCGGGTCGGCGGCGAGTACCGCTGGACCGTCACCCCGGGCCACCACGCCTCCGGAACCTTCCAGGAGATCGAGCCCGGCAAGCGCGTGGTCTTCACGTGGGGCTGGGAATCCGGAATGGATCTCGCCCCCGGCGCATCAACCGTGACCATCACTCTCGAGCCCAACGAGACCGGCACCTCGCTCCGGCTTGAGCACGAGGGACTCACCGATGAACAAGCCGCCGCCCACGCCGAAGGCTGGAACCACTACCTGGACCGGCTCACCGCCGAGACATCTTCCGCCGCCGGAGCCGGCCCGGACGACTGGGCTGCGGCGCCGGATCCCATCGATCATTTCAGCGCAGCCGACGCCTCGCTGGCTGTGCTGCTCCGCGTGCTGCGGAACATCACCAGTGAGGACTATGGCAAGCCCACTCCGTGCCAGGACTTCAACATCGGACAACTGCTGGACCATCTGGCCGGATCCCTGAAAAGCGTCGGCACCGCGCTTGGCGCCGACCCGACCGACCGCACCGACGCCTCAACAGAGGTGCGCATCGCCGGTCTCGCCCAGCCAACGCTGGAGGCCTTCACCCGCAGGGGCGCCGAGGGCACCATCGACATGGGCTTCGCCGAACTTCCCGCAACGGTCGTGGCCGGCATCGTAAATCTGGAGCTGCTCGTGCACGCCTGGGACTTTGCAAAGGCCATCGGGCAGGAACTCCACGTTTCCGACGTCGTTAGTGACCACGTGACGCGCCTTGCCGAAGAAACCATCTCCGATCAGGTCCGGGCCAGCGGCAGCTTCGCTGCAGCCCAGCCAGTGGCAGAGACGGCCGGAAGCCTGGAACGGCTCCTGGCGTTCACCGGTCGGAGCGTTTCGGCCTGATCAACGGACAGGAGCATCATTTGAGTAAGCGTCCGGAGGTCGACGCCTGGTTTGCAGAGCGCGCCCATCCCTTGGAAGAGACCATGCAGCTGGCCCGGGAGCTCATCCTGAGTGCCGATGACCGCGTTACCGAGTCGGTTAAGTGGAAGACTCCGACCTTTTCTTTCAAGGGTGACATCGTCAGCTTCAACCCGGCCAAAAAGTTTGTCAGCCTGATGTTCCACTGCGGAGCGGAAATCAGCGGGCATCATCCACGGCTGACCGGTGACGCACGGCTGGTGCGCGTGATGCGGTTCAAGGACACTGCGGAAGTCAGGGAAGCTGCAGATGAATTGCAGGCCGTCATCACGGCCTGGTGTGCAGACCACGATGACAATGGCCCGGCCAGTTGAAAGGGAGGTAGCGTTGTCCAACTCGCCCGAGAAGGAAGTCATGGACCTAGATCTTTTCGCCGGAATCCCCGTCCGCGATTACGCCGAAGCGACAGCTTGGTATGAGCGGCTCCTGGGAACCCAGCCATCGTTCCTCCCGAACGACACCGAGGCGGTTTGGGAGCTCGCCGAGCACCGGTATCTGTTCATCGAAGTGCGGCCTGTGCACGCCGGGCACGCCATGCACACCATCTTCCTCGGTGACTTTGACGCCCGCATCTCACAAATCGCCGAACGGGGGCTTGAGCCGGCTGTGCGTGAAACCTACGGCAACGGCGTCCGCAAGGCGACTTTCCGCGACCCGGATGGCAATGAGATCGGCTTCGGCGGCGGACCAGTCTGACAGAACCGGCGCCGGTTCGCGCCTCTCCAGGGTGGCTCCAGCGCAATTGAAGCCCCGCAGAACCCTGCGGGGCTTCAATGCTCTGTACGGTATTCGGCTATGTAGCCCGGTCGCTGGCCGGCTCTTCGGACTTGTCGAGGAAAGCCTTCACGTCGGAGTCATCGGACTTCGTCCAGGTCTCGCCTCCGGCGTCCTGGTCTCCCTGGCGGGTTTCCGGCGTGCGCACGCTTTCCTTTCTGAAGCCCCAACCGAAATCCTTATTCGAGGCGTAGCACATCACGAACCTCCTCTGTCTCGATCCTTTAATCGTCCTCCGGTCGACGGCGGAAGCCAAGTGTCCGACATGCAATTCACTCCGCGCGAGTTGCCCAATAGTCTGGTCAAATGAACCCAAGCACCGTGAACTCTGACCAGCAGGTTGATAGGCAGTCCCGCATTCTGGAAGCGGCACTGGACCTGCTGTCGCGGCATGGCATCTCTGGGGTCAACATGCGCGCCGTAGCGCGCGAAGCCGGCGTCGCCTTGGGGCTTGTGAACTATTACTACGAAGACAAGTCGAGTCTGATCCGTGCGGCTTTGCACCGGATCGACGAGGACGACCTTATGCTGGTCGCGCCCGACTCGGCGATGACGCCGGACGAACAACTGCGCAAAGCCCTCAGACGGGTTGCCGGCCCGGAATTCCTGAACACGCCATACTTGTCGCTGCGCCTCCACCTTTGGGCGCTCGCGAAAGCCGATAAAGAGTTCGCACTGATTAACGCGGCTGCCTTCGATCGGTATATCGATGGGCTCGCGACGTTGATTGCGAATGCCAAGCCAGAGCTTTCGCCCGATAAATGCAGGGAGCGGGCCGCCGACATTGTCGTCATACAAAACGGCATGTGGCTAACGGCGCTCCTCGCCCTGGACGAGGCATCCATCCAAAGGAGCCTCGCCCGCACAGAGGAGATCGCCTTCGCCGCATAGCAGGGCTGCCCTCTTGTAACGGCTGTTTCGCGCCATTATGCACCTTGAACACTTGTTCAAACAAGGTCTTGAACAGATGTTCAACCTCCGCTACTGTGCTACATATGAGTTGGATCACAGTACAAGAAACATTCGAACAAGATGCTGCCGCTACCGCTGCCCCGGGAACTTCCCGGCAGGGACGCGTCATCGGATGGAATTCCGCAAGCATGCCTGCAGCGCTCTGGTGCCAAGCGGTAAGTAGCACGCCGTCGTGCTTCGGACTCTCGGTCTAGAGCGAGAACTCCACCCTTGCAGAAAACGTACGTACAAGTGATGCCGCTCTATCAAGCAGGTATTTTGACCCCTTTTTGGATGTGCTAGGGGCGCGCCGGAGCTGATTCCTACTGTTGCCAGCGTCAGGATTCCGACCCTGATGGGTGATAGCTATCGGCGTGACGCGACCAGCACCAGCTACCGATGCGAGGTACGAGACCAATATGAGCACGCCTCCCGAAATTATCGAGTCCCAGCAGGACGACGCAGACAACAAGCGCCCATCGCCGGACACCCTCCTGCCTTCGTACAAAACCCCGCCTGATCCCACACCGCGGACACGGGTAAACAAGACCGTCTTTATCGGCTCGGCGGCGGGTGTCCTCGGCATCGCGCTGTGGGCCATTTTGGACCGCGCGTCAGCAGATGCCGTGATCGGCACCGCCGTCACCTGGGTGGGCGAGACGTTCGGCTGGTGGTACTCGCTGATCGTCGTCGCGGTGCTCGCGTTCGTCCTCTTTGTGGCCGTTTCCAGAGTGGGAAAAACCCGCCTCGGGCCGGATCACTCGCGCCCGACGTTCAACATGTTCACGTGGACGGCGATGCTCTTCGCCGCCGGCATCGGGATCGACCTCATGTTCTTCTCGGTGTCGGAGCCCGTGACACAGTTCTTGGCCCCGCCGGGAGGCGAAGGTTCCACTGTTGAGGCCGCCCGGCAGGCCATGGTCTGGACATTGTTCCACTACGGCATCCTGGGCTGGGGCCTCTACGCCCTGATGGGACTGGCACTCGGCTACTTCGCTTACCGGCACAACCTGCCGCTCAGCATCCGCTCCGCGCTGTACCCCATCCTCGGCAAGCGGATCCACGGGCCGCTGGGGCACGCCGTCGATATTGCTGCCTTGCTGGGCGCGATCTTCGGCATCGCTACCAGCCTGGGAATCGGCGTCGCCCAACTCAACTACGGACTGAGCTTCCAGTTCGGCATCCCCGAGAACACCCTCGTGCAGATCGCACTGATCGCCGTGGCCGTGGTGATGGCGACCGTTTCGGTGCTCACCGGAGTGGAGAAGGGCATCCGCCGACTGTCGGAGCTCAACATCATCCTGGCCATCGCGCTGATGATCTTCATCCTCGTCACCGGGTCCACGCGCTTCCTCTTCGACGGCATCGTGAACAACATCGGCGATACGCTGTCCCGCTTCCCGTCAATGGCGCTCAATACGTTCGCCTACGACCGGCCGGACGAGTGGCTCAACGGCTGGACGCTGTTCTTCTGGGCCTGGTGGATCGCCTGGGCTCCCTTCGTGGGGCTGTTCCTGGCGCGCATTTCCCGCGGCCGCACGCTGCGCGAGTTCGTTTTCGGAGTGCTGGTGGTGCCGTTCGGCTTCATCCTGCTGTGGATCTCGATCTTCGGTAACAGTGCCCTCGAGATCGTGATGGGCGGCAACGCCGGGTTCGGGGAAATGGCCATGAGCAACCCGGAGCGCGCCTTCTACGGCCTGCTCGAGCAGTACCCGCTGGCTCCGCTCAGCGCGGCCGTGGCCACCTTCACCGGTCTGCTGTTCTACGTCACGAGTGCAGATTCCGGCGCCCTCGTGATGGCCAACTTCAGCTCGCACCTGAAGGACGCAGACTCGGACAGCCCCAAGTGGCTGCGTGTCTTCTGGGCCGTAGCCACAGGCCTCCTGACATTAGGAATGCTCCTGGTGGGCGGTGTCCCCACGCTGCAGAGTGCCACCGTGATCATGGGGCTGCCGTTCTCCGTGGTGCTGGTCTTCATCATGTTGGGCCTCTACAAGGCGCTGCGGCTGGAAACCGCACTAGTGGACAGCTACCAGACCGGACTGCACTCCGTGCTCAATTCGCGCACGAACGTCCCGGGAGGCGCGGACAGCCGCCGCGGCTGGCGCCAGCGTTTGGCCCGGGCCATGAACTATCCCCGGCACCCTCAGGTCCAGAACTTCGTCTCCACGGTCGCAGTTCCCGCGCTCAACGAGGTGTGTGAGGACCTGCGTGCCCGCGGGCTGAAGGCAACGCTGGAGACCAGCACCGTGGAGGCTTTCGGAATCGATACCGCGGACTTGTGCGTGGAGCTCGACGGCGAGCGCACCTTCAAGTACCAGATCTACCCGGTCCAGCGGAACGTCCCGTCCCACGCCCTGTCCAGCGCCGCCGGCGGGAGGTACTACCGGATCGAGGTGTTCTCGCTCGAAGGCAGCCACGGCTACGACCTCATGGGCTACAGCAAGGACGAGGTCATAGCCGACGTACTGGACCACTACGAAGTGCACCTCGAGTTCCTGCACCAGCACTGCGACACCCTGACCTACAGCACCGTCGCCGAAAATGTCCCGCCCAAGGCGGACTGGGAAACCGACTACAACACGGTCGACGAATCCGTCGCCGTACCTACAAAGGAGACAACATGACCGATACCGCCTCCACCTTATTCATCAACGGGACTTGGGAACCGGCCGCTTCCGGCGCCGTGCGGGAGATCCGCAACCCGGCCGACGGCGAACTGGTCGCGACGGTGTCCGAGGCTGGCCGGCAAGACGCCGAGCGCGCCATCGCCGCGGCCCGCGCCGCCTTCGATTCCGGCGTCTGGGCCTCCGTTCCTGCCCCCGAGCGCGGCGCGTTCCTGCTCAAGGTCGCAGCCGGCCTGCGCGAAAGCCGCGAGAAGTTTGCCCGCGCCGAATCGCTGGACACCGGCAAGCGCATGGTCGAGAGCCGCATCGACATGGACGACATTGCCGCCTGCTTCGAGTATTTCGGCAGGCTGGCCGGTCAGGACGCGGGCCGTGTGGTCGACGCCGGGGATGCCGCCGTCGTTAGCCGTATTGTCCACGAGCCGGTGGGCGTTTGCGGCCTGATCACGCCGTGGAACTACCCGCTGCTGCAGGCCGCGTGGAAGATTGCGCCCGCGTTGGCCGCCGGCTGCACGTTTGTGCTCAAGCCCTCCGAGCTCACCCCGTCCACGGCCATCCTGACCATGCAGCTGCTCCAGGACCTCGGCCTGCCCGACGGCGTGGCCAACCTCGTAACCGGCGCCGGTGCGGAGGCGGGCGCACCGCTTTCGGAGCATCCCGACATCGACCTTGTCTCCTTCACCGGCGGCCTGGAGACCGGCAAGCGCATCGCCGCGGCCGCGGCCGGCACGGTCAAGAAGGTGGCGCTGGAACTCGGCGGCAAGAACCCCAACGTGGTGTTCGCCGATGCGGACTTCGATGCCGCCGTCGATAATGCGCTGAACGGCGCCTTTGTGCACTCCGGGCAGGTCTGCTCGGCCGGGGCCCGGCTGGTGGTCGAGGAATCGATCGCCGAGCGCTTCGTCGACGAGCTGGTCCGCCGCGCCGAGGGCATCCGCCTTGGCGGCCCCTTCGACGACGCCGCGGAGACCGGACCGCTGATTTCCGCGGCCCACCGCGAGAAGGTGGACGCGTACGTCCAGCGCGGAGTGCAGGAGGGCGCACGGCTGCGCTGCGGCGGCGCTGCCCCGGACGGCGACAAGTACGACGGCGGGTTCTACTACCAGCCGACCGTCCTGGACCGCGTGGAAAGGGGAATGTCCGTCGTCGTCGACGAAGCCTTCGGCCCGGTGGTGACGGTGGAGACCTTCCGCACCGAGGACGAGGCCGTTGCCACCGCCAACGACACGATCTACGGCCTGGCCGGCGCGGTCTGGACGCAGGACGCCGGCAAGGCGCAGCGCGTGGCCGGCCGGTTGCGTCACGGCACCGTCTGGATCAACGACTTCCACCCCTACCTCCCGCAGGCCGAGTGGGGCGGCTTTGGCCAGTCCGGCGTCGGCCGCGAGCTGGGCCCCACCGGTCTGGCCGAGTACCAGGAAGCCAAGCACATCTACCAGAACACCAGCCCGCAGGTGACCGGCTGGTTCGCTGACCACGGCAAGGAGAGCTAAATGCACCTCGACAACATCGACAACCTGATCGACCGGGAGTTCGACTACATCGTGATCGGCGGCGGATCCGCCGGCGCCGCCGTCGCCGCCCGACTGAGCGAAGACCCCGAAGTGACCGTAGCGCTGGTCGAGGCCGGCCCCGACGACCGCAGCATCCCCGAGGTCCTGCAGCTGGACCGCTGGATGGAGCTGCTCGAATCCGGCTATGACTGGGACTATCCCATCGAGCCGCAGGAGAACGGCAACTCCTTCATGCGGCACTCCCGAGCGAAGGTCATGGGCGGCTGCTCCAGCCACAACTCCTGCATCGCCTTCTGGGCCCCGCGCGAGGACCTGGACGAATGGGAAGCCAAGTACGGCGCCACCGGCTGGAACGCGGAGAACGCCTGGCCCCTGTACCGGCGGCTGGAAACCAACGAGGACGCCGGACCGGCTGCCCCGCACCACGGAGACTCCGGCCCCGTGCACGTCATGAATGTCCCGCCAGCTGACCCGGCCGGTATCGCACTGCTGGACGCCTGCGAACAGGCCGGCATTCCGCGGGCAAAGTTCAATGACGGCACCACCGTGGTCAACGGCGCCAACTTCTTCCAGATCAACCGCCGCGCGGACGGCACCCGCTCCTCCAGCTCCGTCTCCTACATCCACCCGATTATGGAGCGCGGAAACTTCACCCTGCTGACCGGCCTGCGCGCACGCCAGCTGGTGTTCGACGTCGAGAAGCGCTGCACCGGCGTCGATGTTGTGGACTCCGCCTTCGGCCGCACGCACCGGCTGGCTGCCCGGCAGGAAGTCGTCGTGTCCACCGGCGCCATCGACACGCCGAAACTGCTGATGCTCTCCGGCATCGGCCCCGCCGCCCACCTCGCGGAGCACGGTATCGAGGTGCTGGTCGACTCCCCCGGCGTCGGCGAGCACCTGCAGGACCACCCCGAAGGCGTCGTCCAGTTCGAGGCCAAGCAGCCCATGGTCCAAACCTCCACCCAGTGGTGGGAGATCGGCATCTTCACGCCCACGGAGGAGGGCCTGGACCGCCCGGACCTGATGATGCACTACGGCGCCGTGCCCTTCGACATGAACACCCTGCGGCACGGCTACCCCACCACGGAGAACGGCTTCAGCCTCACCCCGAACGTCACGCACGCCCGCTCCCGCGGCACCGTCCGGCTGCGCAGCCGCGACTTCCGCGACAAGCCCATGGTGGACCCGCGCTACTTCACCGATCCCGAAGGCCACGACATGCGCGTCATGGTTGCCGGCATCCGCAAGGCCCGCGAAATCGCCGCCCAGCCAGCCATGGCCGGATGGGCCGGCCGCGAGCTGTCCCCGGGCGTCGAGGCACAAACCGACGAGGAACTGCAGGACTACATCCGCAAGACACACAACACCGTCTACCACCCCGTCGGCACCGTCCGCATGGGCCCGCCCGAGGACGCAATGTCGCCGCTCGACCCCGAGCTGCGCGTCAAGGGCGTCACCGGCCTGCGCGTCGCCGACGCCTCGGTCATGCCCGAGCACGTCACGGTCAACCCCAACCTCACCGTCATGATGATCGGAGAGCGCTGCGGCGACCTCATCCGCACCAGCCAAACCCTTCAAACAACGACGGCGGACGCCAACCTCAGCGCGTCCCTCGTCTAAAAAGTTCCCGGCCTGCACGCCAACTGGCGGCCGCCTCCGTCGTCGGAGTGGCCGCCAGTTTCAGTGCGCTGTGGGCGTTAGTGCTCCGCTTCTGCGGCAGCCTTCTTGGCGTTTTTCTCGGCGTTCTTCTCGGCGCGCAGAGTCTCCGTCTCGTGCTGTTCCTCGGCTTTTTCCTGGTGGATGACCTCCGCAAGGAGCTTCTCCATCTCCTTGGCCACGCCGGCGGCTGAAGCCGGGTTCTGGCCGGTCACCAACCGATCGTCGACCACGACCTTCTCCTCAAAGACATCAGCGGAGACGTGAGTGGCCCCCTGTTCCTCAAGTCGGTCTGCCAAAAAGAACGGGATTACCTGGTCCTTCCCTGCGGCAACCTCCTCCTCGTTGGTGAAGGCCGCCACCCTCCGGCCCTCGACGAGGCGAAGCCCGTTCTCCAATTCCACGTTCAGCAGGCCGGCCGGCCCGTGGCAGACCGCACCCACCACGCCGCCGGAGTCGTAGACGCTGGCCACCAGATTCTGCAAGCCTTCGCTATCCGGGAAATCCCACATGGTGCCGTGACCTCCCACGAGGAAGACGGCGTCGTACTGACCTGGATCGACGACGTCAACGCGGGCAGTGTTGTAAAGCCCAGCGCGCGTGACCTCGTCCTTCGTGAAGGCAACCTGGATAGGATCTTCCGAGTCCACCTCATCACGCGGGGGCTGGCCGCCCTGGATGGACGCGAAGTCGACGAAATGCCCGGAATCCTTGAAGACCTTCCAGGGATGTGCAGCCTCGGCCACGTTGTAGCCGGTCTTCTCGCCCGTATCGCCGATCTCGGAAACGCTGGTCAGTACCATGAGGATTTTCTTCATGAAGTGCTCCTATCGTCTAAATTCCACCCTACGCCTAGCCCAGATTCCGATCCTCCCCGTTTCCTGGAATAGTACGAATTCGTCCGAGTGGAAGCCCACGGCTGGTAGCTGCACTCGTTGCTCGCGACGGCGGGGAGAGCTCTCCCCGCTCCCGGTTCGAGGCGGGCAAGAAGGTGGCGCAACGACGGCCACGTGGTGCGCCGTTTCCTCGTATGGGTATTGGCGCAAAGCCGGACTTCGGGCTCGGCGAGCAGAATGAATACGACGCCGGTGGCTTCCTTTCCCCGGGCAGCAGGCCGACTCCCAAGCCGGCAAGGATGAGGTCTTCGACGAGATCGAGACTGTCGGATTCGTGGCGCAGGCGGGGTTCGAAGCCGGTGAGGGAGCCGATGGACCCCAACACAACCTCGTCAGCACCGACCTGCGCGTCGCCGACGCCTCGGTCACGCCCGAGCACATGACGGCCAACCCTAACCTCACCGTCATGATGATCGGCGAGCGCTGCGCCGACCTCATCCGCACCAGCCAAACCATCCAAACAACTACGGCGGACGCGAACCTCAGCGCGTCCCTCGTCTAAGGGCATAAGGGACTGCCTCATCGCGGTCAATAGCTCTTCGGCGTGTAGTCCGCAATGACCCATGGTGGCGGGAGCAATCATGCTTCCGCCACCAAGACCAAGGGCCCCTAGTATTGAATGATGAGCGAAGCACCTCCCCCCGGCACCCAGGCGATCGGACGGGCACTGAGCGTGCTGCAGGCCATTGCCGCCTCGTCCGGAGAGATGAGCAGCGGCGCAATCGCGGTCGCAGTGGGGCTCTCCTCAGGCACAACCAATCGAATACTACGAGCGCTCATGGCAGAACGGTTCGTCTCCCGCAACCCTAAGACAGACAGCTATTACCTTGGCACCGGCACTGTGTTGCTGGGCCAGGCTGCACAACGCGGCTTCGGCGTCGACAAAATGATCCCCATTCTAGAGGGAGTAAACGCAGCCACCGGAGAATCCGTCAACTTGGCCATCCGGCAAGGAGACGAATCCGTAGTGCTCACCAGGGTCCAGTCACAGCTGCCGCTCCGCTTCGAACAGCGCGCGGGAGCACGGTTCCCTCTGTATGCAACAGCTTCGGGAAAATCGATCATGGCCTTCTCCCCTGACCGCCATGAATTCACGGCAGCCCTTCCCGATGATCTACCACCGCTCACTCCCTACACCATCCGCAACCGCGACGAGTTTGCCCGTCAAGTCGAGGCGACACGAGAACGTGGATACAGCATCGACGAGCAAGAAAATGTTGAAGGTGTCCGTTGCGTCGGGGCTCCCATATTGGACACCGAGGGCAAAGCCCAAGCCGCGCTGGTCATCCAGGTTCCGACGGTCAGGCTTCCTGTCACGCGGGTCCCCGAACTGGCGGCACTCATTGTCGCCGCGGCCAAGGAGGCCCAAATGTTTGTTCCCGTCGACCGGCCCCTATCCCCCTGACCTCACATCGTTTACAAGAAACTCACTTCGGAAAAATTCTGTGAGCCACTTCACAACATCCACATGTGCCTATACATTGGATTCACAATGTGGGCAGGGTGCCCACATACGAGAGGTGGTAACCAAGCATGTATACGGCGAACTCCAACGAAAGTGTTTTTACATGGGCCGCTCCCCCGCTTAAGTTCGGGCTAGGCGCCTTAGACGAGATCCATTCCGAAGTAGCAGCCCTTGAAGCCAAATCCTGTCTCATCATTACCGACCCGGGCGTACGGAATACCGGGACACCCGACCGCATCCACGAGCGGTTGGTTGCAAATGGAGTCAAGACCGAAATTTTCGACGGCGTGGCAGTCGAGCCCACCGACGACAGCATCAACGAAGCCGTCGCTTGGGCGCGCGAACAGGACTGGGACTGTTTTATCGCCGTAGGCGGAGGCTCCGCCATCGACACAGCCAAGGCTGTCAATCTCTTGACCACCCATCCAGGAGAACTGCTGGACTTCGTCACACCACCTATCGGCGGCGGGAAGGCCCCGTGGCTGCCGCTCAAGCCGCTCATCGCAGTGCCGACGACCGCTGGTACAGGCTCCGAGTCGACCACGATCTGCGTCATTGATTTTCTTGGCCTCCACCTCAAGGCCGGCGTTAGCCACCCCAAGCTGCGGCCCACACTCGCCGTCGTTGATCCGCTGACTACTCTGACAATGCCTACGGAGGTAACAGCAGCAAGCGGAATGGACGTCCTCTCGCATGCGTTGGAGAGCTACACCAGCGTCAAGTTCGACGCCAAGCCCGCGCCTGAGGATCCCACGAAGCGTCCCGCATTCTGCGGTTCCAACCCGATCAGCGATGTGTGGTGCGAGCAGGCGCTGCGGCTCGTCGGAAAGTACCTGCGGCGGGCCGTAATGAACGGCCGGGACTTGGAAGCCAGGTACCAGATGGCTCTGGCCTCGACATCGGCAGGCACAGGCTTTGGAAACGCAGGAACACATCTCCCCCATGCCAATGCCTACCCGATCGCAGGGGCGGTAAAGAATTACCAGGCAACCGGATATCCGCAGATGCCAATGGTTCCTCACGGCCAGGCCGTCTCCTCCACTGCCTCAGCTGTTTTCCGGTGGACATACCCCAGCGACCCGGGCCGCCACCTGCGTGCCGCGGAGCTGCTGAGCGGTCGGACTTTCACGGCAACCGACGGCGCGGACGCACTGGCGCACGTGCTGACGGAGCTGATGACCGACATTGGGATGCCGGCAGGCCTGAGAAGTTTCGGCTACCACGAAGATCATTTGGATGAACTAGTCGCGGGAACAATGAAGCAGACCCGCCAGCTGGCGGTCGTTCCGAGGCCAGTCTCGGAGGACGCGCTCAGGAGCATCTTCAAGGAGTCACTGTGAGTGCCGAAGCGGAAGTCCGCGTCTCTAAAGCCGAGCTGCGGACTGTCGTCGTATCAACAGTCATCGGGACAACGGTCGAATGGTACGACTTTTTCCTCTACGGCATGGCCGCTGGCCTGGTCTTCGATGTCCTCTTCTTCCCCAGTGAAGACCCGCTCATCGGAACGCTGCTGGCGTTCGGGTCCTTCGCGGTCGGATTTGTCGCCCGCCCTCTGGGCGGCCTCATCTTCGGTCACATCGGCGACAAGATCGGCCGAAAGAAGACCCTCGTCACCACGATGATCATTATGGGTGTGGCCACCTTCCTGATCGGCGTTGTACCTGCCTATGGAACCATCGGCATTCTGGCACCCATTCTCCTCGTGATTCTCCGGCTCGCTCAGGGCATCGCGGTCGGCGGCGAATGGGGCGGCGCCGTCCTCATGGCGGTCGAATATGCGCCCAAGGGGAAGCGCGGCCTCTACGGAAGCCTGCCGCAGGTAGGCCTCGCGCTGGGCCTTGTCCTGGGGACGGGCGTCTTCGCGCTTCTGGGCGCGGTCCTCTCTGACGAAGCGTTCCTCAGCTGGGGGTGGCGGATCGCGTTCATCATGAGCGCCGTTCTTGTCGGCGTCGGCCTCTTCATTCGGTTGAAGGTCATGGAGACTCCCGCCTTCAGGAAGCTTGAGGAGACCGAGGCGAAGGCAACCATTCCGGCCCTGGAACTGGCGAGGGACCGCAAGAACCGCCGACATATCCTGCTGGGGATGGGCAGCCGCTGGATCGAAGGCGTAGCTTTCAATACCTGGGCGGTGTTCGCCATCGCTTATGGCACCGACCTCCTGGAGTTGAGCCAGCAAACGATGCTCATCGCGGTCATGTGCGCCGCTGTCACCATGGTAATTTTCATCCCCGTCTTTGGCCGTCTCTCCGACCGGATCGACCGGCGGCATTTGTACACCTGGGGCTCGGTTTTGCTCGGCGTAGTTGCATATCCTGCGTTCCTCCTTCTGGGAACAGGCAGCGCACTGGTCATCTCTGCAACGATCGTGGTTGTGCTCGGAATCATCTATCCGATGGTCTACGCGCCCGAAGCATCCCTGTTCGCGGAACTCTTCCCCATACGTGTCCGGTACAGCGGCATCTCCGTTGTCTATCAGCTCTCCGGCATCGTTGCTTCGGGCATGACTCCGCTTATTCTCACTTTCCTGCTCAGCCGGTCGAATGGCAGCATTGGGCCGATCATCGGTTACATCGCCGTCGTTTGCATCATCAGCGCGGCCTGCACGATGGCGATTCGCTCCCGCGACCTGTACACGGAGGCGGTGGATGCAGCAACAATGTCTGCGGCAGCCGGCGGGCCGGGCCGCGATGAAGTACAGGCAGATACCCTCGACTCCGGTTTCGGAGACGGCGCAGCCGTGGGACTTGAACGGAACCGGACATGAGTCCAAAAGTGCAGTCCTTGGCTGCTCCTTCCACGTTGGCCGCGGCCCTCCGCGCCGGAGGCATTCAGGACGTGCGGGACGATGGCACGACCCGGGCTGCATACTCCTCCGACGCCTCCTTGTACCGAGCGACGCCCGCTGCTGTAGCCTTTCCACGCAACGCCGACGACGTGATTGCCGCTCTGGCCATCTGCAAGGAGCGCGGAGTTCCGATTACGTCGCGGGGTGCCGGGACATCGGTCGCGGGAAATGCCCTCGGCACGGGTGTCGTTCTGGACTTCAGCCGGCACATGAACCGGGTCTTGTCGATCGATCCGGAGAGTAAAACGGCGATCGTCCAGCCCGGCACTGTACACGCGAGCCTGCAGAAAGCGGCGGTCCTGCACGGTCTTCGGTTCGGGCCCGATCCTTCCACCCATACGCGCTGCACCATCGGAGGGATGATCGGCAATAACGCGTGCGGTTCCCGTACTCTGGCGTACGGCCGCACGGCCGAGAATATAACGTCGCTCGATGTGTTGCTTGGCACTGGCCAGCGCCTGCATCTGGACGAACGAGAATGCGCGGAAACGCCCGAGACCGCGCAGCTCAAGGCCTTGGTCCGTTCCAATCTCGGAATGATCCGGACTGAACTTGGCCAGTTCGGCCGCCAAGTTTCCGGATACGCCCTCGAGCATCTCCTGCCCGAGCGAGGGTTTGATCTCAAGAAGATGCTGGTCGGCAGCGAAGGAACCTTGGCGGTCATTTTGGAGGCGGGTGTCCGGCTGGTGCGGGACGTCCCCTTCAAGACCTTGGTCGTCCTGGGTTTTGACGACATCGGCGCTGCCGGCGATGCAGTCATGGACGTGCTCTCGTTCTCTCCGACGGCCTGCGAGGGACTCGATTCACGGATAGTCGACGTCGTGCGAACGCGCAAAGGAGCCGCGGCGGTCCCGCACCTTCCCGCGGGGAGCGCCTGGCTGTTTGTGGAAATCTCGGGAGACGACGCTATGGAGGTCCGGCAACGGGCGCGCCTGCTGGAAACTTCCCGCATCGCCAAGGATGCACTGCTCGTGTCCGACAGCGGGCAAGCGTCAGCGCTCTGGAGAATCCGTGAAGACGGTGCGGGGCTTGCCGGCCGTTCACCTGCCGGCAAGCCGGCGCACTCAGGCTGGGAGGACGCGGCAGTCCCCCCGCAGCATCTTGGGAACTATCTGCGCGACTTCGACGAGTTGATCAAGCAGCACGATTTGTCCGGCTATCCCTACGGCCATTTCGGCGATGGCTGCGTTCATGTTCGGCTCGACATGCCGTTCGACGTGCCGGAGGGTTCCGCATTGTTCCGGGCATTCATGTTCGACGCCGCGCGCCTGGTCGCGCGTTATGGCGGTTCCCTTTCCGGGGAGCATGGTGACGGACGCGCCAGAAGCGAACTCCTTCCCGAGATGTATTCTGGCGAAGCTATCGATGCCTTTGGGAAGGCCAAAGGCATCTTTGATCCCGCCAACCTGCTCAATCCAGGCATCATTGTTGATCCTGTGCCGCTTGATGCCGATATACGCGTTGCCCGCGCGAAGCCTCTGCGTGAGGGGCTGGCATTGAGATTCGGCAGTGACGACGGAGACTTCAGCCAGGCTGTACATAGGTGTACTGGGGTAGGCAAGTGCAGAGCCGAAACCCGCCATAGCCAGACGGTCATGTGCCCGTCCTACCAGGCCACCAAGGAAGAAAAGGATTCCACTCGCGGCAGGGCTCGCGTGCTTCAGGAAATGATCGCCTCCGGCGCCCCGCCGCAATGGCGTTCTAAAGAAGTTCACGATGCCCTCGATCTATGCCTGTCCTGCAAAGGCTGCCTGTCGGACTGCCCCACGGGTATTGACATGGCGTCCTACAAATCCGAAGTTCTGCATCAGACTTACAAGGGGAGAGTCAGGCCGCGTTCGCACTATTCACTCGGATGGCTGCCGGTGTGGGCCAAATTGGCGGCAGCAACGCCGCAGCTTGCTAATGCTATAACGAAAGTGCCGGGTATTCGCAGCATCGCTCTATGGGCCGCAGGCATAGATGCGCGCCGCCGGATACCCGAAATCCCCTCTCGGACCTTCCGCAGGTGGTTCATGCAGAGACCGCCCGCCTCGGAGGCAACCGGCAGGCCCCCCGTCCTTCTATGGATCGACTCGTTCACCAACTATTTCAATCCCGATGTTGGGGCTGCTGCCGTTCGCGTACTTGAAAGTGCCGGCTATTCGGTGCGTATTCCTGAAACACAAACCTGCTGCGGTTTGACTCTCATTTCGACGGGCCAGTTGGATAAAGCGAAAACAGTGCTGCGTCAAACCGTAGACACTTTGGCCGCCAGCGCGGAGGCAGGAATTCCCATTGTCGGTCTGGAACCATCCTGCACGGCTGTTCTACGTTCAGATGCCGTGGAACTCCTTGGTGATGACGTCGCTGGGTCCGTCGCTGACTCGACCCGGACCCTCGCTGAGCTACTGGCTATGACGGCCGGGTACGAACCACCAGCGCTGAACGGAACAAACGTTGTGGCTCAACCGCACTGCCATCACAATTCAGTCATGGGGTGGGAAGCTGATGAAGCGCTCCTAAAGCGTGCTGGGGCGGAGGTCCAGCGACTTGGGGGCTGTTGTGGATTGGCTGGAAACTTTGGCGTAGAGAAGGGCCACTACGACGTTTCCTTGGCTGTCGCCGAGCAACAGTTGCTCCCGGCCGTCAAGGCAGCAGCGGCCGAGAGCCTTTTCGTCGCCGACGGCTACTCCTGCCGTACACAACTGGAGGACTTAAGCGACAGGCGGGGAATCCACCTCGCAAAGCTGCTAGACGACGCAGCCAACAACGAAGCCAACCAACTCCCCCTCGTGCCAGAGATCGGCGTCAACGAACTCGGGTAGCGACCCAACTCACCAACCGAAGTAGACAGTATTTGTACAAACGGTTGAGGGGGAGCCGTGGCTGCCCCTCAACCCCGTCCTGGCCAATGGACCGCCATTAGCTGTAGCCGGGCATCGAGGCGCAGACCGACGAGGAATGCAGGACTACATCCGCAAGACGCACAACACCGTCTACCACCCCGTCGGCACCGTACGCATGGGCCCGCCTGAGGACGCGATGTCGCCGCTCGACCACGAACTACGCGTCAAGGGCGTCACCGGCCTGCGCGTCGCCGACGCCTCGGTCATGCCCGAGCACGTGACGGTCAACCCCAACCTCACCGTCATGATGATCGGCGAGCGCTGCGCCGACCTCATCCGCACCAGCCAAACCATTCAAACAACGACGGCGGACGCGGACCTCAGCGCGTCCCTCGTGTAATCCTTGGTGGCGGAAGCAGTCATGCTTCCGCCACCAACCCCATCGCTGGTCTTCAGATCGCCGGGGGACTTGAGCCGGCTGTGCATAAGCCTGTTTACGGGCAGAGTCTTCATGCTGGTCGTAGCACGGCGGCGATTGCCTCGGCTACAGGAGTGTCTGCACGGACAGGGCCCTTAGCCAGCCATCCGTGGTCTCACCGTTGATCGTAGCCTCAACCGCTTCCACAATCATCTGGACCTTTGTCCCGTCCTGCCACCCGGCCGCATCTGACTCGTCCGCGAACACGGACAGGTCCTGGTCTCCCCCTTGGGCCTTTAGCATAACGGTGAATTCGCCGGCCGCTCCGGTCATCCACAGCTCGGACATGAATAGTTCGCCAGTCAGCCGAAACTGGTCCCCAGTCTTGATTCCACCCATCTGGGCGGAATTGAGCTTGTCTAGCAATTCATCGACGGTGATAGCTGTGACCACAGGATCATCAGGCGCAGGCTCGGCTGAAGGCGTGCTTGCTTCAGTTAGCGCGATCTGGGGCTCCGTTGGTGCAATCTGCGACGCAGTCGGCGACGGGAAGGCCTCGGCGCTGTTACTTGTACTATCCCCGCCCCCGACCCCATTGATGATGAGCAGCCCGATGATGAGGAGTGCGAACAGGCCGCCGGTCCCGATCAGTTTCCACTGAATCTTTCGTTTCGGGCGCCGGAAGGTTAGCTCCGACCGCACTGTCCCTTGGGTTTGAGAGACGAACTCCCAGCCCTCTTTCTCTAATTTGGCTCTAGTCCTGGCCTCCATGCCGCGAACTGTCTTCACGGACCTCACCTCGTAGTTCACACTCGTTGCTGTCGTCATGCTGCTCCCCCTCGGCCCCGGACATTAAAGACTCGCTGTTCGAGAGCTTAGAGTGGCGCGGCGATGTCTCCAAGCTGGCCTCGACGCGGCATACGTCGCAGGGCTGACTGAGCAGAATGCATACCCGCTGCCAAACCGGCTTTGGTCGATGGTGCCGCCGCTTAGCGTTGCATTCGCAGAGTGCCTGACAGTCCGTAGTGCTGTCTCAGTGAAGGTTCCTTTGTGAGACAGGTTGCCGGTCAGGTTGGGTGGATGCAGAACTGGATAGCGGAGCCATCTTGGTCGAAGCAGTAGCAAGTGCCTGCGACGACTGCGGTTGTTTCAGCTGTAGGTTCCGCGGTTCGCAATAGGCGGGCACATAGACTCGCTTCCATGCGCGTCTTCGACATCACCTTCAACTACAAGGTCGACACCCCTCCAGGAAAGGACCCGGACTCCCATAGTCCGCGGCTCAAGGCTGACCATCAGCTGCTCTGGACCAAGTGGCTATGCGAAGCGGAACTGTTCAAAGTGCAGGTCCCGGCAGAGCCAAAGGAGCGTCGTAAGAACCACCTAATGTTCGAGCAGACCCCCGACAAAAGGTTCACGTTCGGCAGTGACGCCATCACGAACTCCTACACCAGATGGGGGAAGCCGAGGAACTTGGTCGAGGCTAAGGCCGAGTTGAGCGAGGAGCAGAAGCGCCGCTATTTCAACCCGCCGTACACGATCGGCAGTGCCATGATCTGGCCAGTCAGGAAAATACACCGGCCCACCCTAAACACCGCCAGAGGAATGCGACTACGGATCGCGGACCGGATGGACCTAACTCTGGAATGCATCCGTCGCCACTACGCTGAAGAGCCAGGCAGTCCCCTCGCCGATGTCACCACTAACTACGCGGACTTCTTCAAACTCTTCTGCACGTTCAAGCAGTTCGTGGAGTTCTTCCACCTCCAGGACCTCGTGACACCGGAGGGAAAGATCGACTTCTTCCTAGAGGAGGACGAGAACTTCAAGCGCCCCGGCGTCCCGACCACGAAGGACGAGTACATCAGGGTTCGGGAAGCCTCGCTGAAGTTCATAACGCTGCGGGGCAACCGGATGGCCGACTGGGTCGAGAAGAACCACCCCGACATTCAGGTCCGCCGGCAATAAACAGCGTTTACATCAGCCCCTGGCGACATTGTGAGGAAGAGGCGCCTCACCCTCCGGACACTCAGGCGATCCCACTAACGGGACGATGCGGCACCTCGACGTTGCATCGTGTCTAGAACCTCGCCCAATCGTGTTGCGGAAGCCGGAAAAGAACCCTATGAATCGCAGCGGTAAAGGCGTGGTTTCCGCAGCGCTTTGTGGCCGACGAACACACGTAAGCGGATCCCCGACCGGACATGACTTAGGTATGGCCATTGGCCGCCTCGATAAGCGAAGCGACCTCCTGCACTCTCTTCTTCAAGTCGAAAGGCGATTCATTTCCCCAATTCTGAATTGCAACTTTTGAGATCACGACTTTGCTCGGCTGCTTGATACCGAGCCGGTCGGTCATCAGAGGATTCAACCAACGATCCTGTGGAGCAGATTACGTGTTTGAGTTGAGGGGTGCGCGTTGCATATTGCATTGGTGAGCACCAATGCTCGTTAGCGGGTCTTCACCTGACGTTTCAGTGTAGAGCTCGTCTTCCACCTGCCGGAACCGGGCATAGCCCCTTCGTCTACATCACCGCCGTTGACGAGACACTTCGGAGCAGCCTATGGAGAAAATGATCGGTCTTGGCCCACGTTTTGACCTGGATCGTATGGCCGCCGGCGTCCGCGGCGATGATCTCTACAGCATCACGGTGTGATCAGAATCGAAGTTTGGCCCTATTGGTCGAAGGCGGCGAGCGCTACGTGGGCTGCCCGGTTTCACCAGTCGCGACTCATCTCCTTCTCGACACCAAGACTCGCCGAACGCACCAAGGAGCGATCAAATCCACACGCAAGGCAACATCACGTGCGGGTAACTTCCTCCAGCAGTTCAAGTACATGCTTGTAGTCCTGGCCGGTGGCGCGGGTCATGCCGAGCTCGCAGGTTCGGTTACAGGAGGCGTGGGCGGAGGCTCCGAGGGCGACTGCTTCAGCTGCCTGTTTGTCGGTGGCGGATGCGGTCAACTCGGGGTGGAGCATGCCTCGGTCACCGGCGAAGGCGCAGCAGCCCCAGTTCTCGGGAATGTCGACGCGCTCGGCGACTGCTTCCGCCACCGCCGTCAGCGCCGGGTTCATTCCCAGCCGTGTGGAGGAACAGGTGGGATGCAAGGCGAGAGAGGCGAGCTTGGCGTGCTCCGGGAGTCCCGGCAGGATGTGCTCAGCGGCGAAATCGACCACGTCCACGATCCGCAGCGGCTGCTGCCCGACCAGCGGTTCATCGGATTCGACGGCCTGGCGCAGACCTTCCGTGCAGGATGAGGCGTCGCAGATGATGGGCAGTTCCCCGTTCCGGGTTGCTTGCCTCAGCGCTGCTACGGTCTTCTCCTGCATGGTGTTCTGGCCCGCCGTCATGCCCTTGGAGGACCACGGCGTACCGCAGCAGAGGCCGTCTATCCCCTCCGGCACCAGCAGCTCGATGCCCGCACGCTGCGCAAGCTGCTCGAAGCTGAACTGTACCCCTGCGCCCGACGACGCACCGTCGTCGTTGTTTGCGGATCCGGCCGGACCGAACATGGTTCCCACACACGCCGGGAAGTAGACGGCTGCGGGCTTGCCGTTGGGGGCGGGACGCTTGCGCGGGGATCCGCCGCCGGGCAGTTCCGGCGAGTACAGCGGCACCCGGTCCTTGCCCGCGACCAGCCGCGCGGCCTTGTTGGCCGGCAGCACCGCGCCGGCCGGAAGCTTCGCCACGGCGTCGAGGGCCAGCCCCGCACCGCGGGTCACGGGACCCCAGTTCTTGGCGACAAGGTTCCAAACGGCGTTCTCGGCGGCACCGGCATCGGCACGGCGCAGCCGCTTCACCAGCAGCCCGGTGTTGATGTCGACTGGGCAAGCCGTCTGGCACATTCCGTCCACGGCACAGGTCTGGACTGACTCGTAGTCGTAGTCTTTCTCCAGCTCCGCAACCAGCTTCGTGTTGCCAGCCAGACGCGCCGATTCGATCTCGCGGAGCGTTACGATGCGTTGCCGCGGGGTCAGCGTGATGTCCTTGCTGGGGCACACCGGCTCGCAGTAGCCGCAGGAGACGCAGCGGTCCACTTCCTCGGCGACCGGCGGGGCGGTCTTGATGTGGCGCAGATGCGCCTGCGGGTCGTCATCGAGCAGCACGCCCGGGTTGAGCACGCCGGCCGGGTCGAACAGTTCCTTGAGCTGGCGCATCACGTCGTAGAGCTCGTCGCCGTACTGGCGCCGCACGTAGGGCGCCATGACTCTGCCGGTTCCGTGCTCGGCCTTCAGCGATCCGCCCTCGCCCAGCACCAGGTCGACCATATCCTCCGTGAAGGCGCTGTAGCGTTCCAGCTCGGCGCCGCTGGTGAACCCGTCCGTCAGCATGAAGTGCACATTGCCGTCCTTGGCATGGCCGAAGATCACGCTGTTCTCGTAGCTGTACTTGTCGAAGAGCCGGATGAGTTCGCGGCAGGTTCGTCCGAGCACCGGCACGGGAACCACAATGTCTTCCAGCAGCGCTGTGGTGCCCTGCGGCCGGGCGCCGGCCACCGAGGCATAGAGGCCCTTGCGCAGGTGCCACAGCGCGGCGCGGGTGGCTGCATCCGAGGTAAAGCCCGACGGCGACGCGAGCCCCATTCCGGTCAGTGCGGCGGCGCCCCGGTGCTGGAGGTGCTCCAGCCGCTCTGGATCCTGGGCGGAGTACTCCACCAGCAGGGCCGTATGGTCACGAACCGCCAGATCACTTACGACGGCGGGGCTCCCCTTCAGGGTTTGGCCCACCTTGAGCGACAGGGAGTCCAGCAGTTCAACGGTTGCCGCACCGGATTCCACGATGGCGGGCAGGGCCGCGTTCGCGGCTTCCAGGTCCGTGAAGACCAGCAGGCCGGTGGCGGTGTGCGTGGGACGCTCGACGGTGCGGAAGACCGCTTCGGCGACGAAGCCCAGCGTTCCCTCGCTGCCGATGATCAGGTGGGCCAGCATGTCCACCGGCCGGTCGAAGTCCAGCAGCGAGTTCAGTCCGTAGCCCATGGTGTTCTTCATCGAGAACTGGCGGCGGACGGTCTCCGCCGAGGCCCGGTTCTCCCGGATCCGCCGGGCCAGCCGGTCGAGGCCTTCGTAGAGCGCCGGCTCCAACTGGCGCAGCCTCTCGTTTGCGTCGCGGGCACCGGTATCGACGACCGTGCCGGACGGCAGCACCACGGTGAGAGACTCGAGGGTCTGGTAGGCGTTCTCCGTGGTTCCGCAGTGCATTCCGGAGGAGTTATTGGCCACCACGCCGCCGATGGTGCAGGCGGACTCACTCGCCGGATCCGGCCCGAACTTCCGCCCGTAGCGGGCAAGCCGGGCGTTCAAAGCGCGGACGGTGACGCCCGGCTGCACGCGGACCCGGCGGCCGTCGTCCAGCACCTCGACGTTCCGGAAGTTGCGGCGCACGTCCACCAGGACGCCGTCCGTCACGGCCTGCCCGCTCAGGCTGGTACCTCCGGATCGGAAGGTCAGCGGCATGCCCTGCGCGGCACTCGCGCTCATCAACGCGCCGACCTCCCCCGCGTTGCCGGCGACAACCACGGCCTGCGGGATGAGCAGGAAATGCGAGGCATCGTGTGCGTTGGCATGGAGGTCGATGGCGCGGGTTTTCACCTGGGTGGGATCAGCTACTGCAGCGCGCAAGGTGGCCAGCATGACCAACCGCCTTTCTCAAAGACAATTTCGGAACGGCCCCCAGCGTACGGTGCCCGGACGGGGAAAATCTGCCGTTGTTATCACCAAGCGATAAAGCCCTTTGGCTGCCGGTGTAGGGACAGGCCAGACTCGAAGAACAGGCAAAAACGCAACCCTGAAAGGACAAATCCCATGATCTTCATCGTCGTCAAATTCCACGTCAAGCCCGACTTCTCCGACCGCTGGCTGGACATGACCCGCGAGTATACCGAGGCCACCCGCCGCGAGCCCGGCAACCTGTGGTTCGACTGGTCCCGCAGCGTCGACAACCCCAACGAGTTCGTGCTGGTGGAAGCATTCGAGGACGACGCCGCCGGCGACCATGTGAACAGCGAGCACTTCAAGCAGGCGATGAAGGAAATGCCCGAGGCACTGGTAGAGACGCCCAGGATCATCAGCCGCCAGATCGAAGGTAGCGACTGGGACCGGATGGGCGAGCTCACCGTGGTCTAGCGGCCGCTGCCCGACAGTACTTTTTCGCAAACGACGACGGCGATCGGTTCCCTTCTCCCGGAAGGCAGCGGATCGCCGTCGTTCTTAGTATTTGGATTGTCCCGCAGGCGTGGGACAAACTCGTGACATGGGACGCAATGATGTACTGGCCGGAATGGCCTCGGTCCGGAAGGCCTTCGCGCTGCTTGATGTGGTCGCGTCCAACAACCGGGGCATGTCTGCCAAGGAAATTGCGGCGGCCCTGGACATGCCGCTGCCCACGGTCTACCGGCTGCTGAAGACGCTTGTGGTCTCCGAGCATCTGGTCCATCTCAAGGATGAGAGCCGCTACGGGCTCGGCTACAAACTGCACACGCTGGACACCTCGCTGCGGCGCCAGGTCGGCACGCCGCCGTCCGTGGCGCGGCTGGTCCGGGAGCTGCACGTCCGCGCCGAGGCCGCCGCCTACTATGCCGTGCACCGCGGCGACGATATCGTCGTCGCACACGTGGTCGACTCCCCCGCCCGCCCGCGCATCACTCCCATGGGTTTTGGCTTCAACGACGCCGCCCATGCCACGGCATTCGGCAAGGTCCTGCTGGCGGCCATGGACCCGGACCAGCGGTGCGTCTACCTGGAGCGACACGGCCTGCCGGAAATGACCGACCAGACCATCTGCAGCATGAGCGAGCTTGAAACCGAACTGCGGGCCGTGAGCGAGGACGGGATTGCCGTGGAGCGGGAAGAATTCATCCGCGGCGCCTCCTGCATGGCCGCTCCGGTCACCAACGCCGCCGGCCAGACCATCGGATCGGTGGCGGTCTCGATAGATCCTGCAGATTTCGCCGCACGCTTTGGAAAGACCGGACCGCTGCTGCGCGATACGGCGGACAAAGTGAGCCGTGCGCTGCGCGGAACCCCGATGCTGCAGCGCTAGAACCTTAACGCCCAGGAGGGGCAGGCATCGTTAGCCCGCCCCTCCCCTGTGGCTGTGTTTACAGCGCCGCTGAGGCCATCTGCTCGGCGATGTACTCGGCCTGCCGGATGGCCAGCGCCACGATAGTCAGCGTGGGATTGGCCGCCGCGCCGGTGGTGAACTGCGAACCGTCCGAGATGAAGAGGTTGGCGACGTCGTGGGTTTGGCCGAAGGCGTTGACCACGCCGTCTTCCGGACGTTCACTCATCCGCGCGGTCCCCAGGTTGTGCGTCGAGGGATAGGGCGGCGTGTGGTGCGTGGACAGGGCGCCGACTGCTTCGTACAGCAGCGATCCCTGCTGGTAGCCGTGCTCGCGCATGGCCACATCGTTCGCATGGTCGCTGAAGTGGACGTTCGGAACCGGCAGTCCTGCCTTGTCCTGCACGGTGGTGTTCAGCGTGATCCGGTTGTCCGACTGCGGCATATCCTCGCCGACAATCCACAGACCCGCCGTGTTGGCATAGCCGTCCAGCAGGGCAGTGAAGCCGGGTCCCCACGCACCGGGATCGATAAAGCTGGCCAGGAACGCCGGGCCCAGCGAGATGGTCTCCAGGTAGTAGCCGCCGGCGAAGCCCCGGTCCACGTCATGGCGTGATTCGTCGGCGATCAGGCCGGCCATGGTTTCCCCGCGGTACATGTTGACCGGCATGTCGAACTGCGCATAGACCGAGCCGGTGGTGTGGCGCATGTAGTTGCGGCCGAGCTGCCCGGAGGAGTTGGCGAGGCCGTCGGGGAAGAGCGGCGAAGCGGAGAGCATCAGCAGCCGTGGCGTCTCGATGGCATTGCCGGCCACCGCGACAAGGCGGGCCTTCTGCCGCTGGAGGTTCCCCTCGCCGTCGATGTACAGCACGCTGTCCGCCTTGCCCTCGGGCGTGTGCGTGATCTGCACCGCCTGGCTGTCCGGCCTCAGGTCCAGCTTGCCGGTGCGCAGCGCCTTGGGAATCTCGGAGACCATGATGGACCATTTGGACTTGTTCTTGTCGCCCTGGAAGTTGAAGCCGTCCTGGATGGAGGCCGGCCGGCCGTCATAGGGCTCCGCGTTGGTGGCGTACGGACCGGTGGCGTAGTGCTGGTAGCCCAGCCGCTCGGCGCCGTTGGCCAGCACCTTGTAGTTGTTGTTGGCCGGCAGCGCCGGGCGGCCGTGCCGGTGCGTGCTGCCCATCTTCTGCTCCGCCCGGTCGTAGTACCGGGCCAGGTCCTCGAGCGTGATGGGCCAGTCCAGCAGGTTCGCGCCGTCGATCCGGCCGTAAGTGGAACGCGCCTTGAATTCGTGGGCCTTGAACCTCGGGGTTGCCCCGGACCAATGCGTGGTGGTGCCGCCTACGGCCTTGACAATCCAGGCCGGCAGGTTCGGGAAGTCACGCGCAATCCGCCAGGATCCCGACGTGGTGCGTGGATCCAGCCACGCCATCTGGTTGAAGGCTTCCCACTCGTTGTTCTCGTAGTCCTCATTGGTCAGGTGCGGCCCCGCCTCCAGCAGGACAACCTTGATTCCCTTCTCCACGAGTTCGTGGGCGAGGGTACCGCCGCCGGCGCCGGACCCCACGATGACGACCACTGAATCGTCGTCGTAATCAAAACGTGCAGATTCATCCTGAATGTTCACAGCGACTGTGCTCCTTCGACCTTGTCGGTGCCCTTGAAGAGGTCTTCCACGGATTCGATGCCTTCCGACAGCGGCTTGAGCGCCAGCTGGTACGGCAAGGGGCCGACCTCCGTCAGGGTTTCTTCGCTCTCCTCGATCCGGGGATCCGGCAGCCAGGCCAGATCGTTGAAGCCGCGGTTGATGTAACCGCCCTTGGAGAAGGACTCGCCTTCGTAGCCCAAGGCTTCGCACACTTCCGGGTCCTCGTAGAAGTTGAGGACGGTGGTCCGGCGGATGAAACCAAAGAACTCAAGATCGGTAATGCGCTTGAGCACCGCCAGGGCCCTGTCCTCCGGAAGCTCCAGGAAGTGCTCTTCGGTCAACGTGTCCAGGGTCATCAGACCCTGCGTGAGCGCCATCCGGAACCATCGCGATTCTTCCGAAACTTCAATGATCTTCTGAGTCATCCGCTCGTAGGGCCCATCCGGGATCTTGGGATGCGGGAAAGCTACCCGGATGATCCGTGTCAGGACCTGCCGGGCTTCCTCAGAAAGCTCAAGCGCGTTGAGTTCTGAGTATTTTGCGGGAAACACCATCGTTGTCACCTCTGGTCGTAACGGGCATCTGCCAGGCTCGTCAACTGGGCCGGCCCCGAGGCCTGCACCGCCAGAACGAAAGCCGGTTCCAGCAGTCTCTCCGGCCACCCCTGCCCGAGCCAACGCCCATTATCGGTTTGTGAGAATCCATTTCCTGACGCCTGAAAGCCATTAGGCTGGCGCCATGATTGACCTCCCAGAGATCACCATCCGCAGCATCTCCGTCAGCGAGATGGACAACAACGTGTACTTGCTGACCTCGAAGAAGACCGGACAACAGGTACTCATCGATGCGGCCGACGACGCCGACGCGATCAAATCGATGCTCGAAGAAGCCCGCGCGGATTCGGCCCAGGAAACGCGCGTGGCCTACGTCGCCACCACGCACTCCCACTGGGACCACGTCCGTGCGCTGAAGGAAATCGCCGACCACACCGGTGCCAGGACCGCGGCCGGGACCGAGGACGCCCCCGACATCGAAGTGCGGACGGATGTGCTGCTCGACCAGGGCGAGTTGCCGGACCTGGACGGATTCAACCTCGAACTCATCAAGCTCCGCGGCCATACTCCCGGTTCCGTGGCGTTCCTCTACCGGGATCCGAACGGGCCCGCGCACCTGTTCAGCGGAGATTCGCTCTTCCCCGGAGGAGTCGGCAATACCTTCAACGATGCGGATAAATTCCAGCAGCTCTTCAGCGATGTGGTTGCGCGCGTTTTCGACAAGCTGCCGGATGACACCATCGTGCACCCGGGCCACGGCAAGGGCACCACCCTCGGGGCGGAACGGCCGCACCTCGATGAGTGGAGAGCCCGCGGCTGGTAGCTGGCACACGTCCCTCAACGGGCGGGATGTGACGGCTAGCTCGATTCCGCTGCGAGGCGGGCAAGCACGTAACGCAACGGCGGCCACGTGGTACGCCCTTTCCTCGTGTGGGCATAGGCGCGTAGCCGGACCTCGGGCTCGGCGAGCGGGAGAATTACGACGCCGGGTGGCGGCTTCCTATCCGCGGGCAGCAGACCGACACCCATGCCGGCAAGGATGAGGTCTTCGACGAGATCGAGGCTGTCGGCTTCGTGGCGCAGGCGGGGTTCGAAGCCGGCGAGGGAACCTATGGACCGCACCACGACCTCGTCCGCCCGGTTGCGGGAATTACCGACCCAGTCCCGGTCGCGGAACGCGCTGAAAACCTCCGGGGCGCTGCCCTGCACCGATTGCTGGTCGTCCGCCGGGACGCCAAGTCCCCAAGATGTGGACCAGAGCGGAAGCCTGTCGAGCCGGGGATCCTCTAGCTCCGGGGCGAGGTTGTAGTCGTAGGTCAGTGCGAGGTCCGTCCTGTCAGCCAGGAGCATCTCGAGCGCCTCGGCCGGCTCATGTTCCTGTACGGCGATCCTGAGTGCCGGATGACTGACCGCAGCCTCTTTGACGGTGGGGATGATGTTCCTGCGGATTGCGGTGGCGAAACCGGCCACGCGGAGGGTGCCTGAAGGCGCGGCTTCCGGATCAAGATCCGCCCGCGCGGCCTCGACCGCGGCGAGGATATTGGCCGCGTGCTCGGACAAGCGCCGTCCGGCTGGCGTGAGGCGCACTCCCCTGCCCTCAGGCTCCAGAAGGACCGTGTCCGTCTCGCGGGCGAGCAGTGCGATCTGTTGCGAGACCGTTGAGGTCGTAGTGCCGAGCAGGTCGGCCACTTCCCGCATCGACCCGCTGCGCGAGAGCTCAAGCAGCGTTCGGAGCCGTCGAATATCCACCCCTTGATTGTCCATGTTTTATGAATGGTATGCACGTGATCATCACGTGGACGTGAATAGAGGATTCCGGTTCTACTAGTGGGATGACAACTGCGCTCCGCATCTCCGGCACGACCTCCGGCACCGCCATGGCGTTCGCCGCCATGTGCTGCGTTCAGATAGGCCTGGCCGTTTCTGTCGGACTCGTTGACCGGCTCGGCGCCGGAGGCGTCGCATGGCTCCGCCTGGCGTGGGCGGCCGTGATCCTGGTTGCCATCGCACGCCCCTGGCGGATCCGCTTCAGCCCCGCGGCGTTGCGCACCTGCGTCCTGCTCGGCGTCGCCACGGCCGGCATGACCATTCTGTTCATGGCAGCAGCCGAACGGCTGCCCTTGGGCACCGCCGTCGCGCTGGAGTTCCTCGGCCCGCTGGGCGTGGCCTTGGTGCGCGGACGGGGGGTGTCGCGGCTGTGGGCACTGGTAGCCGGCGCGGGCGTCGTCGCGCTGACCGAACCCTGGCATGGCCAGACCGACGGTCTGGGCGTGCTCTTCGCGCTGGGCGCGGCCCTCTGCTGGGCGGCCTACATCCTCCTGACCCAGCGGGCGGGCGACGCCGCCGAAGGACTGGGCGCCCTGGCCGTGTCCATGCCGGTCGCGGCGCTCGTCGCAACCTTTACGGTGGGGCCGGAAGCGTTCGCCCACCTCGACTGGCGCCTGCTGCTGGCCGGCGTCGGACTTGCGCTCCTGCTGCCAGTAGTGCCGTTCAGCCTCGAACTGCTGGCCCTGCGCCGGCTCACCGCCGCGGCCTTCGGCACGCTGATGTGCCTGGAACCGGCCATCGGCATGGTCGTCGGCCTCGCCTTCCTCGGCCAGGTGCCCAGTCCCTTCGCGATCCTCGGGATCGCCCTCGTCATCGCCGCCGGCATCGGCGCCACCCGCACCGGAAACCGCCCTCCTGTTACCACCAGCCCCGAAACCCTGCCCGTCACATAAGTGAAGACAGCCGTCTGATTCGCACCTTAGTCAGAGGTTGCCCTGACGCTGCAAGTGCGGGCACGGGGAGCGGTGGGCGCGGTGCGCTTTGACATCCCGGAACTGATCAACTCACAACCGGTCAAGCAGTGGAAGGCCTGCTCGATGGCAGGCCTTCCGGCGGATCACGGGTCGGTGCGCGTGCTGGGAGCACCCGGCGCAGATCCTTCGGACAGAAACGCCCGCAGTTGTTGGACCAAGAAGGCGTGATCGTCCTTTTGGGGCAGGCCGGAAACCCCGACTGTTCCGACGACGAGTCCAGAGCCCTGAAGCCGGATGGGGAACACTCCGCCATTAGCCGCGTAGCGCTGGGACGACAGACGTGAATCTTCCTCGAAGACGCGGCCGAGGACCCGGAAGTCCTCGCCAACTCCCATGGAGCTGCGTTCAAAGTGCGTGACGACGGCCGCTTTGCGTTCGAGCCACGCGTCATTGTCGGGGGTTGCCCCCGGCAGAGCCGTGTGGAAGACCTGTTGCGCACCCAGTCTGATACCGATAACCAGCGGCAGTTGCTGTGCCAACGCTGCCGCGCGCATCTCGCAGCCCAGACGCCAAGCATCGTGACGGTCAAAGGAGGGGAACTGCAAATCGCGCTCGTCGTCTTGAATCTGGTTATAGAAGGCGGTGTCCGTCATTTAGGCCTCGCTCGATACGGTCCAGAGGTTGAGTCCGCCGTCCCGCGCGTACTCGTCAATGAGTGACAGCTCTTCATCCGAGAATGGCGGGCTCTGTAAGGCCTTGACCGTGTCGTCCAGTTGCTCGGGCCTGCTGGCGCCTACCAGCACGGAGGAGATCCTGGTATCTTTCAGAACCCAGGCAACGGCCATGTGCGCCAGCGATTGTCCCCGATCCTCTGCGATTCTGGCTAAAGCACGGGCACGGTCAAGGTTCTCCTGGGATAGCATGCCGTCCTTCAGCGTCTTGCCTTGGGTAGCGCGGGAGCCGGCAGGCACACCATCCAGGTACTTGCCCGTGAGCAACCCTTGGGCGAGAACCGAGAAGGCGATGCATCCGACACCTGAGTCTGCCAAAACGTCTAGGAGGTTAGGATCCCCCTCCTCCACCCATCTATTCAGGAGCGAGTAGGAGGGTTGGTGGATGAGCAGCGGCGTACCAAGCTCCCTCAGGGCGGCAACGATCTCTTGCGTGCGGCTCGGGGAGTATGAGGAGACACCGGCATAGAGTGCCTTGCCCTGACGAACTGCAGTATCGAGGGCGGCGGCTGTTTCCTCCACAGGCGTCTCCGGGTCGAAGCGATGGCTGTAGTAAATATCCACGTAGTCCATCCCAAGGTTTTCAAGGGATCGGTCCAGCGCGGCAAGCAGGTGCTTGCGGGAGCTGCCCCCGCCGTACGGGCCGGGCGAGAATGCATAACCAGCCTTTGTCGACACTACGATTTCGTCACGCAGGCCGCGGAAGTCTTCGGACAGGATTCGTCCGGCGTTGCGTTCTGATGCTCCTGCCGGAGGCCCGTAACCGTCTGCGAGGTCGAAGTGGGTGATGCCCAGATCGAAGGCCCGTCGAACGATGGCACGCTGTCGGTCGATAGGGGTGTCATCGCCGAAATTGTGCCACATGCCCAGGGAAATAGCGGGCAGTTTGAGCCCGCTAGTCCCGACTCGGCGGTAAGGCATCGTGTCATACCGGGTGGGGTCCGGGACGTAGCGGCCTGTGGTGTTTTGCATGGATGTATGTCCTTGTCCTTGTAGTTTCTGGGGAATCTGCTCCGCTTACGGCGTATGGGTAGAGGCAGCCGGCATAAGTTCTGCCAGCAGGTCGAACTGGGCCGGGTCTTCGAGTGCGGAGCCAACGGCAACGACGTCTGCACCCGCTGCCAGGTATGCGGCAGCATTGCTCCCATTGATGCCACCGGTGGCGACGATGCGGATGTCGGGGAAGGGCCCCCTCATGCCTTGGAACCAGGAGAGCCCGAGGCTGACCGCGGGAAATGCCTTGACCCAGCGCATCCCGTGGCCGGCAGCGAGTTGCACTTCCGAGGCCGTTGCCACTCCGGGCAGGTGGGCCAGACCGGCCTCGATACTGGCCTGTGCCAAAGTGAGATCGAGGCCGGGTGCCACGGTGAAGCCTGCCCCGGCAGCCACCGCCTGCTCCAGGCGCTCCAAGCTGGTGACGGTGCCCGCGCCCACGACGCGGCCGCCGGCACGGCCCGCAGTGACAGTTGCAGCCAAAGCCTCGACCGCTGAAGGGGACTGAACCGGAACTTCCACACAGTCGATACCAAGTTCCCAGGCACGGGTGGCCAATTCGACTGTCCGCTCAGGCGTATAGCCGCGGAGGATGGCCATGACTGATGTGCCGGTGAACGTGCGGTCAAAGAGGTCGTCTACGGACGCCATCCCAACTCCTCGGAGATTGTTGTTGTTGTTGTTCTCAGTGCTGGCAATAACTGTGCGAGGTCGTGCATGGTTGCCCGTGCTTTGAGTGCTGTAATGGACACGGCTCCGGTAACCTGCCCCGTGGCATCCCTCAGTGGCATGGCGACGCAGTTTACGAAGTCTTCGTACTCGCCGTCGTCGACCGCAAAACCCTGCTCCCGGATCTCGGCTAGTTGCTGGAGAAATTCTTCGCGTGAGGTGATCGTCGTGGAGGTGTAAGGGGCGAAGTCAGTGCTGTCCAGGACGTGCTCCACGAAGCCAGGCTCGCGGTAGGCGAGGATGGCCTTGCCTACCCCGGATGTGTGGATGGTAACCGGGTGACCTATCTGCGAGTACAGCCGCACCATGCCCGGCTGCTCGATTTTGTCGGCGTAAACGATGGTTCTGCCTTGGACCGCGGCCAAGTGCACCGTATGTCCGCACCGGCTTCCAAGCGCCTGTAGATGAGGGTGGGCGATGTTGGCCAGGTCGAACTGCTCCAGAGCGAGGTTTGCCAGTCCGGCGAGTCGATAGCCGACGCCGTAGCGCCCGTCTTCTCGCCGCCGTGTCAGTCCACTGTCGGTGAGAGTCTGCAGGGTGCGCAGAGCGGTGGAACGGTGAATCTCGAAGTGCGCGGCAACCTCGCTCGGTGTGCGCGGTTGGACACTGACGTACTCGAGGATTTCGATGGCGCGCTGAATGCTTTGTGACATAGCCCCACTACACCAGATCGAAGTCTTGAACACTGGACAAGGCCCGGGCGGCGAGAGCGTGCCCGAGCATCAACCGCTCGCCGGCCTGTTCACCGGCGAGCAGGCCCGAAAGGTAGCCAGCGGCGAAAGCATCGCCGGCTCCTACTACTTCTACGACGTCGACGGCGCGTGCAGGCATGAAAACGGCTCCCGCCGCCGAAACGTCCGTGGCTCCTATTGCCCCGTCCTTCACCACCAAGTGCTGCGGACCCAGGGCACCGTACAATTCGTTGGCGTCGCCCGTGCCCCATAGCGTTTCGGCCTCGTCCCTGCCCACGAACACGATATCGGCGCGTCCGGCAAACTCCGCGAGCACCGGAGCGGCTTCCTTCGCGCTCCACAGGCCGGGCCTGTGGTTGACGTCGAAGGACACCAGCGTGCCGTTGGCCTTGGCGGCTGTGAAGGCTGATGCAAGTAAGTCGCGGCAGCTGAGGGAAAGCCCGGCGGTGATGCCTGAGAGGTGCAGCAGCGGTAACGCCTGCCAATCAATCTTCTCGAGAATATCCGGCCCCATCCGCGACGCGGCCGAATTTGAACGGTAGTAGTAAACGCTGGTGGTTGACCCACCGGGGTCCTTGAAGTACACACCCGTCGGGGCAGTGGGATCTGTGTCGACGAGCGAGGTGTCGACCCCGTGCGCAGCCAGTTGTCGTAGCAGGCGCCTGCCCAAGGGGTCGTTGCCGACACGGCTCAACCAAGCCGAGCGGTATCCCTGTCCAGCAAGGTAGAGGGCCACGGTAGATTCCGCGCCCCCGGCAGACACGACAAAACTCTCCGCGGTCTCAAGAGGCTCGGCCTCGGACGGCGTGACGAGGGCCATGGTTTCACCAAGGCACAGGACGGAGGGCCTGTTACCGGAGGGCTTCAGTGGCTTGTGCATCAAGCTTCCTCGCTTTCGTCTTCGAACGGAGCCAAGGCAGCAGCACAGCGCCCAGACTAAGGACAATGAGTCCGACGGCGATGGGACTGGTGAAAATTGTTCCGAGACCGTCGATGACGAGCGCGCGTCGCAGATTGCTCTCGGCCAGCGGGCCAAGGATAAGGCCCAGCACCATGGGGCCCGCAGGGAAACCAAATCTGCGCATGAGCAAGCCGACGACGCCGAAACACAGCATGAGGACGACGTCGAAGACGCTGCTCTGAACCGCGTACGTCCCCACGATGCAGAAGGAGATGATGATTGTCGTCAGATACTGCTGCGGCAGGGCAAGCAGCTTGACCACGCCCTGCATCCGCACGAGGGCGAGGGCCAGGGCCAGCAACGTCGCCACCACCATAATGGTCGCAAGGCTGTAAACGAGGTCGGGGGACTCTACGAACAAAGCCGGACCGGGCTGCAGTCCCCAGATGATCATGGAACCGATCATCACCGCCATCACCGAGTCGCCGGGTACGCCTAGGGCGAGCGTGGTGGTGACGGAGCCGCCCATGGTCGCTGTGCTTGCGCTGTCGGCGGCCGCCAGGCCCTCGAGCGAGCCTCGACCGAACTTCTCCGGGTGCTTGGAGGCGCGTTTCGCCTGCGCCCAGGCTATGACGCCGGCGATGTCTCCGCCCGCTGCGGGGACGACACCCACGACGGCTCCCACCCCCGTCCCAATAGCTGAAGGCTTGACCAGTTCGCGCCGTTGGAGTTTGGTGGGCCACCATGCCCCGAGCTGGGTGATCGGCGCAGGTGTCTTCTTGGACCGTGTCTCGGCGAGCTGGTTGAAGAGCTCCGCGATCCCGAACAGTCCGATGATGGCAGCGATGAACGGCACTCCGGAACTCAGTTCCGCAAATCCCAAGGTGAACCGTTGGTCGCCTGTGATGGGATCGCGTCCTATCGTGCCCAGCAGAAGTCCGGCGGCTCCAGCAACCAGGCCGCGCAGAACGTTGCTGCCTGAAACACCGACCATCATCGTGAGACCGAACACGACGAGGGCAAACATTTCGGCCGGTCCGAACCGGAGAGCAACCGAAGCAAGAGGCTGGGCCGCGAGCACGAGGATGAGAATCCCGGCGAGGGAGCCCACCGCGGAGACCAAGGCAGAGCTGGTGAGGGCGATGCCGGCCTTGCCCTGCTTGGCCAATGGGTAGCCATCGAAGGTTGACGCGATGGAGGCCGGGGTGCCCGGCGTGTTCACGAGGATGGCAGGGACGCGGTCTCCGAATTGTGCTGCAACGTAGATGGACAGCAGGACGGCAAGGCCTTGCAGCGGTTCCAGCGTGAGTGTGAATCCTGCTGCCAGGGCAACGGCCATCGTTGCTGTGATTCCCGGCACCGCACCGACCAAGGTGCCCAGAAGCACGCCGGCGAGCAGGCACAGGCCGATGGTCGGATCAAGGAGAGCGGTGGCGCCCTCGACCAGCGCGTTCACAGCGGAACCTGCAGCAGCATTCCGAACAGCCCGTAAAGCACGGCTGCCGTTAGGACGGGAAAGACCGCCAAGGCTTTCACCCCTCGCCCGCCGGTGATGAACATCAGGGCACTGAGGAAGACGACGGTAACCGGAAGGAAGTGGAAGAATCGCCAGGCGAAACCGTAGAGGATGATAGCGGTGACGACGGCTCCCAACCGCCGAAGCCCGTGCGGGCTCACTCGCTGCTCCGGCAACGGCTCAGGTTGCCTGAAAGCCAGCAATGCGATGGCGAAGGCGCCAGCTACGAGCGTGCCACCCAGCACGGTGGGCCACCATCCCGGACCGATGGACCCATCCGAAGCAAACAACTCCAGGTTGTGAATGGGCAGCACCAGTGCGCCGCCAACCAGGGCCACCGAAAGTGCCACGAGAACGCCGCGCGCATTGAATCCCTTGGTTCGCTGTGGAGACTCCCCGGGGGCAGCGGAGCTGTTACCTGGAATCCCGACCGAGGTTCCCATCACGGGCGTGTCCTTCATGACCCGGCTTCGAGCAACTTGGCGAAGCGGTTGCTCTCGGCATCAACGAACTCCGCTGTCTCCGCCGCGGGACGGTAGAGCGGCAAATTGCCGCCCTTCTCAATGAAGGAGACGTAAGCATCTGACGAAGCCGCCTTCTCCAGAGACTCCTCCAGAGTGCCCGCAACGTCCGGGTCGAGGCCGGTTGGGGCAGCTACTGCCGCCCAGCTGCCGATGACCACGTCCTGCCCCTGCTCGATTGCCGTCGGCACATCCGGGAGGACAGGAGCGCGTTCCTCGGTGAAGACAGCCAGCACTCTCAAACGGCCGTCTTTGTGGGCGGGAGCGGTCTCGCCAATGCCTGCAACAACCGCATCAACTTGACCGCCTGTCGCAGCCGTTACCGCGGGGGCACCGCCGTCGAACGGGACATTTTTGAACTTCACGCCCGAGACGCTGCCCAGTTCGGTCGCCCCCAGCTCCCAGATGGAACCCGGCCCGGCGTTGGAAACGGCCACGCTGCCCGGATCGTTCTTAGCTGCCTGGACGAGGTCCTCCAAGGTACGGAACGGGCTGTTGGCGGGGACAGCTATGGTTCCGGGCTGAGAATTCGCCTGTCCGAGGAAATCGTAGTCGGTGGGATCGATGTCGTATCCCTGGTGCCCCAGCAGGCTGACTTCCACGGGCAGGACAGCGATGGTGTAACCGTCGGCAGCCTGACCTGCGAGATGCTCCATACCCACGCTGCCGGAGCCGCCGGGGCGATTCTCCACAACTATGGAAACACCCAGGTCCTTCTCCATCTCGGTGGCAAGTGTACGGGCGGTGAGGTCGGTCGCGCCTCCTGCGGAAGTTGGCGTCATGAATGTGATCGTCTCCGAAGGAAAGTCATCTCCGGACGCCGCAGCTCCATTGCGGTCGGCGCATCCTGTAGTGGTCATCAAGGTGGTGAGGGCGGCAGCACTTGCGATAGTGCTCCAGCGTCGTGTCGTTCGAGGGGGCATTTCATCCTCTTCTATCTTGTTGCATATATTGCAACACTGCTGTGTATGTTGCACAAGCATAAGTGCCATGTGACTGCTGTGACAAGAGTCACCTCGATTTTGTTTAGGCAAGCATCACGACGAGTGGACCGGAATTGACTCATTTGGGAACACTTACCAGGAATGCCGATGGCAGGAAGAGCAACGACACCGAGTGCTACTGCGTTCAGGAACCCGCACTGCCACGCCACGCAGGCAATGTCTTCAGCCTTCGTCTTGCTTGGCACCTATAGCGAACCTCTCGCGGTCGCCATCAGGCGAGATACGCATGTGGCAGGGCTTGGCGGCGCCGTACGTGTCTTGGGGGCTACGCCTAAGCTTGAGGGCATGACGGTGACCTACAGGTACAGCGTGGAGATCCTGCACCTGCTGGTGTCATCGGGCCATGCCTACTTCGGCAGGGCCAACGACGGCGCCGCCAGCGTTCCCACGTCGGATCTCGACCGGGTCGAGGTGGTTGCAGGCAAAGGCATCGTGGGCGACAGATTCTTCGGCAAGGCAGCACATAGGGATGCAGCCGTCACGCTGATGGCCGTCGAATCCCTCGAAGCCATTGCAGCTGAACTCGAGGTCTCGCCGTTTGACCCGCTCTTGACGCGGCGCAACATAGTCCTGCGCGGCGCCCACCTGGCTCCGCTGATCGGCGAAGAATTCGCTGTGGAATCCCGTGGGGAAATCGTGCGGCTCTGGGGCGGACGGCACGCCCATCCCTGCGTCTGGATGGATCGTATGCTTGCTCCCGGCGCCCATGCCGCGATGCGCGGACGAGGAGGCCTGCGCTGCCAGCCGCTGTCGGACGGCGTCCTCCACCGCGGACCAGCCGTGCTGCTCAGCCCAGTCCCCCTCCAACCCGAACAAGCCGGCGCAGCCGCTCGGCTGAGACCCGGGCGACTGCCCTAACGCATCGAGCGCTGAAGTGCGGCGGCACGGACGTTCACCTCGCCCCCGGGAACTAACCACAGACGCTGAATGTTTGGAGACACTACTGGACGACGGGCCGGCCCCCGAAGAATCACCGACTTCCCTGAAGTCCAGCGAAAGGCCATCTTTCCTGATGTTGAGAAGAACGGTCGCGAGACAGGTATATGAGACAAGCCGGGTCTTGGAATTCAAGTTCGAGCGCACATGATCTAAGTCCGCCCCCTCGTCTTGATAAAGGATCCTTAGTTGAGACGGTGTCAGTCCCAGAAGTCGTCTGCACGGAAATCCCGCTCATCCTTCCAGAGCCCGGGAGGATATGCAGGTCGAGCGCCTGGCCGTCGCGTAAACCGGTGAGGGAATGAACCTCTTGGAGCAGCTTGCCGTCCTCTGCCGCGCGATCAAGCAGAGAAAAATCACCGGGTAGCCCGATGAAGAGGCGTGAATGTGGATTCTCACATCTGGGCACTAATCCCTAAGCACGTTCCGACCTAGTCACATTCCACGACCTGTAGGGGGGCAAGTCTCCTGCAAGAATGATGCGATGAGCACTTACGACTTCTACACAGATCGCGTCACTGGCCGGGCGCCCAGGACGCGGGAAGAGCTGCCGCCGGCCACCGTTACGGCTCTCCATGCCTTGGTAACAAGCAAGGTTGACACCAACTGGTTCGCCAAGTTATATCCGGTTCGATGCGAAGACGGTAAGGGGATTACAGACACCAATCGTGGGGCTCTGTGGGATAACGCTCGAGGGCATATTCCTGACCTCCCTGAGCACATCGGGGGAAGATGGGACCAATCCGACGGTGTCCTGTTTGATCTGCTGGAGTATGCAGCACAACGGATCTCCGAACCGAGTGAGGAGAGGTGGCATTCTTTTTTCAACCACTACGAGTTGAGCTTTGATCAACAGGCTGGACAAAAGGCGTTCCGGACGGAAGTCAATCAAATCCTGCGTCGCGGTGGGACAGTCTATGAGATCAACGAGGATCTGCAGATTGTTCGCTTTGGTTCGCCCTCTGTACGGAAGGTGGTCAAGGACCTCATCCCTATGTCTGGCGATGGCAAGCTCGATAAGGATTTGAGACAAGCCAGGGACCTATTTCAGTCCCGCCATGTCGACGACCGCACACTCGCCTTGGAGCGACTGTGGGATGGATTCGAGCGGCTGAAGACGATAGACATCCCGTCTGGGAACAAGAAGGCCAGTGCGACAGCCCTGCTTGGCCACATTGCAAGCCATGAGTTCAGGGCGTTCGTGGAGGCCGAAATGAAAATATTGACAGACTTCGGCAACCAGTTCACGATCCGCCACCACGAAACGGACAAGCACGTCGTTCCACCCGAGGCGCAGGACTATCTCTTTGTCCGTATGGGATCCTTAATCTCGTTCCTTCTCAGCGAAAGTAAGCGGCTGGGCTGAAGATAAGGCGCGGCAGATCCCAGTCACCGGTCGTGCCCAGAAAACGAGGCATCACAATCCGCCACCACTTGAGCGTAGTCACCCCATCAGGTGCCAAGCGGAGATAAGAATTTCCCCAGTCCTTGCCGCGTGCTGCCGCTTTCGAATTAAGAGCTCGGGTAATGGAATACGACCTTGAAGGACAGCCGCTAAATCTCCTCCATCTGCCAATATCACCGAGGGCCTTGACCCAACGCTGAATAGGTCTAAAGCATTGGGTTGGAAGGCGTTTATCGAGATGAAGAACCCCAGAGTGTTGTCTAGCTTGCGGTTTACCTTGCCCCGAAATGCTTCTAGGTCGGGTAGGGGAGTCGGAGCATCCTGCCATTTGGCTTCAAGTAGATACTCGGTCCCTTGAAAGGTAAAAGCACCATCTACCTGTTCACCATGGATCCTAAATGACCCCTTGACATCAAGGTCGAACGTTTGAAAAAGCTTTGCCAAGAGCTTCTCCAGCGCGTATCCCCGTGGCTGAGGCGCCAAATTGCGGAGTGATTCAAAAAGTAGATTCAGTTCACTCAGTTTGTCGGTAACTATTCGGCGAGCAGCCGCCATCTCTTGTGCCATAGCCCTGCGTTGGTCAGCCAAATCCGTCTCAGTGCGAAGCATTCGGTATGGCTCAACATATAGACATAACGTCTCTAGCGCTGCAACAGCCTCCTCATACTTGCGTTGCCCATCATCCACTCTCTTGAGCCACACGGGGTCCTGAACATCCGCTACGGCAAACAGAAGGCTGAGAAGGTTGTCAAAGTATTTGTGCTGGTCAGCATCCAGTAAACGCACTAAGTCCCGGACGATCTGACGTTTTACTTGCGAGAAGTCAAGATTCGCCACCAAAGTGCGATCACCTACTGCCGCGTCAAGGAATGTTCGAAGTTCTGGCTTGTACCAATAAATGGCGGTAAGCGCGTCTTGGAGTGGTGCAAGAACGGCAGGTGCAACGCGGCGGCTAGACATAATTCGATCATAGGTCCGCGTTAGGTGCCAGCATGATTCAGTGGTGGAGGGTTTGAGCCGCTTCGGGTACGGGGACGACATCTCCAGCACGATCTCTCCGCGCATTGCCCACCCTTGTTGGCACCTGATCCTTCGCCCATCCTGAACAGTGAGGCCAGGAACGCCGAACGGCACCTTTATGCGGCCGGAGCCTCCTTGCAGAATGCCTCAGACGCCGTTCTGACGGCCGCGGATAGACCCATCACTCAGCTTCCGACTTAAGGCTTTAGGATCGATGCCCAGATAGTCTGCTGCCTCGTTCGTAGACAGTGGCATTGATTCCCCTATCCACCATTCGTTCCATAGATTCACTCAAGTCCAAGGGTCGGCAGTCTATCCACAATGCGCATGGTCTCCAGACTCACGGTGACTATCCGGCCAAGCAGATCCCGAATGTACCTAGGCTGCTCATGTTCCCTGGCCCAATCGTTGGGGTCATTTGTGATGCCGGAGGCCTTATCCGTCTTCACTTGGTATCGCTCGAGGATCCAGTCCACGGCGGAGCGGGAACCAAGCATGTACCGATGGGCTTCCTCGGGGATCCCTTCCAGCGTGATATTAGAGTTGTAGATGATGCGCGTCTTGTCCCATTTCCCAGCCTTGCCTGCATACTTCATCTTCACCACACGGTAGCGCTCATACTCGTCGTGCTCGAGGCCCAGTCCCGTCTCCCGTTCGGTCAGCGGGTAGGGCTCCACCACCTCGTAACCGGTATGCAGCTTGGCCAGCGCGCACCCCGCGGCGGCAAACGCTTGGAATCTGTCAGCCCCTGGGACTAGCGGGATCCGGGGCAACATCTTCTTCAAGTCGGTTGCAAAACGCTCTCGATACTCCGAAGAGTACAAGAGCCCGTAGGTGTAATAGAAGATGTCGTCCTTCGTCACAGCAGCCCCGTATGAGGAGCGGTAGTCCGCCAAGGCTGCATCCGTGATGTTGTCTACGCGGGTTGATGCCGGGGACAATTCCAGCTCCGCCAGAAGGTCGTCTTCATAGCTAGCGCTGATGTAGGTGTACCGGGAAAAGAACTGACCGGTATCTAGCAAGTGCAGGTCTGGGAGGCCATCGACCATCAAGGCTTCAAAGGTCGGATAGTGGGTCGCTGGCGAAGTGATGTAGAAGCCGAAGTTCTCGCTCTCCTGGGTTGGGAAGACGTTCCGAAGCTGGTACTGCCGCTCGTTCAGCTCTGGTTGAAAATGCACGTGCTGGGAGTTGAAAGGTCGATAGGCGGCCTTTCGGAGACCAGTGGCATCCACCGTTACAGCCTTGCCACGCTTTAAGGAGTTCCGGAGTCCTCCGCCCCAAGCAATTCGTGTCGGATCGTTGCTTACCTCTCCTCCTGAACTCTGGAGGACGAGCTGTTCCTTGTAGAAGTCGACCAGGGACTTCACATTGCTGCGAAGCTTGGGGAGCGATGAGTTGTAGACCCACGCATCTCGAGCTGTCGCTACTCCTCGAGTATGCATGTGGAAGAGACCGGGACCGCCGTCCTTCGCGCTGATAGGAGCGTATGTCTCGAACTCTTCATTGCGTTGGTTTATCCAGTCTCCGTTGACGTTGGGCCTGATCGATTCCCATTCAATGGTGGCAAGCGTACCCTCGTCAACGGTCGCGAGTTTTTGCTTGCGATCGAGGTAGTTACCTATGTCTCTGTAATTCAGCTGGCAGCCTTCCACGGGACCGGGTCTCTTGACTAAGAGGAGAATCGCCACGGTAGCTCGGGATCCAGAGTCGAAGATCTTCCCGCCCTCGCTTCGGCTTTGTTCGCCCGCAGTGCGCTGGTTGCCGCGGAGGTTGTAGACGTAGATCTCGTGGAATTCTTCCACCAGGGTTTTGCGAAGTCCATCGGCGGTGTTGCCATCGATGTAGCCCCCGTTGGAAACGTAGCAAACGACACCACCGTTGGGTGAGTTGAGGATGCGATTGGATGCCCAGCGGATGGCTCGAATGTAGGAGTCGTAGAGGGAGTTCTTATTCGTAGCCGTTGATTGAGCGGCGTAGGTAGTTCGAATCGATTCGTCGAGGGTGGGGTATTTGATGTTCGCGTTGTTGTCGTTGCCGCTGGTTTGACCCACGGAGTAGGGCGGGTTGCCGATGATGACGCGAATGTCGAGTTTGTTCTGGGCGGACGCGCGTTCGCTGTTGCTGGTGAAGACGTGTTCATCAAGGGTGTCGCCGTCTTCAGTCATCTGGAAAGTGTCGGTGAGTACGATGCCGTCGAACGGCACGTAGCCCACCGTCTCTGCGCCATCGTTGTTCTCCTTGGCCTGGTCTTCGAGGAGGCCATGGAGGGTAGCTTCAATGTTGATTGCCGCGATGTAATAGGCCATGAGCAGGATCTCGTTGGCGTGCAGCTCCTGTGTATATTTCCGCAACAGGTCAGCCGACTTGATGAGCCCGGACTGCAGGAGCCGGACAATGAACGTTCCGGTACCGGTGAAGGGGTCCAGGATGTGCACGCCCTCGTCGGAGACGGAAGCGCCGAATTCCTTTTTCAGCACGTCGTCGACGGCACGGATGATGAAGTCCACAACCTCAATCGGGGTATAGACGATCCCCAAAGATTCAGCGGTGCGAGGGAAGGCAAGTTTGAAGAAGCGTTCATACAGCTCCGTGACGATCTTCTGCTTGCCCTCGGCAGTGGTGATGCCCTCTGCTTTTACCCGTACCGACCGGTAGAAGTCCTCGAGTTTCTGGACCTCGGAGTCAAGGTTGTACCGGTCGAGAACCTCGACCATGGAATCCATGACCTGGGAGACGGGGTTGTGGGCTGCGAATGAGTAACCCTCGAAGAGGGCCTCGAACACCGGCTTGGTGATGAGGTGCTGGGAGAGCATGTCAATCGCGTCGGCCTCACCGATGGAGGCATTGAGGTTCCCTCGCAGTCCTTCCAGGAAGACCGCGAATTCCTCGCGGGCGCGCCGGTCGGGTCCGTCAAGGATGGACCGGATGCGGGTGGTGTGGCGGTCGGCGATGTCTTTTACATCCTTGGCCCAGTCTTCCCAGTAGCGGCGGTCTCCGACCTTGCGCACCATGCGGGCGTAGATCGCGTTGCGCCACGCGTCGGCGTTGGCCATGTGGAACAGGGCCTCGGTGCCCGCTCCCCCGTCTGTGTCCCCGTCGGTGCCCGTGCCGTCGAAGTCCGAGCCGTAGGGGTTAGCCACGGTGATGATGTCGATCTTGTCGTTGGTGTTCCGGTTGAGGTCGAGCTTGTTGATCATTGCTTCGAACCGGTCATCGTGGGCTCGAAGGGCCTGGAGGACGTCCCAGACGACCTTGTACTTCTTGTTGTCGTTCAGTGCCGTCTCCGGGTCCTGGGAGGAAGGAACCGCGATGGGCAGGATGATGTACCCGTATTCCTTGCCTTCGGCCTTGCGCATCACCCGGCCTACGGACTGGACCACGTCTACCTGCGAGTTGCGAGGGTTGAGGAATAGCACAGCGTCCAGGGACGGAACGTCTACGCCTTCCGAAAGGCATTTGGCATTGGACAGGATCCGGCAGACATCTCCATCGGTGTCGTCCTTGAGCCAGTCGAGTTTCGCGGACCGCTCCAGCACATTGAACGTCCCGTCGACGTGCTCTGCTTCGAGTTTCAACGCCTCGGGGGCATCTTCGCCGCGGTTAACGAGCAGTTGCCGGCTCACGAGCTCGAACTCGGAGGCGAGCTTCTTAGATTCTTTGATGTTGCGGGCGAAGGCGACCGCCCGGCGCATCGGCTTCCCGTCGCCGATATCCAGCCGCTGCCCGTTCACGCCTCGCTTGGACAGCCCGTTCCAACAACCGACGATGCGTGCCGCGTCGTCCAGGTTCAGGTCGCCATTCTCCTCGAACAGTCCCTGGAAGGAGCGGGAGACCGCGTCTTCGTCGACGGCAAGTACCAGCACCTTGTAGTCGGCTAGGTGTCCCATCTCGACGGCTTTGCCGAAGCCGAGGTGGTGGAACTCCGGCCCGTACACCACCTCGTCGTCCATCGAGTACACGGTCACGTCGTCCTGGGCTGCCTTGGCCTTGGACTCCTGCACGTAGATCCGCGGGGTTGCCGTCATGTACAGGCGTTTGGCGGCCTTGAGGTAGTCCTGGTCGTGGACCCGGACGAACGCGGAATCGTCGTGTGTGGCCTCGGTGATGCCCGTGGAGCGGTGGGCTTCATCGCACAGCACCAGGTCGAAGTCCGGCAGTCCGTTCTGCTGTGCCTGGGCGATGACGTCAATGGACTGGTAGGTGGAGAAGACTACCGTCACGGCCTCCTGGCCCGTGCTGATCCGGGCACGGTTCAGCAGCTTCACCGGATCCGTGGTGGCAGGGAAGGCCAGATCATGGACGGATACGTCCTCATGCTCGCGCCGGCCGACTTTCGTGTCCGAGCAGACGGCCAACGGCCGCAACGGAACGGTTGCTTGTGCGGTCCACTCGTTCAACGTCTGCTGCAGCAGCGCGATCGATGGGACCAGGAACAGCACCGAGCCGCCCACCGGGACCATTTCCTCGACAATCTTTAGCGAGGTATAGGTCTTGCCGGTACCGCACGCCATGATCAGCTTGCCCCGGTCGTGGGTCTCGAAGCCGGCCTTCACGTCGTCGATGGCTTCGCGCTGGTACTTCCGCGGTTCTTTCCGCGGGGACTGGACCATCTCCTCCGGAGTGTCGAGACTGAACTGCGACCAGTCGATCGTCGAATCGGCCAGGTCCTGCAACCGGAGCCGGGTGACCGGCTTCGCCTGACCTTCCAGGGCATCCTCGGCGTGCTTAGACCAATGGTCCGTTGTGGACACAACCATGCCGTAGGAGAAAGCGAGTTTTCCGGCGGCGGTGAAGAAGGAATCGATCTGCTTCTTCTCCAGCGTGCGCTGCGGATCATAGAACTTGCACTGGATCGCAGTCAGCTCGCCGGTGTACCGGTCCCTGGCTACTAAATCGATGCCCGTGTCGACTTTCCCGTCCCGCCCCGGCCACTCATTCCATAGCCATACGTCGGCGAACTGGTCGGCGTACTTTGGCTCCAACTCCAGATACCGCTTGATCAGCCGCTCGAACTTCGAGCCTTTGTCCCGCTCGTCGGTAGCAGAGAAATACAGCTGGTCTAGGACCTGCCCAAAGGATGATGAAGCCATGGAACCATCTTTCCCCATGAAAGCGGAGAGTTCGTGCAAGCAACGATATGGAGGTCCATACAGAACAACTTCCAGTCGCAGACAGCGGTTATCTGATTTTTTACTCCTTCACTCACATGAGTAAAGGAGTACCGGTGCAGGGCGTGCTCCTCGGGCTCGACCCACATAGCCATCGTTTAGAACCTGTTAGCGGTGATCGGAATTGGGGCGGCCACAGCACAGAACAGCGGCACTCCGCAGGGAGCTTATCCCTCAGCCCCATCCTCTGAAATGCCCCAATCTGTGGACATACCGCCCGTAGTTGTTGTGCCGGGCTCGGTGACCGGTTGAACCGTTGTTAGCATCGGAAGTTGTTGCCGTCTCACCCGTCGCATAGGAGCCCGCCATGAAGCTGTCGACCGTTCTGGACCAAATTGACAGCCAGGACGTGGCTCTGCCGGAGTTTCAGCGGGGCTATGTCTGGAACCGGCAGCAGGTGCGCGGCCTGTTTACTTCGCTCTACAGGGGCTACCCTATCGGCGGGTTCATGACCTGGAATACCTCCGTGACCACGGCCAAAGCCCGTGGGGGCGGCATTGAACGGGACGGCAGCGTCAAGCTCCTGCTCGATGGCCAACAGCGGGCAACATCCTTATACGGGGTTATCCGGGGCACCCCGCCACGTTTCTTTGAAGGCAACGCCCAAGCTTTCAAGGACCTTTACTTCAACGTGCAGGACGAGGTCTTTGAGTTCTACGCTCCCGTCAAGATGAAGGACAACCCGGCCTGGATTGATGTCTCCGACCTCATGATCCAGGGCGTAGGGAAGTACCTGGAGGCACATCCGGAAATCTCGCAGTTGGGTGTCGGCGAACTCGTCAAAGTTATGGCCCGGATGACGCGACTGACAGACATCCAGAACCGGGAAGTCCACATCGAGGAAGTCAGCGGTGCCGACAAGACCATCGATGTCGTGGTTGAGATCTTCAACCGGGTGAACTCAGGAGGAACCAAACTCTCCAAGGGCGATCTGGCCCTGGCCAAAATCTGTGCGGCGTGGCCCGAGGCGCGGGAGGAGATGAACAAATACCGCCAAAAGTGGGAATCCGCCGGCTATCGGTTCACGTTGGACTGGCTGCTGCGCAACGTCAACGCCATCTTGACCGGCGAGGCCCTGTTTACGGCGCTGGCCTCCGTTGAGGAAGAGCGGATCCGTAAGGGGCTGAAGGAGACCGCCGACCTGGTTTCGATCGTGCTCGATGTCATCGCTGCGCGCCTTGGCCTAGATTTCGACCGCGTGTTCCCTGCACGGTTCGCGGTACCCGTTATCGCACGATACATGTACCGGAACGGGGGCAAGTTCCCCAACGCGGTCGAGCGGGACCGGATTCTGACCTGGTACATCCACGCTGCAATGTGGGGCCGCTTTGCCGGTTCCACGGAGTCCTACCTCAACGTCGATCTGAAGGCCGTGGACGAAGCCGGTATCGATGGCCTGATGGAGCAGATGCGCCGCTTCCGCGGTGACCTCACGGTGCGCGAAGCCGATTTCGGCGGCAACACTATCGGCGCCCGCTTTTACCCGATGCTCTACCTGCTGACCCGGACACAGGGTTCCAAGGACTTTACGACCGGAATCAAGTTATCGGCACACATGCTGGGCAAGAATTCGTCCCTGCAGGTTCACCATATTTTCCCGAAGGCCCGGCTTTATGGAGCCGGCTATTCCAAGGAGGAAGTCAATGCCGTCGCCAACTACTGCTTCCTGACCCAGAACGCTAACCTCGACATCACTGACCGGGATCCCGCCGAATATTTCCGGGCGGTCGAACGCGACTTTCCCGGGACTCTGGCCAGCCAATGGATCCCAATGGACGAAAGCCTCTGGTCCATCGACCGTTACCGTGACTTCCTGGCCGCGAGGCGGGAACTGCTGGCCGATGCCATGAACAGTGTGCTCGATGAACTTTGGCACGGAACCAATACCGCTGACCTTGAACGCACGGAACCGGCGTCGGAGACACCCACCGGGCCGTCGCCCGACATCGCACAGCTTGTCCAAGACCTCGCAGGCATGGGACTGGCAGCCGGAGAAACGGAGGTGGAAGTCCGCAACCAGGAATCCGGCGACCTGGTATGCCTCGCGGAGGCATACTGGGCGGACGGCCTCCAACCAGGCATGAGCGCACCAGTGGTCCTGGAACTGGATGGCAACGCAGAAGAGCTGAACGAACTCGCCCGGCTCGGGTACCTCGTGTTCACTGACGTCGACGCTGTGCGCCAGCACGCGGAAGACCTCCTCCAAGAAGCCGCCGAATAGCAAACAAGGCGCCGATGGCTATTTTCGCTGTCATTTTTAGCTAAATGGCTAAACGGTTTATTGCTTTCGGGTGAAATAAGCACAAAGTGATTTAGGATGTGGAGAATCGGTTTGAGTCATTGGGGGGACAATGAACGATTCCATGGTCGGCTATCGCGGTATGGCGATACTCGATATTCATGACGGCCGCTGGGCGCTGTGGCAGGTGTCGGCCAATGCCTTCACCGGCCCGCTGCGGGCAACTGCCACGAACGCCGTCACATCCGATGGGTTCGATGAGAAGGCCTTCCGGAGCCTGGCCGGCGACCGGCAGCTGCTGCTGACGGCCAGGGCAGAGGCAAAGTGCACGGAGCCGCAGGTGCTGGAGGCTCCACGGTTTGAACCGGATGCGTTCATCCGGGATTGCCGTTCGTGGGTCGATTTGCTGCAGGATCTGTTCTGGGCCGAGAACGACCGCCGGGCCGCTTACAACACGGCCAAGGTGCAGGAGCGTAAGGACGCCCGGGCCGCCGGCCGCACAGTTCCTGAGTACAAGCGGCAGGCCCCGTTGCTGGACATTGACTGGCCCGCCCCTCCGCCCGCTTCGGTGTGGGAGTCGGATCCGGACTGCGCTGAACCTGTGGCGCAAGAAGCACTGCGGATCGCCAACGGCTGCGTGCGGCTGCTGAACTACTGGCTCGAGATCGAGGCGGACCGCACCCGCAGGACCCGCACCTACTTTGGCGGTGCCGGCGGAACGAGTGTGCGTCGATGGCCGGTTCCTGCGAAAGAGGCCACGCATGTCTGAACCGATGTTCGCAGTAGTCGATGTCGAGACCACCGGATTCCATCCCGGACAGCATCACCGGGTCGCTGAGATCGCGGTAGTGAGGGTCGATGCCTCCGGACGGGTCGTAGACCGGTGGGAGACGCTGATCAATCCGGGCAGGGACCTTGGCCCGCAGAGCGTCCACCGCATCCGCGCCGCCGACATCCTGGATGCCCCGACTTTCCAAGAGGCCGCCCCGGAGATCGCCAAGGTGCTGCGGGGCACCATCATGGTGGCCCATAACCTTCGTTTTGATGCGGGGTTCCTGGAGCATGAGTTTCGCCGGGCAGGAATGCCGGTTCCGGCATCCTTCGTTTCCGGGCTGTGCACGATGGGCCTGGCCCATGACTACGTGTACGGCAATGCCCGCTCCTTGGCTCACTGCTGCGAATTCCTCAGCATCGAGACCGGCACCGCACACTGCGCCGGTGATGACGCCATGGCCGCAGCCGGCCTGCTCGGACGCTATATCGACCTGGATCCGGATCGGCCAGACTGGGAAAAGGCCCTGCTGAACGCGAGCTTGGCTGATTGGTCAGGCTTTCCACCGTCGTCCTGGTCTTTCGCTCCGGTCCTCCGGCCGGCCGGAAACCGGGTGGAGAAACACTTCCTGTCCCGGATCACCGCCCACATGCCTGAATTCACCGGACCGGCAGAACATGACCAGTACCTGGACCTCCTGGACCGGGCTATGTTCGACCTGCACCTGTCGGCTACCGAGCAAGGGGAACTGGTCACTCTGGCCGACGAACTGGGCATCAGTCAGGAACGCTGCTTGGAACTGCACGAGTACTACCTGGATCAGCTGCTCGGCGCTGCCTGGGCCGATGGTCAAATCACTGCCGGCGAGGAGCAGGACCTGCGCCAAGCCGCTGCCCTGCTCGGACTACCTGACGAATTGGTGACAACAGGACTGGCCACCTGGCTCCAGACTACCGATCCCGTGCCTGCCCGAACCGTTTACCGTCCGGCACCGGGCGACAATATCGTCCTGACCGGCACCATGAGCCGGCAAAAGAGCGAAATCGCCGGCTTTCTGGAAGCCATGGGCTACACGATTGCTGACAACGTCACCAAGAAAACCAACCTGGTCGTTGCAGCCGACCCCGACAGCCTGTCAGGCAAAGCCGCCAAGGCACGCAAATACGGCATACCGCTGGCTGGCGAACACTACCTCTACGACGCCATCGGCGTACCAGCACTGTAAACAAAACCAGTTCTAAACAACAGCGGGCTGGCAGCGGACGGCATGCCCAACTTATGTCGATGTCCGCACATTCAAAGGGGGAAACATGGGGATGCTAAATTTCACGGCTATCGATTTTGAGACTGCAAATCAGAATTATGCATCGGCTTGTGCGGTGGGAATGACCAAGGTCCGCAATAGCAAAGTAGTGGATTCGCGCTGCTGGCTCATCAAACCGTCTCCGGGAGTGGACCACTTCGCTGACGTAAATATGCGAATCCACGGGATAACGCCCGATGACGTAGTGGACGCGGTCGACTGGGTGCCATCACTGGAACGCATAGTCAATTTCGTCGGAGCCGATTCTGCCGTCGCTTACAGCCCTTTCGATTCCGGCGTGCTCAAAGCCGCATGCAACTACAACAATCTCGACGTACCACCGCTGAAGTTTCTGTGTGCGATGGAGCTCTCGAAGATCCATCTGGAGCTGTCGTCTTACGAGCTCCCAGATGTTGCTTCCGCCCTTGGTCTGCCTGATTTTGAGCATCACCAGGCAGGGGCAGATGCCGATACATGTGCCGCAGCCGTCCTGCGCATAGCAGACCGGAGGCATCCCACTGGTTCGCTTGACGAGCTGTGGTCAAAGCCGAAAGTGCCCCGTCTAGCCTTGCAGGTTTCTCAACGCAGACGTTCGACTCGTTCGAAATCTCAGTGGCCGGTGAAGCCTCGCTTGGCTGATCTTCCGCAACCTAATCCAGATGCCGACCCGGCTGGGCCACTTTTCGATCAGGTAGTCCTGTTCACCGGTGATATGCCAGCGATGAGCAAAGATGAGGCTCGGATACAAGCCGCGTCGCAAGGAGCTGGTAGTGACCTGCGCCTTACCAACAAGACGACCTTACTGGTAATGGGATCCCGCAACGCTTCCGAAAAAAAGAGAGAAGAGGCGTTGAAGCGCGCAGCAACTGGGCAACAGATTCGGATAATTTCGGAGACTGAATTCTCCGAGATGCTGTCAGTCCGGTCGTAGAAGATGAGAGACGGCGCATTAGAATCAGAAATTCCGGCCGCGGGCCGTCCCACGGGCGCTGAAGGGCAAAGCAATCCTTTGAAAGAACGGATACCGGGTCAGGCCGTCATCAGCGAGCTACTAACCGTACAAAGCAGGGCGCAGCCTCGCTCGCGGTTGGGGCGAGGGTTCGGCGCCAATCCGCTCAGCGCGGATAGCCTGTCCTGGTACCAAGGTGCTTTAGGGGAAATCCGGGTCGGTCATATCCTGGCATCGCTCGGTTCCGAATGGACGGTACTGCATGCCGTTCCGGTCGGCACCGGCACTTCGGACATTGATCATGTGGTGATCGGCCCCGCCGGAGTCTTCACGCTCAATACCAAGAACCACGCTAACCAGAGTGTATGGGTAGCGGGCAGCACGCTGATGGTGGCCGGCCGTAAACAGCGTCACATGACTAACGCCGCCCATGAGGCGGCCAGAGCTGCAAAGCTTCTCGCCGCCGTTATGACTAAAACGGTTCCGGTCACCGGGGTCGTGGTCATTGTCGGGGCCAAGGATCTGACAATCCGGCGGAAACCCGCAGATGTAAGAGTAGTGACGGACCGGCAGCTATTGCGCTGGCTCACCCGCTGCAAACCCGTCCTGACCCACGAACAGGTGGCGGAGGTCGTTGCAGTGGCCAGCCGACCGGGAACCTGGCATCGGAATCCGCCCGACCGCGGAAACACCGCCGCACTGAGCCGCAACTTCCTGGAACTGCAGAAACGAGTGAACTCAGCCCAGAGCCGCCGCAGGGCCTGGGCGTTCGGAGCACTGGCCGTCATGGGCGCCTTGCTTGCCGTTCTTATCCCGGCCGCAGCCACCCTCATCCCAGAGATTCTTGCACCATGATTTCCAGCGATTCCGATGCCCAGCGCCGCACCGACAGAAGACAACAGCCCGTCCGCGACGAGGGCCATCGGTCGCTGCAGTACTTACATCCTGATATTGCTTCCGAGTGGGATTGGGCGAGAAACGATCTGACTCCTGCACAGGTCACGCCCGGAAGCAATCGGAAGATCTGGTGGCTGTGCGAGAACGGCCATTCTTGGGAAGCCGCACCATACACCCGCACGCGGGGCCATGGCTGCGCAGCGTGCAAAGGCATGAGGGCCACGCCCGAGAACAACCTGGCCTTAGCCCGACCGGACCTGCTGTCCACTTGGCACCATGAACGTAATCTCAGCGAACTCGGCTTGATCCCAGCAAAGATTCTTCCCCAAGCCAACAACAAGGTGTGGTGGATCTGCCCCAGCGACTCCACGCACGATTACCAGGCCTCCCCTGCCTACCGCTTCCGTGGCAGAGCCTGCCCGTACTGTGCGGGAAAGAAAGTCAATGCTTCCAACAGCGTCGCCGGACTACGGCCGATACTGGCCTCGGAATGGGACCCCGACAATGACCGGAAGCCCGAGGACGTCGCCGCCGGCAGCACCTACGCGGCAGCCTGGATTTGCCGGGCGAACCCCACGCACCGATGGGTTGCCCCGGTTAGCTCCCGTCCGGCGGACGGAGCGGGGTGTCCCTTCTGCGATGGCAAGCGCCCCTCGGATCGGAACCGGCTCGACCTGCACCGGCCCGCCTTGGCAAGGCAGTGGCACCCGGCCAGAAACGGAAAGCTGACTCCGCAACACGTCACTATCGGAAGCAACAAGCCCGTCTGGTGGACATGTCCTGTGGACCCAGAGCATGTTTGGCTCACGCAGGTGCGTGCCCGTGCCCTCGACGGCGATGGCTGTAAACAGTGCGCTCCGTCGAAGCGCTCACGAATGGACATCGCCTTGGCCTGCGAACTCGCGGCCGTCTTTCCGCAGGAGGTGGACCCGGTGAAGCAGGAGCGCCTGGATCTGGGCCACAACCGCCCCCACACCGTCGACATCCTCATGAAATCCCTCAGGATTGCAGTCGAGTACGACGGCTCCTACTTCCACAAAGGCATTGAGGAGCGAGACCGCCGGAAATCACAGCGGCTCCGGGACGCAGGATTCCGGGTCGTGCGTATCCGGGAAGAACCCCTGACACTGCTCGATCCTCAACACGACATCAGCGTCGTCACGCAGACCCGAACCCTGGACGTGAAAACCGTCGCGAACGCCCTCCTGCAGCACCTCACCGATCTGGGCTGGGTGTCTGGGGCGACGACGCGTGCCTACCTCAACTCAGTTGAAGCCTGGGCGACAGAGCGAGCCAACGAAATATGCGAAAACCTGCCCGAGTCCGAACGCGTGATACCGCTCAGTGCGAAAGCGGCACAGCAGCGCAAGACGCAGGAATCAGGAATCTTGGACACCCTCTTCTAGCCTTCCGGCTCCTCAGACATGGTTCCTTCTCTCCGACAAATCCTTGTTGGGATTGCACGCGGTCACTACCCCCGCGGCACCAACCTCAACAACCTGGCCCCGAAAACCGATCGCAGATACTTCAGCCATGCTGATTCCAAGAAGCCGTTCAACCGCCGATAACGGCGCATATGACGCGTAGGAAACCGCATTCCTGACAAAGGTGCGGCTCCCTCGGATCCCCAACATCATCGAGGGAGCACACTCTTTTGAGACGCCCCGCGAACATTTAGGCAACCTCCCCAAGAGTTCTTCTAAATGCGGTATCCCGGAGATCCTCGCGGGCTCCAGCCCAGGCATGACCGTTCGGACCGCTTACGGCTGCCATCGCAACAGGCCAGGCTTCACGGCCTGCACGGCGACCGCGGGATACCGGTTCTTCAGCTTGGCAGGGGTTTCAGAGTTCCCAGTCGGTCGGGCCTTCACCGCCGCCGAGCAGACCGTCGAAATGCCCGCCGGCCTGATCGGTGAGGCCTTCTCCGGCGGCTGTAACACCGTCGCTTAGTCCTTCGGTGGCGCCGGTGATCCCGTCGCCGAATCCTTCAGTTGCGCCGGCGATCCCCTCTTCGAGTCCGGAGAAACCATCCAGCAAGGGACCGGCGATGGCGGAGGCGGCGAAACCGCCGGCGACTCCTGCCAGCAGCCCGAGCCCCAGGCCACCTGCCGCGCCCGCGGCCAGTCCTGCGCCTGCGCCGCGTCCGGGGCCGCCCTTGGTGCCGGCCCCAAGGATTTTCTCCATGAATCCGGGCCTGGACATTTCAGCCCGTGTCGCTGATCTGGCCAGGTCGTTGGGAGCGTCGGAACGGGGACGCTCGGATGAGGGCAGCCGGGTGTTCAACTCGTCTTGCAGCATCCTGCGCTGCTGCGGGCTCAGCCGGCCGAAAGCCTCGGCATGTGCCCTTTCCATGTCTTCCGGCGGTGCCGTGCGCAGCATGTACTTGTACTTGGCGATCGCCTCTTGGTCCGCGTTCGTGCCCTGACCGGTGCCCTGCATCGGCCTGTCCGCGCCTTGATGCTGGTTGTTGTGTGGGCGGCCGGCGGCAGGATACGGCTGGGCGTACCGATTGTCCTGCCGGTACCCGGCATCGCCACGGTAGCCGTCGTCGCTGCGCTGCTTACCGACACGCCCGGACAGTTGTTCCTTGGCGTAGTCAACGGCCATTTTCTTGCCCTTTTGGACCAGCTTGTCGAACATTCCCACGTCGCGCTCCTTGCTACTCGGGCTGGCCGGCGGAATCACCGCAGCCTATCTCTACAACTGGCCCCGACGCAGGGAAGTTCCGCCCCGCTCCCCTGGCATCAAGGAAAAGAAGGACGCTGCACCGCGCGGAACCTACTGATTCGTCTCCGACCAAACACCGCGGTTAGAGTGAAAATACGTAAGGGAGTATTCCGAAGCGCTGCACACGTCAACACGTCAGGCACCGATGCCTCCCCGGATGCAGCGGCCAGCCGGACGGCGGGCGGGAGAGAGTTACCCGGCTCACCGCTGCCCACCTTACGAAAGCAGGAATACCCGTGACTGTTCCAACTTCCACGACATCCGAAACCGAACCCGTCGACCCTATTCCCGCTCCTGCCCGCCTTGATGGCCTCGATCTTCGTCGCGGCGACCAGATCGAAGCCACCGGCCCCGACAATGTCCGCTACCGCGAACGGGTGGAAGAGACCGCCCCGGAAATAGGCGTCGTCTGGATCAAGGACGACCCCCTCGGCAACCGAAGCATGATCGACACCATCGACTACAACATCCGCGTCATCCGCAGTTAAGACGCAAAGCCCCGCAACCAGAACTTGAAGAATCCGCAAGGCCGATAACGGCGTATATGACGAGTTCTAGCTACGGAGTCTCTCTCAATTGGGTTTGAGCGGGAGCAGCAGCGACCATGGAGGTAGCTGCCTCAAGCGGCCGGCTTCCGCCGCTACTCACCCTGATCACACATCATGAGCCTTTCGGTGGGCGCGTGCAGGAGCACGGTCCGAAGGTGCACCCGGCATAGAATGCCTAGCCATAAAGAGGGGAAAATAGATTCCATGACCACGACGACGGCGCAGAAGAAGATCACGGCCACCACGGCCGAGGAAGCACAGCGGTTACTCGACATCGTGGTGGATGAACTACGGCGCCTTGCCGTAAAAGAGGGAACCCACGGCATTCTGGTCACCAAGACCGGCCCGGGTCAATTCTCCGTCGAGCTGAGCGAAAACGTGCCGTACGGCATCACAGAAGAAGCTATAGCGGACCACACTGAGGTCTGAACAGCTCCCTGGCTAGAGGACATGCGCAGGTGCAAGCTTCTCGGGACACAGAATGTCACCCTGCATCTTGAACACCGATAACGACACATGCATCCTGGTGGTTGGACGGGCACAAGCAATCTCTTCGGTGACGAATCGAAAGTAGCGAAGGTTCGCCGTCAAACCGCAAAGTTTGGCGGATTTCCGGGGCTAATAGCTGCGAGGGACGGGTGTCGGGGCGGACAGGTCTCCCCAAAGTCCTGTCCGTGCCCCGCGCCCTATAAGCCGAGACGAGCCGGCCGCTGACAGTCCGTGCACTCCCCAGTAGCCGGACTCCGGCTTCAACTCCCGCCATCTGCTGGTCTAAGAGTGCGCGAGAAAGCTCAAGGATTCCGCAGGGTTAGCTCAAATTTGTCTCAAGACGCATGCCTCGCCCTGCCGATCGGCCGATTCGGCAGTATTCGATTCAGTGCAGATATCGGCCTGGTTGGAAGTCTGGTCAGAGCGTCGACACAACCACAACTAACCGCGAACGCAGTACGAGGGGTCAGCGCCAGCCCAGCTGCGGCGCCACATACTTCAGGATCGACTCGATGACGTGGGCGTTGTAGTCAACGCCGAGCTGGTTCGGGACCGTGAGCAGCAGTGTGTCCGCCGCGGCGATCGCCTCATCCTCGGCCAGCTTCGCGGCCAGCTCGTCCGGGGCACCCGCGTAGGAGCGGCCAAAGACCGCCCGCGTTTTCTCGTCAATATTGCCTACCTGGTCGGAGCTGTGGCGGTCGCGGGCGAAGTATTGCCAGTCTCGCTCGTCCGTCAGCGCGAAGATGCTGCGGCTGACCGAGACGCGCGGCTCCCGCTCCTGCCCGGCCTCCTTCCAGGCCTGCCGGTACAGCCCGATCTGCTCCGCCTGCTGGACGTGGAACGGCTTACCGCTCTCGTCATCCTTGAGCGTGGAGCTCTGCAGGTTCATGCCGAGCTTCGCGGCCCAGATGGCCGTGGCGTTCGAGCCGGAACCCCACCAGATGCGATCGCGCAAGCCCTCCGAGTACGGCTCAACGCGCAGCAGGCCCGGAGGGTTCGGGAACATCGGGCGGGGATTCGGCGCCGCGAAGCCCCCGCCGGTCAGCACCTCGAGCAGCCGCTCGGCGTGCCTGCGGCCCATGTCCGCGTCCGACTCGCCCTCGGCGGGAACGAAGCCGAAGTGACGCCACCCATCAATGACCTGCTCGGGGGAGCCCCTGCTAATGCCCAGCTGCAGTCGGCCCCCCGAGATCAGATCGGCCGCGCCCGCGTCCTCGGCCATGTGGAGAGGGTTCTCGTAGCGCATGTCGATCACGCCGGTACCGATCTCAATGCGGTTTGTCCGCGCCCCGATGGCAGCGAGCAGCGGGAACGGGGAGGCGTATTGCTGCGCGAAGTGGTGGACGCGGAAGTAGGCGCCGTCCGCCCCCAGCTCCTCGGCCGCGACCGCGAGGTCGATCGCCTGCAACAGCGCGTCCGACGCGGTGCGCGTGCCGGACTCCGGGTGGTCGGTCCAATGGCCGAAGGACAGAAATCCGATGTTCTTCACAGCGGAAACGAACATGGTTGCGGCGGTTCTTATTCCCGGGAGCCTCAGCCTCTATGGGCTTGTCAAGGATAATCGTTGGTTGCTGGTTGTTATGCCCGATCCGGAGGTGGCCCTGGGATGTCCATGATTGGGGTCAATCCGGGTTATCCACGGCTGAAGATTTGGGAGCCCTTGGGGTAGCTCCCCCCGGCAGCCGTAGCGGTGGATAACCCAGGAGGATTGTCCCCGGTTGTGGGCAGCGGAACTTTGCGTTTGTGCAGCGTCCGCCCCGGGCAGCGCTTATCGGGCAGCGATGCCCCACAGGTCAAGGACCGCCCGGACCAGTGCGACCAGCAGGCCCGCCGCGCCGATCCACACGCCGGCCAGCTGCAGCCGGTATGACTTCTTTTCCTGGTCCTGATCAAGCCGCGGCATCGTTAGCTTTCCTCCCTAATGGCGGAGAAACATCGTAGGCCTCCCGGCCTGCCTCCGGAACGGCTCCTCCCAGCTGTCCGCCGGCTGCCCACACTCGATCCACAAGCCCTGCACCGATCCCCCGGCACCTTGGCCGGGAGAGGTGGATAACCGGTCCACAGAAACCAACCGGCGTGTCACCAAGCACGGTGTGTCGCGGCCAGGAACAAGGTCGGCGGCGCGATATGTTGTTCGCTTCTGAAAGCACCGACACGCCATTACAGCAGACAGGAAACAGCAGCCATGGCAACCGACTACGACGCTCCGCGGACAAAAGACGACGACCAGACCGCCCAGTCGCTGGAGGCCTTGCGGGCAAGCCGGGCAGGCGCCCAAACCGCTGTCCTCGACCTCGACGAAGCCGACACCGCCGAAGGCATCGACCTACCCGGCGCCGACCTCTCCGCCGAGGAGCTGGTCGTCACCATCATTCCGCCGCGCCAGGACGAGTTCACCTGCATGTCCTGCTTCCTGATTCGCCACCGCTCCCAGGTCGCCAGGGAGAAGGATGGCATGAAGTACTGCCGGGACTGCGAAAGCTGATCCGCAAACCCTGAGTCGACGCGGGCACTGGCTTCAGGGAACAGACCGGCGTAGCGTCGGTAAATGCACGAAAGCGCGGCGGGCGGTTAGACAGGACGGATCCTGCCGTGGCTTGCAGACGCGCATCCTTGAGAAGGAGCGGGAAATGGCTGGCTGGAATGCCGACACGGCCGCCGGGCCACTCGGGTCCGGTACTGTCACCTTGGTGGAGGGCGCGTCCTTCTGCATATCCTCGGCGAACGGGGACATGTATCCGGAATACCCGCACGGGGTTTTCTTCCAGGACACGCGTATCCTCTCCCGCTGGAGCATGACAGTCAACGGCCAGCCGCTGGAGCCCCTTGCGGCGACGATGAAGGAGCCCTATCGGGCGCTGTTCGCGGGCCGCGTTCCCCGCTCGGACGGCTATGCGGATACCCCGCTCATCGTGGAGCGGCTGCGCGAAGTCGGGGCTGGAATCCTGGAGGAGATCACCGTCCGGAACTATTCGGCGGACCCCGCCGAGTGCATGATCGCCCTGGCCGTTGAATCGGATTTCGCGGACCTGTTCGAAGTGAAGGAGGCGCGAATCCAGCGGCGCTGGGACGAGACCCGCGAGCCCGGGGACGCTTCCTTGGTCATTCGCGCCAGCTGGCAGGACGTTATCAAAGGCATCGTCGTCAAGGCTGGCGGCGCCGACGTGGCGCCGGAGGGTCTGATGTACCGGGTGGTCATCCCGTCGCATGGGTACTGGCACACCCGAGTGAGCGTGGTGCCCACCGGGGACGCAACCGGTCCCGCCGGGCCGTTCGAGCACCCGATCTCGGGCGAGATGTCCCCGCGCGATAAGCGCCGGCAGGAGTGGGTGGCCAGGATCCCAGTGCTACACATGAGCAACCGCGCCATTCAACGGACCCTGCAGCGCAGCTACGACGACCTGGGCGCCCTGCGCATCGAGGACCCGGACCATCCGGACCGGATCGTAGTGGCCGCCGGCGCGCCTTGGTTCATGACCCTGTTCGGCCGTGACTCATTGTGGGCCTCACACATGGCGCTGCCGGTAGACCCATCCCTGGCCCTGGGCACACTCCAGACCCTGGCCGACCGCCAGGGCACGCACGTGGACCCGATGAGCGAGGAGGAACCGGGCAAGATCCTGCACGAAGTCAGGCTCGGGGTCGGCACCGGGCAGGCGCTGGGCGGCAAGTCCGCCTACTACGGCAGCATTGACGCCACCCCGCTGTTCGTGATGCTGCTCGGAGAGGTTAGCCGCTGGGGTTTCGCCAAGGAGACCATCGCCGCGCTGCTGCCGCACGCTGACCGGGCCCTGGACTGGATTTACAACTACGGCGACAAAGACGGCGACGGATTCGTCGAGTACGAGCGCCTCAACGAGCATGGGCTGCTCAACCAGGGCTGGAAGGACTCCTGGGACGGTATCAACTTCGCCGACGGCACCCTGGCCGAGCCGCCGATCGCCCTGTGCGAGGTGCAGGCCTACGTCCACAGCGCCTACACGGCGCGCGCGTGGATGGCATACGACGCCGGCGACCTGGCTTTGGCAGCCGAGCTGCGGGACCGCGCCGCACGCCTGAAAAAGCAGTTCAACGAGCAGTTCTGGCTACCGGACAAGGGCTACTATGCCATTGCACTGGACAAGGACAAGCGGCCGGTGGACGCGTGCACGTCCAATATGGGCCACTGCCTCTGGTTCGGTCTTGTGGACGAGGACAAGGCGCCCCAAGTGGTCGAACGACTCATGTCACCGGAGATGTTCACCGGCTGGGGCATCCGCACGCTAGCCTCTGACATGCTCGCCTACAACCCGGTCAGCTACCACAATGGCTCGGTCTGGCCCCACGACAACGCGATCATAGCGGCCGGTCTGCTGCGCTACGGCTTCGTCGAGGAGGCGCAGCGGATCGCCACGGCCCTGCTGGAGGCGGCTGAATATTCAGAGGGGAGGCTGCCAGAGCTGTTCTGCGGCTTCGGCAGGGAGCAGTTCTCCGAGCCTGTGCCCTACCCGACGGCGTGCTCGCCGCAGGCCTGGGCGGCGACCACCCCGATTCTGCTGGTAACGAGCCTGATGCGGTACGACGCGCACGTGTCCCTCGGCGGCCTGTGGCTGGATCCGGTCCTCCCGGAGTCCTACGGAGACCTGCACATCACCAATGCTCCGATGGCTGCCGGGCGGATCACCATCGAAATTTCCGGTTCCACCGCAACCGTCCAAGGGCTTCCCGAGGGCATGGTCCTCCACCCCGGGCACCGACCTTGGATGACCGAACTCGTGGAGCAGGCCAAACTGCACCGGAAAAAGAGTGGGAACGCTCGGCCCTGACGGTCTGCCCCAGCGACGACGCCAGGGAGAAGTTCGTCAACGACTTCGTCGCGCCTTGGGTGAAGGTGCTGGAGCTCGACCCGCTTCGACCTGGGTAACTGAGGCGTCCGGCCGGCTGCAGATGCGGCCGGCCCCAGAGCAGCCGCGGCGTCCGGAGCGCCCCGCTAGCCCATCCAGGAAAAGCCCCGATTACGGCGCATCCGTCAACCGAGCGGAAAGTGGTTGGGCCCGCTGACGTTCCGTGTGAGCCTAAGGACCAACATTGACTAATCTGTCAGGTCTATATCGCGGTGTCAGCCCCTCGCGGCGACCTGCCGGGCCTGTCGTTCCCTTAGCCAGAGGACGAACACCAATACGGCGCCGACAGCCCAAATCAGCAGCGGCCATCCCCAAGCATGGGATTCGGGAGGAAGGAGCCCGCCGTCCACCTGCCAAGGCCACAAAGCGCGAAGCGATCCGAGGATCAGTCCGATACTGACCAATAGCGTGATCCTGCGGTGCGCCTTTAAAAGATAGGCGAGGAGCCGGACAAAAGACCCTAGACCTGCGACCGCCCCAAGGAGGAAGGCACCAATGTATGCGAAGTCCCTGTCGCTCACGGCCCCTAGAGTCGGCTCGTACATGCCCACAGTGAGCAAGATAAACGAACCGGACAACCCCGGCAGGACCAAAGCACACACGGCCACGGCTCCGCTGAGTGCAACGACCCACCACCCCGGGTCCTCCCGCGCCGGCGTTGGCATCCCGAGCAGCAGAAACACCGTGCAGGCAACACCCAGCACCATTGCGGCCTCGAGAGCCAAACGCATTCCGCGCACGGGCGCAGTGTCTCGGACCATCGAGACTGGCACGAGCAGGCTGGCGGAAACCATGCCCAAGAAAAGCGAATTCGTCAGGATCGGCTGGGCCTCGAGGAGATGGCGGAGCGGACCGGACAAGGCGAACAATGCAAGGAACATCCCCACCGCCAGAGGCACGACCAGCGACCACTCAACGAGCCGGAATCGGGCGCGGGCCTGGTCCTTGGTTCCCTTGCGCGCACCGAGTATAAGGGCGTGGACGAGACTGTTGGCCGAAGAGATAAGGCGCTCGTAGAGGCCAAGGACCAGCGCCACGGTACCACCGGAGACGCCGGGCACCAGTTCGACCAACCCGATGAGCGCGCCGTGAAGGCTGTATCCAATTTTCCGGCAGACGGCGGTGAACGGACGCGGACGGACATCAACTGGTTCTGCGGGCATCCCTCCAACTTAACAGCAGCCAGGTTGAGCGCCGGCCCCGCAACACCACGGCCACCTTCTCGTGACACCCGTCACGTCAGCGCTTAACCTTCGCTGCGGACCGTCTCAGATCGAGCAGCGGCTTCAGCGCTTCATTCTGCTGAGAAACTCCGACCACTTCACGCCGATAAAGCGCATACGCGCGCAGTCCGCCGCACGCGCCGTCGTTGACCGGAGGGCGTGCCGCGGACTGGGCCAGTCAGAGGGCCTGGCGCCGGGCCAGCCGCGTACCGGTCTTTGCCAGCATCAGGACCAGCAGCAGGATGCCGACGTAGCCGTTGATCACATACACGAGATTGACCATTTGGGAGAACGGCAGGATCAGGCCGATCACGGTGCCCGCTGTGGCGAGGGCGATGGTCAGGTACTTGAAGCGGGGCGTCTTGTCGGCGGAAAAGCGTGACGAGACGGTCCACAGCAACGGTACCGCCGTCGTGTAGATGCCGGCAAGGATCACGACCGAGATCCCGGAGGCGAGCAGCGGGCTAACGTCGGACGCCAGGACGAGCATCGGAATTTCGGTGCCGCCGACCCGGGTGATGTTTGCGAGCAGGCCCAGGCCGACGATGATGCAGGCAACCGAGAAGGCGACCGCCCCGACCAGACCGCCGGAGGCCGCTTCCTTGCGGCTGCGCGCCGTTTTGCCCAGCGCGATGAGGAAGGCTGCCAGCCACAGCATGCAGAAGCCCACATAGGACAGCCCGGACATGAACCAGTTCGTGGACGCCTGGGTCAGCTCCAACTCGGGCAGCAGTGTGTTGCCCTCGGCGATGCCGGCCGGGTTTTGGACAATCCCGACGATGCCGAGTGCGACAGCTATCACGACGATCAGGGGGCCGATCTTACCGATGACGTCAACCAGGCTTTTCAGACCGAACCACACGCTGATGCCGACCGCCACGGCCAGCCCGACGCCGCCGATGTACTTCGACATGCCGTAGTGCTCTTCGAAAACAGCGCCGGCGCCGGCGACCATCACGGTGAAGCTCAGGAAGACGAAGAGGACGGAGAAGAAATCGAAGAACGTTCCGAGATGGAGCAGGCACGTAGTGTATCCATCCGGGTAGATTAGGCTTCCGTTTTCCGGTCAGACGCGACAGTATTGCAGCAAAATCCACACACGAATCAGAGTGGGAAAGACCGATGACAATGCTGCGTGCTTGGAGCTTGGAGGGACGATGAAGACCCTTAAGAAGGCCTTTAGGAACATGGCGGCCCAAATCGCCGTCGCCGCGATCGCAGGAACCGTGTTCGGCCTCATCGTGGGTGAATGGGCGAGCAACCTGAAGTTCATCGGAGACTTGTTCATCCGACTCATCCAGATGTCGATCGTCCCACTCGTGATGGCATCGGTCATTTTCGCCACCGGTTCGATGACCGGCACAGGGGTAGGCAAGATGGCCTTTCGCACCTTCAAATGGATGTTCGGCTTCGCCATCATCGCCGCTGTACTGGCTGTAGGGCTGAGCCTCCTCATCAACCCCGGGGGCGGCCAGGTCTTTAGGGGTGAGATCGACAGTTCACTGCAGGAGAGCGCGACGGAATCGGCTGGGTGGCAGGAGACGATCCTCGGGTTCGTTTCCACCAACATCTTCGAGTCGATGTCCTCGAGCTCGATGGTCCCCATCATCGTCTTTTCGTTGCTCCTTGGGATGGCGCTGAACTTGTTCGTGGAGAAGACGGAGAACCGGCTGCTCCTCGACTTCTTCGGCCAAGCCCAACAAGTGGTGCTGATCACCATCCGCCTCGTGATGTACATCGCGCCAATCGGGGTCTTTGCTCTCCTGGCCGCGCTGGCAGGCGACGTGGGGTTCGCGGTCGTCACCAGCGCACTGAAGTACCTCGGTGCTACCTTGATCGGCGTCCTCATCCTCACGGTGCTGTTTGTGATAGTGGTGTCGGTGCGAACCGGCCTCAACCCGTGGAAACTGCCTGCAAAACTAGCCGAACAGACCATGGTGGCCATTACGACGACCAGTTCGGCCGTCACCTACCCGACGGTGCTGAAGAACACGGTAGAGAAGATCGGTGTGAGCCAACGCTGCGCCGACTTCACCCTTTCGATTGGTTTGACCATGGGATCGTACGGAGCCGTGCTCAACTACACGATCGCCATCATGTTTCTCGCGCAGGCAGGAAACGTTGATCTTTCCATCGGCCAGATCATTATGGGAATGGGGCTTGCGATTCTTCTCAACATGGGAACCATCACGGTCCCCGGCGGCTTCCCCGTGGTCGCGCTATTCCTCGCATCGGCGCTCAATCTCCCCATCGAGGCAGTGGGTCTCCTCATTGCCGTCGACTGGTTCGCTGGCATCTTCCGCACGTTCCTCAACGTCAACGGCGACACCTTCGTCGCGATGTTGGTGGCCAACGCGAGTGACGAGATCGATCGAGACGTCTATGCCGGAGCCCGGGAAAAGCCGGCGATCGTTTAGCGTCGCGTGCGGCCGGTCCTGATCAGACCATCGCCCGGCTGCCGGCTGCGCATTCAGTTGATCGATTGGTCAGTCCGGGCTCCCGTTCCAAGGAACGTCGGCGCGTGAAGACTCATACCGCGGCGACGGCTGTCACTTCCACTTTCATTCCTTCAACCGCTAGGGCGGACACCTCGACGGCACATCGCGAGGGAAAGGGCCGCGGAACAGTGCGTTCATAGACTTGATTGAAGGCCTCGCGGTCCGCAATATCAGTCAGATAGATGGTCAGATGCACGAGCCGATCCATCGAGGATCCGGCTTGGCTTAGGACGGCGTCCAGATTGGCGAAGATCTGCTCCGTCTGGTCATGGACGTTGCCGGTCTCGATGCTGCCGTCCTCGCGGCGGGGAATGACGGTGGCGTACACGAGGCCACTGGCAACCACGGCACGCGAGGCGAGGGCGCCTGTAGCAGCGGGGTCCGCCGGCGGAACGTGGACGAGATCGGTATCTTGGACGTTCATTCTCTTGCCTCCTGGAAATTGTCGTAGGGCGACGCTGGCGACTGGGCCCTTGGAATGGGAGCCCAGTCGCCAGCGTCATGGGCGATACAGGATTGGTCAGCGCAGCGGGTCGAAGCGGCGCATGACGGTGGGGGTGCTGTCGCCGGTGATGGAGGCGGCGAGCATTTTGCCGGTGAGCGGGCCGAGGGCGACGCCCCACATGCCGTGGCCGCCGGCCACGTGGACGCGGGAGGATTTGGTGGTGCCGATGAGGGGCAGGCCGTCGGTGGTGCAGGGGCGGGAGCCGACCCATTCCTCCTTGCGGTCCTGCCAGTCGATGCCCTCGAACATGGGGGTGGCTGCGTCTATGATGGCCTTGATCCGGCGGGGGTCCAGGGGTGCGTCGGCGTCGCGGAATTCCATCATGCCGGCCACGCGGAAGCGGTCCCCCAGCGGGGTGCAGGCCACGCGCTGCGCCGGGAAGTAGATGGGGTGCGTGGGCATGACCTCGGGGACCACGGTGAAGCTGTAGCCGCGGCCGGCCTGGACCACGCGCTTGACCCCGAAGCGGCGGGCGAGCTTGCCCATCCAGGCGCCGCTGGCGATGACCACGTTGTCGGCCTGGAGCAGGCGGCTGTCCGCGGCGATCACGCGGACACCGGTTCCGTCGTCCCTAATGTCCACCACGTCGAAACCGCTGACGATCTCGCCGCCGCGGGCCTTGACGGACTCGGCGAGGGACTCCATGAACTTGGGCGGGTTAATGAAGCGCTGGTCACGGATCTGCACGCCGGCCCGGACGCCGGAACCCAGCGTCGGCTCGAGGGCGCGGAGCTCGTCGCCGTCCACCAGGTTGTAGTCCACGGTGCCGCCGGCGCGGCGGACGGCGTCGAACTCGTGGACCAGGGCGTCGCGGTGCTTGTCCGAGACGAAACCGGCGAGGAAGGGATCGGCGACCTTGGTGGGCTCGCGGACCGCGCCGTCGGTAGTGGCTGCGGCGGTCATGGTGGTAGTCCCGGCGCGGGCGGTGGTCGTGGTGCCGGAGGCTGTGCTGCCACCGGCGGTGCCGGACGCCGTCGTCGTTATTTGATGTGAAGTGTTGAGGAGGTTGCCGCCTTCGGCGAGTTCGTCGTAGGCGTCCATGCCGATGCGGTTGACCTCGGTGAAGACTTCCATCGCCTCGCGCCATTTGCCGGGGGTGCAGTGGCGGGCGAAGCCGATCAGGAAGCGCAGCAGCTGCGGGTTGGCGGAGAGCGGGATGTAGAGCGGGGAGGACGGATCGAGCATCGCCTTGAGTCCGTAGCTCAGCACCGCCGGTTCGCTCAGCGGCAGGGTCAGCGCGGGGGTCAGCCAGCCGGCGTTGCCCCAGGAGGAACCGGCGGCGACGCCTTCCTTGTCGACCACGGTGACCTGCACGCCGCGTTCCTGCAGGTACCAGGCGGTGGAGAGTCCCACCATGCCTGCGCCTACCACCACTACTTGCTCAGGCGCCTTCGAGTTGCCCATTGTGTTCTCCGATCAGTGCTTCAGTTGGTGCCAATCCTGTGTTGTGTGTGCGGCAGGCCGGTGCCACCCCCATGGGGCACCGGCCTGCCTGTCCTGCTAGGTGGAGCTGATTCGGCCCGGCTGCTTCGGACCGGTGCCTGGTTTAGACGTAGTCCTTGTACTTCTCGAGCATCCGGACCGGCTTCTTCAGGGCGTCGCGGCGGAACGGGTCGCCGAGTTCGCGGGTGCACATGACCTCGATGACCGTGGTGACGCCGTCGTTCATCTGGGCGTTCAGGGCGTCCTTCAGCGCGGCGCCGACGTTCTCCAGTTGGTCCACCACGATGCCCTCGGCGCCCATGGAGCGGGCCATCTCGGCGAAGCTTTCGCCGTCGTTATCGAGCTCGCCGGCAACGAAGCGGCGGTTGTAGAACTCCACCTGGTTCTTCTTCTCCGCGCCCCACTGGCGGTTGCGGAAGACGATGGCGGTGACCGGGATGTTGTGCCGGACGGCGGTGAGGACCTCTCCCATGCTCATGGCCCAGGCACCGTCGCCGGCGTAGGCCACGGCGGGACGCTCGGGGGCGGCGGCCTTGGCACCGATGATGGTGGGCAGGGCGTAGCCACAGTTGCCGAAGCTCATCGGGGCGAAGAAGCTGCGCGGCTTCTCGAAGCGCAGGTAGCTGTGCGCCACCGAGTTGATGTTGCCGATGTCGGTGGAGATCATGACGTCCTGGGGCATGGCCAGCTCCAGCTCGCGCAGGACCTGGCGCGGGTGCAGCCAGTTGCCCTCCTCGTGCTTGGCCTCCTCGATGACGTCCAGGCTGTACTCGTCCTGCTCGTGGGTCCAGGCGCTGAGCTCCTGCTCCCAGGCGTCCTTCTCCGCCTTGATCCGCGCGGCGCGCTCCGCCTTGGTGGCGTCACTGGTCAGCGTGCGGTCGGCGAGGAGCTGGGTCAGTTCGGTGGCGACGGCCTTCGCATCGCCGCAGATGCCGACGTCGATCTTCTTGACCAGGCCGAGCATGGTGTGGTCCGCGTCCACCTGGATGATCTTGGCGTTCTCGGGCCAGTAGGCCTGCCCGTACTGCGGCAGCGTGCCGAACGGGCCCAGCCGGGTGCCGAGGGCAATAACGACGTCGGCCTCCGAGATGAGTTTCATGCCCGCCTTTGATCCCTGGTAGCCCAGCGGACCGCACCAGAGCGGGTGGCTGGCGGGGAAGGAATCGTTGTGCTGGTAGCTGTTGACCACCGGGGCGCCGAGGCGTTCGGCGAGCGCCTTGCACTCCTCCACGCCGTCGGCCATGACCACGCCGCCGCCGGAGACGATGACCGGGGCCTTGGCCGTGGCGATCAGCTCGGCCGCCGCCTCCAGGCTCTCCTTGCCGCCGGCGCCGCGGTCCACCCGGCGGGGCTTGGGGATTTCGGTGGTGATCTCGCCGTAGAAGTAGTCGCGCGGGATGTTCAGCTGGGTGGGGCCGTTCTCGCTCATGGCGCGGTCGAAGCAGCGGGCGGTGAACTCGGCCATGCGGGCGGGGTTGACCACGTGGCCCTGGTACTTGGTGAACTCCTGGAACATGGGCAGCTGGTTGGCCTCCTGGAAGCCGCCCAGGCCGATGCCGTTGGTGCCGGCTTCCGGGGTCACGATGACCACCGGGCTGTGGGCCCAGTAGGCGGCGGCGATGCCGGTCACGCAGTTGCTGATGCCGGGGCCGTTCTGGCCGATGACGACGCCGTGGCGGCCGCTGGCCCGGGCGTAGCCGTCTGCCATGTGGGCGGCGCCCTGTTCGTGGACCACGGGGACCAGCCGGATGCCGGCGGGGGCGAAGATGTCCATGGCGTCCATGAAGGCCGAGCCCATGATGCCGAAAATGTCCGTGACATCGTTGGCGACCATGGTCTCGACGAAGGCCTCCGACGGGGTCATCTTCTGGACGCCCTGGACGACCTCCCGGCCCGTGTTCTGCTCGCTCATAACAACTCTCCTTTGAATCGTGCCGCCGCACTGGGCGATAAGAAGTTCCAAAAAATGGTTCGGATTGCTCCCGAAAACGGGACTGGAAACAACATATGCGGTGCAGATCACATTGGTCAACACATATTCCGTTTTTTCTTCCCGGTGATACTATTTTTTGAAACAGCGGAAGATTTTCTCGGCAAGGAGGCATCATGGAAGGCTTGACGGAGCCGGACCTCGGTCCGGTAGGCAGCGTCCAGGGCGAGACGCCGGCATTGCGGCTGTTCGCCCTGCTGGAGTTCATCACCACGCGCGACCAGCTCTTCACCCTGCAGTCCCTGGTGGACCAGACCGGGATCCCGAAGCCCACCCTGCACCGGATGCTCCAGCAGCTGGAGAGCGCAGACCTGCTGATGCGCCAGAGCGACGGCAAGCACTACGGCACGGGCGCCCGGATGCGGCGGATGGCCGAGGACGTGCTGCTCAACGACACCCGGCACGGCTCCCGGCACGCGGTGCTGAAGAGCCTGGTGGACGAGATCGGCGAAAGCTGCAATATCACCGCGCTCTCCGGCAACGAGGTGATCTACCTGGACCGGGTGGAAACCACCGAGCCGCTGCGCATCCATCTGGGCCCGGGCTCCCGCGTGCCGGTGCACTGCTCGGCCAGCGGCAAGATGATCCTGTCCCAGTTCGGCCCCGCCCAGCGCGAGCGCGTGATCGCCATGCAGCCGCTGAAGGTGTTCACCCGGCATACGCAGACCAATCCGGCGCTGCTGGAGGAAGAGCTGCGGCAGATCCGGCTGGATGGCTACGCGCTGGACCGCGAGGAATTCCTCGACGGGCTGGTCTGCATCGCCGTCCTCGTGCCCAACGCCACCACGCGTTCCAACATGTGCGTGGCGGTCCAGGCGCCCATTGTCCGGATGTCCTCGGAGGACCTGGTCGCCCTGCTGCCCTCGCTGCGCGCCGCGGCGGAAACCCTGGGCCGGATCGAAGAGCAGCAGATGTCCGATGGGCCCTCCCTCGCCCTCTCACTGGCAGGAGGATGAGCATGGAGTTCCGCCCCGGCCTGACGGTCTCGGCCCGCGACGCCTTCGGCATCGACAGCGGCCTGATAGTGCCGATGTTCCCCGAGCCGAACGAGCACGTGCCGGAGATCGATCCGGCCTACCGCTTCAACCACGACGTGACGCTGGCTCTGCTGGCCGGCTTCGCGCACAACCGGCGGGTGCTGCTCCAGGGGCTGCACGGCACCGGCAAGTCCACGCACATCGAACAGGTGGCCGCGCGGCTGAACTGGCCGTGCATCCGGGTGAACCTGGACGGGCACATCAGCCGGCTGGACCTGGTGGGCAAGGACACCGTGGTGATCGAGGACGGCCGGCAGGTCACCCGCTTCCAGGAGGGCGTAGTGCCGTGGGCATTGCAACAGCCCATGGCGCTGATCTTCGATGAGTACGACGCCGGACGGCCGGACGTCATGTTCGTCATCCAGCGATTGCTCGAGCGGGACGGCTCCTTCACGCTGACGGACCAGAACCGCGTGCTGCGCCCGCACCCCGGCTTCCGGCTCTTCGCCACCTCCAACACGGTGGGGCTGGGCAACCTGAACGGGATGTACCACGGGGTGCAGCGGCTCAACCACGCGCAGATGGACCGCTGGAACATTGTGGCCTCGCTCAACTACCTCCCCGCGGCGGAGGAGATCGCCATCGTCCAGTCCCGCGTTCCTTCCCTGGCGGACGGACCGGGCACGGCGCTGGTAGCGTCGATGGTGGAAGTGGCCAACCTGACCCGGCAGGGCTTCCTGGCCGGCGACGTGTCCACGCTGATGTCGCCGCGGACCGTGATCAGCTGGGCCGAGAACGTGGCGGTCTTCCGCGACCCGGCGCTGGCCTTCCGGCTCTCCTTCGTCAACAAGTGCGACGAATCCGAGCGGACCGTAGTGGCCGAATACTTCCAGCGTTGCTTCGACGCCGAACTCGAGGAATCCTTCGAGCTCGCCCCCGCGTACGCCTGAGCGCATGGTGACGACGGATGCCACGGTGACGGCAGGTCGCACGATGCCGGCGGATTCCACGGTGACGACGGATACCGCTGCCCGGCGCCGGCAGCAGCAGATCCGGCAGCTCTGCGCAGCGAGCATCCGCGCGCTGGCCGCAGACCCCGGTCTGGATTTCCGCGGCGACCACCTCTACCGCGGCCGCAGCGTGCTCCCGCTGAACGTACCGCACCTCTACCCGGGCCAGGCGGCCGACGGCTTCGGTTCCTTCCGCGGCGCGGCGGACGGGATGGCGCTGCGGCTGCTGCACTCGGACGCTTCGCTCCACGCCCAGCTCCGCCCTGCCGGCCAGACCGCGCGGCTGGTGTTCGAGCTGCTGGAGCAGTTCCGTGCGGAGTCCCTCGCCGGCCAGCCCGGCGTGGTGCGCAACCTGCGCCTGCGCCACGAGGCCTGGTCCACGCAGTTCCACCGCTCCGGCCTGACCGAGACGTCCTTGGGCCTGCTGCTCTACACCGTCGCGCAGGTCTGCCGCTCCCGCGTGACCGGCGAGCCGGTGGTCACCGAGACCGAGGACCTGATCGAGCAGACCCGCGGCAGGCTCTCGGCCCTGCTCGGTGGGGACCTCGCCCTGCTGCGGCGGACGCGCACCCGCCAACAGGACTACGCCAAGCCGGCGCTGGCAATCGCCGTCGTTATTGAATCCCTCGCCGATTCCGTCCAGGCGGACAACGACGGCGGCACCGAACGTTCCGCCCGCAAGACCCGCGAGCAGTTCAGCCTGCTTGTGGACGCGGAAGAGGACGCGTGGCTCCCGGAGACCGCGGCCTCGGGCGCCAGCCCCACGCTGGCGGACAACGGCGGAGCCTACCGCGCCTTCACCACCGCCTATGACCGGGTCCAGCGCGCCGCCTCGCTGGTGCGGCCCGAGCTGCTGCACGATTACCGGCGCCGGCTGGACAAGCGGATTGCGGACAGCGGCGTGAACGTGGCCCTGCTGGCGCGGCGGCTCGAGCCGCTGCTGTGCGTGCCGGTGACCTCGGGCTGGAACAGCGGGCAGGAAGAAGGAATGATCGACGGCGCCCGGCTCAGCCAGCTGGTCTGCTCCCCCGCCGAACGCCGCCTCTTCCAGACTGAACGGCACGAGGCCAGGCCTGCCACCGTGGTCAGCTTCCTCATCGACTGCTCCGGCTCCATGAAGCAGCACGGCGAGGGCATCGCGGCCTACGTTGACGTGTTCCTGCGCGCGCTGGAGCGGATCGGGGTGGCCACCGAGGTCCTGGGCTTCACCACCGGCGCGTGGAACGGCGGGAAGGCCGCGCGCGACTGGAAACGCGCACGCTCCCCGCGCCGCCCGGGCCGGCTCAACGAGGTCAACCACCTCATCTTCAAGGACGCGGACACCAACTGGCGCAAGGCCCGGCCCGGTATCGCTGCGCTGCTGAAGACCACGCTCTACCGCGAAGGGATCGACGGCGAGGCGGTCCAGTGGGCCGCGCGCCGGCTGGCCGACCGGACCGAAGAGCGACGTATCCTGATTGTCCTCTCCGACGGCAGCCCGGCCGACGGCGCCACCGCGCTGGCCAACGACGAGCATTACCTGCAGCAGCACCTCGCCACCGTGGTCCGCGAGCTGGAGGACTCCGGCGCGGTCAACGTCTTCGGCGTCGGGCTCGGCCTGGACATGAGCCCGTATTTCTCCCGCTCGCTAATCCTCGACACCGAGCGGCTCGGCCAGCCCGAAGGCGTGCGCGAACTGACCGGCCTGCTGGAGCGTTCGCTGCCGCCCCCTGCGGTAGCCGGCCAGGAAACATAGGAGAATTCGTCCAAGAAACCGGTACGTCCGATGATAGCCGGGACCGTGGCGCCCGCCGCAGGACGGAACAGATTTCGCAAAACACCCTCCAGTGAGTGTTGGTGAGACTAATGAGTTTGGTGAGTCTTCGGCGTCGGACTCGGTCTGGACATGTGCCCGCACTTCTCCCGCTCGCTGATCCTGGACACCGAACGGCTGGGCCAGCCCGAAGGCGTGCGCGAACTGACCGGCCTGCTGGAGCGTTCGCTGCCGCCGCTGCGGTAGCGATCCGTGCACGGAACAGAACACTCCCAACTCTTGGTGACGTGAAAGCTTAAAGGTACAATCAAGTTCTGGCCCGGCCGCTCGCGCCGCCAGTAAGTCTTGTTGGGGGAAATAACAATGGCACGTCTATCAGGGCGCCTTCTATCCGCGCGCCTTCGCTCGTTTCCGGCTTTCGCCGTCGTCGCAGCCTTGGCCGTCATGGGCCTTTCGGCCTGTTCGCCGGATGATTCAGTGGAGGCGGAAGTGGTCCGCGTGGTCGACGGCGACACGTTCGAAGCGCAGTACGGCGGGGCCACGAAAATGGTCCGCCTGCTGAATATCGACACTCCGGAAACGAAGCACCCGAACAAGATTGTGGAGTGCCAGGGTCCGGAAGCCACGGAGTTCCTGCAGAACAAGCTGCCGCCGGGATCGACCGTCACCTTGCGCTTCGATGAGGAGAAGACGGACAAATTCGACCGTGTCCTGGCAGCAGCATTTCTCGGCGACGAACTGGTGAACGCCTCGATCGCCCGCGTCGGCCTTGGCACAGCCGTAACGTTCGGCGCTAACGACAAGTACTACGACGACGTTAAGGCTGCCCAGGACGAGGCAGCGCAGAACAAGGCCGGGCTGTTCCAGGACGGGCTCGCCTGCAGCCCCGCTGTCCTCGCGGAAGCGCAGATCGCTGCACTTGCCGCACCAGTGGAGCCGGGGGCCGCGGCGACGTCGGCCGAGATTGCCGCGGCGGCAGCGGCACTGGGAACGACCATTACTGCCGCTTCAGCAGTAAAGGGCCTCTTCAACGATGCGAAGGGCGCGGTAGTGCTCGCAGCTCTCGGCGCAACGGCTGCCGCGGACTCCGAGAAGAAGCTGGGACGCTCCCTCGCTACCGCCGGGACGCAGCACAAGGCACTCGAGGAGCGCGCCGCCGACGTCAAGGCGGACGAGAAGCGGAAGGCTGCTGCCGCCAAAGCCAAAGCGGACGAGAAGAAACGCCTGGCAGAGGAGAAGCGCCGCGCGGAAGAACGGGCGGAAAAAGCTGCCGCACAGGCAGCCGAGGAAGCCGCCGCACGCGCGGCCGCGGAGGCAGAAGCTGCTGCTCGAGCGGCAGCCGAAGCGGAAGCTGCCCGGCGCGCCGCACCCCCTGCGCCACCAGCACCGGCTTACGAAGCGCCGAAACAACATAATGTCGCGCCGGCGCCGGCACCTGCCCAGCAGAATCCCTACCCCGGATACAACGGACCGCGCTGCTATGCACCGGGCGGCAAGAGCTGGAAGCCCTGCTAGCCAGTAGCCATGTCTAATTCCACTCAAACGCTGACTTTTACGGGAGAAACCTCATGATCGACTTCGCTAACGGCTCGCTCTTCAAACTTCAAGCAGCCAACATGCAGGACTTCTTCGGCGACATCCAACCGCTGCTCATTCAGGGCGAAAATGCGATTGCCGCTTTTCGTGGCATCCGCGATTTCGTGGTCTTCACCGACAAGCGCTTGATCGCCGTTAACATCCAGGGTATGACGGGCAAGAAGCGCGACTTTACCTCGCTGCCTTATTCGAAGGTCCAGGCGTTCTCCGTGGAAACTGCCGGTACGTTCGACCTCGACGGCGAGCTTGACCTGTGGTTCAGCGGCCTTGGCAAGGTCCGCCTCGAGTTCAAGGGAAACGTCAATGTCCAGGGGCTCTCGCAACTCATAGCCCAGTTCGTCCTGTAACTTCACCAGCCGCCGCGCGTCGGCGTATGCCCCTTTCGGGCGTCGTCGGGCATCGTCATTTCGGCGCGCAGGCCCAGGAGCCGAATGGGCCGGCCCGGTTCTATTGCGGCGGCGAGGTCCAGGACCCGCGCGAGGATGTCGTCCCGGTCGAAGGTCTCCGGGATCTTTTTCGCATGGGTCTTGGTGAAGAACGGCGCGTAGCGAACCTTGAGGGTCAGGCCTACGACAGGCCGTCCTTCGGCCACCACATCCTCGAGTACGTGCGCTGTCAGCTCCCTCACGGCGTCGTCCACCTGGGCGGGCACGGTCAGGTCACGCTGGAAGGTGGTCTCCCGACTATGGCCGCGGGCAACCCACGGGGTGTCGTCCACAACGCTTGCCCCGTCCCCGCGTCCAAGTTCCGCGTACCAAGGACCCATCTTCGGGCCGAACTCGGGGACCAGGTCTTGGGGGTCGGCCGCGGCGAGCTCGGCGACGGTGTTGATGCCGAGTTTGGCCAGCCGACCCGACACTTTGGTACCGATGCCCCACAGGTCCTTGGTGGGGCGGCCGCCCATCACATCGAGCCAGTTTTTGGCGGTAAGGCGAAAGACTCCGGCCGGCTTGCCGAAACCGGTGGCGACCTTGGCCCGGACCAGGGTGTCGCCGATGCCCACACTGCAATGCAACTGTGTTCGCTCAAGGACTGCGGCCTGCACCTGCCGGGCGTAAGCTTCCGGCTCGTCGGTCTCCGTGCCGACAAAGGCTTCATCCCACCCCAGCACCTGCACGGTGGCGCCGGGTTGCGCCCGCAGGGTAGCCATCACCGTTTCAGAGGCAGCGAGGTAAGCCTCCTGGTCGACAGGCAGAATCACAGCGTCGGGAACTTTCCGGGCCGCAATGCGCAAGGGCATGCCGGACCCGACGCCGAACGCTCTGGCTTCGTAGGATGCAGTCGACACCACGGCTCGTTCCGTTGGGTCGCCCCGGCCGCCGACAATGATCGGTTTGCCCGCAAGCTCCGGCCGCCGGAGCACTTCGACCGCAGCGATGAACTGGTCGAGATCGACGTGCAGCACCCAGGGGATTCCGCTCACGCCACCAGTCTGCCCTAAACATCCTTTGCAAGCATCAACTCTGCAGCGAGCTTGGCCGTGGATCCTGCAATGTTCTGAGTATGCCGGCCCAAAATCGTTACCGCTCGGGTTCCTCTTCCAGGAACCCTCGAGACCTTAGTCGCCACCCAGCTCCTAGACTGCTCCGAGGTGTCTCGTAACTAACGGCGAACACACCGATTCACTACGAAGATTTCGAGACATAGTTACGAGAATCACCGGACGTGGACGAACTCTCACGGTTCTGTCGTTTTCCGAAGGCGACTGCATTAGGCGTCCAAAGTCGCCTGCGCAGCTCTTCCGTGTCCGGTCGGGGAAAATCCGGCGGACGGTGGCAGAAGTCTTGCTGCTGTCTCGATGTCGATTCCCTCAAATCATGTCCCTCCCAAACCATTCGTCTCGCGGGAGTCGACAGGCATTCTTAGCTCAATCGCTCCGGAGGGTGAAGATGTGCGCGTTCTCCGCCGTGGTCGAAGATGCTCAGGATCTCCACCGGCCCGTCGTGGGCAGCAACATGGTGCGGGACCATGGTGGAGAACTCGGCGGCCTGCCCCTCGTGCACCAGAATGGTGCGGTCCCCGAGCAGCAGGCTGACGGTTCCCGACAAAACGGTGAACCACTCGCGGCCTGGATGCACGCTCCGGTCAATGTCGGCTATGGAGCGTTCGGGCGTGATGCGCATCTTGGCCACGATGGTGCCGTTCGCCGAGTGCTCGCGTGAGAGCAGCCAGCTGGTCAACCCTTGTTGGTGTTCGGGCTCGGGGCGGATGACGACGTCCTCGTCCGATGTGGGCTCGACCAGCTGGTCAAGTGTGGTGCCAAGCGCCTTGGCCAGAGGTACCAGCTGGTCCAGGGCAATCCTGCGGTGTCCTGTTTCAATGCGGCTCAGTGTGGATGGACTTAGGAAGCAGCGTGCGGCAAGTGCGTCCAGAGACCAGCCCTTGGCCAGTCGCAAGCCCTTGATGCGTTGGCGAATAACAGTATCCATTGAAAGTTCTTGCGTCATACGCAAGAGTGTATGCCACTGGAGCATCCCTTGGTTACGCTTGATCCATGACAACTGAGCATTCACGCGGACGCCACCACGGTCGCCAGCAGGGCCGGCACAACGAGCACCATCAGTCGCACGAACCGGGCCTGGCCGAAACGCTGGACCTCGATGCCCTGCTGCTACACGAGCATCTGCAGGAGATCTTCGATTGGACCGCCAAACACCAGACGGCTCCGGGGACCATTGTGGACCTGGGCGCGGGAACGGGCACCGGAACCCTAGGCCTGACGCGAACCTTTCCCCAGGCCAGCGTCGTGGCAGTCGATCAGTCCGAGTTCATGCTCGCTCACCTGGCCTCGACGGTTGAGAAAAACCAGGTGTCGGATCGGGTTTCCACCCTTCAAGTGGACCTCGATGCCACATGGCCCGACCTTGCCGACATCGACCTGATTTGGGCGGCATCCTCAATGCACCACATGAGCGACCCGGCCAACATCTTGAGCCAGATCAGCAAAACGCTGGCACCGGGGGGCCTGCTGGTGGTCGTGGAAATGGATACTTTGCCGCGCCACCTGCCCGATGACCTTGGATTCGGCGCCCCGGGGCTCGAACAGCGCCTCCACGATGCTGTGGCGCTTGCTGGCTGGAACGCGCACCCGGATTGGGCTCCGGCCATCCGGGAAGCTGGAATGGAGATCGCCGAACAGCGCACCTTTACTTACGACACGAATGAAAACCGGGAACTGATTGCGCACAACGCCCAGACGTTCCTCTCCAGGATGCGCACCAGCCTGGGAGACACCCTGTCAGCGGAGGACCTTGCCACCATCGACCAGTTGCTTGATCCCCACGGCCCGCAGTCCCTGACCAGACGCACGGACCTGTCGATGTGCGGAAGCCGCACCGTGTGGGCCGCACGTCCGGGGCGCTAACCTCCCTCGCGCCGCAAGGGCCCGGCGGGCCTCCTTGGACGGCTTGGCGCGCACCCGCATGCGCTTGCCCCGGCCCCGAAAAGGCTGAGGAACGCCACCCCGCTGGGCCAGGAGCTGCCGGTGACATTGAAGGAGGGCAGGCAGTGTCCAGCCTGCTGGGGCCGGGTCAGTCCAGCGGCAGCGTAATGCTGACCTGGTTTGTGGAGGGGGAACCGAAGCCGGTGCCGATGCTGCCGCCGGCAAGGTCCACGGCCGTGAGCAGCGCCTGTCCCATTGTTGCCGGCTGCCCGGCGGGAACGGGGCCGGCGCTGTCCTCGATGGTCAGACGGATGCCGTGGTACACGGCCGCCAGGCGGACGGTTACGTGCGTGGCTGTGGCGCGGGCGAGGATGGCATCGAGAACCTGGGCCGCGGCCCGGTAGAGCAGGGCAGCCGTACTTGTGTTGATCTCCATCCCGTGATGCGGGGTCTGCCATTCAATGGAGGTACCGTTTTCGCGCAGACCGGTGGTGAGGAGGTTGATGCTTCCGGCTAGGCCCAGCGCATGGAAATCAGGCATTCCGGCTACGGTGTCCGGGGTGGTGAGGGCCGGATTAAGAGTGGCTGGGTGGTTCATGACGGTTCCTGCGCCTTCTGCGTTACGGTTCCTTCGGTTTCGGCTCCGGCTGCCGGATTCATCGCCGGGAATTGCTCTTAGACCTACTGTGCCTTGACTTTCTCAAGTTTCCCGCAGGCCTTCCTCAAGTTTCAGGCAGGACGACAGGCAGCTCCCTACGGGCCAACGGGGCGCAGGCCGGTGCTGTCGCAACGGCGTCCGGTCTGGTAGCCGTTTCAGGCCGGACAGCCTGCCCCGGCACTTTCTGTTGGCGGTGGCCAGCCGGTTCTTCGACCAGGATAAGGACGTGATCGAGCCGAGCGTTCATGCCAGTGCTGAGAACACGAGGGCTGCTACCGGCTAGTCATTGACGAGTAAAACCAGGCGACTTCACGACAGGGTGCCTGTGTTCATGAAAGTTTCCAACCGGCGGTAGTACGGTCCGACGTCGATCTTGTTCTCCGCGAGCCATTCATCGGAGTAGTACTTGTCGAGGTATCTGTCCCCCGGGTCGCAGATCAACGACACGACGCTGCCCTGCTGGCCGGTGCTGATCATGTCGGAGATGATCCGGAACGCCGACCACAGGCCCGTTCCGGTCGACGCGCCGGTCCGCCGGCCCAGCAGTTCTGCCAGCAGGCGGATGGAGGCCATGGCCGCGGCGTCGGGCACGCGCATCATCCGGTCGATAGCGGACCCGATGAAGCTGGCTTCGACGCGCTGGCGGCCGATCCCTTCGATGCGGGAACCGGTGGCCGTGGTGACGCTGGCGTCCTGCTCCCGCCAGGCCGGGAAGAACGCCGAGTTTTCCGGGTCGGCCACGCAGATGCCGGTGGCCCGCCCGGTGTAACGGATGTAGCGGGCGAGCGTGGCGGAGGTGCCGCCGGTGCCGGCGGTAGCGACGATCCAGGCAGGCTCCGGGTGCCGCTCCTGCGACATCTGGTCGAAGATTGATTCGGCGATGTTGTTGTTGCCCCGCCAGTCGGTGGCCCGCTCGGCGTAGGTGAACTGGTCCATGTAGTGGCCGCCGGTTTGCCGGGCCAGGGCCGCGGCCGCCTCGTACACCTCGTTCGGGTTCTCCACGAAGTGGCACTGGCCCCCGTAGAACTCAATGAGCTGGACCTTCTGCTGGCTGGTGGACCGGGCCATGACCGCGATGAAAGGGACGCCGATGAGGCGCGCGAAGTACGCCTCGGAGATCGCGGTGGAGCCGCTGGAGGCTTCGATGACCGGCTTGCCCGGCCTGATCCAGCCGTTGCACAGGGCGTGTAGGAACAGGGATCTGGCCAGCCGGTGCTTCAGCGAGCCGGTGGGATGGGTGGACTCGTCCTTCAGGTACAGGTCCACGCCCCACTGTTCCGGCAGCGGCACGGCAAGCAAATGCGTGTCGGAAGAGCGGTTGGCGTCCGCCTGGACCTTCGCCAGCGCCTCGGCCAGCCAAGTGCGGTAACCGGCGTCGTACCGGTCGACGTCCTCTTCGGCGTGGACCTGCGGGGTGGCTGGGGTGGGGACGGTCATTGCTTCCTTCCAGAATGTTGCTCGGCGAAAGAAGCTTACTGCAGCAGCAGGATCCCGCCGTAGGCCAGGCCGGCGATCAGCGCCCAGGAACACAGCGCCATCAGCACGGCGCTGCCGCGGGAGCTGAACAGTTCGCGCATGCGCACGGCCGAGCCCAGCCCGAAGAGCGCGGCGGCCAGCAGCACGTCCTGGACAATGGTCGCCGCCTCCAGCACGCCCTCGGGCACCGGCAGCAGGGAGCGCACGGCCACCAGCGCGACGAACCCGAGGATGAAGGCCGGCACGATTGGCGGCAGCTTCAGGTGCTCGGAGCCGGCGGTCCCCTTATGGCTGCGGCGGCTGATAATGCCGGTGACGGCCACCATGGGCGCCAGCGTGAGCACGCGGGTCAGCTTGATGACGATGGCGACGGCGAGCGCAGCGGTTCCCGCGGTCTGCGCGGTGGCAACCACCTGGCCGACGTCGTGCACTGAAGCACCCACCCACTGGCCGAAGGCCAGCGGACCCAGGCCCAGCGGCTGCATGAGCAGCGGCAGCACGGCGATGGCCAGCGTGCCGCACAGGGTCACCAGCGCCACCGGAATGACGGTGTCCTGCTGTTTGGACCGGCGGACCGCGCTCATCGCGCCGATGGCCGAGGCGCCGCAGATGGAGAAACCGGTGGCGATCAGCAGCGGCTGGTCGCCCGGCAGCCGGAAGGCCTTGCCCAGCAGGTACGTACCGCCGAAGGCCAGAAGCACGACGGCGACAATCACCGCGAACGTGGCCCAGCCCAGTTCCAGCACGTCCACCACACTGAGCTTCAGGCCCAGCAGGACGATCCCGGCACGCATCAGCCGCTTGCCGGCGAAATCCAGGCCCTTCCGCCACGGGCCGACTGTGAGGCGGGAGATGCCGGGCAAGTTGGCGGCCAGCACGCCCATGATCACGGCCAGGGTCATCACCGGCACGGCCGGCATCAGCAGGTGCAGGGCGAACGCCGCCGGCACGGCAACGGCACAGGCAGTGAGGCCGGGCCAGTTCCGGCGCAGCCACTCCGCCAGCGAGCGCAGCCGCGATTGCTTCCCGGCCGGGCCGCCCTTTACCGTCTGTGTCACGGTGTTCACCATAGTCGTTTTCCTTTCCGTTCATGGCCGCCGGTGCGCCGCGGGGAGTGCCCGCGGCGCACCGGCCTTGCAATGTTGGCTAAACCGACGTCGTGTCGCCCTGCGCCCGCTGCGCGTTCTTGTCCTTGATGGCGAATCCTTCCGGCCGAGGCTTGCCCAGCACCAGCAGATCCACCTGCTCGTTAGTCAGCGTCCGGTTGTGCTTGCGCCGCAGTAGGAAGAAGACCACTCCCACCACAATCCAGATCAGCAGGGCGATCATGGACTCCGGGCCGAGCATGGCGGGCGAGCCGGGCAACAGCAGCAATGCCATGAAGGACACCGAGATGACCGCGCCGACCATGCTGAGCACCTTCTTCGTCGTCGAACGCGTGCCCTCCAGGTCACCGGGGCGGGGCGCCGAGCCGGAGCTGCGGAAGAGCTTGAAGGCGCACAGGCAGGTGTACAGGTAGGCCACGGTGACGCCGACGGCGGACATGTTGACCACCCATTCCAGCGCGGCCCGGCCGAACCACGGGGTCACCAGGCAGAAGGCGCCGACAAACAGGATGCCCACGTACGGCGTCTTGTGCTTCGGGTGCAGCTTGGCGAAGACCTGCGGGACCATCTGGGCCCGGCCCATGGCCAGCAGGATGCGGCTGGCGGAAACGTAGAAGCCGTTCAGGCCGGTGGTCACGCCCATGGTGATGCCGATGGCCAGCAGCAGCATCCCGCCACCGCCCAGCAGACCGGTCACCGCGTCCGCCGTGCCCCAGGCCGACTGGCCGGACACGAGCGCTTCCCACGGCTCGGCAACAGCAACGGCGGCGATCATGGCCGCGTACAGCAGGGCCGCGGCCAGCAGTGCCAGCACAATCAGCTTCATGGCCTTGCTCGGCGGGAAGTCGAACTCCTCGGCGGCCTGCGGCACGTTGTCGAAACCGATGTAGGCCCAGGGTGCAATGGCGACGATCGCCAGGATGGCGGTCAGCGGTGAGACACCCTCGGGGAAGGCCGGCGCGGCGTTGCTGACCAGGCTGCTCGGGTGGATCAGCACGGCGGCGAGGATGCAGGCGACGGCGATCAGCATGATCACACAGGCGATGAACTGGACCCGGCCGGACAGTGCCGTGCCGCGGATGTTCAGGTAGGCGAAGACCGCCAGCGCGGTGATCGAGATGAGCACTTCCACCATGTACACGTCGTAACCGGCGATGGTGTAGAGGTAGCCCTGCTGGACCACCCCGGGCAGCAGTTTCCGGAACAGCAGCGCCAGCGCCGAGGCGTTCAGCGCCACGATGCAGGTGTAGCCCAGGGTCAGGAACCAGCCGCAGAAGAAGGCGTGGGTCCGTCCGAAGCCGACCAGCGCGAACGCCAGCTCGCCGCCCGAGACGGGGAAGCTGCGGATCAGGAAGCCGTAGCTGACGGCGATCAGCACCATCAGCCCGCCGCCGATGAGGAAGCCGCTCATCGCGCCCACCGGTCCCGCCGCGGCGATCCAGTCGGTGGGCAGGATGAACGCGCCCCAGCCGACGGCCGAGCCGAGGGCGATGGCCCAGACCCAGCTGGGCTTGAGGGTCTTGGCCAGCCGCTCGGGCTGGTCGGGTCCGGGGGTTGCCGCCGGTCCGGTTGAAGCTCCGCTGCCGGCCACGTTGCCGGTCTCAGTTGTTGCTTTCATGTAAACCTCATTCTCCAGGGGCAGAGGTCTCTGCCCGTGCTGGCTACAGTCCGAGAGGACCGGGCCTGGTGACGCTGGTTTGGGATTGCAAAACGCTGATGATCGCTACATTCACGACGTCGGCCGCAGTGCAGCCGCGGGAGAGGTCGTTGACGGGCAGGGCAAGCCCCTGCAGGATCGGCCCGTAGGCCGCCGCTCCGCCAAGCCGCTGGGTGATCTTGTAACCGATGTTGCCCGCGGCGAGATTGGGAAAGATGAAGACGTTGGCGTGCCCGGCGACGCCGGAGTCCGGCGCCTTGCTGCGGGCCACGGATTCGAGCAGGGCGGCGTCGAACTGCAGTTCGCCGTCGACGGCCAGCCCCGGCTCCCGCTCCCGCACGATGCCGGTGGCCTCGCGGACCCGGGACACGCTGGCATGGTCGGCGCTGCCCATGGTGCTGAAGGACAGCATGGCCACCTGCGGCTCTTCGCCGGTGAGGGCCGCGAACGTCCGGCTGGTGGCGACCGCAACCTCGGCGAGCTGCCCGGCGTCGGGCTCCGGCAGCACGGCGCAGTCGCCGTAGCCGAACGTCCGGCCGTCCTGCAGGTGCATCAGGAAGCTGCTGCTCACGCAGTCCGATCCCTCCGCCGTGCCGACCACGCGCAACGCCGCGCGCAGTACGTCGGCGGTGGGCCGGTTCGCGCCGGCCACGCAGGCATCGGCGTCGCCCGCGGCCAGCGCCGCCATGGACAGGTACAGCGGATCCGCCAGCCAACACTCGGCCGTTCCGGGTTTGCGCCCGGCCGCACGCCCGGCGAGCAGTTCCCCCGCCCCGGAGCGACGCACCTGCTCCGGGGCCAGGATAACGACGCCGGCAGGTAGCCTGACGCCAGCGGCTGCGGCAGCGCGGCGGATTTCGGCCGGTTCGTCGACCAGCACGGGCACGATGCCCAGGCCGGCCAGCTCCGCGGCGGCGGCGAGGACCCGCTCGTCCCGCCCATCCGCAAGCACCACCCGGTTCCTGTCCCCGGCGAGGCGGGCGACCCAGCCGGCCTGCAGCTGGTTGTCAGCCAGCTGCTGGTCATCGGCCAGCTGGTTGTCCGCCGGTTGCTTCTCCGCCAGCCGGCGGCCGGCCAGCTGCGTGGTCATGCCGTGCAACGCCCCACCGCCGGTCCGGAGATCCTGAAGGGTGTCATTGCCTAGAGCCCCAGATGCTTGTCCGTGGCGGACATGACGTGGTCCACCTTGGTCAGCAGGTCATCGAGCACGGCCTGGTCGGCGACGAGTGGCGGCGAGAGCACCAGCATGGTGCCGCCGCGGTTGTCCGGGCGGGTGATGAGGTTAACCTCGCGCATGGCCTTGGGCATCACGCTGCCGAGGAGTTCCTTGGACTGCTCGGGTGTCAGGGTCCGTCCGGTCTCGCGGTCGCCGGTGAGCTCGATCGCGTAGAAGAAGCCGGTGCCGCGCCACTCCAGCACGCTGCGGTGCGCGTCGCGGATCTGGTTGAGCCCGGCCTGGAAGTACGGCTCGAGGCTGCGCACGTTGCCCGGGATGTTCTCTTCCTGCAGGGCGCTGAGGTTCGCCACCGCCACCGCCGTCGATACCGGGTGTCCGCCCCAGGTGGCGCCGTGGGTGAAGATGCCGGCGGCCGGGGAATCCAGCAGCGCGTTGGCCAGCGGGGTGCGGATGAGGACTCCGCCCAGCGGCGCGTAGCCGGAGGTGGAACCCTTGGCGAAGGTCAGCAGGTCCGGAACGACGTCGTACTTTGTGCTGCCGAACCACTCGCCCAACCGGCCGAAGCCGCAGATAACCTCGTCCGCGACCAGCAGGATGCCGAAGCGGTCGCAGATGGCGCGCAGTTCCTGCCAGTAGCCCGGCGGCGGAACCAGCGCGCCGCGGGAGTTCTGCACCGGCTCGGCGAACAGGGCGGCGATGGTGTGCGCGCCCTCTTCCTCGATGACTTGCAGGATGGCCTGGATGCTGGGCAGGTCCGCCGCGGTGCCGCCCTCGGGGATGGTCTCGCCGAGCGTGTTCGGCACGTGCCGCACGCCGGGCATCAGCTCGCCGAAGGCTTCCTTGTAAGCGGGGATGCCGGTGACGGCGAGCGCGCCCAGGGTGGTGCCGTGGTAGGCCATGTTGCGGGCGATGATCTTGGTCCGCTCGGGCTGGCCCTGGCTGCGGTGGTACTGGCGGGCGAACTTGATCGCGGACTCCACGGCCTCGGAGCCGGAGTTGACGAAGAACGTCACGTCCAGGTCGCCCGGCGCCAGGCTGGCGATGGTGGTGGCGGCCTCGACGGCTGCCGGGTGGGCGGAGCCCCAGTTGGTCCAGTAGGCCAGCTTGGACATCTGCTTGGTGGCGGCGGCGGGGATGTCGGTGCGGCCGTGGCCCATGTTCACGCAGAACAGGCCGGCCAGCCCGTCCAGGAAGCGGTTGCCGTCCTCGTCAATGAGGTAGCAGCCCTCGCCGCTGACAATGATGGGCAGGTTCGGGTCCCGCCAGGCCTTACCGGTGGTGAAGTGCGGAAACAGGTGCCGCTGGGCAAGCGTGCGGTTCTCTGAGTTAGTCACGGGACCCTCCAGTCGAATTCTTTACGATGCATCAGCACTGGGCTGATCGGACCACCATGACCGGATCATGGTGTGGTGTGTATCACTCTGGACTATTGCCAGGACCCACCAAAGACCCAGAATGGGATGACTTTTTAGGTACCAGATCCCCGGTAGACCCGCGGCACCCTCGCCGCGATGCGGGTCAGCACCTCGTATGGAATGGTTCCTGCCGCGTCAGCCCAGTCATCGGCGCTCGGCTCGCCGTCGTCGCCCGGGCCGAACAGGACCACCCGGTCCCCCGCCGCAACCTGGTCATCGCCGACGTCGATGATGAACTGGTCCATGCAGACCCGCCCGGTGACGCGGTATCGCCCGCCGCCCACCTGCACCTGGCCAATCCCGCTGGCGCTGCGGAAAACGCCGTCGGCATAGCCCAAGGGCACGACGGCGAGGGTGGTCTCCTGCTGCAGAATCTCGGTGTGGCCGTAGGAGACGCCGGAGCCGGCCGGCGCGCGCTTGGTCTGGACGATCGCTCCGGCCAGGGTCATCGCCGGCCGCAGCTGCGGCATGCCGGCGCGATGTTCCACGGGAATCGGATTGATCCCGTAGGTCGCGATCCCGGGGCGGACCATGTCGAAATGGCTCTCCGGCAGGGACAGCGTCGCGGCCGAATTGGCGATATGCCGCAGCGTCGGGCGGAGGCCGGCGGCCCGGGCAATGCCGCTGGCCTCCTCGAAGACGCGCAGCTGGGCAGCGAGGGACGGATGTCCGGGCTCGTCGACGCAGGCCAGATGGGACCAGAGCCCCACCACGCGGACCAGTCCGTCCGCTTCCGCTCTCCGGGCGGCTGCCACCAGCTCGGGCCAGTCCGCGGGGGCCGCACCGCCGCGCCACATTCCAGTATCCGCCTTCAGATGAACGACGGCGGGGGTGCCTGTATCTTGAGCCGCCTGGACGATTTCGGCCAGTTGATCCGTGCCGTAGGCCGCCAGTTCTATGTCCCGCCGGATTGCCGCGGCATAGTCCGTTCCCGGCGAGGCGAGCCACGAAAAGATCGGCGCGGTGACGCCGGCGTCGCGCAGGGCGAAGGCCTCTTCGAGCACGGCCGTTCCCAAACGGGTGGCGCCGCCGGCCAGCGCTGCCTGGGCCACGGGTACCAGGCCGTGGGCGTAACCGTCTGCCTTCACCACGGTCATCAGCTCCGGTGACCGGGCCACCGATCGCAGCGTCGCGACGTTCTGGCTGATGGCGTCCAGATCGATGATGGCGACGCGCTGCGGGTGCGGCTGCGAAGAGGTTTGCGCAGCGGGCCGGCCGGCCAGTGTTTCCGTCATGACTGCTCCTTTTATCGGTGGAAGTGTGGGTCGAATATGGGGGCATTAGTCGATCTGTCTTAGGTTCCCCAGGCGCGCAGGAGCGCACCCGGTATCAACACTGTGGGTCACGGGGATCGGCCACGGACAGGGCCAGTCCGGCCCCATTGTTCAGGTACCAGCGGCGCAGCCCAGGACGATCCTCAGTCCGCCGGGCAACGGACCGTCAGTGTCAGCCCGCTGGCTTCACTCCGTCAGTTCGGCGATGACCTTGCCAAGCCGTTCGACGCCCGGCCGGATGTCGGCGATGTCGATGGCGGCAAAGCCGAGCCGGAAGCATTCGCGGTTGGCCAGCGGATCGGCGAAGAACACGTCGCCGCGCTCGATCACCACACCAGCCTCGAGGGCCTTTTCGGCGAGCTGGACGCAGTCGAGCCCCTCGGGCCCGCGTAGCCAGATGCTCACGCCGCCCGGCGGTGCGTTGACATTCCACGGCAGCACGTCGTCGAGTGCCTCGGTGAGGACGGCCCATTTGCGCTGCAGCTGGGTCCGCCGTCGTCGGATGGTCCGGCGGTACTGGCCGGATTCGATGAGCAGCGCCATGGCCCGCTGCAGGTGCCCGGAGATATGCCGCAGCCGGTAGCGGCGCTGGTTCCGCAGTTCTGCCACCAGCTCCGCGTCGGCCACCAGGTAGCCCAGCCGCAGGCCCGGGGCGAGGAACTTCGTGAAGGAGCCGAGGTAGATGACGCGTTCGCTGTTGGGCAGCGCCTTGAGTGCCGGCGTCGGTTTCCCGCGGTAACGGAACTCGCTGTCGTAGTCGTCCTCGATGATCAGGGCGTCGGCGGCACGGGCGTCGGCGAGGATCTGGTGCCGGCGCGCGCCGGACAGCGTCACGTTGGTGGGGCTGTGGTGGCTGGGCGTGAGGTACAGCAGTCCGATGCCGTCCAGCCGCTCCGGCGGTACCAGGCCGGCGTCGTCCACCGGCAGCGGCCGCAGCTGGGCGCCGGCGCGGACAAAGGTGTGGCGGGCGTCCGTGTAGCCCGGATCCTCCACCCCGACGACCGTTCCGGGCTCCATGATGGTATGCGCCAGCAGGTCCAGCCCCTGCTGCGACCCCGAGGTGATCAGGACGTTCTCCGGAGCGGCTTCGATGCCCCGGGCGGGCAGGACCTGCTGGCAGAGCATCCGGACCAGCAGCGGATCGTCCTCGTCGACGCCGTCGCGCAGGCTGAAGTGCAGGTGCGGCGGGTCCAGCGCGTCGCGCAGCGCCTTAGCCCAGCCGAGCCGTGGAAAGTCCTTCTCGTCCACCTGGCCGGCCACAAACGGATACGGATAGGAGACCCAGTCGCGCACCTTCGTGATCTCCGGCATCCCGGCATCAAGGCGACGGCCCAGATGCCGGGACCAGTCCACCTTCTCGGCGCGAGCAGCCGTGCCGCCGTCAGCCGGAGCGGCGCCCTGCAGCATCTGCAGGTTGACGAAAAACCCGCGCCGCGCGTGCGGCTCGATGATGCCCTGCGCCTGCAGTTCCTGGTACGCCGCGTTGACGGTATTTCGGGAAAGCCCCAGTTCACGCGCCAGCTCCCGCGAGGAGGGCAGCGGCAGCTCCGGGTTCAGGCCGCCGCTGATGATCTGGTGTTCCAGCGCCTCGCGCAGCTGCCGGTAGAGCGGCGCGGTGCTGTCTTCGTTGATGGAGATCGGCGTTCGAACGACGGCGGACGCGACAGCGGATACCTGCGCTTGCGCCTTCGTCTGCCGGTCCGTCTCCCCGTTCCCGGCGCTAATCACTGTCTGCCGGCAGCCCGGGATCCTCATCCAGCCGGACATGATCGCGGGGCACCACTACCATCGGGACCGGCAGAGCACGCAGCATCTTGTTCGCCGTCGTACCCAGGAAGATCCTGCTGCGCGCCGCGAGCCGGCTGGATCCGATCACCACCACTTCGCTCTCGTCCCAGTCCAACCGTTCGATGGCGTCCTCGATGGAGTCGCCGCTGGCCACCGCGGCCGTCACCAGCGTCCGCTTGGCGACGCCCTCCACGGCCTTGGCCAGCGCAATCTCCGCATGGCTCTTCGCCCAGCTCTCAACGTCTGCCGCCGACCGGCCAGATCCGGCGTCGAGCGTCACCAGGGAAATCACCCGCAGCGGGACATGGCGCATCGCCGCCGCCTCAACCGCCACGTCGAGCAGGGTCTCGGCGCCGGGACGGGTCCCGAGCGCGCACGTCAGCCTAGTGATGTCGCGGGGCGGGCGGTAGCCGGAGGGAGCCAGCGCTACCGGCACCGGGGAGGCGTGCAGCAGCGCGTTCGCTACCGACCCGACCGTGAATCGCTTGAACAAACCCTTGCTGGCGGCGCCGACCACGATCAGCCTCGCCCCGAATTCCTCCGCCGCTTCGATCAGGCCCTCCGCGAAGGAATCCGCGGTCCGGATGTGCTTGCGCGCGGTGACATCCGCGGGCACGAGCGCCAGCGCCTTGTCCAGCCAGGCGTCGGCCTGTCCGGCAAGGTACTGCTGGTATTCGCGCTCCTGCGCCAACCGGAGCTGGTCCCCCGGGCCGGGGAGGACGTGCACCAGATCGAGCTCCGCGCCGGGCGCCCGGGCCAGGGCACGCGCCAAGGCAATGGCTTCGCGGCCGCGTTCGTCCTCGGTACAGCCGACCACGTATCGCATCTATCCAGCCTCCATTGGCTCAGGCCGCGCGCGACGGCACCGTTGCTTCGTGTCTGCCCATCACTACCAGCCGAGCGTGTGGGTTGGAAACACCAGCACCCATTATGACGTACGTCACCGCCCCCGCCCGTCAAACCACGAACCGGCGGGCGTCAGTCCTCCGGCGAGTGCTGGGCGAGGAAGGAATACACTTCCGTCTCGTCCACGCCGGGGAACGCGCCCTGGGGCATGGCGGCGAGCAGGTGGGTCTGGGCGCGGGCGCTTGGCCAGGCATGCCCCGACCATTGGTCCAGCAGCGACTTCGGTGGCCGGCGGCAGCACTGCTCGTCGGGGCAGGTGGAAGTGGAGCGCTCCGTGGTGTCCCGGCCGCGGAACCACTTGACGTGGACGTAAGGCACCCCGATGCTCAGCGAGAACTTGCCGGCGGCGGACCGCTCTGTACGGGCGGTGCACCAGAACGTTCCCACCGAGGTGTCCGTGTACTGGTTGTAGGCGCTGAACTGGTCCGGCACTTCGAACACCGCGCGCGAGGTCCAGTAGCGGCAGATGCTTTGTCCCTCGATCGCGCCGATGTGATCCGACGGGAAGTTCACGCCGTCGTTCTCATAGGCCTTGTGGATGATGCCGCTTTCATGGACCTTCTGGAAGTGGACGGAAATGCCTAGGTGCTCGGTGGCGAGGTTGGTGAAGCGGTGCGCGGCGGTTTCATAGGAAACCGCGAAGGCGTCGCGGATGTCCTCCACAGCCAGTTCCTTGGCGTTCTTGGCCTGCTGCAGAAAGTCCACCGTGGCCTTCTCCGGCATCATCAGCGACGCCGCAAAATAGTTGGTCGCGACACGCTGCCGGAGAAATTCGGCATAATTTTCCGGCGTCTCGTGGCCGAGCACGTAGTGGCCCAAGGCCTGCAGGAGGATGGAACGGGTGCTGTGCTCGGAGCGCTGCGACTGCGTGAGGTAGATCCGCATGTTCTTCAAGTCCGTCACGGAACGGGTGGAATGCGGCAGGTCGGACACGTCGTGCAGGCTGAAACCCAGGTGGGCCGCGATGTCCGCGACGAGGTGGTGGGACAGCGGGCCGGTGGTGTGGCCCACGGCCTTGAGCACCCGCTCGGCTTCCTGCTCGATCTCCGGGAAGTAGTTGTTCTGCTCGCGCATTTTCTTCCGCAGCTCCGCGTTGGCGCGGCGGGCCTCCTCCGGCGTGGCGAGCTGTTCGTTGAGCCTACGCTCCAGCTCGCTTTGCAGGCCCAGGAGCGACTCGAGTACGTCCATGGGCAGCCTTGAGCTGATGCGGACTTTGGGCAGGCCGAGCGACTGATAGAGCGGCCCGCGCTGGGCACGTTCCAGCTCGATTTCCAGGGCGGCGCGGCGGCTGGGCGGTTCGGTGCCCAGCAGCTGGTCCATGCTGACTTCGAGGGCCTTGGCGAGCGACTGCAGCATGCCGAGCTTGGGCTCGCGCTTGCCGTTCTCGATCAGCGACAGCTGCGACGGTGCGGTGCCGACGGCGGCGCCCAGGTCGTCAAGCGTCTTGCCTTGCGACTTACGCAAGTGGCGCACGCGGCGACCGAGGCTGATCAAGTCAATGTCGCCGTCGTTGGTTGGCTCAACAGAGGCCTTCGCGGGACGGTGCCAGCTGGTAGAAGTCATTTCTTGAGGATACGCGAAGAAATGCAAATCTTTCCAGCATTTTGGTCTAGATAACCCCTTGCAAGGTACGGAATAGTCGTTTTCACGAAGAAGTTCGGCATTCAAGCCGTAACTGAAGTCACCCGGCAGGGATGTCGGGGAAACCAAGGAGAAGCGCAATGACAGCATCATTTGAGCCGGCACCCCAGACCGCTGAAGAAGCAGCCAAGGCACTGGAGCTCGAGTGGGCCGCCAATCCCCGCTGGGAGGGCATCACTCGTGACTATTCCGCAGCGGATGTCGTCCGCCTCCGTGGCCGTGTGCAGGAAGAGCACACGCTGGCCAAGCGCGGTTCCGAGAAGCTGTGGAAGCAGCTGACCGAGGAAGCCAAGACCGGGCAGTACACCAACGCGCTGGGCGCCTTGACCGGCAACCAGGCCGTGCAGCAGGTCAAGGCCGGGCTGCGCGCCATCTACCTTTCCGGCTGGCAGGTCGCCGCCGACGCCAACCTTTCGGGCCACACTTACCCGGACCAGTCGCTGTACCCGGCAAACTCGGTTCCGCAGGTGGTCCGCCGCATCAACAACGCGCTGCTGCGTGCCGACCAGATCGAATACTCCGAGGGCATCCAGAGTGTTGAGGACTGGCTGGTCCCGATCGTGGCCGATGCGGAAGCCGGATTCGGCGGCCCGCTGAACGCCTACGAGCTGATGAAGTCCATGATTTCCTCCGGCGCCTCCGGTGTCCACTGGGAAGACCAGCTCGCCTCGGAGAAGAAGTGCGGCCACCTGGGCGGCAAGGTCCTCATCCCCACCGCGCAGCACATCCGCACCCTGAACGCCGCCCGCCTGGCCGCCGACGTCGCCGGCACCCCGAGCGTCATCATCGCCCGGACCGATGCCGAAGCCGCCACGCTGATCACCTCGGACGTGGACGAGCGGGACCGCGAGTTCATCACCGGCGAGCGCACCCCGGAGGGCTTCTACAAGGTCCGCAACGGCATTGAGCCGTGCATCGCCCGGGCCAAGGCCTACGCCCCGTACTCCGACCTCATCTGGATGGAGACCGGAACGCCGGACCTGGAGCTGGCCCGCAAGTTCGCCGAGTCCGTCAAGGCGGAGTTCCCGGACCAGATGCTCTCCTACAACTGCTCCCCGTCCTTCAACTGGAAGAAGCACCTGGACGACGCCACCATCGCGAAGTTCCAGCGCGAGCTCGGGGCCATGGGCTTCACCTTCCAGTTCATCACGCTTGCCGGGTTCCACGCCCTGAACTACTCGATGTTCGATCTGGCCCACGGTTACGCCCGTGACGGCATGAGCGCCTACGTCGAGCTGCAGGAAAAGGAATTCGGCGCAGAAGACCGCGGCTACACCGCAACCAAGCACCAGCGCGAAGTAGGCACCGGCTACTTCGACCAGATCGCAACTGCCCTCAACCCGAACGGCAGCACCCTGGCTTTGGTGGGTTCCACCGAAGAAGGCCAGTTCCACTAAACAGTTTTCCCATCGACGAAGCAGCTGATGCCCCTTTCGAGGGCCGAATAGGGCATCAGCTGCCCACTCGATGGACCTTTCCTTAGGAGTAAGTGCCATGAACGATCCGATCACCCTGAACGGCATCACGCTGACCGCTACGCCCATGCGGCGCCAGGAGGAAATCCTGACCCCGCAGGCACTGGACTTCGTCGCCCGCCTTCATAAGGCCACCGCCGGCCGCCGCGAGGAACTGCTGCAGCTGCGCAAGGACCGCCGCCGCTGCATCGCCAAGGGCCACGACCCGAAGTTCCTGCCCGGCACCCGCGGCATCCGCGAGGATGACTCGTGGCAGGTTGCCCCGCCCGCACCCGGGCTGGAGGACCGCCGGGTGGAAATCACCGGGCCGGTGGAGAAGAAGATGACCATCAACGCGCTCAACTCCGGAGCGAAGGTCTGGCTCGCGGACATGGAAGACTCCTCCACCCCGTCCTGGTCCAACGTCATCAACGGACAGCTGAACCTCACCGATGTGCTGGACCGGAAGATCGACTTCACTTCGCCCGAGGGCAAGGAGTACAAGGTCCACGGCACGCAGCTGACCGATCTGCCCACCATTGTGGTCCGGCCGCGCGGCTGGCACCTGCCGGAGAAGCACATGCTGGTCGGCGGCGAGCCGGTGGCCGGCGGGATCGTGGACTTCGGCCTCTACTTCTTCCACAACGCCCAGCGGCTGATCGCCCAGGGCCGCGGACCGTACTTCTACCTGCCGAAGATCGAGAACCACCTCGAGGCACGGCTGTGGAACGACATCTTCATCCTGGCCCAGGACATGCTGGACATCCCGCAGGGCACCATCCGGGCCACCGTGCTGATCGAGACCATCACGGCCGCGTTCGAGATGGAGGAGATCCTCTACGAACTGCGCGAGCACGCTTCAGGCCTGAACGCCGGCCGCTGGGACTACATCTTCTCGGTGATCAAGAACTTCCGCACCCGCGGCGCCCGCTACGTCATGCCGGACCGCACGCAGGTGACCATGACCGCTCCGTTCATGCGCTCCTACACCGAGCAGCTGGTGCGGGCCTGCCACCGCCGCGGCGCCATGGCGATCGGCGGCATGGCGGCCTTCATCCCGAACCGCCGCGACCCGGAAGCCAACTCCATCGCGATGGAGAAGGTCCGCGCGGACAAGACCCGCGAGGCCAACGACGGTTTCGACGGCTCCTGGGTGGCCCACCCGGACCTGGTGCCGGTGGCCCGCGACGTGTTCGACTCCGTGCTCGGCGAACGGCCCAACCAGATCGAGCGCCAGCGCGACGACGTCACGCCCGATGACCGCGGCCTGCTGAACATCGCCGGCACGGAGGGCAAGATCACCGAGCGCGGCATCCGCACCAACATCGAGGTAGGCATCCGCTACATCGAGTCCTGGCTGCGGGGCAACGGCGCCGTCGCCATCCACAACCTGATGGAAGACGCCGCCACCGCGGAGATCTCCCGCTCCCAGATCTGGCAGTGGATCCGCCAGTCCGCGATCACCGACGAAGGCGAGATCATCAGCCTGGACTGGGTGCAGCGGCTGCTGGATGAAGAGTTCGCCAAGCTGCCGCGTTTCGAGGACGACCTCTTCGACGACGCACGCGAAATCTTCGAGGAAGTGGCCCTGGGCGAAGAGTTCCCGGCCTTCCTCACCGTCCCGGCCTACGAGCGCTACCTGCACGAAAAGCGCGAAGAGCTCATCGCCGCCTAACCGTCCGGCGGCCGGGGAGGACAATCGGCCAGCAACTGCCTCCCCGCCGCCGGCCTGAACTTTCCGCAGAGCCGTCCGGCCCCTCATTCGCCACAGTTTGCCCGAAAGCCGGGCGGGCCGGATGGCTGTGCGGAAGCAGTAACTAAGAAAATAGGAGCGATGCCCCGGGCCATAAGGTCCGGGGCATCCTTCAGTTAGAGGCCAATAGTTTTAGCTGGATGAGTCCGAAGGCCCGGTGCGGGGAGGAACTAAGGTTTGACGTGAAATCATTGGGGAAAGCTGGGAGAGTCACCGATTCCAGTTCACGTCGATCTGTTGGGGGTTTAATTGAAGAAATCGTTTGCCATCTTGTCACTTGTAACGCTCGCTATCACGGGTTGCTCGGGGACCACCGGCTCAGGAGAAGCCGCCCCGAACATTTCGGTAGAACCGGCGAAACCCAGCCCAACTCCCACCGGAGTGGAGCGCAAGGAAAATGATCACGGCAATCTGGTCAAGGAAATAGACGAGTTGGCCAGTATTGGGGCTGACACCGTGGAAGATTCTTCTCTGAAATTCAAAGTGACCGGCATTGAGCCACATGATTGCCCGGCTTTTCCAGAGATGGAGCCTGCAAACGGTCATATGATCGCGGTGAGTTTGGAGATACAGACCGACGCAGATATGACCGAGCAGTTAGGCACAAATAGCGCCTCGTTCGACAGCCATTCCTGGAAGGGTTACGCCGCCAACGGATCACGCATGAACACCGTGACTTCCGACAAGGTCTATAACTGTGTCGAGGACCGGTCGGAACTTGTTCCGGATTCGATAGGCCCCGGTGAGAAAGTAAAAGGCATCGTCATCCTCGACGTAACTTCAGAGTCTGGAAGCATCGCCTTTAGCTTCCCCGGCCAGCAAAATGGTTGGGAATGGGAGTACGGTCAGGCGCCCGCCGTCTAGGTCATTTCCCTGCCACGCTCCCAGACGTGAACGCAGGCGGTGCGATGTCCCGGGCCTTTAGGACCCGGGACATCGGCATTGGTGCGCTTTTGATCTGGGGCGCCCCGGGATCTGAGGTTTCCGATCGGCAAGATCCTGCCGATATGGGTGCAAGCACTTGCGGATTGCCCTCGATTCGGGCAGAACCGGCAAGATATTGCCGATTCCGGGTCAGGCAGGGGCGGGCGCGGCGATGACGGCGTCGATCTGGCCCATGGCCTCCTTCATTCCCTCCTCCATGCCCATGGCGAGCATCTTCTGCAGCTGCTCGGCGGACTCGAAACCGGACACCGTGGTCATCCGGGTCTTGCCGTCGATATTTTCCAGGGTTACGGCGGCGTGGGTAATGCCCATGTCTTCGACAGGCGCCCAGTTCTCGTCGGCGAACCCGTCGTCGAACTCCAACCGGTTCGGCGCTTCGATGGCGGTGAACTTCCACCACCCGCGGGCCTTCTCTCCTTCGTGTCCGGTCATGTAGTAGTTGGCTTTGCCGCCGGGCTCGAACTCATGCTTTTCGAAGGTGGCGGGCCAGGTGGGCGGGCCCCACCAGCGCTCGAGCTGGCGCGGATCCTCCCAGATCTGCCAGACGCGCTCAACACTTGCATCGAACTCCGCGACGATGGTGAAGCGCAGCGCTTCGACGTCCTTTTCCGAACTGATAACCGGCATGATGGTGCCCTTTCTATCCTTCAGCGAGAATGTCGTCGATCCGGGCAACACGCTGTTGCCAGATCTCCTCGTAGTCATCGAGCAGCCGCCGCGCCCTTCTCAGCCCTTCGAGATGAATCCGCACCATCTGCTCTCTTCCGCGCTTCTCCTTGGTGACAAGGGAAGCCCGTTCCAGCACCGCCACATGTTTCTGTACGGCGGCAAAACTCATGGCGTATTCGGCAGCCAACCCCGAGACGGAATACTCGCCGGTGAGGACCCGGGCGACAATGTCGCGGCGGGTGGCGTCGGCGAGCGCCTGGAACAGGCGGTCCAACTCGGAATCGGAAACTTGATCTACAACCATTTGGTTGTAGATTAGTCCTCCCTGACAGCAGGGTCAATAGGAAGTGCCAGCCGAAAATTAGGGGTTACGGAATGGAGGCCAGAACCACCGGAGCATGACTGCCCCAAGTGCCGGTGAGAGTGTTGCCGTGGGTGCCAGGTTCATCGGCAACGGGGATGCGGTACAGGGAAAGGGCCAGCAGCCCGGCCGTGATGGTGGTGACGGCACCCACGGTGGCGGGCACCGCCGTCGTAATTTGGGGGACCTCGGTGCCGGGCGTGCCGCTGCCGCGGACACTGACCGAAGGCTCGAGGGGTTCGAGCGTGCCGTCTTTGTCGAGGAACAGCTCGGCCTCGGTGCCGCCCTGCAGGATTGCCGTGGCGAGTGCTGCCGCGAAGACCGGGTCGCCGCAGGCGTCATAGATCCAGCGCTTGCCGAGCACGGAGTGTTCCATGGTGCCGGCGAGCCACGGTTCGGCGCCGTCCAGCGGTGCGCCGCGGTAGGTCAGCGGTACCTGCAGGATGGTTCCGTCGTCGAGGCGCAGCAGGTGGACCTCCATGCCGACGTCGCCGGTGGGGTCGTCGAAGCGGAATGCGCCGATGGGCTCCAACGCCGGCTGCTCCCCTGCCTCCGCGCCCTGCTCCCCTATGTGCGGGAACCACGGCTGCGCGGGCAGCCATGATGCCAGGAGGTCGATCTTGGAGGGGTTTAGGACTGCGTCGTAAATAATGGCCATTTCAGAAGCGTACGAGACTTGGCTAGCGCTGTGGGGTTGGCCACTGGAACCGCCGTGTGTGAGATTCGCCCATCAGCGCGGGCGTAAGATTAACCGGCCGCTTTTTTCTTTCCGGCCCTCCCCCTTTCGTGAAACTAGGTACGTTTCCCATGGCACAATTTGCCCAGGCACTCGCGCGCGGTCTGACTGTCCGCCACATCCGGTTCATGGCCCTCGGCTCGGCCATCGGCACCGGGCTGTTCTACGGTTCTGCCGCCGCCATCCAGGCTGCCGGTCCGGCCGTCCTGCTGGCCTACGTGATCGGCGGCGCAGCGGTCTTCCTGGTCATGCGGGCCTTGGGCGAGATGGCCGTGCGGCACCCGGTGTCCGGCTCCTTCGGGCAGTACGCGAGCCGCTACCTCGGCCCGTTCGCCGGGTTCATCACCGGCTGGACCTTCGCCTTCGAGATGGCGATCGTGGCCATCGCCGACGTGACGGCGTTCGGCATCTACATGGGCTTCTGGTTCCCGGAGGTCCCGCGCTGGATCTGGATTCTCGCCGTCGTCTGCCTGATCGCGGCGCTGAACCTGATGCGGGTCAAGGTGTTCGGCGAGACGGAGTTCTGGCTGTCGATCATCAAGGTCGCCGCCATTATCGCGATGATCGCTGGCGGCGCCGCGATTGTGGTGTTCGGCTTCGGGCTGCCGGACGCGGCGAACCCCGGGCTGGGGACGATGCTCGCCTCGGGCGGCTTCTTCGCCAACGGGTTCTGGGGCCTGCTGGCTTCCTTCTCGATTGTGATGTTCGCGTTCGGCGGGATCGAGACCATCGGCATCACGGCGGGCGAGGCAGAGAACCCGAAGAAGGCCATCCCGGCGGCGATCAACACCGTGCCGGTGCGCATCCTGCTCTTCTACGTCTGCACGCTCGGTGTGCTGATGATGATCTTCCCGTGGAATCAGATCGACGGCGAGACCAGCCCGTTTGTGCAGATCTTCGACGCGCTGGGCATTCCGGCCGCCGCGCACATCCTCAACGCCGTGGTCATCACCGCCGCGATCTCTGCCATCAACTCGGACACGTTCGGGGCCGGCCGGATGATGTACGGGCTGGCGCAGCAGGGCCACGCGCCGGCGTCCTTCGCGCGGATCTCCCGTCACGGGGTGCCGTGGATGACGGTGGCGACGATGACCGCGGTGCTGCTGGTCGGCGTCGTCCTCAATATGCTGCTGCCCGAATCCCTGTTCCTGATCATCGCGTCGATCGCCACCTTCGCCACCGTGTGGGTGTGGCTGATGATCCTGCTCACGCACATCGCGATGAAGCGCGAGATTGCGCGGAAGAAGCTGCCGGCCTCCGAGTTCGCCGTGCCGTTCTGGCCCGTGGCGTCCTACGTGGCGCTGGCGTTCATGGTGTTCGTGGTGGTGCTGCTGGGCATCATGCCGGACACCCGCGTGGCCCTGGTTGTCGGGGCCGCATGGATCGCGGTGCTGTTCGTGGCCTACCACTTCGGGATCAAGGGCAAGGGCCATGTACGGGCCGAACTGGTGGACGAGACCGCCACCGGCACCGTCCAGCCGGAATACATCGACCGCTAGAAATGTTGACATGTCCATGAAGATTGAGATCTGGTCCGACATTGCCTGCCCCTGGTGCTTCATCGGAAAGCGCCGTTTCGAGAAAGCCCTCGAGAAGTTCGAGCACAAGGACCAGATTGACGTCCAGTGGCGCAGCTACCAACTGGATCCCAGCCTGCCGGCGCACTACGACGGCACGGAGACCGAGTACCTGAGCCAGATGAAGGGCATGCCGCAGGACCAGGTCCGCCAGATGTTCGCGCATGTCACCGAGCAGGCCGCAGGCGAAGGCCTGGCCTACGATTTCGACAAGATCGTCGTGGCCAACAGCTTCACCGCGCACCGCTTCCTGCACCTGACCAAGGCCCACAACCTGGACGCGCAGGCCAAGGAAGCGCTGCTGTCCGGTCATTTCGAACACGGCGAAGACATCGGCGACGTGGAGTATCTGGTGCGCACCGGCGTCGTACTTGGTCTGGACGAGGCGGAAATCCGCGAGTCGCTCGAGGGCGACCGCTACACGGAGGACGTGCAGGCAGACATCGCCGAGGCGCGTGCGCTCGGTGTGACCGGCGTGCCGTTCTTCGTGCTGGACCGCAAGTACGGCATCTCGGGCGCCCAGCCCACCGAGAGCTTCAGCCAGGCGCTGGCGCAGGCCTGGGCGGAACGCAATCCGCTGACCGTGCTCTCCGGAAACAACGACGACGGCGCCACCTGCGGCCCGGACGGCTGCAACTAGCCGCACCCCTAGACCGGGGATAATTGCTGATGGGCCGCGAGTTTTCCCGGCCCATCAGCGTGTGGCGAAGGGATCAGTGCATCGGCGGGAGCGGCCGGCAGTCCGGAAGGCTCTGGTCCAAGGACTTCGTTCTCGCAATCGCCGTCAATCTGTTCATCTCGATGGTCTTCGCCGTCGGGTTCGCTGCCCCTGCTGCTGGCGCTGCGCATCATCCACGGCGTGGCCTTCGGCGCGGGGAGCACCGCCGTCGCCGCCTCGGTGCAGGCGCTGATCCCGCCGGCCCGGCGGAGCGAGGGGACCGGCTACTTCGGCTTGTCCACCACGTTGTCCATTGCGCTGGGGCCGTTCCTGGCCGTGCTGCTTTCGGCCGGCGACGGATCTCGCTGGCGGCGGTACTCGAGCCGGGCGCGCTGCCCGTCTCGACGGTCATTCTGGTCTGCGGGGTGCCTACTCCGGGTTCCTGGCCTTCCTCACTTCCTACGCGCTGGAGCAGGGAATCGCCTCCGCTGCGAGCATGTTCTTCCTGGTCTTGCGCCTAGGCACGGCAACGTCCGCGTTCTATCTGATGCTCGACCTGGGAGTCGGCGTGGGCCCGGTGGTCCTCGGCGCCCTTCTGCCGCTGACGGGCTACCCGGAATGTTCGGCGCGCTGTGCGTCCTGGTGCATGCCGCCGTCGTACTTTATTACGTTGTCCACGGCCGCAAACACCGTCCGCCGCGCGCTGCCTAGAACCTACTTGGCGACTTCACTGGGTGCGGGCGAAAGCCGCGGGCAGCTCAATGCCCCCGCGGTCTGGTCGACGCTGTCCGGCGGGACGAGTTGCTTAAACTGCGACCCGAGCACGACGTCCACGCTGGCATCGGCGCGTTGATCCGCCACGTATTCCGTTTCAGGAATGTTCCGCTGCAGGTTGAAGGCGTTGGCCTCCCCTGCGGGCCCGGAAATGATGACGGCGGTGAGGCCGGTACGACTCATGCGTTTCGAGGCGACTTCGCCGATCTGGTAACCGCGTTTGGCTAGCAGCCCGGACGTCTGGCTGGCCAGGCCTTCCTCCTGTGTGCCGTTATATAAGTTGACGGTAATGGAATCGTTCGGCGGGTATCCGTGCACGGTTGCAGGGCACGTGGCCTCCGGTGCCGGAGTGTGGGACCAGCCCGGAATCTTCAGGTCGCCGCGGACCACTGCCAGGGCAGTCAGGACCGCGGCAATGATGAGAGCCACCAGCAGCGTCAGGACAACACCATGCAGAATCTTCCGGTGGCTGTAGATCTCCGGCTTCTCCACGTTGCCGTCGTCGGGGAAGACTTCGTCCAGATCGTCCTCGGTGATGATGTTGCGTCCCTGCAAGCGCAGCGTTTCCGTTGGTTTCCGCTTCGGCTTCTGCGGCAGGTTCGAGGGCTTAGTCATTGATCACGAGCACCCGTGCGTGCAGAACCGCCCTCTGGTGCAGGGCGGTGCGGACGGCCCGGTGGAGTCCGTCTTCGAGGTACAACTTGCCCTGCCACTGGACCACATGCGGGAACAGGTCGCCGAAGAACGTGGAGTCCTCGGCCAGCAGTGCCTCCAGATCGAGCGTGCTCTTGGTGGTGATGAGCTCATCGAGCCGGACCTGGCGCGGAGGTACGCTGGCCCAGTCCTTGGGGCTCTCGTAACCATGGTCAGGATATGGGCGGCTGTCGCCTACGGCTTTGAAGATCACCAATCCAGCGTAGAGAAGACACGCGCCGAACAAAACATTTCATCCGGCGCGTGCCCTTCTTGTACCCAAAAGGTTACGAGGCCTTCAGCGGGATAATGCGCTTGCCGATCACCTCGTCGGTGATCCAGTCCTTGAATTCCAACACCACCTGGTAATCCCCCGCTTCCGGCGGAAAGAGCAGCAGGTCATACCGCTCGGCGGACCCGGATGCCAGCATGCTGGTCATCATCGGGTAGCCGGCCTCGCGGCAGGGCAGGGAGACGCCAGCCTTCTCGTGGGTGTCGCGGTACGGCCTGCCATCGTGGGCGATGACTTCGGCCATGGCCACAGGGTTGCCGGACATATCCTGGAACCGCAGCATGGTGGGCAGGTAGTTGGCATTCAGCAGCCGCAACAGGGTGGGCTTGCGGTAGTCACCCTCTTTGTACACGTTGGCGCGCAGCGACTTCATCGACCACACCTGTTCCTTGCCACGGGGACGGCGCGCGAGCTCCCCTCCCAACGCGTAGAAATGTTTCGGCTGGAAGTGGTTCAGGCCCGCGTCTTCGCCCGACAGACCTGCAGCGTGGTTCATGCCGTGCCAGCGCGTATCCAGGCTGTACGGGATCAGGAGCGTTTCGGTGTCGATGTCGTACTCCGGCCCGTCCACGAACGCCCGCCGGGCTCCCGGCGTGACGGGGTAGTCAGGATGCTCGATTGGGTCAATAATGAGCGGCCCGAACATACCCATTTGGACGTGGAGGGTGGTGTTCACATGGCAGTGGTAGAAGTACGTTCCGGCTGTCCCGTAGTCCGCAACGCCCGGCCGGCCCTTCTCCGGCTGCCACTGGTAGGTGTAATCCCCGGCGATTTCGAAGGATGTGTGGCCCACGCCGTCGTTCCGGGGGTCCGGTTCCATACCGTGCCAGTGGATGGTGTGGTTGCCTTTGCTCGGGCTGAAACTGGCGTGGAAAATCTGGCCTTCCTTCGGCCTGATCAGTGGGCCCGGGAAGCACTTGCGCTGATCGTCGGTTTCGAAGCTCCACATCTCCACTTCGGCACCGTCGTCGAACCTCAGGTCAGTGCCGTAGAAGTCGAGTTCGTAGCTGATGTTCGGGGTCATCTTGAATTCGGTGACCGGTTTATCCTGCTCGTTCTGGTTCGAGCTGAAGTCCACCTGGCTGTCGAAGATGTGCCGGGCTTCCTCCTCCACAATGGGAGGCTCCGGGACCGGCTCAGGTTCAGGATCCGGCTCGGGTTCGGGATCCGGTTCCGGTTCCGCGCCATCCGTCGGCTCCTCGTCCGGCTCGGTCGGATCGGTGCTCTCTTCCGGATCGGTCCCGGTGTTGTCCTCCGGGTCCGTGGGCTCGGTCGGCTCCGTCGGCTTGTCTACTGGAGGCGGCGTGGTCGAAGTCGGTGGCGGCTTGGGCTTGCTCGCCTCTTCCTCCTCGCGGCGGCGCTTTTCCTCGGCCGCCTGCTTCCGGCGCGCGTCTTCCTCGCGACGGCGTTTGGCCTCCTCGGCACGCTTCTTCGCTTCCGCCTCGCGCCGCTTTTTCGCCTCATCTGCCTTACGTTTGGCCTCGGCAGATCGCTTTTTTGCTTCTGCTTCGCGCTTCTTCCGCGCTTCCGCGGCCCGCTTTTTCGCCTCGGCCTCGCGCTTGCGCCGGGCCTCCTGTTCCCGCTTCTTCTTCGCTGCGGCTTCCTTGCGCTTCTTCTCCGCAGCCTTGCGTTCCTGGAAGCTCAGCCTCCTGCCCGGGAGCAATGTTTCCATCATGATGTCGCTCCTTCGAGAGGCGCTTTAATGATCCAGTGGGAGGTCAGACCGCCCGGGTACATACCACCGGCGGCGGTCTGGGAGGATTCGGAGTGGCAGTGCATGGGATACGCCCAGTCGGACTTCCTGTTGGCCCAGACCTGGTCGACCGCGTCCGGCGGCCGCTTGATCGGGATGATGGCGTCTTTGGTCTGCATCCCCCTGACCTTGATGACGTCTTCCCACTGCTGGATGCAGACGTAGCCGTCCTCACCCACATGGCCTTCGGTGCGGCCCCAGTCCTCGTTATCGCAGCGCACGGTCCACAGATGGTTGCCATGGAAATGCATCTGATGGAAGACAATCCCGCAGTTGACGATACGGACCAACTGCCCGCCCCGCAGCGAGCCGATGGCCGAGCCCTCGGCGAACTCCCGGGCGTCGAACTGCCGCGGGTACCCCGAAATGGTGGTCTCCTCATCGGAGGCCTTGTTCAACGCCTCGTTGCGGGTCATGCCCATGGACTCGTAGCCGCTGCGGCCGTTGAGCGTGAAGTAGCGCGGCACGGCCTTCTGCTTGGCCGGATCCACCGTGCCGCCCTTGGCCTCGATGTTTGCCCACACCGGATCGACGGCGTGGCAGAGCCAGACCCACTGGCGTTCGAACTCGGCCGCGTCCAGCGAGATGCACCAGGCGTCCGACGGGTCCATGACCACCAGCGCGCCGTACAGGCCCAGGGTCCGTTCCACCGGCTGGTTGCCCGGATCGCTGTAAATGTAGACCCCGGGTTCCGGCGCTTTCAGTTCCAGCATGCCGACCTTGCCGGGAGCGATCTTGCCCGTGCTGACATCTTCGCCGTCGTCGCCGGCCTTGTGGATGGCCAGCTCGTGGTCCTTGGCCAGCCGGTTGTGAACGCGCAGCGTGATCTTGCTGCCGGTTTCGGCAACGATTACGCGCTCGGGCATGAAGCTGCCCCAGTGGGCCCGGCGGACGTAATATTGGCCGGGATTTTCGGGATCCGGCTGCAGCGGCGTCGGCGTACCGCGTGGTGGTTCCGGTGCCCCCACCGGGTAGATCCGGCTGTCCACCCAGCTGTCGTCCTTCAGGAAGACCTTGGGCTTGATGGTGAGGCTGGGATTGGCGTCGTTCTTCTCGGTGGGGCGATCGCCGAACCCGCGGAAGTAGACCAGCGAGTCATCCACCATCTTGATGTAGCCCTCGTTGATGTAGACATCCAGCACTTCCCGGTCCGATTCCAGCAGCTCCGCATCATCCGCGTCTTCCGCTTCATCGGTCGCCTCGTCGGTGGGCTCCAGGGCCTCAGCCTCTTCGGTCGCCTCGTCAGCCGGCTCCAGGTCCTCAGCCTCTTCGGTAGCCACGCCGGTGGCAACACCCGTCGCTAGATCGGTGGGCTCGGGCGCCTCAGCTTCCTCGGTCGGCGTCGTGGTTCGCGCGTGGGCCGGCTGCGCGCCGGCCAGCGCCAGCGCGCCGAGCCCCGCGGCAGCTCCGTATTTCACAAAGCTCCAGCGGCTCACCGGCGCGTCCTCGCCCAGGAGGGCCCCGCCGTCGTCGTTTTGCTGGCCGTTGTTTTCAAACTCACCCATGATTGTTCTCCAGCCATCCGGGCCGGCGAAGGACCGTGGGCAGTTCCAGGGCCAGCGGCGCGCCGTCCGACCACGGATCCGTGAATTCGGCAGAGAGCTGCTCATTGTCGGAGGGCACCAGGAAGCTGATCCAGAAGTTGTTTGTGGCGCCCGGGTCCAACGCGCCCTTGCCGGCGCCGGATGACCGGTTGGTGACCGTGGGTCCGTCGGGGCCCACTTTCAGCCGCAGCTGGCCGGGCGAGAAGAGGACCGGCCGGTCCAGTCCGTTGTGGACTTCCAGCTGCAGCACCACATGGTCGCCCCAGGTGAAGTTGGCCGGCTGGGTGCCGGACACGGCTGCGCCGCCATGATCGTGGCCGGAGGATGCTGCACCGGTAGCGGCCGCGGTAGAACCCCCCGCGCCGGGTGTCTGCGGCATCCGCGACTGTCTTTCCGCGGCTACGATGCGGACGCTTCCAAAGGACGTCCATACCCCGGATCCGCGGGAGATCCCTCCGGTATCCGCGGCGTTCTTCGAGGCTGAGAGAAGGCTGCCTCCGCCGATAATGCCGGCCACGCCGGCGCCTACTAGGACTCCAAATACTCTGCGCGTCAAGCCCGTCGGAACCTCGGTTCCTTCGGACTCAGGCGCGACAGTATGTTCCCCAACTACTGTCATCATTTCCGTATCCCCAACTACGTCTGGATGGTGTGGTTCCAACAGCTTGCAACCAAAACCTTGGAGAAAACGTAGGGTCCGCCGGCCGACTTCGGCTCACCGGGGCAGATTGAGATAATGAGGGCATGACTCTCACCGCCGGTACGCCGCATCGCCCTGCCCAGCCACCCATCGGTCTCCTGCTTGATGTGGACGGTCCGATTGCCAGCCCGGTCAGCCGCACCGTGCCGACGAGCATTCTCGAGGCCCTGCTGACCATGGCCTCGAAAGGCTGGCCGGTGGTCTTCAACACCGGCCGCTCGGATGCCTTCATCCGCGAGCAGGTCATGGATCCGATGCTGGCCACCGGCATCCCCAGCGGCATCCGGTTCCATGCGGTGTGCGAAAAGGGCGCGGTCTGGTTCAGCTTCGGAGCCGAAGGCCCGGGCACCATCCACGTTGACCGCTCGCTGTCCGTTCCGCAGGACTACGCCGCGGAGATCCGGCAGCTGGTGGCGACCCGCTACTCCAGCCACATGTTCTTCGACGAGACCAAGCACGCCATGGTCTCCGTGGAACAGGTCGTCGAGGCAGACAACCTCGAATACCGGCGGCTGCAGGAAGAGTTCGACGCCGAGGCGTTGGCTTTGATGGGCAAGTTCAACTTGGGTGCCAGCCGGCTGGATCACCATGAGCCGGACAGCGATGACCAGGTGGACTACCGGCTGGATCCGACCATTATCTCCACCGATATCGAATCGATCCGGCTGGGCAAGGACCTCGGCGCCCAGCGCGCCCTGGAGATGCTCGCGGCGGAGGGGGTCATCCCGCACGCGTGGCGGACCATGGGCGATTCCCGCACCGACTACGCGATGGCGGACACCCTGCACTACAACGGGCATGCGGTGGTCCATGTGGACGTGCGCCCCGCAGACGGCATCCCGCAGAAGCCGTACCCGGTGCTGACCGCCGCGCATCTGGGCTTTCCGGACTCCATCCACGAGTATTCCGGCGGCGCTTTCCTGCGCACCTGGGCCGCCATCGCCAAGACGCTCTAAGCCGGGACACCGGGCACTGGCCGGTGCCCATTTGGGGCAGAAAAACACATTTCGTAACCGACGCGCGGATGTCAAGTATGACGAGTGCTAGTCTGCGAGCATGTCAAACAACCAGGGGACCATACCTGTTCTAGACCTCCGAACTGCACGCCTCGAAGACGGCTCTTTCAACCCCGTCTTCGTCGACCAGCTGCGCGACGCCGCTCACCGGGTCGGCTTCTTCCAGATCACCGGCTACGGCGCCGGCGAGCACCAGGTGGCCGAGCTCTTCGACGCCATGCAGCGCTTCTTCAACCTGCCGCTCGAGGAACGGTTGAAGCTGGACAACCGCAACTCGCCGCACTTCCGCGGCTACACCCGGATGGGCACCGAGCGCACCCAGGGCAAAGCGGATGCCCGCGAGCAGCTGGACTACTCGCCGGAGTCCGAACCGGTTGCCGATTACACCGAGGACCAGAAGTACTTGCTGCTGCGCGGCCCGAACCAGTGGCCGGACCAGGCCCAGCCGGATCTGCGCGAGAAGGCCATGGCCTGGGCAGACCTGATGTCCACCGTGGGCCGGGAACTGCTCTCCGGCATCGGCGTGGGCCTCGGCCTGCCCGAGGACTACTTCGACGCAGCGTATGCCGGCAGCCCGCACTGGATGGGCAAGCTGGTGCACTACGTTGGCGGCGTCGTCGAGGATGCCGGGGACCAGGGCGTGGGCATCCACGCCGACTACGGCTTCATCACGTTGCTGCTGCAGGATCAGGTGGGCGGCCTTGAGGTGCAGCCTCCCGGCACCACCGAATGGCTGCCCGTCGAGCCGATCGAAGGCGCACTGGTGGTGAATCTGGGCGAGATGCTGGAGGTGGCCACCGAAGGCTACATCACCGCCACCATCCACCGCGTGCAGGCCCCGCCGCCCGGCGTGGACCGCTACTCGGTACCGTTCTTCTGGTCGCCCCGCCTGGATGCCATGATCGACCCGATCCCGCTGCCGGACGAGCTGAAGTCCGAATCCCGCGGCCTCTCGGACGATCCCAACAACCCGATGCTTGCCCAGTTCGGCGCCAATATGCTCAAGGGACGCGCGCGCGCCCACCCCGATGTGACCGAAAAGTACTACCCGGAGCTGCTCGCCAAGTAGCTTCCCGCGCCCTCTTCACTGGCGCTTCAATAACCCGCGTACGACGTCGGGTGCCCGGCTCAGATTCGCCGGTCACCCGGCGTCGTGCTTTGGTTATCCAGGGGCAATCCGCCCGACGGCGATGACAGTTGCTGCCGCCCGTTCAATAATGAAGGCATGGGCGCACTCAAGGCGCTGCGGCGCGAGCTCCGGAGGACGTTGTCGGCTACCAACGGCGAGGTGCCGCAGTGGGCTCTGGATCTCGCTGAGGGAAAGGACGAAGGTTTCTTTGCCCCGGGTTCGGCCGTTTGGGCTGTACACGGCTCCGTGACCACGCTGGTCGGAGGGATCAGGGCGCTGCTGGTGCAATCGCTGCATCCAGGTGCGTTGGCGGGCGTGGACGATTTCTCCATGTACCGTGAACGGCCGCTGGTCCGTTTGGCGTCCACCAGCCGCTGGATCATGACGGTCACCTACGGAGACACGGCTGCGGCGCACACCGCCTGCGAGCGCATCCTGAAACTGCACGAAAGGGTCCGCGGCACCTACTTGGGTGCCCACGGAGCAACGCGCAACTACTACGCCAATGATCCTGGCTTGCTCAGCTGGGTACATGTGGCCTTCGTGGAGGCCTTCCTGGCCGCGCACACGGCATATGGAAAACCGATACCGGGTGGTCAGGACCAGTACGTCGCCGAGTGGGCCAAGGCCGGCGAGTTGATGCAGGTTCCCCATCCGCCCCGGACCCGGGCAGAACTGGATGAGCAGTTGGCGGCCTTCCGCCCGGAGCTGCTGCATGACGCCAAGGTGGCGGAGGCGGTGGAGTTCATCCGCCACCCGCCGCTCCCCCGCTCCCAGCGGCTCGGCTACCGGATCCTGTTCGCCGGCGCGGTCAACACGCTGGAACCGCACTATTTGGAACTGCTCGGCCTGAAGAAACCTTCGCTAGGCCCATTACCGCTTCCGGTGCGTCCCGCCACTCGGTTGGTGCTGGCGTTTGTGCGGCTGGGATTGGGCCCAAAACCACCGAGCGAAGTCTCTGCCCGCCGCCGGATCGCCCGGCTGTCCCAGCAGAATGCCTGAGTGTCAGGCCGGAGCGCAGGACCTCAGACCTTGGCCGGCTTCTGCCGCCCCATCCGCTGCCGCGCGGTATTGCTGCCGCGCCCGATCGGCGCGCTCTTGGTCGCGGCGCCGAGGCCGAAGGGCGGCATGTCGCTGTAAACGGACTCCTGGTCGTGCACGGCAACCTGGTAGGTCTCGTGCCACACGCCGATGTCGCCGCTGCCCGCCGATTCCCGCATGAATTTGCGCCAGGGCTCCAGATGCGGAGCCGTCCGGTCCGCGGCGAAGCGCTGGATGTGCTCGGGGCTTTCCCAGTAGCTGAGCATGATGGTGGTCCTGCCAAACCATGAATGGAAGCCCAGCAGACCCGCTTCCGGCGTGGTCACCAGATGGTTGAGCATGCGCGCCATGGCCGTAGACATGGGCAGCAGTTTGCCGAACTTCCACCAGCGGTTGGCCCGCATGCCGATCAGGAAAACCGTCACGGTCTTTGTCTCCGGGACCGCGGTAAACCTGCCGGAAATAACGCTCTGGCCCATGGCCTTCTCCTACGTTCTTGGTGCCGCTTCATTTTATAACGACGTTATAAAACAATGTTATGGAACAATGGGAGCCATGGCAAGACCTACTGTTTACGATTCCGAACTGCGGCAGCGTTTGATCGAAACGACGGCAATCCTCATGGCCGAGCAGGGTCCCAGTCGGGTGGCGTTGCGCGATGTCGCAGCAGCAGCGAACACCTCGACGACGGCGGTCTACTCGCTTTTCGGCGGCAAGTCGCAGTTGCTGACGGCGGTGGTTGACGACGCCTTCCACTCCTTCGGGGATTCCCAGCGCGCGGCCTCTCCCGGGGGTCTGGCGGCACTGGGTAGGGCTTACCGTCAGTGGGCGCTGGAGCACCCGGCGTTCTACACGCTGATGTTCGGCTCCACCGCGGCGCAGATCCCTTGCGAACCAAGTCCCGATGCGTCCTCGAACGCTATCCAACCCCTGTACGAGGCGGTGGCCAAAGCACTCGCCGCAGCCGGATCCGAGGAGTCCGTGCCGCTGGTTGCCGCAGCCATTTGGGGCCAGGTCCACGGACTCGTCAGCCTCGAACTCGCCAATGTCCCCGGCACCGATTGGGCCGCCGCCTACGAAACAGCGCTCCGCGCCATCGAGCGCACCTACCCCGCCTAGCCACGCGGATCAGGCCGGCTAGGGCCCAGCATCCCTGCTACTTCGCGGTGATCTCGGCCGCAACCCGACGCGCCGTCGGCATTTCCTCCGGCAGGGCAGCACCCTCAAGGACGTTCAGGTAACTCGCCGACAGGTGTCCGATATCCAGGGCCTGCACCCCGCGTGCGGCGAGCATGTCTGCAGCTACCGTCGCCGCGGGCCCCAGCGAGAGCAACGCCAGATCCAGCCCGGAGGCAACAACCTGGTCCACCAGTCGGGGCAGATCATCAAAGGCGTCCGTCGGCTTCGAGAAGAACTCCGTAGCACTGCGCAGCGAGCCAAACAAGGGGTCGATCAGGTCGAAGCGGGAACCTTCGCCGGTAATGACGGCTGCATCCCGGCCGGCCCAGACGGACCGCCACGCTTCCACTGCGTCCTGACCGTATTGGTCGAACGTGGAAGGGCGGGTCACATGGCTGTTGCCGAAACGTTCCTGTGTTGCCACCAGCGGCCCGACGAAATGCCAGGTCTCCGCATACACGATGGACCAGTGCAGCCCGAGGAACACCTGAGGCATTCCAAACAGGGTGTCCGGATGGGGCGACACGAGGACGCTCTTCAACGCGGTCATCAGCTCCGGCGAGTTCTTATGGAACTTCAAATTGTGCTCGCGGCGGTACATCAGGCGGAATTCTCCGTCGCCGAACCGCGCAAAGCTCTTACGCTCGTCACGGATGACCGCCAGCGTTTCGAGGTGATCCAACTGCTTGGCCTGCATGACCTCGGCAATGTCCTGGCGGATAGGCGCCATGACGGCTCCGCGGATGTTCTCCGCGATCGTGCGCGTGCGCTGCGCCTCCCAGTGCAGTTTCGCGATGACCTCGTCGCGCTTCTTCTCGGTCTGGGCGAGCGAATTCTGGGTCTGGACGAGCGACTTCAGCAGCTTGTTCTGCTCTTCAAGGAGCTTGATCTGCCGGTTGGCGGCGTCGAGCGTCTTCTTACGATGCTGCAGCGTGCCTGCCACGATCCGTCGCAGTACATCAACTTTCGACATGACGCCCCCTGCTTGTACGGCCACCAGGGCCGATGTTACGTATCACCAGATATTAGCGCCAGCCGTGCCCGAGACCCGTGAGCCTCGGCGGACAGTCACTCAATTAAAGAAAAAAGTCCCGCCACAGGGGCGGGACTTTTTCCTATCCGCGGAGGATGGGGGATTTGAACCCCCGAGGGCGTGAACCCAACACGCGTTCCAGGCGTGCGCCATAGGCCGCTAGGCGAATCCTCCAGATGTTTTGCTCAACAAGAGCAGGTACAAGACTACCTGACGGCTTCCGAAAGTGGCGAATCGCGCGACGCACGCCACTAGGGCACCCTCGGCACCGGACCGATTTTCAGCCACCCGTCCATCTCGGGTAGACTATTGGACGGCCCCTCATGTGGTGTCATCCTGTGAACTCCCCCAGGACCGGAAGGTAGCAAGGGTAAGCGGGCTCTGGCAGGTGCATGAGGGGTCTTTTACGTCTATCCCCAGCGCCGGGATGCCTGATGCAAAGTACGAGCCGCAACCGATAGGGTTCTTATCGTGAGTACAGCCCTCTACCGTCGTTACCGCCCCGATTCCTTCGCGGACGTTATTGGGCAGGAGCATGTCACCAATCCGCTGATGGCCGCTCTGCAGAAGAACCGCGTCAACCACGCCTACCTGTTCTCCGGCCCGCGCGGCTGCGGCAAGACCACCTCCGCCAGGATCCTGGCCCGTTGCCTCAACTGCGCCCAAGGCCCGACGCCGACCCCTTGCGGACAATGCGATTCCTGCGTCGAGCTCGGCCGCGGCGGCCCAGGCAGCCTGGACGTCATCGAAATCGACGCCGCTAGCCACGGTGGCGTGGACGACGCCCGCGATCTGCGCGAGCGCGCCACCTTCGCCCCGGTGCGGGACCGCTACAAGATCTTCATCATCGACGAGGCCCACATGGTCACCTCGGCCGGCTTCAACGCCCTGCTGAAGATCGTGGAAGAGCCGCCGGAACACATCAAGTTCATCTTCGCCACCACGGAGCCGGACAAGGTCATAGGGACCATCCGCTCGCGCACGCACCACTACCCGTTCCGGCTGGTGCCGCCGGAGCCGCTGATGCAGTACCTGGAACTGCTGTGCAACCAGGAAAACGTGCCGGTTGCCCCGGGAGTGCTCTCGCTCGTCGTCCGCGCCGGCGGCGGTTCCGTGCGCGATTCGCTCTCCGTGCTGGACCAGCTCATGGCCGGCGCCGGGCCCGAGGGGCTGGACTATGAACTGGCCGTCTCCCTGCTCGGCTACACCCACGCCTCACTGCTCGACGACGTCGTCGATGCCTTCGCTGCCCAGGACGCCTCCACCGTTTTCAGCGCCGTGGACCGCGTGGTGCAGACCGGCCATGATCCGCGCCGTTTCGTCGAGGACCTGCTCGAGCGCTTCCGCGACCTGATCATCGTCAAGGCTATGCCGGAGAGCGCCCACGCCATCCTCCGCGGTGTGCCCGAAGACCAGATCGCGCGGATGCAGACCCAGGCCAACCAGCTCGGTGCCTCCGAGCTCTCCCGCGCCGCGGACATCACCAACCAGGCGCTTACCGAGATGACCGGTGCCACATCGCCGCGCCTGCATCTGGAACTTCTCTGCGCCCGCATCCTGCTGCCGGTCGCCGACCAGGCCGAACGAGGCGTCGCGGCCCGCGTGGACCGGATCGAGCGCCGGCTCGCGTATGCCGGGGAGCTGCCCGCCGGAGCGCCCAACCACGCTCCGCCCGCCGCAGAAACCAATTACGACGCCGGATCCGCGCCTTCCGTACCAAGTGCCGAAGGTGCCAGCGGGGCGGCCCAGGTCCGGGAAGCGCTCCGCGCCGCCCGCACCCAACCAGTACCGGCAGCAGAAACGCAGCCGTCGCCGCAGAACGCACCGCCCCCCGTGCAGCCGGCGCCGGCCCCCGCCCAGCCCGCACCCCAGAGCACTCCCACTCCCATCCAGCCCTCGGAGGAACCGCGGCAGCAGCCGCAACCAACTGCCGAGGAGACTGTGCCGACTGGTCCTCAGGCGGCACCCACCGCTTCCCCGGCTCCTGCCGCACAGCAGCCAGAAGAGCAGCCGGCCTCGCGTGATTGGGGCGGCACCTGGGGTGCGGTTCCCGAGCCGGAACCGGCAAAGCCCGCCCCCGCGCCTGCAGTTCCTGCGGAGCAGGCAGCACCTGGCCAGCAAGCTCCGGCACGGGCACCGGCACCGGCGCAACAGCCTGCACCAACCCAGCCGGCTGCTCCCGCAGCAGCACAAGCAGGCCCCTCTTCCTCCGCACAGTCAGGCCCGCGACCCACAACGCAGCCGGGCGCGCCGACAGGCCACCCAGCTCCGGCGCCAGCACAATCGGGCCCCCCGGCGGCGGCAGCCCAACAGCGCCCTGCTGCATCTGGTGCCACCGGATCAGTGGAGATGTTCCGCCGCGCCTGGCCGGAAATCATGGATGTCCTGAAAACCGAGAAGAAGTTCCTCTGGATGACAGTTGAACCACACACCTCGCTTGCCGGTTTCGATGGCCGGACGCTGACAGTGGCCTTCTCGAACTCCGGTGCGATGAATGCGTTCAGCAGCAAGCAGGAGAACGCCGGAATCCTCAGACAATGCATCTTCAAGGTGCTCGGCGTCGACTGTGCCATCGACGTTACGGCCGGAGGCTCTGCCCGGGCAGCGGGTGAACCCGCCCCAAAAGTACCTACTAGCTGGCAGCCGCCGGCAGACGGTGCGGCACCACGGACTATGAACGCGCCCGCACCGGCCATGCCCGCCGCCGGGTCCTCTGCCGCGCCTGCGGCAGAGCCTGCCCCGGCGCAAAATGCCGGCCAGAACAGGCCTGTCCCTGCCGCCAGCCCTACCCAGAACCGTCAGGCAGTTCCTGCGCAGAACGTTGGCAATGTGTGGGGACCCGTGGCTCCCATCCCGGACGCGAACTCCGCCTCCGCGGGTATTCAGTCAGCAAGCGCGGCTACTGCAACCACCACGCTCCCCGCCAGGACTCCATCGGCGCTCAGCGAACCTTCTGCACAGAGTGCGGCCTCCACCAGCAGCATGGCATCGGGGCAAAGTGCGCCATCGGCGGACAGCGTACCGTCGGGTGTCAGTGCAACGTCCCCCCAAAGCGCCCCGTCCCCAGCCAGCAGTCCGTCGGGCACCAGTGCCGTGTCTGCACAAAGCGCACAGTCGGTCCAGAGCAGCCCGTCGGCTCCCAGCAGCGCCTCCGCGCAGAGCGCCCCGTCCGCCGCAAGCGCACCGTCCGCTGCGTCCTCCCGTCCAGTGGCAGCAGCGGAACCGGTGACCGTACCTCCGCCGGCACCCGGGGAACGGCCGGTATTCGGCCACCTTGCCCAAGGGCAGCCGGCAGCCGCCAGGCCAACGGTATGGGAACCGCCCCAGGCTTCCGGCGCAGCATCTGCGCCGCAAGTCCCCGCGCAAAACGGACAACGTCCTGCAACCGACCGGCCGCAGCCTGAAAAGCCTGCTTCGCCGAGTGTGCCGGACGTGCCTCAATCTCCCTACGACGACATTCCCTTCTCAGATGAGGAACCGCCGTCGGAAGAATGGGACGCCAGCCCGGACCTCGAGCCAAGGCGGCCGCAGGTCCCGGTGCAGCCATCACCGCCCCCCGCGGCCGCATCCCCGCAGGCTTCGGCAGCATCCCAAGCCCCTGCGCCGTCGCCCGCTGATGCTCTAACTTCGGCCCAAACGCCTGACACCGCTGCTGCGCCGGATCCCAATAAACCCATGAGCCGCTACCAGCGGCTGCTCAACCAGGCCAGAGCTGCCGAAGCGCAAAGCCGGCCAGCCGGCACTCCCGCCGGGCCAGTCTTCGGCAGCAGGGGCGGCAGTGGCCTAAACTTGAGTCACGTCGAGGACATTCCCAGTGAAGATGACTTAGCCATCGAAGACTCGGGCTTGGTAGGCCGCGCCGCCATTGAACGGATACTGGGCGGGCGGTTGATTGAGGAGCAGAGCCTCGACGGTTCCTAGACTGTTTGGAGATTGAGGTTCAGTGTACGAAGGTGCCGTCCAGGAGCTAATCGACGAGCTTGGCCGGCTCCCCGGTATTGGACCAAAGTCAGCCCAGCGCATCGCTTTCCACATCCTGGAAGCCGATCCTGCCGACATGCAGCAACTGGTGCAGGCCATCACCAACGTCAAGGAGCGGGTGAAGTTCTGTTCGATCTGCGGCAACGTCTCCGAGGAGGAGACTTGCAACGTCTGCCGTGATCCCCGTCGGGATCCCACCCAAATCTGTGTGGTGGAAGAGTCGAAGGACGTCGTGGCCATAGAGCGCACCCGGTCCTTCCGCGGCCGCTACCATGTGCTTGGCGGTGCCATCAATCCGATCGGCGGCGTAGGCCCTAATCAGCTGCGGATGAGGGAACTGCTGACCCGGCTCACCGATGGCCAGGTCCAGGAAATCATCATCGCCACCGATCCGAACCTGGAGGGCGAGGCGACGGCGACCTACGTCGCGCGGCTGCTCAAAGACTTCGATATCAAGGTAACCCGGCTGGCTTCAGGCCTTCCCGTCGGCGGAGATCTGGAATACGCCGACGAAGTAACGCTGGGCCGTGCCTTCGAAGGCCGGCGCCAGCTCAGCTAGCCAAGTTCAGGAAAGATCCGTCAGCGGCTGGGTGATCGGCCCCAGCGCGTAGGCTCCTGCGGGAGCGGGTTCCTCGGTGACAGTTTCCACGTGAACGCCCCGCTCTTCGAGTACACCGGTCAGCCGGTCCACCGCTTCCACCATGTGTTCCCTGATGGCATCGGCCGCGGCCTCGGAGTCCCAGTCCTGCAGGGCAGCCATGATGCCATGGTGCGATTGGGTAATGTCTTTACGCACGATGTAGCCGCGCTTGCTGCTGAAGGCCGCGAGCCGGGTCTCCACCACCAGCGTTGACATGTAGCGGCTCAGATGCGCATTGTCCGCGGCGTCGACCAGGGCGAAGTGGAAATCCAGGTCCGCGTCGCCGATGGCACGGGCATCATTGCCTTCGGCCGCCCGCAACAGATGGTCGAAAGCGCGCTGAACCTTGGCGACGGCGGCGTCGTCGTGCTTATCGATGATCATCCGGGCCGCGTGGCTCTCCACCGCGACCCGGGCCTCGAACAGGTCATCCAGCCGGTCTTCGCCGATCACGGCCACGCGCATCCCCTGCCCCGGCTTGGCCGTCAGCAGCCCTTCCTGGACCAAGCGCTGGGCGGCTTCACGCAAGGGGCTGCGGCTTACGCCAAGCTGCCGGGCAATCTCTACTTCGCGCAGCGGCGAACGCACGGCCAGCGCACCGGAATAGATGGCGTTGCGCAGTTCCGTGGCAATCAGGTCCACAGTCGAGGGACGATGCACTCTCAGGACGGCCGGCGCGTTGCGGTGTGCAGAGGGATGGGGCATCTGGGTCCTTACGTGTCTTGCGTTTGGCACCTGGATTACTCCTGAGTAGTGCACAGGCTGGGGACGAATCCGCATCGTGGCCAAATCGTAATCAGTATAAGTGTGAGGGCCAACATCCGCGGAAGTACGCGGATTTCAGCCCGTAACCGGAGCGAAATACTCCGGGTCGCGCTGCTGTCGACAATCATACATGCAGACTTGCAGATTGTATGTGGTGACGAAAATTACTAGCGTTGATCTCAGTCATCCCAAATTCGGGTCGGGTCGGCTGGGGTGCGCATGTGCGTAGACCGGGTGGCTTCGCCCATTTCACGACCGAAAGAGGAACATGATGAACGCTCGTACTACTAAGTCCCGGGCGGCAATGGCCGCGGGGAGCGTGCTGGCGCTGGTGCTGATGGCTGGCTGCGGCGACGGACAGATCGAGCAGGGCGGCGAAGGCGGCGGAGAGAGCCCCGCTGCGGGCAACACGCTGGCGGAAATCCAGGAGTCGGGCACCGTTACCGTTGGCATTGCGGGCGAGGCCCCGTACTCCTTCCAGGAAGGCGGCGAGCCGACCGGTGCGACCATTGCCATGCACGAGAAGATCTTCAGCGAGCTCGGCGTCGAGAACGTTGAAGCACTCCTGGTGGACTGGGACGCACTGATCCCGGGTCTGAATGCAGGCCGGTTCGACGTGGTCAGTGCCGGCATGTCCATCCTGCCGGAGCGCTGCGAGCAGGCCGCTTTCAGCGACCCGGAAATCATGTACACCACGGCACTGATGGTCCAGGAGGGCAACCCGAAGAACCTGACGGACCTGGATTCGGTCGTGGCTGCTGAAGAAGGCGGCGAGGACATCAAGCTGGCCGTTCTCTCCGGCGGCATCGAAGCCGGGTACGCCGACAAGCTGGGCCTGGATGTCCAGTCGGTTGGCAACGCGCAGGACGGCATGGACACTGTCGCGGCAGGCCGCGCCGATGCGTTCGCCATGACGGCCATCTCCCTGAACTGGCTGGCCGAGAAGAACCCGGATGCCGGCATCGAGGTTACTGAACCCTTTGTCCAGGTCATCGACGGCGTAGAGCAAATCGGTGCCGGCGCCACGGTCTTCCGCCAGGGCGACACGGAACTGCTGGAGGCCTACAACGCGGAACTGGCCAAGATCACCGAGTCCGAAGAGACCTACACGGACGTAGTCGGCGAGTTCGGCTTCACAGCCGAGAACCTCCCGCCGAAGGACCTGACGACCGAGCAGCTCTGCTCCGGAGACGTGGGCTAGTCCACCTAATGGAAAGCAATTTCGAAGCGCTGGCAGAGGCGTGGCCGAGGATCCTGGACGGGTTGGGGATTACCCTCCAGCTGACTCTCGGCGGCGCCCTGCTGGCGATGGTTATCGCCGTGATCCTCGGCTTGGGCTCGCGGCTGCACAACATTGTGCTCCGCGGCCTATGCCGGGGGATCATGGAATTTTTCCGCGGCACTTCGCTGGTAGTCCAGCTGTTCTTCTTCTTCTTTGTTCTGCCGCAGCTGGGGCTGGAGCTGCCGGCAATGGTCTGCGGCATCCTCGGCCTGGGCCTGAACTACGGCGCCTACGCGGCCGAGGTAGTGCGCGGATCCATCAATTCGGTTCCGACCGGGCAATGGGAAGCCACCACGGCGTTGAGCATGTCCAAGTCGCAGCAGATGATCCGTGTCATCTTCCCGCAGGCCTGGGCGCTAATGATTCCCTCGCTGACGAACTACCTCATCCACATGCTCAAGGGCACGGCAATCGTCAGCTTCATCACCCTTGCCGACCTGACCTACCACACCGAGCAGCTGCGCGAACAGACGGACACCTTCTTCGCCTACGGCGTGAGCCTGGTGATCTACTTCGTCATCGCGTACATCCTGACGCTGATCATGAACGCTCTTGAGGTACGGGCCAAGCACCGCCTCGGCCGCGGCGAATCGCTGCGCGAGGCGCTGACCCCGAAGACCCCGGAGACCGCCGCAGCGGAAGGAGGCCGGAAAGTATGAACGGCTTATGGGATTGGGACGCCGCCTGGGCGGTACTGCCCGAACTGCTCGTGGCCTTCGTCCAGGTCACCTTAATCGTCACCGTACTGAGCACCGCCATCGCGGCCGTGCTCGGACTCTTCATCGCGATCCTGCGCATGTCGGTGCCGAAACCGATTGGTGCCGTCATCACTTTCATCGGCGACTTCATCCGGATGACGCCGATCGTGGTGCAGCTGCTGTTCGCGTACTGGACCTTCCTGACCGTCGAACCGCTGACCATCGGCATCGTGGTCTTCGGTATCCACTACTCCACGTATATGGCCGAGGTCTACCGGGCCGGCATCGACTCGGTGCCCAAGGGCCAGTGGGAGGCCACCACCGCTCTGTCCATGTCCAAGCGGCGGGCCTGGACGGCCGTGATCGTTCCGCAGGCCCTGCGGGCAACCGTTCCGGCGTTGGGCAACTACGCCATTTCGATGTTCAAAGACACCCCGTTCCTGCTGACCATCGGCGTGGTGGAAATGGTCCGGGCCGGGCTCACGTTCGGCGGCAACAACTTCAGATATATGGAGGCCATCACCCTGGCCGGCGTGATTTTCCTGCTCGCCAGCTACCCGACCTCCCTGCTCATCTCCAGATTGGAAAAGCGCCTTGCCTACAACTACTGATCCCCACACCGCGGCCGGCAACGGCACCGCGGCCGCCGTTCCGGCCATCAGGTTCGAGAATGTGGAGAAGCGGTTCGGCGACAACGTGGTCCTCAAGGACCTCAATTTCGAGGTGGCCAAGGGCGACCGCGTCACCCTGATCGGGCCCAGCGGCTCCGGCAAGACCACCATTCTCCGGCTGGTCATGACGCTGGAGAGCCTCAGCGACGGGTACATCTACATCGACGGCGAACCGCTCACGCACGAACTGCGGGACGGCAAGCGCGTTGCGCGCAGCGAAAAGGCCCAGAAACAGATCCGCAAACGCATCGGCATGGTCTTCCAGCAGTTCAACCTGTTTCCCAACATGACCGTGCTGGAAAACATCATCGAGGCTCCGGTCCACGTGCTCGGCCAGTCCAAGGCGGAGGCCACCAAGCGCGCCATGGAGCTGCTCGAAAGCGTGGGGCTTCCGGGCAAGGCCAAAGCCCACCCGCTGCAGCTTTCCGGCGGCCAGCAGCAGCGCGTTGCGATTGCCCGTGCCCTGGCCATGGATCCTGACATCCTGCTGCTGGACGAGGTCACCTCGGCGCTGGACCCGGAGATTGTGGGCGAAGTGCTCGGCATTCTGCGCCATATCGCCGAAACCACCGACATCACCATGCTGATCGTCACGCATGAGATGCAGTTCGCCCGCGATGTTTCCAACCGGGTCATGATGTTCGACGGCGGGCGCGTGGTCGAGGAGGCAACGCCGGACGTCATGTTCACGAACCCGCAGCACGAACGCACGCAGGCATTCCTGCGTGCCGTGCTCGGCAGCAGTGACGGCCAGATCGGCACGCACTGACACCGATAAAACCCAAGCGACGACGGCGGCGACTGCCGTGCGTAAGCCGGCCCGCCGCCGTCGTTGTTCCCGATTTTCCGAAGGTCACACTGGCCTGTTTGTTCAAATCTATTCACCGCGGATAGCTCCGCGGCGCTAGACTTTCCTTGCCGAGTGCGTCTGCAGCCGACGTGTATGCATCGGCAGATTTCCCAATTGCCTACCGTGCCAGGCTGCCGGTCGGCCCCAATCCAGGAGTTGTTTAGAGAGCGCATGAGCTTGATAGTGCAGAAGTTTGGTGGTTCCTCAGTATCGGACGCCGAAGGCATCAAGCGGGTTGCCCAGCGCGTGGTCGACACGCAGGCTGCCGGCAACGAAGTTGTGGTTGTTGTGTCCGCGATGGGCGACACCACCGACGAGCTGCTTGATCTTGCTGACCAGGTTACCTCCGCCCCCAGCGCACGCGAGATGGATATGCTGCTGAGCGCCGGCGAACGAATTTCCATGTCCCTGCTGGCCATGGCCATCCAGGAACAGGGCGCCACGGCGCAGTCCTTCACCGGCAGCCAGGCCGGCATGATTACCGACGCCATCCACGGCAAGGCCCGCATCATCGACGTCTCCCCGCACCGGGTGAAGACGGCGCTGGAGAAGGGCGACATCGCAATCGTGGCCGGCTTCCAGGGCATGAGCCGCGAAAGCCAGGACATCACCACGCTGGGCCGCGGCGGTTCCGACACCACCGCAGTGGCACTGGCCGCGGCGCTGAACGCCGATTCCTGCGAGATCTACACGGACGTCGACGGCATCTACACCGCGGATCCCCGCGTTGTCACCAATGCGCAGAAGATCGACGAGATCTCCAGCGAGGAAATGCTGGAAATGGCGGCCTCCGGATCCAAGATCCTGCACCTGCGCTGCGTGGAATACGCCCGCCGCTTCGGTGTCCCGCTGCACGTCCGCTCGTCGTTCAGCACCAACGAAGGGACCTGGGTGCTGCCCAACCCCGACGACAAGATCAAGATCCAAGAGGGAGAACCCATGGAACAGCCCATCATTTCCGGAGTGGCCCATGACCGTTCCGAAGCCAAGGTCACCATCATCGGCGTGCCCGACATCCCCGGCAAGGCCGCAGAGCTGTTCGGCATTGTCGCCGGCGCCCACTCCAACATCGACATGATCGTGCAGAACGTTTCCACCAAGGGAACCGGCAAGACGGACATCTCGTTCACGCTTCCCATGGTGGAAGGGAAGGAAGCCCTGGAAGCGCTCCGGGCCTCCCAGGACACGGTTGGGTTCGACAGCATCGACTACAACGACCAGGTGGGCAAGCTCTCCCTGATCGGTGCGGGCATGCGCTCCAACCCCGGCGTTTCCTACAAGTTCTTCGACGCGCTGCACAAGGCGGGCGTGAACGTGGACATGATCTCCACGTCCGAAATCCGCATCTCGATCGTCACCCACGCCGACCTGCTGGACACCGCCGTGCGCGCCGTCCACGCCGCCTTCGGCCTGGACTCCGAGGACGAGGCCACCGTCTACGGCGGCACCGGGCGCTGATCCGGCACTGGCCAAAAAGAAAGACCGACGGCGGTCCCGCATTGCGCGGGCACCGCCGTCGGTCTTTCTTATGGCTAATTGGCAGATTTGGCCTCAGGCCACGTCGTGGCGTTTGCGGATTGCATAGGCATGGCCTTCGGCATCCCGCTCCACTTCGATTTCCGCAAGCTGCTCCTCCGAGGCCTTTTCGGCGTCGTCGTGCTTGTGGACCACTGGGGTATCAGAATCGATCCGGTCTGCTGGACCCCACACTTTGGCGGCCTCCGCGGTTATACGCATGAACGTGCGGAGAAAGCGCGAATTCTCAGCCATCTGAATCACCTTCTTGACGAGGCTGTTATCCGTATGACCAGTGTACGACTTCTACTGCTTTTTGGGCACGATGTAGGTACTGCCGTCCGCCCGGCGCACGGTTTCCCACTGCGCCGCGTCCGCTTCGCGTTCCTGAAGCAGACGGCGGTTGTCCTCGGTCATGGGATGGTCCACGCCGCTCTTTTGCGCGGGGCCGAAGACCACGCGAAGTTTGCCGGTGATGTTCATGAACCTCTGCACCGAGTTCTTCTTGCCGGCCATGTGGGCCTCCTTACGTCTGCACCGCGGATTGGAACGATTCCTTCTTCCAGCATAGGCTAACACTTAGTGCGCTAACTATTTGAAGAGGTGTGATTCGTATGACCGCAGCCGTACGGCAGGGCGAGGACCTGCTGCTCGAACACCAGCTCTGCTTCGCTTTGTCGGTAGCCTCGCGCAACGTGATCGGCGCTTACAAGCCGGTCCTCGAGAAACTCGGCATCACCCATCCGCAGTACCTGGTGATGCTGGCACTGTGGGAAGAGAGCCCCCGGATGGTCAAGGATCTGGGCGAAGCCCTGGCCCAGGAGCCCGCCACGCTCTCGCCGATGCTCAAGCGGCTCGAAGCAGCCGGACTGATCACCCGCGACCGGGTACCGGGGAACGAACGCGCCCTGGCTATCGGACTGACAGCGAAGGGTAAAGCCCTGCGGGAAGACGCCCTGGCGGTGCCGGGCACCATGCTGCAGCGGCTCGGCCTGGACCGCGAGCAGCTGGTGGCGCTCAACGAGTCAATGCGGGATCTGATTGCCGCCGCGCAGGAGGCAGCGCACTAACGCCGCAGGTGGAGGCCGGCAGTTTCCCGCCGGCCTCCACCGCTTTGTTGTTGGTACCGCCTTATTGGTACGGCCGCTCCCCTACGGGACGTTCACGGTCAGCGCAGTGCTGGCACTGTCGCCGAACCGGACCAGCCCGACCCAGCTGCCTGATTTCAGACCGGCCCAGCTGGCCTCAACGGAACCGGCTTCCCCGTTGCCCAATTCCAGCGGATCCGGGCTTACCGTCAGGTTGCCCGCGTCGCCGGCCAAAGCCACCGTGTTGACTGTTCCGGTGCTTGTAGTGGCACCGTCGGAGGTGCCCCAAAGATGCCCGATCACCTGGTACGTGCCGGGTTTCGGCTTGTTCAGCACCAAGGTCTCGCTGGAGTTGGCCGTGGCCTGCGTCAGCTGTTCACCGGCAGGAGTCATCACGTAGAGGTCCCAGTCTGCCGTGGGAACTGCCGCGTTGATGGACATCTGGGCCATGGTGGCCCCTTCGGGGACCACCAGGCTGGCGACGATCGCGCTCTTGGCGGTGACTCCGTTCGGATCGGCCGTCCGCTCAGCGGTGATTGCATCGGCCTTCGCCATGCCCTCCACCGCGACGTCGATGGGCTGGTCCGTTCCGGAGGTGACCTCGATGGCCGCCGAGCCTTCACTTGCGGCCGAGTCAACCACCACGGTCTCCGGCGACAGCACCTCCATCGGCCGGATGGCGATCGGCGACGCCACCGAACGCTTGCCGTCCTGCCACGCCAGCTCGCCCATTGCGAACTTGCCGTACGCTGCGCCGTCGTTCTTGAAGGTCACGGTGAAGGAGGCCTCCTGGCCCTTCCGCAGCCTCAGCACCGAGGGCTCGACCGTGGCCTCGATACCCGGCAGCTCCACGCTGGCCCGATAGGTCCCGGATTTCAGCGCCGTCACCGAGCGGGTCACGGAAACTTCGCCGGTCAGCGCCCCCAGCGCAATCGAGGGCACGTTCAGGTCCTTGGCCTCGATTGCGAGGTCTTCGTCGAGCCCGATGTCACCCACCGCGCCCTGCAGGAAGCCGTACCAGTCTTCGACGCCCGCGTCATAGACCAGCCCCGGATCCGCCATCCGCCGGACGTCCACCTGGCCGGCGCCGGTGGCGAAGTTGTCCGTATTCGTTGTGCCGTCCTCGTTCACGAGATCGCCGGCCGTGGTCATCAGCGCGGACTTGATCGTGGAGGGCGACCACAGCGGATTCTTGCCCAGCAGCAGGGCGCCGAAACCGGCAACATGCGGTGCGGCCATCGAGGTTCCGGACATGAAGCCGAAATTCTCCTCGCCCTCCACAGGCGAGACGCCAGCGAGCACGTTGACGCCCGGAGCCGCAACGTCCGGCTTGAGCAGATCCGATCCGACGGCTGTGGACGGACCGCGCGAGGAGAAGGCCGCCACCTGCGGCACCGGGCTGTCCGGCAGGCCGGTGGTATCCGAATCGACCAGCGCGGCGGTGAGTGAAGGGTCCTGCGCGACCTTGTCCTTGATGCCCGGGTCTCCGATGTGGACCGTCGGCACGGCATGGAGATCAAGGTCCAGGGAACCGGGCACCGTGTTGACCAGGACCATGCCCACACCCTCGGCCTGCTTCACCGCCACCGACTTCTCGGCGCGGGCGATGACGCCGCGGTCGCAGATGACGATCTTGCCCCGCACCTTTGCCGGGTCGAGCGAACCGGGGGTGCACAACGCCGCGTCCTCCGGTTTGGCCGCGGCCGTACCGGCGTCCTTGGACAGGACCAGGGCGGTCTGCCCCAGCTCGGAACTCATGATCGACGTGCCGCGGTACTTGGTGCCGTCGGAGAGTTCAACCGTGCCCTGCAGCTCGTTAGAGAATGTGCTGGCCGCGACGGTGGTCAGCCACGGGGCACTGTGGTTCACGGTGGTGTCGGCCGGGCCGGCGTTGCCTGCGGCAGCGGAGACGAAGATGCCGACTTCCGCCGCGCTCAGGAAGGCCATGGACACCGGATCGATCACCGAGTTGTTGTTGCCGGAAATGGAGTAGTTCAGCACATCCACGCCGTCTTTGATGGCCTGCTCGATGGCCGCAATCGCGGCCGAGGAGTAGCAGCCGGCGGCCGCGGCGCTGTTGTCCTGCCAGCAGATCTTGTAGACGGAGACCTTCGCTGCCGGCGCCGCGCCGGAGCCGGTGCCGAACGCCCGGCCGTCCACGGCGGTTTCCACACCGCTGTTGCCGGCGGCCGTTGAGGCGGTGTGGGTACCGTGGCTGTCAAGGTCCAGCGGTGAAATGCTCTCCTTCGGATGCCGTTTTTCCGGCGGCACGAACTTGAGGAAATCATCGGCGTAGTAGCGCGCGCTCAGGACCTTGCTGTTGCATTCAGTGCCGGTGAAACCCGAGCCGGCCGCACCGGTCTGGCATTCGCCGACAAAGGTGGACCCGTCCGACTTAAGCATGGCGATCTTGCCCTCGCCGTTCAGGTAGGGCACCCCGACCTTGGGCTTGCCCTTGAGCGGGGCGACCTCCCCGCCGGCAAGGAATTCATTCTGCGGGTGGTAGCCGGTATCGATCACGCCGACCACGGTGCCCTTGCCCGCGTTCTTCTCCGAGCCGTACTGCTGGTTCCAGACGCCCTTCTTCCCGGGCAACCCCAGGTAATCCACGCTGGAGTAGACCGGATGGTGTTGCTCGTCCTCGGTGACGGCCAGCACGCCCGGAGTCTTGGCGAGTGCGGCCGCCTGGACGCCGGTCAGGTCCGCGGCGAATCCGTTTACCGCGGTGGTGAAGCTTTTGCGGATTTCCACGCCCTCCTCGGCCGCTACCGCCTGCTGCCTCTTCTTCAGGTGCTGCTGGTATTTCTTGGCGTTGGCATTGCCAACGTCCAGCTTGCGCCCCTTCTCGGGTTTGGTGGCAGCGATACCCGCCACCCCGCCGTCGTACGTTGCCACTGGCTGTGCTTCGAGCATGACGATGTAGTGCCCGTCCTGGTAGAGCTCGGGCACCTCCGCCAGCGGGGAGTTTTGAATCGTGGTGGAGATGACAGGAGGCGCTGCTGCGGCCGGTCCGGCCAGGCCGGAAAGTAGCAGCGGCAGCCCCAGTGCGAGTGCTGTGGCGGCGCGGATGCTGCGCCGCCGCACAAAGCTGTTGCTTTGCATGGTCATGAGAAGGAACGCCTTTCATCCTGTGGACCGAACCAACTTGATCCGCTCCGCAGGCCCGCCAGGCTGCCCGCCCTTCGGTGTAGAAACGATTCACCGAACGGCGTGCGATCCGGCTCTGAAGCCGGCCCCCTTCCCCCAACGGCGTGACCGGAGTCACTTTTTGGCGGGCCCGTGAGCTCAAAATACAGCAGAAATTTTTCTCAAAGAAGCCTTTCAGGTATTTCCGAATTACTTCCTTCACGGCGCCACCAATCCGTGATCTGAGTGTAGCGCTGCGCCCCGGATAGTGATATAGGCGTAGTAATCCAGGCGGTGCGCACCTGCGAGAATGGATACATGTGGCAAAGGCAGTTGATCCGGCCGGAAGTCCTCCCGCCCGAGGAGTGGTTGCTCCGGGCGCAGGAGCACCAGCGCAGGGCTGCCCGCTTTACGGAGCCGTATCTTCAGCGGCGTTCGGCCGGGCGCAAGCATCCCGTGGAGGACTTCCTCTTTACCTACTACAGCCACAAACCCGGACAGCTGCTGCGCTGGCACCCGGGCGCCGGCGTCGTCCTGACCGGTGAAGCCACAATGGAGCGGCAGGATTGGAAGTACTACCGCCCGCTGTCCGCGCCGGAACGCGGGGTGCTGGGGCTGCCAACGGACCTGGCTAACGACGGCGGCGCGGTCACCTTTGATCACGAAAAATTTCGCCGGGAGCGGGCAGAAATCACCGCCTTCGCGCGGGTCATCCTGGCCCGCACCGCCGCCCGTCCGGCGCGGTTCGCCTGCTTCGGGCTGCACGAATGGGCGATGGTCTACAAGTCCAGGCTCAACGGGGTGCGGCACGAATACCTCGACCTGCGGCTCGGCGCCGAGGGGACGGACACCGTGGTGGAGGAAAGCCGGATCGGTTGCTCGCACTTCGACGCCTACCGCTTCTACACACCCCAGGCCGCGCCGCTGAACACACTGCGGCCCACCCGCGAGAACCAGCGGGACATGGAACAGCCTGGCTGCCTGCACGCCAACATGGACCTGTACAAGTGGGCCTACAAACTCAGCCCCGCCCTGCCCAGCGAACTGGTGATGGACTGCTTCGAACTGTCCTGGCGGATCCGCGAAATGGACATGCAGGCCTCGCCGTACGACCTGTCCGCCTGGGGCTACGAGCCGATCCGGATCGAAACGGCCGAGGGGCGGGCCCAGTACGCCGCGGCCCAGCGCGGCTTCTCGGAGGAATCCCAAATACTGCGCGGCCGGCTGCTGGCCGCGCTGGACAACTTGGACAGTCTGGACCGTATGGACGGGTGAGATCATGGACAGCAATTGCGCTGCAACAAGAGCAACGCGGGCTCTGCTGGCCGTGCCGGTGGCACTGGCTCTGCTGCTGGGCGGGTGCACACCACCGGAAGAGGAACCGCCTCCGACTACGTCCCCGCCGCAAACGACGGCGCCCGCCTCGCCTTCGGAACCGGCTTCGCCAGCCCCGTCCGCGCCCGGCAGCGCCCCGCCGAGCAGCCCAGAGGAAGGAACCACCATGGTCGATGCCAACCTGAGAATCGAGCTGACCTCCGCCGGGTCCGAGGCCGTGCAGGAACGCATCCTGGAGTGCGCAGACTCGCAGCCGCTTGAAAGTTCCACGGTGCGGGAGCCGGCAGCCGCCTGCGAAGCCCTGGCGAATGCCGGCGAGAAAGTGTTCTTCGGGCTGCCGGATCCGAATCTGATCTGCACCCAGGAGTATGGCGGGCCGCAGCAGGCGCACGTCACGGGAACGCTCAACGGGAAGCCGGTGGACAAGCACTTCTCCCTCACCGACGGCTGCAAGATCTCCGAGTGGAACGCCATGAAAGCGCTGCTCGGCGGCATCGGCGGAGCGGTCTAGGCTGCCAGCCGAAGGGCAAGGAGGACGACGGCGGCAGCCGGGTTCCGGCGTCGTTGTTTGCTGTGCGGGCGCCGGCTAGCGGCGGGGGTTGCGCACGGCCTCGCTGACTCTGCGGGCAAGATCCTCGTGGGCGGCACGCTCGGCCTGCTTGTCCGCGCGGTACTTTTGGACCACCATGCGGGCCAGGCCGCCGGCAATGGCCGCCGCCATGATGGGCAGGAGCAGGGACTTGGGTTTCTCGGGCATGGCGCAATCGTACGGGGGCCTGCGCGTTTTTGGCACCGGTTTGGGGCCGCGGTCACGTAGAATTTGCGGTTTGCCAGAGCCGGTAGAATGGAGGATGCAAGCTCGCGGAGCGCTGGATCAGCGTGAGACGGCACGGTTTCCGCGCGCCTCGCTTCGTTGAAGAGCCAGATTCCAAGCACAGGAGTTACCGGATGCCCCGGATCGTTGTTGATGTCATGCCCAAGCCCGAAATTCTTGATCCGCAGGGCAAAGCCATTGCCGGCGCGCTGAAACGACTGGGCCAGACCGGCTTCAGCGAGGTCCGCCAGGGCAAGCGCTTTGAGCTCACCGTCGACGGCGAAGTGACCGCAGAGATCCTGGAGCAGGCCCGCCACGCGGCCACCACGCTGCTGTCCAACCCGGTGATTGAAGACGTCACCCGCGTTGAGGTCATCGTCGAGGCCACCATCGGAGCCGGCGAGTAATGACTGAAACTCCCCTGATCGGCGACTTCTCGCCCGTGCCCGACAGCGGCCTGTCCGGTGCCCGCATTGGCGTCATCACCTTCCCCGGCACGCTGGATGACCGGGATGCTTCCCGCGCTGTCCGCATCGCCGGCGGCACGGCCGTCAGCCTCTGGCACGGCGACCATGACCTGAAGGGCGTTGACGCCGTCGTAATTCCCGGCGGTTTCTCCTACGGCGACTACCTGCGCGCCGGCGCCATCTCCCGCTTCGCGCCGCTGATGGAGCAGGTTGTCGATGCTTCCAAGGGCGGACTGCCCGTGCTGGGCATCTGCAACGGTTTCCAGGTCCTGACCGAGGCGCACCTGCTGCCCGGTTCCATGATCAAGAACAACCACCTGCACTTCCTGTGCCGCGACCAGAAGCTGCGCGTGGAAAACAGCAACACCGCGTGGACTTCCGAATACGCCGCAGGCTCCGAGATTGTGGTGCCGCTGAAGAACCAGGACGGCCAGTACGTCGCGGACGAAAAGACGCTGGACGAGCTCGAGGGCGAAGGCCGCGTGGTCTTCCGCTACGTCGACGTGAACCCGAACGGTTCGCGCCGGGACATCGCCGGCATCTCCAACGCGGCCGGGAACGTTGTGGGCCTCATGCCGCACCCTGAGCACGCCGTGGAAGCCGGCTTCGGCCCGGACTCCTCCGCTTTCGGCGATGTTGAGCTCGGCGGCGGCACGGACGGACTGGGAATTTTCACCTCTGTACTGAAGAAGATTGTGGCAGGTGCCAAGTAATGAGTGAACGAGTGGACGCCCGCTTGGAGACCGCCGACGAGGCGAAGAACGAGCACGCGGAATTCGGCGACGTCGCGCACGCCGTCGAAAATATTGAAGGACGCAAGTTCAACATCGACACCGTCAAGCACGCGGAGGAGACCCCCGACACCGCGCTGCCCTGGGCCGAACTGGGCCTGAAGGAAGACGAATACAACCGGGTTGTCGAGATCCTGGGCCGCCGCCCCACCGCGGCCGAGCTCGCCATGTACTCGGTGATGTGGAGCGAGCACTGCTCCTACAAGTCCTCCAAGGTCCACCTGCGCCAGTTCGGCGAGAAGGTCACCGAGGACATGAAGAAGCACCTGATGGTGGGCATCGGCGAGAACGCCGGCGTCGTCGACATCGGGGACGGCTGGGCCGTCACTTACAAGATCGAGTCGCACAACCACCCGTCCTTCGTGGAGCCCTACCAGGGCGCTGCGACCGGCGTGGGCGGCATTGTCCGCGACATCATCTCCATGGGTGCCCGCCCGGTGGCCGTGATGGATCCGCTGCGTTTCGGCGCGATCGACCACCCGGACACCGCGCGCCTGGTCCACGGGATTGTGGCCGGCATCGGCGGCTACGGCAACTCCCTGGGCCTGCCGAACATCGGCGGCGAAGTGGTCTTCGACTCGGTTTACCAGGGCAACCCGCTGGTCAACGCGCTGGCCGTGGGCGTGATGCGCCATGAGGATATCCGCCTGGCCAACGCGTCCGGCGTCGGCAACAAGGTGGTCCTCTTCGGTGCGCGCACCGGTGGCGACGGCATTGGCGGCGCCTCTGTGCTGGCCTCCGAGTCCTTCGAGGACGACGGCAAGCCGGCCAAGCGCCCCGCCGTGCAGGTGGGCGATCCGTTCGCGGAGAAGGTGCTCATCGAGTGCTGCCTCGAACTGTTCAAGTCCTCCGTGGTGGAGGGTATCCAGGACCTCGGCGCCGCAGGCATCTCCTGCGCCACCTCGGAGCTGGCTTCCAACGGCGACGGCGGCATGCATGTTGAGCTGACCTCGGTGCTGCTGCGGGATCCGTCCCTGACCCCGGGCGAGATCCTCATGTCCGAGTCGCAGGAACGCATGATGGCCGTGGTGACGCCGGAGAACGTCGCCGCGTTCGAGGCGATCATGGACAAGTGGAACGTCGAGTACTCCTGGCTGGGCGAGGTCACCGACACCGGCCGCCTGATCATCGAGTGGGACGGCGAAAAGATTGTCGACGTCGACCCCCGCACCGTGGCGCACGAAGGCCCGGTCTACGAGCGCCCGTACCACCGCCCCGAGTGGCTGGACGGCCTGCAGGCTGACACCTTCAACAGCAGCGCGGCCGAGCGCCCCGCCTCCGCCGAGGAACTTAAGGCCGCCGTGCTGGAGCTGATGGCTTCGCCGAACATGTGCTCCAAGGACTGGGTCACCAACCAGTACGACCGCTACGTCCAGGGCAACACTGCGCTGGCCATGCCGGACGACGCCGGTGTGATCCGCGTGGACGAAGAGACCGGTCTGGGCGTCGCCGTCTCCACCGATGCCAACGGCCGCTACACCTACCTGGATCCGTACCAGGGCGCGCAGCTTGCCCTGGCCGAGTCCTACCGCAACGTCGCCACCACGGGTGCTGTCCCGATGGCCGTCTCGGACTGCCTGAACTTCGGCTCCCCCGAGGACCCCGAGGTCATGTGGCAGTTCGCCGAGGCTGTCCGCGGCCTGGCCGACGGCTGCCAGGAACTGGGCATCCCGGTGACCGGCGGCAACGTCTCGCTGTACAACCAGACCGGCGGCGTGGCCATCCACCCCACCCCGGTAGTGGGCGTGCTGGGCCGTTTCGACGACGTCGCCCGGCGCACTCCCTCCGGCTGGCGTGAAGACGGACAGGCCATCTACCTGATGGGCGTCACCAAGGACGAGCTGGACGGTTCCGAATGGGCCAACCTGCGCGGCCACCTGGGCGGCAAGCCGCCGGCCCTGGATCTGGCGGCCGAGAAGCTGCTGGCCGAACTGCTGATCAACGCTTCGCGCGACGGCATGATCGACGCCGCGCACGATCTCTCCGAGGGCGGCCTCGCCGCTGCCCTGTCCGATATGGCCCTGCGCTTCGGCGTCGGCGCCCGCATCGGTCTGGGCGAGGTTTGCGAGCGCGACGGAGTGGACCTGTTTACCGCACTGTTCTCCGAAAGCCAGGCACGCGCCGTCGTTAGCGTGGCCCGGAGCGAAGAGGTGCGCTTCAAGGACATGTGCAGCGCCCGCGGTTTCGCCCACATCCGCATCGGCGTGGTGGACACCGAGAACCAGGCGCTGGACTTCCAGGACCAGTTCTCGCTGCCGCTGGCCGAACTGAAGGAAGCCCACGAGGGCACCCTGCCGAAGTACTTCGCGTAGGTCCCCGCTCTTTCCGATCCGCTGAGCAGCTGATGCCCTTTCCAGACCTGGGAAGGGCATCAGCTGCTTCCTCGTTCAAGAGTGAGGGGCAGAACCCGGAGACCAGCCTTGGTCGACGAGGACTCTGCGGATCTTGGCTACGGCTGCCCGGGCACCGTTGGACATTTCTCCCTTGGTGATCCGGCGCTCCAACCAGCCGGCGGCTGCCGTGATGTCCCCGCGCCGGACATCCCGTGCCATTTGTTCGGCCGAACGGTGATGGTCTCCCTCGTACTCGATGGCGATCTTGAATTCGCGGTACTGCATATCGGGCGAATGCCAGCTGCGCCCGGAGTCATCGACCAAGGGCTGATTCAGTATGGGTTCCGGAAGTCCAGCGTCAAGCAAGGCCAGCCGCAGCCGTGTCTCCTGAGCGGAATCAGCGCCTACTCGGACAAGTCCTACCGCCTCTGCCGCCCGGGTCACACCCCGCTTCCCCTTGTGGGCTGCGATGACATCATGTAGATCCGCAATAGCAGCATGCGGCTTGTTCCGGTTTTCTAAGTTCCGCCGCGGTTTGCGTACCAAATGGTCGCCGATTACGACCAGGTCGTCGACCGGCAGGATCTGGGCCAGGTCCAGCCACGTCTTCGTCCGGGAGGTCACTCGTACGCCTTGGTGCACAGCAATCTCACCCGGTAGCAATACAACGCGGTGCCCGACTATCCCCCGTCGGCGCGGAGTACTGGCTGTGCTTGGCCGGGAGATGTGCACCTCGGACAGTTCCTCCACCCAGTGCGGCAACGGGAACTCCCAGATCACCGCAGCAGTTGCATGCGAGATGGCGGAGCCGGACGTAACCCATGAAAGCGCCCGGACTTCGTCTGCCCGTGACAGCGGGACCGAACGGGGCAGCCTCACTCCCCTGCTCGGACTGTCGAGCTGACTGTTCCTGAGCTGCTTTACGGACAGGCCCGCGTCCACACCTTCCTGCCAGCGGAATGAAGTGGTGGCCAGATGATCGGGAAGCTCCTGCGGATAGCGCATCTCTCCATGTTGAACGGCCAGCGCGCGCCGCTGGACGTTATCCACAGCCGTTACGTGGATTCCCTGCGGACCCGTCGAACGAGGGAGCAGCAGAGGCCCTTCCCATGGCTGGGTAGGGCATCTGCTGTCTCTTCGATCGGGAGTGGGTGGTGGGAGGGAAGGTGGGTGGTGGCGCCGGGTTAGTTTGTCCCGGGGATTGCCTCGATCAGGCGGAGGCGGTGGTCATAGCGGAAGGTGACCGCACCGCCAGGATGGTCCAGCGCGATGTTGGCCCCGTTCCGCACTCCGTCCGCCCCGTAGTTCTCGTCCCAAGACCGGTTCAGCGCGGCCTTGAACTCATAGGACCCCTTGGCAAGGTCCGGCACTTCCAGCCGCCACGTCCCGTCCGCGGGGTCGAAGGTCAGCTGGGCCTGCGCGCAGTCGGGCAACCAGTCACCGGTGCAACCCAGCTCCGAGTTCAGGCTGCCGGCAACAGCAACCGCCTGCGGCTGGACCACCACGTCGCCCACCTCAACGGTGCGGACCTCGCTCACAGAGCCGCCCAGAAGCGCCCGGTACTGCACCCGCGTCCCGTCGGCCAGCCCGAGCGGCTCCAGGTCATCGAAGACCGTGTAGGCCGGCGAGGATTCGTCCGAGCCGATGGCCGTCCATTCCCCGTCCCCGACCCGCCGCTCGAAGGCTACCTCGTGCGTCGCTTTCTCGGGGCTGGCAACCGCGCTGACTTCCGCGCGGCCGGAAACGCTGGCGCCTTCCTCCGGCAGCACCATGGAAACCGCGGGCTCCGGGACTGCCGCCGACACGGTCCCGCTCGCCTCCGTGTGGCCGCCGTTATCGCGCACCACCGCGCGGTACTCGACGGGGGTCCCCGGCGCCAGGTCTGCGACGTCATGGTAGATCCGGTAGGGGGCGTTGTCGTCCGTGCCTGCGGGCTCCCAGCCACCGCCGGCCACTCGGGCCTCGAAGCTGACCTCGTAGAAGGAGCTTCCTTCCACGTCGGCTGTGACCTGCAGGCGCCCGTTGTCCTCCACAGCGGCCACCGGCTCCTGCAACTCGATACCCGGCGCCGCCTTCGAATGCGGGATCCGCCCGCTGGACTGGTACACGGCCGACGACAGCGCCGGTACCGTCACGGCCAAGCCGCCGTCGTCCGCGGTTTTCACCGAATCGTCACCGCCGTGGATCTGGGTGAAGTTGCGCTTCGGGATGTAGGTCGGGATGGTCGCTGACTGCTCCTGCTCGCTGTTGTTGAGCACGACGACGTATTCCCGCTGGTCTCTCGCATCGATCCTCGAGAAAGCGTAGAGCCCGGGCCCGGACGAGGCATAGCGGTGTTGCTGGGCGCCGTCCCGGAGCGCGGGGTGCTCGGCGGTCAGCGCCGCCAGGTCCGCGATGGATGCGTAGAGCGGTTGGCCGGGATCGAAGTTGTCCGAGACGTGGGTGGCATCCGTGCCGATGAGGTCGTCGTCGAGATACTCTGGCACCTCGCTGGCGAAGAGCGTCTGCCGCGCGTCCTGGTCCCCGCCCGGCCCGGTGAAGCCCTGCTCGTCACCGTAGTAGATGACCGGGTTGCCGCGCGAGAAGTACATCAGCTCGTGCGCCAGCCGGTCCCGCGCCAGCCACTCGCCGTCGCCGGCGTCTGGGTTGTCCGCCACGATGAAGCTGCCGATGCGGCCCATGTCATGGTTCCCTAGGAACGTGGGCAGCTGGTAGGCGTTGGAATCCGCGTCCGTGTACCAGTCGTCGCCGGTGAAGAACGCCTCCAGCGACCCGGCGTCCTGACCACGGGAGGCGAAGTTCCGGGCGGCGTCCTGGAACGGGAAGTCCAGCACGGCCTGCATCCGGTTGCGGGTGGTGAACTGCGAGGTGAAGTCCTTGGTGGTGTCAAAGACCTCGCCAAACATGAAGAATTCGTCCTTGCCCTGGCTGTGCGCGAAGTCCAGCACTTCCGGCCCGAACTGCTGCCAGAACTCGTCGTCGACGTGCTTCATCGTGTCGATCCGGAAACCGTCCACCCCGAAGTCCGCGATCCATGTCTTGTAGATCCCGACCATACCGTCCACCACTTGCGGGTGCTCGGTAAACAAGTCGTCCAGCCCGAAAAAGTCACCGTAATAGGCGTCCTCGCCCGCGAAGGTGGTGTCCCCGCGGTTGTGGTACAGCTCCGGGTCGTTGAGCCAGCCGGGGACCTTCACGTCCTCTTCGTCCGCGTCGAGCACGGGGGTGTAAGGGAACGACGACGCCGCATCCAGCTCGGGGAAGTCCTCCCCGCCGGCGTAGTCGCGGTCGTCGAAGGGCTGACCATCTGCCGTCAGGTAGGGCGACTCGTCCTTCGAGCGGTAGGGGGTCCGGGCGCCCTCCTCGTAGCCGATCACATCCGCGGTGTGGTTGGTGATGATGTCGAAGTAGACCTTCATGCCTCGCTCATGCGCCTGGTCGATGAGCGACTTCAGCTCCTCGTTGGTGCCCAGGTGCGGATCGATCTGAGTGAAGTCCGTGATCCAGTAGCCGTGGTACCCGGCGGAAGGGCCGTCCTCGAGCTGCACCGCTTTGTTCTTAAAGCTGGGCGTCAGCCAGATCGAGGTGGTGCCAAGGCCCTGGATGTAGTCGAGGCGCTGGATCAAACCCGCCAGGTCCCCGCCGTTGTAGAAGCCCTTCTTCGTCGGGTCGAACCCGGAGACCAGCGGATCCGGGCCGAGCCCGCCGTCGTCGTTGGCCGAACTGCCGTTCTCGAACCGGTCCGCCATCACGAAGTAGAAGTTCTCGTCCGTCACCGGCGCCCGCAGGGAGTGCCGGGCTGCCGGAGTGTCCTCGTTCTGAGGAACCGGTCGGGCACCCGGTTCAGCATGGGCCGGGGCGGCAGTCGCGGCCAACAGCAGCGACAGCCCGAGTGCCGCAGCCCATCGGCCTCCAGCGCGAATGCGGGACATCACGCCGGATGGGCACGCGGAATCCGAGCGGGATGTGGAGTGGGGACGGGCAGCGGGCATGGTGGCCTCCTGAGACGGGTGAACCCTTCAATCGCCAAGCGTGTCCCCGCTCACATTCACTGTCAATAGTCCGACCTATCTGCGGCACTGGGCATACGGTTTTAGCTCGAATGCACGACATTTAAGTCGCTGTCCAAGCAAAGGTGCGGACTTCGGCGTCGGCGCCGCGATCGGTCTGGACGAGGATTGCGAGCGCGATGGTGCTGTCCGCTTACCCCAGTTGCGGGCGCATTTCCGATGAAGCCTCCGGCAGCTATTCTGCCCGGCGGCCAAAGGGAGTATCTTGGCGGTAGCGATTGGCGCGACTTGCGGCCAGTCAGTAGCGGGGGCGGAAAACTTCAACCCGGAGTCTCTCATGCCCCAAGCACCCAGCCCCAGAAACCGTTCCCGCGGCAGTTGGTTTGCCGCCGTTTGCCTGGCAGCGGCCGCCCTTCTCGGCGCCACTGGGTGCACTTCGGGCGGCCCTCCGCAGTCCATGGAAACGGTCGAGGCTGAGCCGGCGACGACGGCGGAATCATCGGGAGGGGCCACGTCGGAGGCAGCACCGACGGAAGCGGCCTCTCCGAGCCTGCGGCCGGTAGACGGGGAAAGGCTTCGCGGGATTTTTGAGAGCATGGCCGGTGAACTGCTGGTTCCCGGCGCGGTGATGCTGCTGCATACGCCGGAGGAGGAGTTCACTTTCACCTACGGTATGGACGCGCTGGAAGGTGGCAACCCTGTCACACTGGAGGACCACGTTAGGATCGGCTCCATCACCAAGACCTGGACCGGAACGGTCATCCTGCAGCTGGTGCAGGAAGGCAAGCTCAAGCTGGACGACCCGGTCTCGAAGTACCGGGATGACGTGCCGAACGGCGAGAACATCACCATCGAGCAGCTGCTCAACATGCGTAGCGGGCTCTACAACTACTCGGAGTCCTACGAGCTCAGCCTGGCCCTCGACGAAACCCCGCAGCGCGTCTGGACACCGGAAGAACTGCTGGATATCGCGCTGCCGCTGCCCGTGTATTTCCCGCCCGGCGAGGGCTACCACTACTCGAACACCAATACCGTGCTGCTCGGGCTGATTGCCGAGGAGCTGGACGGCAAACCGCTGGCGGAGGCCATTCAGGACCGTATCCTCGAACCGCTGGAGCTGACGGAATCGGCCTTCCCGCCGTCGGACACCACGCCCCTCGCTTCGCCGCACCCGCGGGGCTACATGTTCATGAACAACGTGATGACCATCGCGAGCACCAAGCTGCCGGCGGACCTGATCGCGCAGGCGCAGGAGGGAACGCTGGAACCGCACGACGTCACGGACGAAAACGCCTCGTGGACCTGGGCGGCGGGCCAGGGAACGTCGACGGCGGGTGACCTGGCCGACTGGGCCGAGGCCCTCACCGGTGGCGGAGTCCTGAATGAGGAAATGCAGAAGATCCGGCTGGACAGCCTCCAACCGGTGGATCCGGACGACCCGAACTCTCTGCTGTACGGCATGGCCATAGCGAAGTTCGGCGAGCTGTACGGCCATACCGGCGAACTGCCGGGCTTCAACTCATTCGCGGGGCACGATCCGGGCAACGACCTGACCCTGGTGGTATGGACAAACCTGGCCCCCGCAGCGGATGGGCGGGATCCGGCCGCGGCCATTGCCCGCGAACTGATCGGGGAACTATACGCCCCGGCCGAAACCCCTGCCCCGTAGTTCAGCCTGGATCAGGCGACGGTCATTTCGCCCATCTGGTCCCAGTCTTCGCCGTCGATCTGGCGGCTGATGATCCGCGGGGTTTCCTGCAGGTACTGCGGCTGCTCGGCCATCGCCTTCTTGAAGTGCTCGCTGTTGACGTGCGTACCGGCTGCATCATCCTGGAAGGCTTCCACCAGGACGTACTCGTTGGCATCGTCAACGCTGCGGGACCAGTCGAACCACAGATTGCCCGGCTCCGCCCGCGTAGCTTCAGTGAACTCCCGGACGAGCTCCGGCCACTGGTCTGCGAACTCGGGCTTGACCTTGAACTTGACCACAATAAAGATCACGGATTGTTGCCTTCCTGTTGGGCGAAACCGGTCCACGGCTCCGATCAGAACTGTCCTTTCATCCTTTCACGCATCCGTTGAGATGCTGGATGCCAGCTTTCGCGCCGCAGCCAGGTACCGGCGGGTGACGAGTCGCTGGCAGGCTGAGGCAACCGCTCCGCCGAGCTTGTAGAACCAGTTGGAGTGCCGGCTGAAGGCAAACAACTCGAAATACACCTGGCCATCCGGCTCAAGCACCGCCACGAAACTCTCTTCTCCCGTTTCCGGATGACCGGGCAAAGTGCCGTAGCCAAACCCGGCACGTGTGGTGCTTTCCTCGACCCAAACAACCCTGCACGGCGCCGCCAGCCGCAATCTCCCGAAGCCGAAGCCGGGCACCACGTGAACGCCCTCCGCTGACCGGGGAACCTGGGCCCTGACGGTGAGCCCGGCCAGCCGGTGCAGCTCCCACCCCAGTATGCCCTCAGCCAGCCGGTTGAACGCGTCCCGTCCCGCGCCCACGGCCACACGATGCCGGGCAATCCGGTAGCCCCTTGGGGCGCGGCTGCTCTGTGTCCAGCCGTGCTCCGGATAGGTGAGCTTTGCATTCACGTCGAAACCGTCAACCCATCCCGTCATTGTCCGCTGTCCCTACCCTGCTGGGACTGGACGGACGCACTCTGGCCAGCACCGCCGTCGTACATTGCATCACCCAGATCGGTGTGGAAGTCCCTGGCCCAGCGTTCCAGCCGCGGATCCTGGCTGCGCGCGATCACCGCCAGTCCGCTTTCCGCCCACTCCTCGGCGAGCGAGGGGTCCGCCTGCCCGACCATCCGCATGGCGTCCACGGAGATGAAGTCCTGTCCGATCTCGGCGGCCAGATGCGCTGCGTCTTCGAACAGGCCCACTGCCTCCGCCCGGTGCCCGCTTGCGTTCAGGATCCTTCCGCGCTCCAGCAGGATGCGGGCCAGGACCACCGGTTCGCCGTCGTCAATCCGCGCCAGCAGGTCCAGCGCTTCCGCAAACCGGGACTGCATCCCAAGGGCCCGCGCGATCTGGGTCGCCAGCTCGTCGCGGTCGGTACGCAGCGCAAACCTATTGGTGTCCGCCGCCCGCAGCCGCTGTTCCGAACCCTTCGGATCCGAGAAATCCCACACTTCATCGAGCAGGTCCTGGGAAATCACGCTTCCTCCCGCGCGAGCCTGGTCCAGCCCAAGGATTCGCGGTCGCGGCGGGGCATGCCGGCCACCACCAGGTCATAGGAGTCCTCGATCATGTCGCGAATCATGTCATCGGGCAGCTCACCGTCGCAGCGGACGCCGTTCCAGTGCGTTTTGTTCATGTGATACGCGCCGGTGATTTCCGGATGGGCGGCGCGCAGCTGCTCGGCCAGCGCCGGCTCGCACTTGAGGCTGATGCTCAGCGGGTCCGCGCCCAGGTCCGAGAGCGCGAACATCTTCGCGGTGCTACTGCCGGCCCGCACCTTGAACACCGAGGCGTCTGGCCCGAAGGGAAAGTCCTCAAAAGCGCCCGGCAGGTCCAGGCACATGCCGCGCAGCGTTGATCCGTCCACCCATCGAGCCTACCGCCGGGGGCCGGGGGCAGGAAGATCGACGGTCCGCCTGTGGACAAGTTGGGCTTTCCAAGTCTGGTCCAAGTCTTTGGTGGGAGGATGGTTCCAGGAGTACGACGGCGGCGCGCCCTTGTCGGGGCGCGTTGCCTTTGGCTGTACGAGGCAGGCGGAGGTGCGCGCGTGAGCGGCGAAGTGGAGAAGGCGAAGCACCAGGCGAAAAGGGCGAAAGACGGCGCCGAGGAAGCCTCGGAGTCGAAGACTTTGGAAGTGGTGGCGCGCTTTGGCTGGGCCGCCAACGGGCTGATGCATCTGCTGATTGGCTATATTGCCTTGCGGCTGGGCCTTGGGGCATCGGGGGAAGCAGACCAAACCGGTGCTATCTCCCAGCTGGCCAGCACACCGGGAGGCGTCTTCCTGCTGTGGGCCGGGCTCATCGCCTGCGCCGCCTTGGCACTGTGGCAACTCGCCGACGCCGCATTCGGTTACCGCGGGTTGGAAACCAAAAAGAAGTGGGGCAAACGGTTCAAGGCAGCCGGTCTGGCAATCGTCTTCGCCGCCATCGGTTTTACGTTCGGCATCTATGCCCTTGGCGGCAAGAGCGACAGCAGTCAATCCTCACAGGACGCCAGCGCCCAATTGATGGCGTTTCCCGGCGGAGCGCTGGTGCTTTTCCTGATCGGCGCCGGCATCGCCATCGCTGGAGCCTTCTACATCTACAGAGGCATTACGCAGAAGTTCCTAAACGATCTGAAACCCCTGCCCCCGGGCGGCACGAGGATCGGCATCGGCTGGGCCGGTTCTTTCGGCTACGTGGGCAAGGGGGCTGCGCTGTTGGTGCTTGGCATTCTTTTCTCGGTCGCGGCGTTCCACCAGGATGCAGAGGAAGCCAAGGGTCTCGACGGCGCACTGAAGGCGCTGAAAGAACAGCCCTTCGGCGACGCCGCGCTGATTGTGGTGGCCCTCGGCCTCATCTGCTACGGACTGTACTTGGGCGCGCGTGCCCGCTACGCCAAGATGTAGCGGGCACGCACCGGGCCTACGCGTACCGGATTCCTGACGCCGCCCCGGGCCTGGGTCAGGAAAGCCTCACCGACTAAGTCAGGAAGCGGAGACGGCTGCGCCGAGGCGATAGCCGGCACCCCGGTGCTGCTCCGGCAGCCGGTCGCCCTTGCCGAACAGCTTGTTGCGCAGCGTTCCTTCCGCGTACTTGGTCGGGTAGGCGCCACGCTTTTGCAGTTCCGGAACAACGAATTCGACGATGTCCTCAAAGGTACCCGGTGTGATGGCGTAAGCCAGGTTGAAGCCATCCACATCGGTCTCGTCCACCCACTCGATGAGCTTCTTGGCAACTTCCTCGCCGGAACCAACGGTGATCGGTCCAAAACCGCCGACGCCGACCCATTCGGCCAACTGTCGAATGGTCCACGGCTTGCCGTCGTCGCCCGAGGCCTTCTGGAACGTCTCCACGGAGGACTGGATGGCGTTGGACTTCACGTTCTCGCCGATCACGTCGTCCGGCCCGTAGCTGGACAGGTCCACACCCATCCAACCTGAGATCAGCGCCAGTGCACCGTTGACGTCCGCGTAGGACTTGTAGTCCTCGAACTTGGCCTGAGCGGTGGCGCTGTCCGGACCGGTCACAACGGTCTGCATCGCGTAGATGCGAACGTCGTAGCGGCCGCGGCCGGCTGCCTCCACCGCATCGCGGATCTTCTTGACTGAAGCGGCCAGCATTTCCTTGGTCGGGCACGTGACGAAAACGGCTTCGGCATTCGTTGCCGCGAACTCGGTCCCGCGCTTGGATGCGCCGGCTTGGAAGATGACCGGGGTGCGCTGCGGGCTCGGCTCAGTAATGGCGATGCCGGGGACCTTGAAGTACTTACCCTCGTGGCCGATCTCGTGCACCTTGGCCGGATCCACAAAGACACCGGCTTCCCGGTCCTTGACCACGGCGTCTTCTTCCCAGGAACCTTCGAGCAGCTTGTAAACCACCTCAAGGTACTCGTCGGCGTGGGCGTACCGCTCGTCGTGCTCCATCTGGTCCGTTTGGCCCATGTTGCGCGCTGCAGACGGCAGGTAACCCGTGACCACATTCCAGCCGACGCGGCCGTTGGTCAGGTGGTCCAGCGTGGCCAGTCGCCGGGCGAAGGGGTACGGATGCTCATAGGCGGTGCCGGCAGTGAGGCCGAAACCAAGGTTCTCGGTCACCGCGGCCATAGCCGAAACCAGCATGAACGGATCGTTGACCGGGACCTGTGTACCCGCGCGGAGCGTGACTTCGTTTGAGCCGCCGAACACGTCGTAGGTGCCCAGCACATCGGCGATGAAGAGACCGTCGAAGAGGCCCTCTTCCAGCACCTTCGCCAGGTGCGTCCAGTAGCCGATGGTCTTGTAATCGGCGGACTTGTCCTGGGGATGGCGCCACAGACCGGGCGACTGGTGTCCAACGCAGTTCATGTCGAAGGCGTTGAAGCGGATTTGCCTGGGGGCGGGTACCAATGTCATTTCAGACTCCTTCATGACCGTGAAGAGCCCCTACACCGGTAGCTGCGGTCGCTGACGAATACCGCGGCGGCTACCGAAAGAATTTTGGATCTCCATCGGTCCTGGCGGTAGCACCTTCCTCAAAGAGGGGGTTGCTGCGGCGTCAACGAGCCAGGTCTCTCAGCCGCTCTGGATGGTTACAGCTCCATTCCACCGCAGTCCGGCGGCGGGCGCGAAATCCTTACGTCATACCGGGTAATCCCCCGGCTGCTTTTCGCGCACCCGCCGTCCGCGACTGCCGTCGGCATCCCCGTTCAGGACTTGGCCGGTGCATCACCGATGCTGTGGAGTCCCTCGGGCGTGGTGCCGTTGACCTCATAGTCGCCGATGGTCCGCGCCTTGAAGACGGTGGGATTGTGCGTGGCTACGGTCCGAGCGTTGCGCCAATGGCGGTCCAGCGCTTTGCCCCTGGATGTCGCGCTTGCTCCCGTGACGTCAAACAGCTGCCCGGTGGCCTCAAGAACCAGCTCCGGAACAACGATCTGCGCCTTCTCCACAGCAGCTTCCCCGCGGACGTAACGCTGAACGTCGTCGAGCGAAAGGGACTTGTCTGCCGCGGCATCCAGTTCCCGTGCCGCGGTCAGGACCACCGATTCGGCGGCGAATGCTTTGGCCGACAGCTGGCCGACGAGCTGGAGGATCAGCGGGTCATTGCGGAACAGTTCGCCGGTTCCGGTGTTAAAGGTCCGCTTGCGGTTCCGCACCAGGATCTTCGCGTCCGCGAGCGCCGCATTGCCAATCCCTGCCAGTACGGCGAGCAGCACCAGCTGGAAGAATGCAGGTTCGTGCGTGCTCGACGGCTTGCGTTCGATAACGTCGGCCGGCTCCACCACGGCATCGCGGAAGTAGGTTGTCCCCGTCCCGGTCAGCTGCTGGCCGAAGCCGTCCCAGTCGTCAACGATCTCCACGCCCGCCTGCTTGGTATTGACGACGGCGTACTGGCGGCCCTCGACACCGTCGGTACTGGCCATGACCGCGATCCACTCCGCGAAGATGCTGCCGGTGGTGTAGTACTTTTCACCGTTGAGCAGCCACCTCCCGCCGTCCCTGACCAGCTTGGTGTTCGTGGTGCCCAGCGCGTTTCCGGCCTTCTCCGTGGCCGCGTTGCCAAAGATCTCGCCGGCCACAATGCGCGGATACCAGCGGCGGGCAAACTCCTCGCCTTCCAGGCCAACCGTCTCGACGAAGGCGAAGTGCGAGCGGTACAGGTGGGCGACGCTGGAGTCCGCCGCCGCAAGTTCGATCAGGAGGCGGAAGAAGTGCTCGAAGGAGACACCGTCGCCGCCATGCTCCAGCGGCACCCGCAGTTTCCCGAAGCCTGCCGCGTTCAGCCACGCAACTTGTTCGAACGGCAGGATCCTGTTCAGTTCCCGGTCCAGTGCCCCCTGGGCGATCCGCTCGAAGACCGGCCGAAAGCGGCCGGCCAACCGCTCGTAGGTTGCTTCCGCGGTCTCGGTGCGCTCGTTCGCGATAGTTTCCGTCATCGTCTTCCTTCCAAAACCTTGTTCTGTGCTGCGGCTGAGAATTCGTCGAAGGCGCCGCGGTACTGACGTGCGGGGTGCCGGTCGTTGAGCTGCGGCCCGTTGTAGCCCTCGCCGCCGCCGAACAGCTTTTCCCGGAAGCTTCCCGGCGCGTACTCTGTCTGTGCCAGTCCCCTGCTGCGCAGTTCCGGCAGCACTCCGTCGATGAAGTCCGTGTAGGAACCGGGCAGGATCTGGTTGATGATGTTGATGCCGTCCACGCCGGCGTCCTGCCACTGCTCCAGCCGGTCGGCAATCTGTTCCGGGGTTCCCTTGACCCGGTGGGCCCGCCCGCGGAAGTTGGCGATATCGCGCAAGGTCGGGTTGCCTCCGGGGACCGATTTGCGCAGGCTCTCCAGGTGTCCCTGCGTGCCTTCCGTCTGGAAATCGCCCAGCGGCGTGTCCGGATCCAGTCCGCCCAGATCTACGCCGAGACCGCCGGCGATGTGGGCGATCATCGCTCCGGAGTCCAGGTATTCATCCAGTTCGGCTTCTTTGCGGTCCGCCTCCGCCTCGGTGCCGCCGACGATAAAATGCAGCCCCTGGAAGAACTTCAGATCCTCGGCCCTGCGCCCGGCCGCAACCGTCTGGCTCCGCACGGCTGCGGTGTATGCGGCGGCGGCTTCGGGATGCGCCGCCAGCATGAAGGTCGCCTCGGCATTGGCGGCGCAGAACTCCTGTCCGCGGCCCGAGCTCCCGGCCTGGAACAGCACCGGGGTCCGCTGGGGCGACGGCGAGGACAGGTGCGGTCCGTCGATCGAGTACCGTTCGCCGCGGTGGTAGATCTTATGGACCTTCTCCGGATCCGCGTGAACTCCGGCCGCCTTGTCCTGGACCAGCGCGCCGTCGTCCCAGGAGCCTTCCCACAGTTTGTAGACCGCGGAGACGTACTCTTCGGCCCAGGCGTACCGGTCTTCGTGCGCGGCCAGACCGCTGCCGCCAAAGTTCCGGTGTGCATTCTCCAAGGCGCTGGTCACGATGTTCCAGGCTGCGCGACCATTGGAGATGTGGTCAAGGGTGGACATCTGCCGGGCGAACTGGAACGGATGGCTCTGGATCACCGACGAGGTCGCAGCCAGCCCGATCTCCCGGGTTGCCCCGGCCAGGGCACCCAGCAGGATGAGAGGATCATTGGCCGGCACCTGCAGGCCACGCCGGATGTGCGAGGCCCAGCCGCCGTCGTCGTCGCCGTAAAGGCCCACGACGTCGGCGAAGAACAGGGCGTCGAACTTCGCTTCTTCCAACTGCCGGGCCAGGTCCGTCCAGAGCTGCAGGTCATTGAAGCGGTGCTGCTGCGCCTGCGGGTGGCGCCATTGTCCGCCCATGATGTGGCTGTTGGTGTTCATGACGAAGGCGCTCAGCAGCAGGCGGGGTCGCCCCTGCGGGTAGCGCGTACTCTCGGTGGCCAAAACAGGCCCCTTTCTATGAAGCTGCGGTTGCCGGGTCCCGGCTCGGGTCAGGAAGCGGAGACGAGCTCCGGCTTCGTATCGGCCTGCTCGTTCCCGGACAACGGGCGGTCCTTCGTCTCGGGAGCCTTGAGCGTGGCGATGATGGTGATGGCTGAGACGCCGAGGAAGTACACGATGACCCAGACCGGATTCCCGCCGCCGGCTGCCAGCAAAGCCGTCGCCACCAGGGGTGCCAGGCCGCCGCCGAGTACCGAGCCGAGTTGGTAGCCGAGGGAGACCCCGCTGAACCGGACGCGTGTGCTGAACAGCTCGGAGAAGAACGCCGCCTGCGGACCGTACATGGCGTCATGTCCGACGTTCAGGCCGAACACCACGCCGAGGACGATCAGGAAGAACACCCCGCTGTCGAGCAGCCAGAAGAACGGGATGACGGCCACGGCGCTGCTGACTGCCCCGAAGAGGTAAACCCTGCGCCGGCCGATGACATCCGACAGCCAGCCCCACAGCGGGACGGTGACCAGGCCCAGCGCGGACGCGATCAGCACGGCGGCCAGGCCGGTATTGCGGTCCGTACCGGAGACCTGCGTCAGGTACGTCAGGATGAAGACGGTGTAAACGTAGTAGAAGGCGTTTTGCGCAATTCGGAGGCCGGTAGTGAGCACAACCTGCCGCGGGTGGGTCTTGATGCTCTCCAGCACCGGGCGGTCAGCAACCTTTTCCACCTGCTGTACACGCTTGAACTCTGCGCTGTCTTCAACGGACAACCGGATCACCAGTCCGACGGCGACCAGCAGCAGGCTGGCCACGAAGGGGATCCGCCAGCCCCAGGCCAGGAACTGTTCGTTGGTCATGGAGTTCTCCAGCACCAGCAGCACGCCCGTGGCCAGCAGCATGCCGGAGGTCGGCCCCAGCTGTGTGGCACTGCTGGTCAGCCCGCGGCGCTTCGGTTTGGCGTGCTCCACCGTCATCAGTGCCGCACCGGCCCATTCGGCCCCGTAGCCGATGCCCTGGAGAACACGCAGCAGCAGCAACAGTACGGGGGCGACCCAGCCGATCTGTGCGTAGATCGGCAGCAGACCGATGGCGGTGGTGGCCAGACCGGTCAGCAGCAGCGAGGCAACCAGCACGGTCTTGCGACCGATCCGGTCGCCGAAGTGGCCGCCGAGAATCCCGCCGACCGGACGGGCGACGAAGCCGACAGCGTAAGTGGCAAAGGCGGCGATGGTGCCGACCAGCGGTTCGGCCGGGGCGAAGAACAATGGCCCGAAAACGGTGGCCGCTGCGAGCCCGTACAGGACAAAGTCATAGCCTTCGATCGTCGTGCCGATGAAGCTGGCGACGGCGACCTTCGTAGTCATTTTCTTAGGCGGGGAAGGGTTTGCGGTGGTGCTCATTACTGTCTCTCCTTTGGCGTCAGCCGAGAAGATGCAGCGCACATCCGATCGGACCACGGCAGAAGGCAGTGGGAGGGACCGGTTGAGGCGCTTACTCCATCGGTCCTGGCAGTAGCACCCTACGGAACAGGTCTTACTGCGCTAGTTCGGCGCAGCCCTCGACAAGTTCCTTGTTATCAACGCGAATCCAGGGAGATTCGTCGTGACCAGGGTTGCTGCGGCGTCATAGAGCCAGGTCTCTCAGCCGCTCGGGATGGTTACAAGTTCATTCCACCGCAGTCCAACGGCGGCGTGAAATTCGTACGTCACACCGGGTAATCACCCGGCTGCTTTTCGCGCGCCCGCAACCGTTGCTGCCGGGAAGCGATGGCGGCGCCCGCTGCAAAACCCAGCAGGATAAGTACGACGACGGCGACCGCCAACGCAGTGCTGTTGCCGACCAGCGAGGGCAGGTTCTGCAGGATCAGCACCAGAATTCCCAGCAGGCCTACGAATCCGAGTGCCGGCGCGACGGACCGCCTCCAATCGATCACTGCTGTTTGCTGGCGCCGGAAGAACACGAGCACCGCCACGCTGGTCAATGTCATCAGCACCACTATCCCGAGGGAGGCGAAGCCGGCGAACCAGGTGTAGAACTGGACGATCGGGTCCCAGCCGGCGACAACAGCCGTCAGCAGGAACAGGGCTACTACCGCGTTGTCCACGATGGAAGCGAGATGCGGCGAGTTGTGCCGGGCATGCGTCCGTGCGAGCTTCCGCGAAAAGACGTCCCGTCCCGCCAGTTGGAAGAAATAGCGCGAACCAATGTTGTGGAAGGACAGGATGCAGGCGAAGAGGCTGGTGGCCAGCAGCACCTGGACGATGTGGCTGCCCGCCGTGCCCAGATAGAGTGCAGTAGTTTCGGACAGGAGGGTGCCGGGGGCATCCGTGGCTTTTTGTACGATCGGCCCATCTCCCCAGGCACTGATCAGCAGCCAGGTGGAGAGTGCGTAGAAGCCGCCCACTATGATCAAGGCCAGGTAGGTGGCCCGGGGAATTGTCTTGTCCGGATCGCGGGCTTCGTCGCGGAAGATCGCGGTGGCCTCGAAGCCGATGAAGCTGAGGATGGCGAACAGCAACGCGATGCCCGGGGCGCCGGACAGGACTGTGGACGGCGTGACGAATCCTGTTGACAGGCCCTCGGGGCCGCCCCCGCCGAAGACGATGAAGGCGTCAAGTACCAGGACGATAACCACTTCGGCCACCAGCAGGACGGCCAGCACCTTGCCGGAGACCTCGATGTTCCTGTGTCCCAGCCAGGCCACGGCCACCAACGCCGCCGCAGCCCAGAGCCACCAGGGCAGTTCCGGTCCGCCGTAGGCACGGACCACTTCGTCCACGGCTGGTGCGAACAGGCCATAGACCCCGGCTTCCAAGGCCAGGTAGGACAGCAGCGCCACGAACGCGCCGCCCAAACCCGCGCGTCGGCCCAGCCCCTTCTCGATGTAACTGTAGAAGGCACCGGCGGTGGGAACATGCGGCGTCATCGTGGTGAAGCCGACGGAGAACAGCAGGAGGATGCCCGTCGCAAGCAGGTAAATGAAGGGCAGTCCGGCCCCGTTGCCGCTGGCAATGGCCAACGGCACAGTGCCGCCAATGACCCCGAGCGGCGATGCGGCGGCCACCACGATCAAGACGATGCTTGCGACGCCGAGGCGGCCGGACAGGCGAGGAGCGCCGGTTTCTGTTTGCGAAGCAGCTTTCGCAGGGCTGGCAATGCTCACTTCGAGGCCTTAGCGTAATTCGCTTCTGCATTCGAGCCGGCAGCTTCCCGGCCAGCATCGGCGCCGGCGACACCAATGGTCCAGACGTAGGGCGGTTCCGTAGCGTTGACCTCCCAGTCGCCGACGATCCGCGACTTGTAAATGAACGGGTTGTGCGTGGCCACGGTGCGGGCATTGCGCCAGTGCCGGTCCAGCGCCTTGCCCGTGCTGGTCGAGGATGCACCCAGCACATTGAACAGGGCTCCCGCCGCGTCGGGCACCAGAGCGCTCAGCACAATCTGCGCCTGGCCGGATTCAAGTTCGACGGCGATGTTGGCCGCCTTTTCGGCGTCGTCGTTTTGCAATCTTGAAGCGAAGACCCGGTCGAGGCTCTGGGCCACGCGCAGGGTGGTGGCTTCCGCGGCGTAGGCCTTGGCGCTGATTTCGCCGACAACCTGCAGGATCTGGGCGTCGTTACGCACCAGCGGGGCGTTGCCGTGGCCGAAGACGCGCTTCCGCTCGCGGACGTTCGCGGCAACGTCGGTGACCACGGCCTTGGCGATGCCGGCCAGGCTGACCAGCAGGATGTGCTGGTACAGGGCCGTCTGGTAGGGGAAGCGGTCGGCGAAGGCCGAGACGTTGGCCGGGTCCACTTCGGCGTCGGTGAATACCGTGGTCCCGCTGCCTGTGAGCCGCTGGCCGAAGCCGTCCCAGTCGTCGAAGGTCTCCACGCCGGCGGTCTTGGTGGAAATGATGACGGAGACGTCCGATCCGTCCGGGCGTTTGGCCGTCACATCAATCCAGTCGGCGAAGATGGTGCCGGTGGTGTAGAACTTGCGCCCGTTCAGCACCAGCTTGTCGCGGGCTTCGTCCAGCACGGTGCCCGTGCCGCCGACACCGGGCTCGGTCCACGCATTGCCGGCCAGCTGACCGTTGGCGAACCGCTGCAGCCAGACGCTGCGGTCTTCGCGGTGATGGTGGTAGAGGTGTTCCTCCGTCAGGGCGATGTGCGAGCGCAGGGCCTGCGGAATGTTGCTGTCCGCGGCGGCGAGCTCGATGAGCAGCTGGGTAAATTCTTCCCAGCTCAGGCCGTCCCCGCCGAATTCCGTGGGGATGCGCGCGGCGCCGAAGCCGGCTTCCTTCAGCCAGCCGATCTGCTCGAACGGCAGTTCCCGGGCCTGTTCACGGTCCAGTGCACCGGCGGCGATTCGTGCGAAGATCGGCCGGTACTTGGCGGCGGCCTTGGAGAATGCGTTGTCGGTCATGAAGTACTCCTGGGCAGAGGCTCCCGCCTGCCTGCGGCGCGCAACAATCCAAAAGAAGGGGACGCAGCCGGGAGGGGGCCGTACTTGCCGGACACGGATTGTGCACGGCCAGATCCTCATCTGGGGCACCCCACTACGGGAGAGGGTTGCCGCCCAACCAGCCAGAGCTTGTCGTTGGGACTCTTGATCTTGGAGTTCAGTATGCCGAGGAGCCGGGCTCCCCCAAACAAAAATGAAGTTATGTGAATGCGGCACAGCTACGCCCGGCAGCTACACAGGCCCGGCTACAGGCCCACCGCTACAGGCCGAGGTACGGCGCCTCGATCTTCGGGCAGGTGTCCATGACAACGTCCAGCCCGGCGGCCTTGGCCCGTTCCGCCGCGGCTTCGTCGATCACACCGAGTTGCAGCCACACGGCCTTCGCGCCGACCTCGATCGCCTGGTCCACCACGGGGCCGACCTTCTGCGAGTTCACAAAGCAGTTCACCACGTCGATCTCGCCCGGGATCTCCGCCAGCTTCTTGTACCCCTTTTGCCCGTGGACGTCGTCGCCCTTGAGGCTGACCGGAAGGATCTCCATGTCCAGCCGGTCCATCATGTAGCGGGACACGCTCAGCGCCACGCGGCGGGGATTGTTGGAGAGGCCTACCACGGCCCAGCGTGCCGGGGTGCTCAGCAGCCGCTTGATGACTTCGGGATCATTCTGATGCGCCATGCCGCCAGCCTACCGGCGTCACATTCACTCGGGAATGGCGGGGCGCGGTTGGCGGACTTGCGCCGGCAACTCGAAATGCCATTTAGTGGGAGGACCCATCCCGAGCGGCCGAGAGACCTGGATCGATGAAGCCGCAGCAACCCGCCCCCTTGAACAAGCCGTCAGGCTGAACACGGGCAACGGTGCTACTGCCAGGACCGATGGAAAGGAACTCCACCATGTCCTCAAACACTGACCACATCCGCGTCACCCACGCCGGTTCGTTGCCCCGCACGCCGGAACTGCTGGCCGCCAACGAGTCGAAGGAAGCCAACGGAATTACCCCGGAATTCCTGGACCTGCTCGAAACCTCGGTGATCGACGTCGTCGCTCGCCAGCGGAACCTGGGCATCGATATACCGAACGACGGCGAGTACGGGCATGCCATGGCCAGTTCCGTTGATTACGGCGCCTGGTGGAACTACTCCTTCGCGCGCCTGGGCGGACTCGAACCGACCAATGTGGACCGTTGGGCCGATGCCGAAGTGCGCCGCTCTTCCCCCGGCAACATTGTGCTGACATCCTTCCCGGACCGCCGCGACCGGCAGAAGTTCAATGACGCCTACAACGATCCGTCCTCGGGCATCCTGGCGCACCGCAAGTCCGTCACGCAGCCGAAGATCGCCGGTCCGCTGACCTACACCGGGCATGACCTGGTGAAGTCGGACGTGACCAACCTCAAGAAGGGCCTCGACGCCGCCGGGCTGTCCGAAGGTTTCGTGGCCGCGCTGTCCCCCGGGTCCTGCGCCCGCGTGGCCAACGAGTACTACAAGACGGACGAAGAGCTGCTGTACGCGTGTGCCGATGCCATGCGTGAGGAATACAAAGCGATTATCGACGCCGGCCTGACGGTCCAGCTCGATGACCCGTCCCTGGCGGAGAGCTGGGATCAGATCAACCCGGAGCCCAGCCTGGAGGACTACCTGAAGTTCATCCAGCTGCGCGTCGAGGCCACCAACTGGGCGCTGCGCGACCTGCCGCAGGAGCAGATCCGGCTGCACGTCTGCTGGGGCTCCTGGCACGGCCCACACACCACCGACATCCCGTTCGCGGACATCATCGATTCGGTGCTGCAGATCAACGCCGGCGCGTACTCCTTCGAGGCCGCCAACGTCCGTCACGAGCACGAATGGCGCATCTGGGAAGACACGAAGCTGCCCGAGGGCAAGTCCATCATTCCGGGCGTGGTCTCCCATGCGACCAACGTCGTCGAGCATCCCGAACTGGTGGCGGACCGGATTGAGCGCTTCGCCCGGCTGGTGGGCCGCGAAAACGTCATCGCCTCCACCGACTGCGGCCTCGGCGGACGCGTGCACCCGCAGATCGCAATCGCCAAGCTTGAGGCGCTGGGCCAGGGCGCGGACCTCGCCACCAAGCGCCTCTGGAAGTAGCCTCCCCGGTAATCTGCACCGCTGCCTCCCGCTGACTGTGCAGATAATGCCCTTTTGCCCGCCGGGAAAGGGCATTATCTGCACAGTGGACGGCGGTTATGGCAATCTGGACGGCGGTTTGGGCCCATCCGAACAGGGGCTAGGCGGCCAAGCTGCCGGCAGACGGTGGGTGATCGCCCTTTTCGGCCCGGCTTTATTACGCGGGATTGTTACAGCCGCCTTGCCGGATGGGCCTTGCGTGCAGTTTAGTTGGCGTTGACCATCCCGAGCGGCCGAGAGACCTGGATCGATGAAGCCGCAGCAACCCTGGTCGTTGGAAACCTCCCCTGGTTCCCGGCGATAACGAGGTGACAAGCCACGGGAACGGCTAAGCGAAAGCTGCGCCGCAAGGCTTGCTCCGTAGGGTGCTACTGCCAGGATCGATGGAGTGATCTCATGACTGCAGTAATCCCGTCTGTGCGACCGGCGACCCCTTCCAGCTCGGCCTCTTCCAGCAGCGTCGACCCGGCCCACCATGCCTCGGCATTGCCGGTTTCCTTCCGCGCGCTGCGCCGCACCTTCGGCACCGGGAACGCCGCCCACACCGTGCTCCGCGACATCAACTTCGACGTCCGGCGCGGTGAAGTCCTCGCCATCCTCGGCCCCAGCGGCTGCGGCAAGTCCACGCTGCTGCGCGCCGCGGCCGGGCTCGACGCCCCCAGCGCGGGCTCCGTGGACATTGACGGCACGCCGGTCCAGGGCATCGATTCGCGCTGCGCCTTCGCCTTCCAGGAACCGCGACTGCTGCCCTGGCACACGCTGCAGGCCAACGTGGCCATCGGCATGCCCACGGGCACCAGCGCGAAACAGGGCAAGTCCAAGGTCGCCCGCCTGCTGGAGCTGGTGGGGCTGGACAAGTTCGCCAAGCACCGGCCGCGCGAGGTCTCCGGCGGCATGGCCCAGCGCGCCTCGCTGGCCCGCGCCCTTGCCCGCAACCCCGGCGTGCTGCTGCTCGATGAGCCGTTCGGCGCTTTGGACGCGCTGACCCGGATCAAGATGCAGGATCTGCTGCTGGACGTCCACACAGCCGAACCGACCACCGTCCTGCTGGTCACGCACGACGTCGACGAGGCCCTGCAGTTGGCCGACCGGATCATCGTGCTGGGCAAGGAAACCGGCAAAGAGCACGACGGCGCCACCATCGTGCGTACCGTCGATGTCCCCGGCGACCGCCCGCGTGACCGTGGTTCCGTGGAGCTGGCCCGAATGCGCAGCTCCCTGCTGGCCAGCCTCGGCGTCGACGGCCACTAACGCTGCCCGACTGGTACGGCGGCCGGTAGCGCCGTCGTACTCCCCTGTTTTCTCCTGAGCTATGCCGGGTCCATTGCGGCCCGTTACACCCGTGTTCCGCGGATCGTCTCCTGTTCCGCACTACTTTTGAAGGATCAATCATGTCGCTTGCCAGCCGCTTTTCCCGCCGTTCCCTCTTCGGAGCGGCCGCCGTTGCCGCCTCCGCTTCCTTGGCCCTGACCGGCTGCGTGGCCGGCGAGGATTCCGAAGCCACCGCCGCGGCAGGGGCCGCCGGCGACGGTGTCCTGAACATCGACTTCGCCACTTACAACCCGTTGAGCCTGATCATCAAGGAAAAGGGCTGGCTCGAAGCCACGCTGGCCGAGGACGGCGTTGAGGTCAACTGGATCCAGTCCGCCGGTTCCAACAAGGCCAACGAGGCACTGCGTTCGGGCGCCGTCGATGTTGGCTCCACTGCCGGTTCCGCCGCCCTGCTGGCCCGCGCCAACGGTTCGCCGATCAAGACCATCGACCTCTATTCCCAGCCCGAGTGGTCCGCCCTGGTGGCGCTGAAGGAGTCCGGCATCGAGAAGGTCGAGGACCTCAAGGGCAAGTCCGTGGCCGCCACCAAGGGCACCGATCCGTACTTCTTCCTGCTGCAGTCCCTTGAGGAAGCCGGGCTGACCCCGGAGGACGTGACCGTGCAGAACCTGCAGCACGCCGACGGCTGGAGCGCGCTGAACAACGGCTCTGTGGACGCGTGGTCCGGCCTGGATCCGATCATGGCCGGCGCCGAGCAGGAGGGCGCGGAGCTGTTCTACCGGAACCTGGACTTCAACACCTACGGCTTCCTGAACGCCACCGAATCCTTCCTCGAGGAAGAGCCGGAACTGGCGCAGACCGTGGTCAACGCGTATGAGAAGGCGCGTGCCTGGGCCGCCGAGAACCCGGAAGAGACCGCGCAGATTCTCGCCGACGTCGCCGGACTGGACCTCGAGGTAGCCACCACGGTGATCACCGAGCGCAGCAACCTCGACGTCGATCCGGCGCCGGGCGAGGTGCAGCGCGCCGTGCTGGAGAAGATCGGCCCGGCCTTCGTCGAAACCGGCGACGTGGCCAGCCAGAAGCAGATCGACGACGCCGTCGACACGCTTCTCGTAGACTCGCTGGTGCTCAAGGCTGATCCGTCAGCCATCAAGGAATCCTGATGACGCACATTGGGAATTCTGGAGCCACCGGCAACAGCGTTATCGCCACCAGTAAAGAAGGCCTCGAGGCTACTGGCGTGACGGTAACAACCGCAGGCGCAGCCCAGCCGGGTCCGGCAGGTCCTTCACAGGACCGCTCCCCGGCAAACGGATGGTCCCCGGCCGGGGTACTGGACCATGGCTGGGCGCGCCTGTTCCTTGGACTGCTTATTCCCGCCGCGCTCATCGCGGCCTGGCAGTGGAGCACCTCCGCAGGCCTCTTCAGCGTGGTCCAGCTGCCGCCGCCGGCCATGGTGTTCGAGGCGGCGGCCGACCTGATCCAGCGCGGCGAGCTGGCTACGCATATTGCGATCTCGACCCAGCGCGTGCTGATCGGCTTCGCGTTCGGCGCCGCTCTGGGCCTGGCGTTCGGTGCCTTGGTGGGCCTGTCCCGCTGGGCCGATGTCCTGCTGGCGCCGCTGATCGGCGCCCTGCGTGCGGTTCCGTCCCTGGCGTGGGTGCCGTTGCTGATCCTGTGGATGAAGATCGGCGAGGACTCCAAGGTCACGCTGATCCTGATCGGCGCCTTCTTCCCCGTCTTCACCACGGTGTCGCTGGCGCTGCGCCACGTGGACCGCAACCTGGTGGAAGCCGGCCGGGCCTTCGGGCTCAAGGGTCTGAAACTGCTGACCACGGTGCAGCTTCCCGCCGTCGTTCCTTCGGTGTTTTCCGGACTTCGGCTCGCGCTGGCGCAGGCGTGGCTGTTCCTGGTGGCGGCGGAACTGATCGCTTCGTCGATGGGACTAGGCTTCCTGCTGACGGACTCACAGAATAATGGCCGCACCGACCGGTTGCTGCTGGCGATCGTCCTGCTGGCCGTCATTGGAAAGATAACCGACGCGCTCCTGGGAGTCGCGGAGAAATGGGCAGTAAAACGATGGGCATAAATGTAGCCGAAACCACCGCCGGACAGACCCCCGCGCCGGAGACCCCGGCCATCGCCTGGGCCGAGCCGCAGACCGAGACCGAGCGCATCGCGTTCTGGGAGGCGGCCGCCCGGCGCCTGGACTGGGCCGAGCCCTGGCACACTGCGCACTCCGCCACCCCGGTGGATACCGAGGCGCGCCGCGGACCGGAGCTGCGCTGGTTCGACGGCGGCAAGCTCAACGCCGCCTACAACTGCGCCGACCGCCATGTGGAGGCCGGCCGCGGCGACAAGGTGGCCCTGCATTTCGAGGGCGAGCCGGGCGACCGCCGCACCGTCACCTACGCGGATCTGCAGCGCGAGGTTTCCAAGGCGGCCAACGCGCTGCTGGCGCTGGGCATCACCAAGGGCGACCGCGTGGTCATCTACCTGCCGGTGATCGTGGAGACCGTGGTCATCACGCTGGCCTGCGCCCGCATCGGCGCCGTGCACTCGCTGGTCTTCGGCGGCTTCTCCTCCGAGGCACTGAAGTTCCGCGTCGAGGACACCCGCGCCAAGCTGCTGGTCACCACCGACGGCCAGTTCCGCCGCGGCCAGGCCGTCCCGGTCAAGGCCAACGCGGATGAAGCCGTTGCCGGGGACAACGCGATCGAGCATGTCCTGGTGATCAACCGGACCGGCCACACAGACATCAACTGGGTGGAAGGCCGCGACGTCTGGTGGCACGACGTCGTCGACACCGCCTCCGAGGTCCACGAGCCCGAGGCGTTCGACGCCGAAACGCCGCTGTTCATCATGTACACCTCCGGCACCACCGGCCAGCCGAAGGGCCTGGTCCACACCACCGGCGGCTACCTGACGCAGGCCTCCTTCAGCCACGAGTACCTGTTCAGCAACCCGGATCCGGCCCAGCGCGACGGCGACGTCCACTGGTGCACCGCGGACCTGGCCTGGGTCACCGCGCATACCTACGAGATCTACGGCCCGCTGTCCAACGGTGTCACGCAGGTCATCTTCGAGGGCACGCCGAACACGCCGCATCCGGGCCGCCACTTCGAGATCATCCAGCGCTACGGCGTGACCAGCTACTACACCGCGCCCACCCTGGTCCGCTCCCTGATGGGCTGGTTCCCGGACGGCATCCCCGCCGACTACGACCTGAGCTCCATCCGCCTGTGCGGCACGGTGGGCGAGGCCGTGAACCCCGAGGCATGGCGCTGGCTGCGCACCCAGATTGGCCGCGATTCGCTGACCGGGGATCCGGCGTCCGGCGTTCCCATGGTGGATACGTGGTGGCAGTCCGAAACCGGCGCGACCATCCTCTCGCCGCGCCAGACGGACGCGTCCTTCAAGCCCGGCTGCGCCACCCGCGCCTTGCCCGGCGTTGCCACTGACATTGTCGACGACGCCGGTGCCCGCGTGGGCGCGAACGTCCAGGGCAACATCGTGGTCACCAAGACCGGGCCCTCGATGGCGCGGACGGTATGGGGCAACCCGGAGCGCTACTTCACCTCCTACTGGGAGAAGTACGCGGACCAGGGCTGGTTCCTGGCTGGCGACGGCGCACGTTTCGACGACGACGGCGACACCTGGATCCTGGGCCGCACGGATGACGTGATCAACATTTCCGGCCACCGCTTGTCCACCATTGAGATCGAGTCCGCCCTGGTCTCGCACCCGGCGGTGGTGGAGGCCGGCGTCTGCCCCACGTTTGACGCGAAGACCGGCCACGCGGCAACCGCGTTTGTGGTGCCGGCGGACAAGTCGCTGATCGCCGCGTCCACGGCCGCCGAGCCGACGGTTGAGCAGGCTGCGGCTGCTGCCGAGTTGCGCGCGCATGTTGCGACGCAGATCGGGCCGATCGCCAAGCCGCGCGAGATCGTGTTTGTCCCGGACGTGCCCAAGACCCGGTCCGGCAAGATCATGCGGCGTCTGCTGACCCAGCTGTTCGAGGGCAGCACGTTGGGCGACACCACGAGCCTGCAGAATGAGCCCTGCATCGCGGACATCAAGGAGATCTGCGAGGCGCGGTAGGTTCGGGCCCCGGGGGTGGGGCGCGGGGCGGGAACCGCAGCCGGCCCCACGCCCCGGGCCCGAGGCTGGCTACCGCTCCGGGCCCCCGCTTGAGCCCATGTTTTAAAGGAGGCATCTGCATCATGCCTAGTCACAGCCTCAGCAGGTTCCGAAACATGGACCGTTAGGCTTGAACGTGGGCTCGAGCATCCATCGTTCGCGCATCACTCGCTTCAGGCCACTCGACGAACTGCCGCTTTTACCTCGGCCACGACTTTCTCCGGCGTGAATACCAGGTCCTCGAACAGGTAGCGCAAAGAAGGATAACCGCTCAGGACCGCGGCGTTGTTTCGCTTCCGGTCTTTGCGAAAGGAAACGCGGTCCCAGTGAAAGTCGAAGCCGTCCAGCTCGACGATGAGGCATCGCTCGACGATCATGTCCACGCGTCCAACGCCTCGGACCTGCACCTGAGTTTCTACATGAAGTCCTGCCGTGCGGAACAGATCCCGGGCAATGACTTCAAGCGGTGAATCGGCGTCGACCCCAATGCTGCTAACCACTTCCCGCCGGACACCGTTCCGCCTACCTGGCAAGAGTTCCAACAGTTGATCCCGGGTTACTGCTGTCCGTCGCACTGCCGACTCTGCAATCACCAGTGCTTCCAGGCGGGGACGGCAACGAATGGCATGAAGGACGCAGTCGAGGACTGCGACGTAATTGCCCGGGCCTCGCTCGCCCAACAGCTGCCCGCGGTGCTTGACGAAGGGGCCGGTGTGCCGGCCGTTGTGTGTCCACACATGCACTTGTCCCGGATCCTTAATGGTCCATAAGCCGAGCTCTTTGGCGGCTGAGACACAAGTGAGCAACCCGCCCGGCATCAGCGCAGCGCGGAGAACCGGGTCAGCATTTGGCGTTCCAACGAGTCCCCTCCTCAGCGCAACGATGTCCCCATGCGCGATGGCTGCCTTGATGCGGTAAGACCCGAAGCCCGCCTTGGCCAAGTCCGCGGCTTTGAGCGTACCCCCGTACCGTGCCACATACTCTGCAATGGGATCCACGTTCTGCATAGTCAAGAGGATGTCCAGATATGCAGTTCCACGGCCAGAGCCTCTTCGCAGCTGTGGAAAACATTGTTGATATCCCGCGCACTCGGCAAACTCCCGGGAGAACGCAATGCGGCTAAATATTCTTGGTCGCCGCCCGTAACAGTTGCGAGAATAGTCGGGACCATCCCGAGCGGCCGAGAGATCTGGCTCATTGACGCCGCAGCAACCATCCGGACTCCACCGGAGAGGTGCTACCGCCAGAAGCGATGGAGAGAGCGCAAGCAATCTTTGATCCGGATGGCGCAAGGCTGTCCGGCCTGGCGCCCGACGGATCGTCATTGCCCGGGATTCCCGCACATCGCGCCGCGGCGCAGACTTTGAAGGAATTCGCCATGAGCACCAACACCTCGGTCAGCCAGATCGCTGATCTCGAAACCCCGCTGAAATTCGCCTACTGGGTCCCGAACGTTTCCGGCGGCCTGGTGGTTTCCACCATTGAACAGCGCACCAGCTGGGACTTCGACTACAACAAGAAGCTGGCCCGGATCGCCGAGAACTCGGGCTTCGAGTACGCCCTGACCCAGACCCGCTACGCCGCCAGCTACGGCGCGGACAAGCAGCACGAGGCCACCAGCTTCTCGCTGGCCCTGCTCGGCGCCACCGAAAAGCTCAAGGTCATCTCCGCTGTCCACCCCGGCATGTGGCATCCCGGCGTGCTGGCCAAGTTCATCATCACGGCGGACCACCTCTCCGGCGGCCGCGCTGCCGTCAACGTTGTCTCCGGCTGGCTCAAGGACGAGTTCGTGAACTTCGGCCTGGAGTGGCTCGAGCATGACGAGCGCTACGTCCGCACCGAGGAGTTCATCCGTGTCCTGCGCGGCCTGTGGACCGAGCAGGAGTACTCGCAGTCCGGCAAGTACTACAACATCAACAACTTCACCCTTAACCCGGCGCCGCTGGACGTCCCGGGCCGGGCGCACCCGGAGATCTTCTTCGGCGGCAACTCCACTGCGGCCCAGGCCGCCGCCGGCCGCACCGCCGACTGGTACTTCTCCAACGGCAAGGACCTGGCGGGCTTCGAGGACAACATCTCCGGCGTCACGGCCGCCGCAGCCGCCGTCGGCCGCACCCCGAAGTTCGGACTGAACGGCTTCGTCATCGCCCGCGACACCGAAACCGAGGCCAAGGACACCCTGCGCGAAATCGTGGAGAAGGCCCACCGCCCCGCCGTCGAAGGTTTCCGCGCCGCAGTTCAGGAAGCCGGTGCTTCCACCAAGGACGGCAAGGGCATGTGGGCCGATTCGAGCTACGAGGACCTGGTCCAGTACAACGACGGCTTCAAGACAGGACTTATAGGTACGCCGGAGCAGATTGCCCAACGTATCGTGGACTTCAAGAAGATCGGCGTGAACCTGATGCTGACCTGCTACCTGCATTTCCAGGAAGAGGTCGAGGCCTTTGGCCGCAACGTCCTGCCGATCGTCCGCGAACTCGAGGCAGACTTGGCCCGCAAGAACGGTACCGAACTGAACACGGACCTGCTGCCCGAAACCAACTTCGAAGGAGCCACTCTTTAATGGCTGAACGCACATTCGGCTTCCGCACCCGTGCCCTGCATGCGGGTGGAACTCCCGATGCCGAGCACGGTGCCCGCGCCGTACCGATCTACCAGTCCACGTCCTTCGTCTTCAAGGACACCGACGACGCCGCCAATCTCTTCGCGCTGCAGAAGTACGGCAACATCTACTCGCGGATCGGCAACCCCACGGTGGCCGCATTCGAGGAGCGGATCGCCTCGCTCGAAGGCGGCATCGGCGCCGTCGCTACCTCCTCCGGCATGGCCGCCGAATTCATCACCTTCGCCGCGCTGACCGGAGCCGGGGACCACATTGTGGCCTCGTCCAAGCTCTACGGCGGGACGATCACCCAGCTCGACGTCACCCTGCGCCGCTTCGGTGTGGAAACCACCTTCATCGACAGCAATGATCCGGCGGATTTCGCCGCAGCAGTGCAGGAGAACACGAAGGCCGTCTACACCGAAATCGTCGCCAACCCGTCCGGCGACATCGCCGATCTTGAGGGCCTGGCCAAAGTAGCGCACGACGCCGGGATCCCCCTGATCGTCGACGCCACCTTGAGCACGCCGTACCTGATCCGTCCAATCGAGCACGGCGCGGACATCGTCATCCACTCGGCCACCAAGTTCCTGGGCGGCCACGGCACCACACTGGGCGGCGTCGTCGTCGAAAGCGGTCTTTTCAACTGGGGCAACGGCAAGTTCCCGACGATGACGGAGCCGGTGCCCTCGTACGGCAATGTCTCCTGGTGGGGCAACTTCGGCGAGTACGGCTTCCTGACCAAGCTCCGCTCGGAGCAGCTGCGCGACATCGGGCCGTCGCTGTCGGCGCAGTCCGCGTTCCAGCTGCTGCAGGGCGTGGAGACGCTGCCGCAGCGGATGGACGAGCACCTGAAGAACGCCCGCAAGGTCGCCGAGTGGCTCGAGGCGGACGAGCGTGTCTCCTGGGTCAACTATGCTGGCCTGCCCTCGCACCCGCACCACGAGCGCGGCCGGAAGTACCTCCCGCAGGGCGTTGGATCGGTGTTCTCCTTCGGGGTCAAGGGCGGCCGCGTTGCCGGTCAGAAGTTCATCGAGTCCCTGCAGCTGGCCTCCCACCTGGCCAATATCGGCGACGCGCGGACCCTGGTCCTGCACCCGGGCTCGACCACACACCAGCAGCTGACCGGCGAACAGCTGCTGGCCGCCGGTGTGCCCGAGGACCTGATCCGCATTTCCGTGGGCCTTGAGGATGTCGAGGACATCCTGTGGGACCTGGACCAGGCCCTGGCCGAGTCCCAGCATGCCGGCGCCGAGCACGGCCCCAGCCGCGACCATGAAGACGACGTCTTCAATACCTCGGAGTTCGCGTCGCCGTCCTATGCCGGTGAATCCTGCACCGTTCCGGCGGCCCGCAGCGCGCACACCGAACCGGGCACGCGCGTGGTCGAGTCGGTCGAGGATCTCGTCGAAGCCGAAGAAGGAGCTGCCAAGTGAGCGTATCCGCGCCAGAGCGCAAGTGGGTCGGGCCGTCCGCACCGGAGCGCCTGAACATCCTGCGCAACACCAAGACCATCGCCATTGTCGGCGCCTCGGACAAGCCGAGCCGGGCCAGCTACTTCGTGGCCACGTACCTGCTCTCCTCGAGCAAGTACAAGGTCTACTTTGTGAACCCGGTAGCCAAGGAGATCTTGGGCCAGCCGGTCTACGCCTCGCTGGCGGATCTGCCCGAGGTCCCGGACCTGGTCGAGGTTTTCCGCAAGCACGACGACCTCCCCGGCGTGCTGGATGAGTCCATCGCCGTGGGCGCGAAGACCATCTGGCTCCAGCTCGGCTCCTGGCACGAGGAAGTTGCGGCCAAGGCCGAGGCTGCCGGGCTCAATGTGGTTATGGACCGCTGCGTCAAGATCGAGCATGCACGCTTCCATGGCGGCCTGCACCTGGCCGGTTTCGATACCGGAGTCATCTCCTCGAAACGCCAGCTGACAGCCTGATTAACCCATCTGGAGGGGGCGAGCGGTGCCTATGGCAACCGTTTGCCCCCTCTGCTTTTCCCTACAATCCAGCCCAAAACGTACCCATCCCCTTATTTAGGGGATCCCGCAGACCCCCCATCTCTAGGTTTTTACCAAGGTCCTGCCTCGACGATTAACTCCGGCCCATTAACAATCGATGAAGTCCGCGTCGACTGATGAGCCGCTCAATCGAGACCGAGGGGTCTTAGATGTTCACTCACCGGGTTATGGGGAATAAGCGGGAGGATGCGCGGGGGCGCAAAGCATCCTCCCGTCAAGCTGGTGCCGGGCAACCGGCCACGAAACAAACTGGGTACCGGCGCCGCGGCGTCGCCGGCATGCTCGCACTTGTACTGACCACGTCGCTGGGCCTTCCGGCCCTTGCAGGTCCGGCCCACGCTGGGGTGGTGGGCCAGGGATTCACCGTTACGCCAGCGGATCTGGCGTTTATCCTCAAGCAGATCAAGATTTCCGAGGCCCATGTGGCCAACACGACGTCCGCCACGGGCCCCTGCGGAGCGCTGCTCGGCGACGGTCCCAACCAGGTGCCGGGCCCGCTGGTCTCCTACGGCCTGCGCACGGTGGACGGTTCCTGCAACAACCTGCAGGAAGACCGCGAAAACTTCGGCGCGGCGCAGGAGAAGTTCCCGCGGCTCACCACGCCGGACTTCCGGCCGGCCGAAGACAGCACGTCGACGAGGGTCGCCGCCACGGCCGACCCCGGATACGCCTCCAAGAAGGACGTTTGGGACTCGCAGCCGCGCGTCATCAGCAACCTCATCGTGGACCAGACGTCCACCAACCCCGCGGCCGTCAAGGCGGCGGGCTTTCCCTTGCGCAGCCAGACCGCCGACGGCGTTGTCCCCTGCACCACGGATCCAACACCGACGACGGCGGGCCTTCCCGAAGGCTGTGTTCCGTCTGGGGAAACACTGTTCATCCCGAATGTCACCACCGACGTAGGACTCTCGCCGCCCTACAACGGCCTGTTCACGCTCTTCGGACAGTTCTTCGACCACGGCCTCGACCTGGTCAGCAAGTCCGGCGGCACGGTCTATGTCCCGCTGAAGGATGACGATCCGCTGATCCCCGGACGCGACGGAAAGCTGAACACGGCCGATGACCTGCCGCCGCACCTGCGCTTCATGGCGGTGACCCGGGCAACCAACCAGCCCGGCCCCGACGGCCAGATGGGCACCGACGACGACATCCAGGAAGCCACCAACCGGACCAATCCCTACGTGGACCAGTCCCAGACCTACGCTTCCCACGCAGCACATCAGGTGTTCCTGCGCACGTATGCGAAGAACACCGCCGGCAAGCCCGTCTCCACCGGCGAGCTGTTGACCTCGGCCGACGGCGGCATGGGCACCTGGCAGCTGCTGAAGAAGCAGGCTGCCGAGCTGCTCGGCCTGAAGCTGGTCGACGCCGATGCACTGAACATCCCGGTGATCCTCACCGATCCGTACGGCAAGTTCGTTCCGGGCCCCAACGGGCTCCCGCAGTATGTGACGCCGACGGGAACCGTGGAGGGCAACCTTGCCGCTCCCGTGCCTGCGCCCGCCAACGTTCAGCGGGTCAGCGAGGCCTTCATCGAGGACATCGCGCACAACGCCGTCCCCGCTCCGGGACTGATCGCGGACACCGACACCGCCATCACTCCGGCCACCGCACGCCAGACCGCCGGAACCTACGACAACGAGATGCTGGACCGGCACTTCGTCGCCGGTGACGGCCGCGTCAACGAGAACATCGGCCTGACCTCCATCCACCAGATCTTCCACTCCGAGCACAACCGGCTGGTGGATGACATCCAGAAGGTCCTCACTGAAGACACCGGCAATGCCCGGGGCGATGCCGCCCTGAAGGAATGGCAGCTCGCCGCCGGCGCGGAAGGCTGGAACGGGGAGCGCCTCTTCCAGGCTGCACGTTTCATCACCGAGATGGAATACCAGCACCTGGCCTTCGAGGAGTTCGCACGCAAGGTCCAGCCGCTGATCGAACCGTTCTCCGGCTACCACGACGACGTGAACTCCGCGATCAGCGCCGAGTTCGCCCACGCCGTGTACCGGTTTGGCCACTCGATGCTCACCGACACCATCTCGCGCACCAACGAGGACGGCTCGTCGAACGATACACCGCTCCTGAACGGGTTCCTCAACCCGGTGGCCTACACCGACGGCGGTTCCGCCGGCGTCCTGGACTCCAAGTCCGCGGCCGGCAGCATCGCCATGGGCATGTCCAACCAGGTGGGCAACGAGCTCGACGAGTTCGTGACCGACACGCTGCGCAGCAACCTGCTGGGCCTGCCGCTGGACCTCGCCGCCATCAACATGGCCCGGGCCCGGGAGACCGGCCTGCCGTCGCTGAACGAGCTGCGCAAGGAGCTGCACGCCAAGACCAACGACAGCCAGCTCATGCCGTACAAGAACTGGATCGACTTCGGGCTGAACATCAAGCATCCCGAGTCGCTGGTGAACTTCGTTGCCGCCTACGGCACGCACGAAACCATCACGTCCAAGACCACTCTGGTGGAGAAGCGGGAGGCCGCCCGGCTGATCGTGGATCCGCCGTTCGACACCGCGCCGGAAGCCATTCCGGCCGACGCCGGCGACTTCATGGGCGCCACGGGAACCTGGGCGGACAAGCCAACCGGTCTGGACACCGTGGACCTGTGGATGGGCGGCCTTGCCGAACGCACCAACCTGTTCGGCGGCCTGCTCGGCTCAACCTTCAACTATGTTTTCGAGAAGCAGATGCTTGACCTGCAGAACGGTGACCGGTTCTACTACCTGGTGCGCACGCCGGGCATGAACCTGTTCTCCCAGCTGGAAGGCAACTCCTTCGGCGAGATGATCATGCGCAACACCAACGCGCACTCCATCACCGCGGACGTCTTCTCCACCGCAGACTGCAAGTTCCAGCTGGCCAACCTGGGCGGCACCGGCACGAACATCGCGGATGATCCGGCGTCGGAATGCAACGAGACCGAGCTACTGATCCGGATGCCGGACGGCACCATCCGCTACCGGACGATGAACTCGATCGATCCTCCCGGCATCAACGGCCAGAGCGTCTTCAACGGTACCGACAGCAGGGACCAGGTCTGGGGCGGCGTCGACAACGACACGTTCTGGGGCGGCCCGGGCAATGACCGCATCGAAGGCAACGACGGCGCCGACACCGCCTTGGGCGGCGAGGGCAACGACATCATCACCGACGCCGCCGGGGACGACGTTCCCAAGGGCGGTCCGGGCAATGACGCCATCGATGCCGGACCCGGCCTGGACATCATTCTGGGCGGCGACGGCAAGGATCTGCTCAACGGCGGGGCCAACACCAACGAGCACTTCGGCGGACCGGGCGATGACTTCATCATTGCCGGCGGCGGAATGGACACAGTGTTCGCGGACTCCGGCGATGACTGGATTGAAGGCGGTGACGGGGCCGACCTGCTGCAGGGCGATTCCGGCGCGCCATTCTTCGACGATCCCAACAAGCCGGGCCACGACGTCATCAACGGCCAGAACGGCGACGACGATTACGACGCCGAAGGCGGGGACGACATTCTGCTCGCCGGTCCCGGCATCGAGCGCAATGCGGGAACGGCAGGGTTCGACTGGTCCAGTTACGAGTTCGACGAGCTGGCCGCGGATGCTGACCTGGAGCTGAGGCTGCTGGGTGTCCCGCTTCCGGTGGACGTCCTGCGTGACCGCCATGCGGAAGTCGAAGGGCTTTCGGGCGGCAGCAGGAACGACATCCTCCGCGGCGACAGCGTGGTGCCGCGGACTGCCGAAGGCGAGGGCTTCTCCGGAGGCAACTGGCTGGACGCGGACGGCGTGGCACGCATCCGCGGCCTCGCGGCCCTGCTGCCCGCCGGCGCAACCTCCGGCACGGCGGTCTGGGGCGAAGGCAACATCATCCTCGGCGGCGGCGGCAACGACACCATCGAGGGCCGCGGGGCCGACGATATTCTCGACGGCGACAAGGAACTGCGGGTCCGGCTCAGCGTCCGGACCAACGCAGCCGACGCCGCCACCGAGATCGGATCGGCAACGGCGCTGGCCAAGCCCTATCTGGCCGGCAGCACGGAGACATTGCAGCAGGCGATCTTCGCCGGCAAGGTGGATCCGGGCAACGTCGTCGTCGTTCGTGAAATCGTTGACAGCGCCAGCCCGGGCAATGCGGACGTCGCGGTGTTCAGCGATATCAGCAGCAACTACACCGTCACCACCACCCCGGCCGGCGCCCAGCCGGGCGCGGCGGGCAGCATCACTACCGTCACGCACAATGTGGCGGACGGAGATGACGCCGCCTTGACCGGCGACGGCACCGATACCCTGCGCAACATTGAGCGCCTGGTGTTCGCCGATACGCAGGTACCCGCGGCTCCGACCGGCGTCACGGCCACGGGCGGCAACGCCTCGGCGAACGTCGGCTGGTTTGCACCGGCAGGTTCATCGATCACCGGTTTCGAGGTCAGGATCCTCAACGCCAGCGGCACCCAGGTCGGCGCTCCGCGCCCGGTCGACGCCACAACGACGTCGCTGCTGGTAGACGGCCTGACCAACGGATCGGCGTACCGGTTCCAGGTCCGCGCGGTCAACGAAGCAGGCGCCGGCGCCTACTCCGCTCCGAGTGCAACGGTGACCCCGGCTCCGGTTGCGGCCGCTGCCCCGGCCATCGGCACCGCCACCGCCGGCGACCAGCAGGCCACCGTGCGGTGGAGCGCTCCGGCCAGCAACGGCGGATCCGCACTGACCGGCTACAAGATCATGGTGATCGACGCTGGCAATGCCCAGGTGGGTGAAATCCGGGAGGCCGGAGCAACCGCCACGAGCATGGTGGTCACCGATCTGCCGGCCGGCAGCCAATTGCGGTTCCAGGTCGCCGCGGTCAACGCGGTGGGTACGGGAGCCTTCTCGGATCCGTCGAACGCCGTCCAACCGGTGGAGACGGTAGCCCCGACGGTCACCGCCCAGACCCCGGCGGATGCGGCGACGGGAATCCTGCTCGGCGCCAATCCCACGGTGACCTTCAGCGAACCCGTGACCGGCGTCAGCAACACCACCATGGTGCTGCGCAATGCCGCCACCAACGCAACCGTTGAAGCCACCGTGACCCAAACCAACGGGAACATGACGGCGGTCCTGGATCCGGTTGCCGATCTGGCTGCCAACACCCGGTACGAGGTAACGGTGACCGGCGGCGCCACGGCCATCCGGGACGCCTTCAACAACCCGGTGGCATCCACCACCTGGAGCTTCACCACGGAGGCTGGCCAGCCTGCCACGGTCAAGAACGTCGACTTCACCGGCGACGGTTTCGCCGACCTGGTGGCGCGCGACGGCAACGGCCGGCTGTGGCTGTACCGCAGCGACGGCGACGGTAACCTGATGTCGCGCACCGTGCTCGGCTCCAGCGGCTGGAACGTTATGAACGCCATCGCCAGCCCCGGCGACTTCGACGGGGACGACAAGGCGGACATCATCGCCAAGGACAGCGTCGGTTCCGGCCGGCTCTGGCTCTACCCCGGCGACGGCGCGGGCAGTCTCGGCACGCGGATCCTCATTGGCTCCAGCGGCTGGAACGCGATCAACGCGGTCTTCAGCGGAGGCGATTCGGATAACGACGGCGACACGGACCTGATTGCCCGTGACACCTCGGGCCGGCTCTGGTTCTACCCGGGCAACGGCGCGGGTCGCTTCGAGCCGCGCGAGCTGATGGGCAGCAGCGGGTGGAACTCCATCACCAGCCTGCACAGCCCCGGCGACTTCGACGGGGACGGCAGCTCGGACCTGGTGGCACGGACCACGGACGGGCGGCTGTGGATGTACCCGGGCACGGGCACCGGCAGGCTGGATCCGCGGATCCAGATCGGGACGGGGTGGAACTCCATGAGCGCCATCTTCAGCCCCGGCGACCTCAACAGCGACAACAACCCGGACGTCATCGCCCGGGACGCTGACGGACGGTTACTGCTCTACCCGGGCACCGGCACCGGCGGGTTCACACCCCGGCAGGTCATCGGCAACAGCGGCTGGAATGCGATGAGCATCCTGTTCTGAGCCGAAGCGGCCAGCTAAAAAGCCAGGCTCCGGGAAACCGGGGCCTGGCTTTTTGCCTGCGTTCTGCGGAGCGTGCGTTCTGGGGCTGGGTAGGTTCTGCGGCTCAGTCCCTGTCCACTACATTGCCCAGGGTTCTGCCCAACCGCTCCACGGTTGGGTCCACGCCCTTCTCGACGATCTTTTCGACCGGACCGGATTGCTTTTCCGCCGCTCCGCTGCCCTTGTCCTCGACCTGGCCGGGCGCCTGCTTGTCCTGACCCTTGTTGATGAGCGGGGCACCTTCGACCGCAGGCCGCACGAGCCGCTTCACGGGCTGCTGCGCCTTCCCGGCGTTCGGCACGGCGTTCCGGACGGTCTCGCCGGCGGGCTTGTGGGGCTGGGGGTGGGGCTTGTTGGCCTTGGGCTTGTTGTGGGTCTTGTCATTCGCCTTGGCCTTTTCGTTGGCCTGGCCACCGGCCGGCTGGCCCTTGCTTGCCGCGGCCTGTCCTGCCGGATCCGGTCCAGCGGGTGCGGCGGGAACGGCGGCCGGCTGTCCGCCGGCGCGGACCCGCGAATCGGCCCCGTTGCCGCTCTGGCGACCGCGCTCCTTGGCGGCGGCCTTCACCGGGCCGCCGGAACTTTCAACGCGTTGCCCGGCTCCGGCGGGGATGTCCGCCCCGCCCGGCAAGGCGACCACCGGGGGAAGCGCCGGCAGCGCACCGTCGGAGGCACCGCCGTCGTTAGCTTGGTTTGTAAGCTGGTCCGGCTCATCCGGCTGCACCAGCTCCACCGCGGTGTCCACGGCGGCGTACAGGTTCTCGCGGACCTCCTCGTTGGCCGCCACGGCGCCCACGCCCAGGCTCATGGAGGCGGCGACGACGACGCCGATGATGGCGCCCCGGCGCTTGCGGCGCAGCGGGACGACGTTGGGCTTGAAGAAGGCGGCAAGCTCCGGGGACGGCTCGGGAGCGGGGCCCTGGCCGAGGTCGCGGAGCTCGGCCAGCAGGGTATGCAGTTCCGGGTAGTCGCCCGCGTCGGCGAGCAGATCCGCATCCGGCGCGCTGCCGGGACGTTGCTGGTTCATGATGCCCCTCCTACCTTGCTGCCGATGACCATGTCCTTGAGTTTCGCGAGTGCCCTGCGCTGGAGCTGCTTGACCGAGCCCTCCGATTTACCCATGACGCTGGCCACCTGGTCGATGGGCAGGTCTGCCACGATGCGCAGCGACAGGACTTCACGCTGGTCCGGGTTCAGGGCCTGCAGCAGTTGGACGACGTCGCCGCCGGAGCGGTCCACCACCACCTGTTCGGCCGAGGAGACGGTCCGGGTGTCGAAATCCGGGTCGTACTCGGCGAGGTGGGGGTGGCGCGCACGGGCGCGGGCGGCGTCCACCACTCTGGCGTGGGCTACCGAGAACGTGAACGTCTTCAAACCTGCAACACCCCCGGTGACCTTGTCGAGTTTCTGGAAAACCGTCAGGAAGACTTCCTGGGCGACGGCTTCGGTGTCCTCAACGCCCCTGGCCTGCAGGTACCCCATGACCTTGGGCGACAAAGAGCGGTAAATCTTCTCGGCGGAACGCCCGTCTCCGGAAACAGCTGCCGACAGATCCTCATCTGTCAGCAATCCATCCACGGTTTTTCCTTTAAGTAGCGACTGGCCCGGCGTCCCTTATCATAGCCGCGCCACTCGCTCCGCGCTGGATGCAGCGCCCGACATTCGGCCGGGGCCCATCCAGAAGATGTGAAAGCCGCGCCACAGCTCGTTGGGGGGGAAGCTCTGGCGCGGCCTCTACATATAAGTAATCGAACCGGCTTGAGGAAAAGTTACGCGGTTTCAAAAAACTTTCTAAAACTTTTTTCCGGGCCGTCCCGATGCCTGGCTTTAGTGGGCCTCCACCACGTCCACGGTGCTGGCCAGGCGCCGGTTCCGCAGCACCGGGAGGAACTCGCGGACCTCGTCGATGCGGCGGCGGGTCACGTCCACGGTGACAACGCCGCGCGGTTCGTCGTTGAGGTAGTCCTGCACGATGCCCATCGGATCCAGGATGGCCGAATGCCCCACGGTATGGCTGCTGGAGGTGCCGGCCGCGGCCACCCAGCAGGTGTTCTCGATGGCGCGGGCCTTGAGCAGCGTCTCCCAGTGCTCGATCTTGTGGTCCCCCTTGAACCAGGCGGCGGCCACGCAGATCAGGTCCGCGCCCTGGTCCGCCAGGCCGCGGGCCATCTCCGGGAAGCGCACGTCGTAGCAGGTCATCACGCCCACCCGCAGCCCGCCGATCTCCACGAGCTTCAGGCCGCCGTCGCCCGGCTTGATCTTGGTGGACTCCTGATACGAGAACGCGTCGTACAGATGCAGCTTCCGGTACGTATCCACAATCCGGCCGGTCGCGTCCACGATGACGAGCGTGTTGTAGGGGCGCTCTTCCCCGCTGGCCTCGTAGCCGCCGGCGATCAGGGCGATGCCGGTCTCCGCGGCGATGAACGAGAGCTTCTGGACGAAGGCGGTCCAATGCTCGTTGACGGCGGAGATCAGATTCCCTTCGACCTTGCCGACGGTGAACATGGACTCTTCGGGGAACAGGATCAGCTCGGCACCCGCGGCCTTGGCCTCTTCGGCCTGCGCACGCATGACGCTGAGGTTTTCGTTGACGTCCCCGGAAGGATCGAATTGCCCAACACTGACCTTCATGATGCGCTCCCGTCTCGCTGGCGGCGTGTGTCATTCCAGACTACAGAACCTGCGGCACGGAATCTCTAGAGGGTTTTTCAGCGTCCGGCGCAGCGCAGGATCGCCTCCACGGAGCGGTCCGCGTCCTCCAGGGTGGTGGACCAGTTGCTCACGCTGATCCGCATCGCGGCCATGGCGTGCCAGGTGGTGCCGGAGAGCCAGAGCGTGCCGTCCTCCTGCACGCGGCGTACGACGTCGTGGGTAAAGTCGTCCCCGCCGGCGCCGCTAATGTTTCCATCACCGCGTGGGATAAAGCGGACCAGCACCTGGTTGAGCACCACGTCGTTGAGGATTTCGACGCCGTCAACCTGGCCGAGCTGGGCCGCCATGTGCCGGGCCAGCGCGCAGCAATGCTCAACCATCTCCCGCACCCCGTCGCGGCCGAGGGTGCGGAGCGCCGCGTAGATCGGAAAACCCCTGGCGCGGCGGGAGAACTCCGGCACCCAGGAGACTTCGTCGCGTTCCTGCCCGTATTCAAGGTAGGAGGCGTGCGGGGGCGCCATGGCCTTGACGTGCGCATCGGCGTCGGCGACAAACGCCAGGCCGGAATCGTAAGGGACGTTGAGCCATTTGTGCGCGTCCGTGGCCCAGGAGTCGGCCAGTTCCACCCCGTCGAGCAGGGGCCGCAGTTCCGGGCTCACGGCGGCCCAGAGGCCGAAGGCCCCGTCCACGTGGACCCAGGCTCCTTCGCGGCGGCGGACCAGGTCAATGGCGGCGCGGATCGGATCGAAGGAGCCGGTATTCACGTTCCCGGCCTGCAGGTTCACAATCAACGGATCCCGGTGCGGAATCCGCGCGAGGACTTTCTCGAGCTCCCGCAGCCGGATCCGGCCCTGGCTGTCCGTGGCCACGGTGTGCACGCGGTCGCGGCCGAGCCCCAGGTACTGCAGGGCGGACAGGACCGTGCTGTGCGCCTCGTCGCCGACCACCACTTCCACCTCGGGCGCGCCGAAAAGCCCGCGCCCGGTGACGTCCCAGCCCGCCCGCTCCAGCACTGCGGTGCGGGCGGCGGCCAGGCAAGTGAAGTGCGCCATCTGGCACCCGGTCACCAGGCCGAACCCGCTGGCCGGCGGCAGGCCGAACAGCTCCAACAGCCAGGCGCCCACCACTTCTTCCACCACCGACGCTGCCGGTCCGGCCACGTAGAGCCCGGCGTTCTGGTCCCAGGTGGAGGTCAGCCAGTCCGCGGCCAGGGCCGGCGGCAGGGCCCCGCCGATAACAAAGCCGAAGTAGCGCGGTCCCGCCATGGCCACCGCGGCACGGCCGCCCACCGCCGCCAGCTGCTCGATCACGGCCTGCGGTTCCTCGCCGGTCTCGGGCAGTGCGGTGATCAGTTCGCGGCGCAGGTCCGCCGCAGCCATGCCGCTCTTGACCGGCCGCTCAGGCAGGGCACGCAGGTACTCGGTGGCCAGCTCGGCAGTGCGCCGCAGGATGCCATAGTCATCCGCCATTCCTGCATGCTACGCCCAAACCCCGAGGCCGGACAGGGTACCGCTACTCGGCGATAAGGTCCCGCACCACGATGGTCTGGTCCCGGTCCGGTCCCACGCCGATGGCGGAGATCCGGGTGCCGGAGATATCCTCGAGCGCCTTCACATAAAGCTGGGCGTTCGGCGGCAGATCCGCGATGCTCCGGGCCCCGGTGATGTCCTCGGTCCAACCGTCGAAGTACTCGAAGATGGGCTTGGCGTGGTGGAACTCGGTCTGGGTCATCGGCATCTCGTCATGCCGGACGCCGTCGACGTCGTACGCCACGCACACCGGAATCCGCTCGATCCCGGTCAGCACGTCCAGCTTGGTCACGAAGTAGTCCGTGAAGCCGTTGACGCGCGAGGCATGGCGCGCCAGCACAGCGTCGTACCAGCCGCAGCGGCGCGGGCGGCCGGTATTCACGCCGAACTCGCCGCCGGTCTTCTGCAGGTACTCGCCCATCTCGTCGAAGAGCTCGGTGGGGAACGGGCCGGCACCAACACGGGTGGTGTAGGCCTTGATGATGCCCACGGCACGGTTGATCCGGGTGGGGCCGATGCCCGAGCCCACGGACGCGCCGCCCGCCGTCGGATTGGAGGAGGTGACAAACGGGTAGGTCCCGTGGTCCACGTCCAGGAACGTGGCCTGGCCGCCCTCCATCAGCACCACCTTGCCGTCGTCGAGCGCCTCGTTCAGCACAAAGGTGGAGTCGATCATCATGGGGCGAAGCCGGTCGGCGAAGGACAGGAAGTACTCGACGATCTCTTCGACGTCGACGTCGCGCCGGTTGTAGACCTTGACCAGCAGCTCGTTCTTCTGATGCAGCGAGCCTTCCACCTTCTGCCGCAGGATGGACTCGTCGAACACGTCCTGCACGCGGATGCCCAGCCGGGCCACCTTGTCCATGTAGGCGGGGCCGATGCCGCGGCCGGTGGTGCCGATGGCCCGCTTGCCGAGGAAGCGCTCCGTCACCTTGTCCATGGTCTGGTGGAACGGCGCCACCAGGTGGGCGTTGGCGGAGACGCGGAGCTTGGACGTGTCCGCGCCGCGTGCCTCCAGGCCGTCGATCTCCTCGAACAGGGCTTCCAGGTTCACCACGCAGCCGTTGCCGATAATGGGGGTAGCGTTGGGGCTGAGAATGCCGGCGGGAAGGAGCTTGAGCTCATACTTCTCACCACCGACGACGACGGTATGGCCGGCGTTGTTGCCGCCGTTCGGCTTAACCACGTAGTCCACGCGGCCGCCAAGCAAGTCCGTTGCCTTGCCTTTACCTTCGTCGCCCCACTGGGCTCCGACGATCACAATTGCTGGCATGGGATCCTCCCCCATTCGATGCGGCGGAAACCCTGCCAAGGGGAGAGGCAGGAAGCATCTGCCGCGCATGAGAACGCCCCGACTCCGGGTGGAGTTCTGGGGCTCTTACCTGCCAAGTTTAGCCGATGCGCCGATTAACCGCGGATTCCTGCGGCCGCGGGACGTCGCAATGTGTGCCGGGCTGGCTCTGGCCGGACGCGTCCGGCCAGAGTAGCGTGCTGAGCGTGGGGACTTTGAAGCCAGTTGCGCGCGTCGGCATCTCCGGATGGCGTTATGCCCCGTGGCGCGGAACGTTCTATCCCAAGGGCCTCCCCCAGCGCCGGGAACTCGAATACGCCGCGACCCACCTCGACTCGCTGGAAATCAACGGCTCCTTCTACTCGCTGCAGCGCCCGTCCAGCTGGCTGCAGTGGCGCGATGCCACTCCGGAACATTTCGTCTTCGCGGTCAAGGGCGGCCGCTTCATCACCCACATGCGCCGCCTTCGCGACGCCCGCGGGGCGCTGGCGAACTTCTTCGCCTCGGGCGTGCTGGCGCTCGGCGGCAAGCTCGGCCCGTTCCTGTGGCAGCTGCCGGAGAACCTGAAATACGACCCGGACGTCGTCGAGGAGTTCCTGACGCTGCTCCCCCAAACAACGACGGCGGCGGCCCACCTTGCGTCCGAACATACGGATTTGATGCGGGACAGGACCTGGTTCGACGTTACCGAGGACCGGCCGCTGCGCCATGCCATGGAGGTGCGCAGTTCCACCTTCGTCACCGAGGACTTCTATGCCCAGCTGCGCCGGCACAACATTGCCCTGGTCATAGCCGACAGCGCCGGGACGTGGCCGATGCTGCACGAGATCACGGCGGACTTCGCCTACGTCCGGCTGCACGGCAAGGACGAGCTTTATGTCAGCGGCTATGGCGATGCCGACCTGGATCACTGGGCGGACGCGGTCCGCGGCTGGCTGGACGGCAGCGGCTGCCCCGATGGCGTGGGCCGGGACGCCTACCTCTACTTCGACAACGACGTTAAGGTCCGCGCACCGTACGACGCGATGGGCCTGGCGAAGCGGCTGGCGGACTCTCAGCTGCCGAGCCGGCCGCCGGACGCCTCCAGGTAGCAGTTCCCGCACAGCGATTCGTACGCAATGTCCTGGCCGTCGATGGCTACCTGCTCGCCGTCGAAAACAATCTCGTTTCCGATCCGCCGGGTGTTGAAGACCGCCTTGCGCCCGCACCGGCAGATGGTCTTCAGCTCCTCGAGCGAGTGGGCCAGTTCAAGCAGCCGCCCGGCGCCGGGGAAGGCTGCCGTGCGGAAATCGGTGCGGATGCCGTAGGCGATCACCGGCACACCGTCCAGCACCGCAATGCGGAAGAGGTCGTCCACCTGGCCTGGTGTCAGGAACTGCGCCTCGTCCACCAGCAGGCATGCCACCGTCTTGACCTCCACATGCTCCAGCAGGGCATCCGGATCGTCCCCGGAGGCGGCCTTGGCGAACAGCTCCCGGACGTTGTCGCCCGGGCGGATCAGGAAATCCACTTCCCGGGTCATGCCCATTCGGGAGACGATCGCGGTGTCGCCCTTGGTGTCGAGCTGGGGTTTGGCCAGCAGCACGCGCTGCCCGCGCTCCTCGTAGTTGAAGGCAACTTGGAGCAGCCCGGTGGACTTTCCGGAATTCATCGCGCCGTACCGGAAATAGAGTTTGGCCAAAATCGTACCTTTCAAAGCGGTCCAGCAGTCGATTCTACTGATCCGCAATGACGGTCCGGTTCAGCCGACGTTCAGGCCATCCGGCGGCGCAAGGCGACCAGGGCGACGCCGAGAAGCAGCAATCCTGCTCCTCCCGCGGACAGCCAGATGGTGCCCGAGGCGCCGGTCTCCGCCAGCTCGCCTGCCGGAGCGGCGACGGCGGCACTTTCGGCTGGCTTCTGAGCCGGCACCAGTGCGGCCGGCGCCACCTCGACGCTGGCCGGGGAGGCGGCCGGAGCAGGTTCGGTGGCCGGCGCGGCGGGGAAGGGCACATCCATCGGCCATTCCCCGAAGTTCTCAGGCCATTCTCCAAACTCAGCCGGCCATTCTTCGAGCCACTGGAACCATCCGTCCAGCTCCCGAATCAAGTCTTCCGCGGCGGCCGGATCGGAGGCGCCAAGTTCGCGGATCAGGGCTTCCAGACCTTCCCGGTCTCCCGTTTCGAGGTAGCGGACCATGAGGTCAACGATGTAGATCATGCCCTCGGACTCGAGCACCAGGTCGATGTTCTCCTCCATCCAGAGGGCAATGGTCTCTTCGTCGCTGGCAGCGATGTCATCGGGGATGTTGAAGTCCGCGTGGGTCAGGGTGCGGCCGCCCACCACGATCGGTTCGAAGCCGGCAGGAACCGAGGTCTGAGGAGTAGAGGGCGTGGGAGCAGCCGGGGTGCCTGGTTCGACAACCGGGGCCGGCTCACTTCCGGCGCCGGGCGCCGGGTCAGCTCCGGCAGCAGGCTCCTCCCCCAAGCCGCTGTCCGGCGCGTCATCCATACCGTCTTCCGACGCGTCGGCGACTCCGCCGTCGCCACCGTCAACGTCCTCAATCGATTCCTCGACTTCCCCGGTGGGCGTCCCGCCGTCGTCGTTGGTCTCGGTTTCCTCCACCAGCACGGGAATCACTGCGTCGGCCAGCAGCTCTTCCGGTACCGGAGCAGGTGCGGATTCGACCGGCACAATTTCGGCAGCAGGCGCGGGTTCGGCAGCAGGCGCGGTCTCGGTGGCAGGTGTAGCCTCCAGGTCAGTGACAACCAGGTCCGCGGCGGGCGCGGGGGCGGTATTTTCCGCGGCGGGAAGGCCTGACGGATCCTGATGGTTGTCCGCCTGGGCCGGTGCGGCACCGAGGGCGAGTGTGGCGGCAACGGCGCCGGTGAGCAGCGCTGAGCGCAGTCGTGATGTCACGTGGATTTCCTGTCCCCAACTTGGCTGTGCAGGCAGGGCAGCACTCGCGCCAATCCGATGAATTCCGCGCCCTGCGGCCGGCTTCATCCGGACCTAAGCAGAAATATAAGTGATCCGGGACATATGCGCCAGTCGGAACGTTTTTCCCACTGCTTGGCTTCGTTAAACGAGTGGCGGGAACAGGGGCCCTACGTGCGCCCTTGTTCCCGCCTTTTCTCCATTTATTGCGTCAGGTTGCTGCGCCACGAGGCTAGGAAGCCTCTGGCGCCGAGATCCCGCCTCGATTCAGGAGGCCTCGATGGCAGCCTTCGCCTCGGGGTCCGATTCGTTCAGGAACTTGTCGATCCGGACTACTTCCTCGCCCTCGCCGATGGCGGCGGCCGCGCGGCCCAGCGCGTACAGGGCGCGCAGGAAGCCGCGGTTCGGCTCGTGCTCCCAGGGGATGGGCCCGGCGCCCTTCCAACCGGCCCGGCGCAGTGCGTCCAGGCCGCGGTGGTAGCCCACGCGGGCGAAGGCATAGGACTCGATGGTCCGGCCCTCGCCGTAGGCCTCTTCGGCCAGGATGGCCCAAACCAACGACGACGTCGGGTGCTTGGCAGCGAGGTCAAGGGCCTCATCGCCGGCGTCCAGTCGTGCCAGGACTTCGGTTTCCTCCGGCAGCTTTGTGGCGTCCGGGCCCAGCAGGTTCTTGCGGAACTCGGCCATCTACTTCACGGACTTTCCGGCCGAACCCAGCCGCTGGGCGGCCTCGACCACGCGGGCGGCCATGCTCTTCTCGGCAGCGGCACCCCAGACCCGCGGGTCATAGGTCTTCTTGTTGCCGACGTCGCCGTCCACCTTGAGGACGCCGTCGTAATTAGCGAACATGTGGCCGGCCACCGGGCGGGTGAACGCGTACTGGGTATCGGTGTCCACGTTCATCTTGATCACGCCGTAGGAAACAGCGTCCGCGATTTCCTGCTCGGAGGAGCCGGAGCCGCCGTGGAAGACCAGGTCGAACGGCTTCTCCTTGCCGATCTTCCCGCCGACCTCGTCCTGGATCTGCTTGAGCAGCTCGGGGCGCAGCTTCACGCCGCCCGGCTTGTAGACGCCGTGCACGTTGCCGAAGGTCAGGGCCGTGATGTAGCGGCCCTTCTCGCCTGCGCCGAGCGCCTCGATGGTCTTCAGGCCGTCATCGACCGTGGTGTAGAGCTTCTCGTTGATCTCGTTCTCGACGCCGTCTTCCTCGCCGCCGACGGTGCCGATCTCGACCTCGAGGATCATCTTGGCCGCGGCGGTGCGGGCCAGCAGTTCCTCGGCGATGCGGAGGTTGTCTTCCAGGGTCTCGGCCGAGCCGTCCCACATGTGGGAGTTGAAAATCGGGTCCTCGCCGCGCTTGACGGCGGCCTCGGATTCGGCGAGCAGCGGCAGCACGAAGCTGTCCAGCTTGTCCTTGGGGCAGTGGTCCGTGTGCAGCGCAACGTTGATCGGGTACTTCTTGGCAACCTCGCGGGCAAACGCCGCAAAGCCCAGGGAACCGGCAACCATGTCCTTGACCCCTGCGCCGGACCAGTAGGCAGCGCCGCCGGTGGACACCTGGATGATGCCGTCCGAGCCCGCATCGGCGAAGCCCTGCAGCGCCGCGTTCAGCGTCTGGGAAGAGGTGACGTTGATGGCGGGGTAGGCGAAGCCGCCGCTCTTGGCGCGGTCAATCATCTCGGTATAGATCTCAGGGGTTGCAATAGGCATGCGGACTCCTTGATAGATAAGTGAGTTCTCGAGGGAGGTGGCCTCTGTCTCCATCCTATCCAGTCGGCCCCGGCAGCGGGCCACCCGGAGGGGTCTATGAAGCCGCCGTGAGGTCTTTGCGGCCGCGCGATTCCCCCGGGCCGTGCGGCGCGGCAGCCCGCTGCGCGCGGACGGTAACCACCACGAGGATGCCGATCGCCGCTCCCACCAGCGTCTCCACACCGCGCTCGGTGACCAGCAGCAGCGGGTCCTCCGGGAACGCCAGCTGCGTCATGAGCAGAATGACCGGAGTGAAGGAGACCATCGCCAGCCCGTAATGCCGGGTCATGAACAGTTCCGTGGTGAATTGGAAAATGATCACGAGGAGGGCCAGCACTGCGGCTTCCTGCCCGGGAAAGAACTGCAGCGGTGAGGCGGGACCGGGAAAAAGTACGACGGCGACAATCGCCAGCCCGAGGAAGGTGCCGACAATCCGGTGAAGTCCGCGATGCACGCTGCTGGGCAGGTCCGCTCCGGCCAAAGGTACGGCCGCCGCGGCCATGGCCCAGTGCGGATGCCCGCTGCCGCTGAGGACCCCGATGGCTCCCGCGGCGCCGACGGCCAGCACGTAGCGCGCGGCGTGAACCACTGTCTTCTGGCGGCCCAGGGGTACGGCGGCGCGCACAGCTGCGGGGTTCCAGGTCCGCAGCCTGATCCAGCCCCCGAAGCCCACCGCGATGGAGAACGCGGCCGATGCCGCGCAGATCAGTACGGCGGCGAACATCGGAATGGTGGTGGGGACGGAGGCACAGGCGCCCAGGGCCAGGATGCCGAAGAACGGCCCGTTCGGCCGGAGCCGCAGCCTGTCGGCCACCACGGAGCCCACCCCTGCGAGCAGCGCCTCGACGAGCACCAGTCCCCACGAATGGATGTGGGCGACCGATAGCAAGACGCCGACGGTCACGCCGGACAGGAGGAACAGGGCCGCCTGCGTCTGGTGCTTGAGCCGGAGCTGGTGTGGTTCGTTCCTGCCGTACATGCCCGTCAGCGCCCCGAAAACGGCGTAGATGATCAGGTCAGGCCGGCCCAGGAACAGCAGGGCGAGCGACGGTACGGCCACGCTGACCGCCACGCGGAATGCAGCCAGATGATCGTTGCTGGCCGGGCCGAGGGAATGCAGCGTGCGGACGTGGTGCTTGACCAGCTTCACCCGCACACCCCCTCTTTGAGCCAACTATCGGAAGTTAGCAGAGCGGACGGCGGGCCCCTATCCGCTCGTCACAGAAGGTCCCAAAGCGACATAAACCGCCAGCTGGGCGAACACCTAGACGTGCTGGGCGAAGACGTGGCGGCGGACCCACGCATGCATCGCGATGGCGGCCGCGGCGGAGGCGTTGATGGACCGGGTGGAACCGAACTGCGCAATGGACAGCGTGGCATCGGCCACCTCGTGGACCTCGGGCGTCAGGCCGGGGCCTTCCTGGCCGAACACCAGCACGCAGTTTTCCGGCAGGTCGTAGGTTTCCAGCGGCACCGAGTCGGGGAAGTTGTCGATCCCGATCACCCGCAGCCCCTCCTCCTGCGCCCACATAACGAAGTCTTCCACCGTGGGGTGGTGGCGGACGTGCTGGTAGCGGTCGGTGACCATGGCACCCCGGCGGTTCCACCGCCGTCGTCCGATGATGTGCACTTCCTTGGCCAGGAAGGCGTTGGCGCAGCGCACCACGGAGCCGATGTTCAGGTCATGCTGCCAGTTCTCGATGGCCACGTGGAAGTTGTGCCGGCGGGAATCCAGCTCCGCCACGATCGCCTCGTGCTTCCAGTAGCGGTACTCGTCCACCACGTTGCGGGTGTCCCCGTGGGCCAGTAGCTCCGGATCCCAGTGGTCGCCTTCCGGCAGCGGGCCTTCCCAGGGGCCGACGCCGACCGCCGGGACGAGCCCGGTTTCAACGGTCGCGGCGGCGGTATTCCCGGAGTCATTCCCGGGGTCCGCGGCAGGCGCGGCCACGGCGAGCTGGTTGTTCGTCTCTTCCACCTCTCAAGGGTAGGTGACAGACTGAGGCCAGCCGCAAAGCGAAAGCCCGAACAGCAAGGAGTCCTGCACCTATGGCCAAAGCGGAGAGCCGGAAGCCCGCCGACATCGAATGCTGGCTCACGGACATGGACGGCGTGCTGGTGCACGAGAATTCGGCCATTCCGGGTGCCGCCGAGCTGATCCAGCGCTGGGTAGACACCTCGCGGCGGTTCCTCGTACTGACCAACAACTCCATCTACACACCCCGGGATCTGGCGGCCCGGCTGCGCCAGTCCGGCCTGGAGGTGCCCGAGGAAAACATCTGGACCTCGGCGCTGGCCACCGCGGAGTTCGTTAAAGACCAGATGCCCGGCGCGCGCGTCTATGTCATCGGCGAGGCGGGATTAACGACGGCGCTGCACGCGGCGGGCTTCATCCTCACCGACCAGGACCCCGACTACGTGCTGCTGGGCGAAACCCGGACGTACTCGTTCGAGGCCATCACCAGGGCCATCAGGCTGATCGTGGACGGCGCACGGTTCATTGCCACCAATCCCGATGCCACCGGCCCCTCGCGGGACGGCCTTATGCCGGCCACCGGCGCCGTCGCGGCCCTGATCAGCAAGGCCACCGGTCGGGCGCCGTACGTGGTGGGCAAGCCGAACCCGATGATGTTCCGCTCCGCGATGAACCAGATCGAGGCCCACTCGGAGACCACCGCCATGATCGGGGACCGGATGGACACGGACATCATCGCCGGCATGGAGGCGGGCCTGCACACGGTTCTGGTCTATACGGGGATTACCCGGCCCGAGGACGTCTCCGCGTTCCCGTTCCGGCCCAACCAGACGCTCAAGTCCGTGGCGGACCTGCTCCCCCAGCTGTAGGAACTCAGAAGAGCATCCGCCGTCCGCCGCCTGTGGGCAGCGGAAAGTGCTCTTCCTCCACCTGCAGGATCAGCGGCTGGTAGACGCCCGGGTTCCACTGCGGCGAAGCATGCGCCGGCACGGCACCTGCGGTCACCAGGTCGGCCGTAAGCATGCACGAAGCGTAGTTCACGCTCCAACTGCGGCGGGCGGTGTTGTAGTCCACGGTGCCGTCATTCGGGTTGCCCATCCAGGAAATCATGGTGTCCCCGATGCTGTTCTGGAAACGCTTGGCATCGAAGTGGTAGATGTACGAGGACTGGGATTGGATCAGCGTGCTGGAGACGGCCAGCGGGGAGAGCTGTTCCAGGGTCTGGTCCATGATCTGGCGCCAGCTGCGCTCGTCCTTGTGCACAATCCGCTCGCCCAGTTCGTAGGTGCCGCGCAGGTAGCTGGGCACGCGGTAACCCGCCTCGTAGAAGAACACCACGCTCTCGAACATGGCGCGGTCCAGCACGTCGAACCGGCTGTACGGGCTGCAGTCCATCATGATCAGCTCCACCGGAATGCCCTTGGCGAGCATGCGTGCCGTCATCTCCACCGCCACCATCCCGCCGAAGCTGTGGCCGTAAAAGTAGAGCTTCTCCAGGCCGTGCTCCGCGACGTGCTGCTCCAGCACCTCGGCCAGATGCTGCAGATCCAGTCCGCGGTTGGAATAGCCCGCCATCGCCATCTGTCCGCGCTGGGTCAGGGCCGGGCGCAGCGAGTTCAGGATGAACAGGCCTTCTTCCCAACTGGTCTTGTACCCGGGGAACAGTATCCAGCTGGTCTTCGGGAAGCGCGTTTCGGCGTACTCGTCCGGGAGCGTGAGGATCTGCGGCAGTTCACGCTGCTCCTGGATGGCCCGCGTGACCGTCAGATCGGCCGCGGTGGCCAAACCGAAGGCGGCGCTGACCAAGAACGAGCGCCGCGAGACACGATGCATTCCGGCGGCCAGTCTCAGCTGGTGGGCGTGCTCGCTGTCATGAATGTTCATCGTGCCGCCGCCCGGCGTGTTGGCCGGGCCTCCCGGGCCTAGTCCAGGCCCAGCTCGTCCTTGCCGAAGACGAACAGGTAGGGAACGCCGGCTTCCTTTTCGATCCGTTCCTTGGCGCCGGTGTCCCGGTCCACGATGACGGCAACGGCCTTAACCTCGCCGTCGGCCTTGCGCACGCCTTCCACCGCGGTCAGCGCAGAACCGCCTGTGGTCGAGGTGTCTTCCAGCACGACGACGCTGCGGCCGGAAACTCCCGGCCCTTCGACCTGGCGGCCCATGCCGTAGGACTTCTGCGCCTTGCGGACCACAAACGCATCGATGGCGCGGCCTGTGTCCGCCGCGGCGTGCATGACCGCGGTACCGACGGGGTCTGCGCCCATGGTCAGTCCGCCTGCAGTTTCGAACTCGATGCCGGCTTCATCCAGCATGGCGAGCATGACCTTGCCAACGAGGCGGGAGGCTTCGTGGTGCAGAGTGACGCGGCGCAGATCAATGTAGTAGTCCGCTTCGGCGCCGCTGGAGAGGGTCACCTTTCCACGGACGACGGCGAGTTCCTTGATCAGTTCGAGCAGGCGGGCGCGGTCATCCGCGGAAGTCTGGGTCATGGGCACCAGTGTAGTAGGCGGGCGCGCGGCGGCGGATTCGAGAGACGCAGGCCACTGCCGCTACGCTTTCGAGCCCATGTTTCGTTTTCCACAGCCGCATGATTCCGCGGATTTTGGCAGCTAAACATGGACAGATACGCCTGAACATGGGCTCGAAGCCGGGAATCACCCCGGCTGGAGGGTAGTTAGCACTCTGGGAAGCCCCAGCGGCGTGAACGACGCTCAGCGCGCGGCGGCTTCGATGGCCTCCGGCGAAAGCACGTGGCTGATCGCCAGAGACGCGGCCCCCACCACTCCGGCCCGCTGGCCGGCAACGGAGGGCGCGATCCGCAGATGCTCGGTGGCCAGCGGCAGCGAGCGCCGGTAGACCACCTCGCGGATTCCGGCCAGCAGGTGCTCGCCCGCTTGGGCCAGGCTGCCGCCGATCACGATCACGGACGGGTTGATCAGGTTGACGCAGGTTGCCAGCACGTCGCCGATGTCCCGCCCGGCCTGCCGCACCACCTGGATCGCCTGCAGGTCCCCGGCCCGGACCAGGTCGATCACGTCCTGGCTCGTCGACGCGTTCCGCCCCTCTTTCGCGAGCACGCCGGCGAGCGCGGGGCCGCCGGCGAGCGCTTCGAGGCAACCGGTATTGCCGCAGCGGCACTGCATGTCTTCGCCCCGCGGCACCCTGACGTGCCCCAAGTCCCCGGCGGTGCCCTGCGCGCCGCGCTGCAGTTGCCCGTTGGAGATGATCCCGGCGCCGATGCCCGTAGCCACTTTGATGAACATCAGCTCCGGCACTTCCGCCCAGGCGGTGGCCTGCTCGCCGAGCGCCATGATGTTCACGTCGTTGTCCACCAGCACGGGCACGTCGAAATGCCGCTGCACCAGCCCCGGCACATCCACGCGGTCCCAGCCGGGCATGATCGGTGGATTGATGGGCCGGCCGGTGTCATGTTCCACCGGTCCGGGCAGCCCGATGCCGATCGCGCCCAGTTCCCGCGCCTGGCGTCCGGCCGCGTCAAGCAAGCGGCCCACCGCCGCGGCGAGCCACCCGAGCACCTCCTCCGGCCCGGCAGCGATGTTCAGGGCAGCACGTTCTTCAGCCAAGACCGTGCCGGCCAGATCGGTCAGGATGACCAGCGCGTGCGTGGCGCCGAGGTCCGCCCCGATCACCACCCGCGCTCCGGAATTCAGAGCAAACAACGACGGCGGCCTGCCGCCGGTGGAGACCGCCCCGCCGTATGGGGCGATGAAACCAAGCTTCATCAGGGTGTCCACCCGCAGGGCCACAGTGGATCTGGCCAGACCGGTCAGCTGCGCCAGTTCGGCCCGGGTCCGCGGCTGCCCGTCACGCAGCAACTGGAAAACGTCGCTGGCGCCGGGAGCCGGAAGGGCTGCGTTTCGCGGCGGGGAAGCCACCTGGGAGTTCGACACACTTTCAGTAAAGCACGCAGCACTTGCGTTCGTCTCTACTCGACTAATAAATGTTTTCCACGCAACTTTTGTCAAACTATCGACAGAAGTGTGTGAGCCATGCCACTCTTGGAGCGTGGGTGAAATCATCAGCAAACATGCCGGACCCGGCGCCCTGTCTTCGCCGGCAGGAACCGGTCCCGTCAGGCCGGAAGCCGGCCCTGTTCTGGAAGTCCGCGGACTGACCAAGAGCTTCTTCGGCATTCCCGTGCTCGAGGACGCGGCACTGAAACTCCATGCCGGCGAGGTACACGGGCTCGTCGGCGAAAACGGGGCCGGCAAGTCCACCCTGATGAAGGTCCTCGCCGGCGTCTACCAGCGCGATGCGGGCACGGTCCTGCTGGACGGCAAAGAGGTCCACTTCAGCCATCCCACCCAGGCCCACGAGGCAGGCCTCTCCACGGTCTTCCAGGAATTCAACCTGCTGCCGGACCGCACCGTGGCCGAAAACATCTACCTCGGCCGGGAACCGCGCAAGGGCCTGCTGGTCAACAAGGCCAGGATGAACGCCACCACCGCCGAGCTGCTCGAATCCCTGGGCATCACCAGCATCAAGCCGACGACGGCGGTGCGTTCCCTTTCCGTTGCGGAGCAGCAGATCGTCGAAATCGCCAAGGCCATCAGCTACGACGCGCGAATCATCTCCATGGACGAGCCCACCGCCGCGCTGGCCGGACCGGAGGTGGAACTGCTCTACCAGATCGTGCGCCGGCTGCAGGAACGCGGCACGGCCATCCTCTACGTCTCCCACCGGCTGCGCGAGATTTTCGATCTCTGCGACACCATTACGGTGCTCAAGGACGGGCGCATTGTGGACACCCGGCCCGCCGCGGAGCTCGACGACGCCTCCCTCGTCCGCCTCATGGTGGGACGCCCGATCTCCGCCTACTTCCCGGACAAACTCCCGCGCGACGAGGCCGACGAGCCGCTGACCGAGACCCCGCTGCTGGCACTGGACAACGCCGGCAACGACCAGCTGGACGACATCAGCCTGAGCATCGCGCCGGGCGAGATCGTCGGCGTCGCCGGGCTTCAGGGCTCGGGCCGGACGGAGCTGGTCCAGGGCATCTTCGGCGCGGCCCCCTTCACCCGGGGCACCATGCGGCTGGACGGCACGGAACTGCTGCCCAAGTCGCCCCGGCAGGCCATCCGGGCCCGGATCGCGCTGATCACCGAGGACCGCAAGGCGGAGGGCCTGAGCCTGAACCAGTCCATCCTGGACAACGCGCTGGGCGTCATCCGCTCCGTCTTCCCGCGCAGCACCGGCGCGGTCAAGCAGGACATTCCCGGCGTGTTCTCGGCGCTCGAAGTCATCGCCCGGGACCTGGACCAGGAGGTGCAGTACCTCTCCGGCGGCAACCAGCAAAAGGTGGTGCTGGCCAAGTGGCTCGCCATCAGCCCCCGCGTGGTCCTGCTGGACGAACCCACCCGCGGCATCGACGTCGGCGCCAAGATCGCGGTCTACCGCCTGATGCGCCAGCTCGCGGCCGAGGACAAGGCCGTCCTGATGGTCTCCAGCGAACTGCCCGAAGTCATCGGCATGTCGGACCGCATCATCGTCATGCGGGACGGCCGCATCGCCGGGGAACTGCCCGCCGGCGCCACCGAAGAACAGATCCTCCAGCTCGGTACGGGCGCGAGGCCGGCCGCCAACAGCACCAATAACGACGACGGCGCCCGCGCCGCCGGAAGCATCCAGGCCGAGGAAAGCAACGGAACCGGGGAGAGCGCATGAACAAGGCCAGCGGCGGCGGCAGCATTTTCAGCCGGCTGTCCTCCACCCACATCGTCTATCTGGTCGCCCTGCTGACCCTCGCCGTCGGATCCGTTCTCGTGGCCACCGCCGGACGCAGCTTCTTCAGCCCGGGCAATATCTCCAGCATCCTGACCGGCACCAGCGTGCTGGGCTTCATCGCAATCGGGCAGACCCTGGTCATCCTGGTCGGCAGCCTGGACCTGTCCGTCCCGTATGTCACCAGCCTCGCCAGCCTGATCGCCGCGGGAGTGATGGCGAACAACAGCGCCAACGTACTCGCCGGCGTGCTGCTGGCGCTGGGCGTTTCCGCCCTGATCGGCCTGTTCAACGGGCTCATCGTCTCCGGCCTGAAGGTGCATGGCTTCATTGCCACCCTCGGCATGGGGTTGATCATCAGTGGCTACCTGGCCACCAACTTCAAGGGCAGTTTCGGCCAGACGCCGTTTTCGTTCCGCCTGGTCGGTGCCACCGGACTGGGCCCGGTGCCCATCTCCACACTGATCATGCTCGCCTGCGCCGGCCTGGCCATGCTGCTGCTCCACCGCACCCGGGTAGGCCACCAGATCTACGCCGTCGGCGGCAATCCCAACGTCGCGAGGATGTCAGGCATCCGCATCCAGACGCCGGTCATCACCGCCCATGTCATCTGCTCGCTTATGGCCGGCATGGCGGGGCTGCTGCTGGCCAGCCGGCTCGGCGTCGGCAGCCCCACGGTGGGCTCCCAAGGCGGCTACGATCTGCTGTCCATCGCGGCGGTGGTGCTCGGCGGCACCCTGCTGGCTGGCGGCAAGGGCAGCATCACCGGCACCCTCGGCGGCGTCCTGATCTTCGCCATGATGGACAACATCATGTCGGTCATGCAGGTCAATCCGTTCCTCAAGGACGTGGTCCGCGGGATCGTGATCGTGGTGGCCGTGGCGGTCTATGCGCGGCGAAGGATTGTGAACCGGCCGCCGCGCTTCGGGCACGACGGACACAGCCGGCAGGAATTGCCCGGCGCCGAGGATCCCCAGGAGGTGCGGGCATGAGCCGGACCCTGACCCCGAGCGACCGCAGTGCGGTGCTGCAGCAGAACCGGGCCGGCCGCGGCGAACGCTTCCTGCGGGCCCTGCGCACCCCCGGCGGCGCCGTGTTCGTCCTGCTGGTCGCCCTGTTGGCGGCCATCATCGCAGTCAACCCGTCCTTCGGCGAACCCGATTCCTTCATCCGCTTCATCGGCCGCACTGCGCCCATCGCCATCGCCGCCATCGGGCAGTACTTCGTCATCGTCTCCGGCGAGTTCGATCTGTCCATGGGCTCCGTAGTCACCATGCAGGTGATCACCGCCGGCAACCTTATTGGCGACGACGACGCCAAGGTCGTCCCGGTCCTGCTGCTCATGTTCGTGCTGGGGGCTTTCATCGGGCTGGTCAACGGCCTGGTCACCACGCTGCTGCGGGTACCGAGCTTCATCGTCACGCTGGGCATGATGCTGGCCCTGCTGGGATTGGTGCTGTTCTGGACCGGCGGCGCCGCGCAGGGCAATCCGGCGGACAGCTTCCGGCAGATCGGCCGCGGCGGCATCGAGGGCGTGCCCGTGCTGGAGGTCATCCCCTATCCGGTGATCATTCTGGCCGCGGTGGCCGCACTGGCCTTCTGGCTGATGCGACGTCCCTACGGGCGCACCCTGATCGCAGCCGGCGACAACCCGACGGCGGCGGCGCTGACGGGAGCCCCGGTGTGGTGGATCAAGACCCGCGCCTTCATGCTCTCCTCGCTGGCGGCCACCGTTGCGGGCATCCTGCTGGTCGGCTATGCCGGTGTCCACCCGTCGGTCGGGCGAGGTTATGAGTTCACGGCGATCACCGCCGTCGTACTTGGCGGGGTTGTCCTCGGCGGCGGTCGCGGCTGGGTGCTTTCCGCCGCGGCCGGTGCGTTTGCGCTGGAGTCGCTGTTCACGCTGCTGAATTTCGTCGGCGTGCAGTCGACCTGGCGGGACAGCGTGCAGGGCGCCATCATCATCGTCGCCGTGGCGGCCGCCGCCAAGACCTGGCAGCGCAAACGCAAGGGCACGGCAGCGCCCGCGCACGAAGCGCCACCTCAACAGATCGAGCCGCCGCAACCGGCGCAGGCTGCCACCGCTGGCCCGGACTCCACAGCCACCGAACAACCCGAACATCACAACGGCACCACCGCCCGCTGAGGGCACCGAACAGGGAGGAAACAGATACTGATGCGCAATCAAAGTATCCGTACCGCGGTTACGCTCGCAGCGGCAACATCGTTGCTGGCGCTGACCGCCTGCACCACCGATCCATCCGTGACCGAGGACCCGGGCGGCAGTGCGGCGGCGTCGCCGGAGGCGACCGAGCAGGAGTGGTTCGACCAGGCGCTCTACGACGAACAGTTCGAACAGCGTACGGCGGAATTCGAGGGGGATCCGGAGCAGCCGTACCTGCAGTACATCGCCGGCGAGATGAAGGACACCTCGGACCTCGCCGTGGAGGGCGAGCAGAAGGTCTGCTTCGCCAACGCCTCCATTTCCAACCCGTGGCGGCAGACCGGCTGGATCACCATGAACCAGCAGCTCAAGGTGCTGCAGGACTCGGGCGTCATCTCCGAGATGGAGACGCGCGACGCGAAGGACAATGACAACACGCAGATCGCGGACATCGACTACTTCATCAACGAGGGCAACTGCGACGCGTTCATCATCTCGCCTAACTCCACTGCGGCCCTGACGCCGGCCGTGGAGCGCGCTTGCGACACGGGCAAGCCCGTGGTGGTCTTCGACCGCGGCGTGGAAACGGACTGCGCCACCACCTTCATCCATCCGATCGGCGGCTTCGCCTGGGGCATTGACACCGCAACGTTCCTCTCCGAGCGGCTGCAGGAGGGCGACAAGGTAGTGGCCCTACGCATCCTGCCCGGCGTGGACGTGCTGGAACACCGCTGGGCCGCGGCGGAGAAGATCTTCACCGAGAACGGGATCGAGGCCACGGACTACTTCACCGGTGCCGACCCGACCGAAATCAAGAAGATCATCTCCGACGAGCTGGCCACCGGGGACGTCCAGGGCGTCTGGATGGACGCCGGCGACGGCGCCGTGGCCGCGATCGAGGCCTTCGAGGACGCGGGCAAGGACCTGCCGGTAATGACCGGCGAGGACGAGATGAGCTTCCTGCGCAAGTGGCAGGAAACGGGCATCGAAGCGCTGGCCCCGGTCTACTCCAACTTCCAGTGGCGCACCCCGCTGCTGGCGCTGGACAAGATCTTCAAGGGCGAGGAAGTCCCGGCCGAGTGGGTGCTGCCGCAGGAGCCCATCCCCGCGGATGAACTCGACCAGTGGCTGGAGCTCAACGAGGGCATGCCGGACGGCCACTACGCCAAGTTCGGCGGAGAGGACCTGCCCGGCTACCCGGAGGTCTGGCAGGAACGCCAGATGCCCTGACCGTTCCCGGACAGGCTGCCGGCACGGCGGCGCCGCACTGAACCAGCACCATCCATGACAGCAAAGGAGGCAGGACATGGCAGACCGGCTCATCGGAGTGAACACCTGGGTGTGGGACTCCCCGCTGACCGACGCCAACCTGCCTCCTTTGCTGGAGAAGATCGCTGCGCTGGGCTTCGACGCGGTGGAGCTGCCGCTGGAAAACGCGGGCGACTTCACCGCCGCAACCGCCCGCGAGGCACTGGCGGCCACCGGACTGAAGCCCTTCATTGTGGGGGCGATGGCGCCGGGGCGGGATCTCGTCGCGGCGGACGCCGCCGCCGTAACCGCCACCCAGGACTACCTCGCCGCCTGCATCAGGATGGCGTACGACGTCGGGGCGCCGGCTGTGTGCGGACCGTTCTACTCCGCCACGGGGAGAGTATGGCGGCTGACCGAGGCCGAACGGGCAGCGGCGTACCGCGAGCTGCGCCGCAATCTGGCGCCGCTCGCCGCCGAGGCGGCGGAGGCCGGCGTCGTTCTTGGTATTGAACCGCTGAACCGGTACGAGACCTCGCTGGTAAATACCGTGGAGCAGGCGCTGGACGCGCTGGAACCGCTCCTGGGCCACGGCGTGGGGCTCGCGCTGGACAGCTACCACCTGAACATCGAGGAACGATCCAGCGCCGCAGCCATCCGCGCGGCCGGCCAGCACCTGGTACACCTGCAGGTCTGCGGAAATGACCGCGGGGCGCCGGGCGGGGACCAGACCAACTGGCCGGAACTGGTCAAGGCGCTGGACGACGTCGGCTACACCGGCCCGCTGAATATCGAGAGTTTTACCGCGGACAACGCCGCCATCGCCACCGCCGCGTCTATCTGGCGGCCGCTGGCGCCGAGCCAGGACCGGCTGGCCGCGGATGGACTGGCCTTTCTGCGCGGGCTGTGACGCGCACGTGAGAAGAGGAAAAAGATGACCGCAACCGTTCCGGATCCCGCTCCGGCGCGCTCCCCTGCCGCGGCCACCCCGGCGGCTCCGTTGGGGGTAGCCGTACTGGGGTATTCGTTCATGGGCAAGGCGCACTCCAACGCCTGGCGCAACGTGGGCGCGTTCTACGACACTCCCCCGGTGGCCCGGCAGGTGCTGGTGGGACGGGACCAGGACCAGTTGAATGCCGCCGCGCAGCGCTATGGCTGGGCCGAAACGGCCACCGACTGGCGCGCGGTGCTGGCGCGGGACGACGTGCAGATTGTGGACATCTGCACGCCCGGGCATCTGCATGCCGAACAGGCCATCGCGGCGCTGGAGGCGGGCAAGCATGTGCTGGTGGAGAAGCCGCTGGCCAACTCGGTGGCCGAGGCCGAAAAGATGGCCGCCGCAGCCCGCGAGGCCGCCTCCCGGGGCGTCATCGCGATGACCGGTTTCACGTACCGGCGGATTCCGGCCCTGGTGCTGGCGCGGCAGCTGATCGCGGACGGGAAGCTGGGGCAGGTCCGGCAGGTGCGCGTGTCCTACCTGCAGGACTGGCTCGCGGACGAGGCCGCGCCGATGACCTGGCGGCTGCGGAAGGAAACCGCCGGCTCCGGCGCCATGGGCGACCTCGCTTCGCACGCCGTCGACCAGGTGCAGTTCCTGCTCGGCGAGCGCGTGGCCAGCGTCTCCGCCACCATCAACACGTTTGTTCCGCAGCGCACCGGCCCCAACGGCCCGGAGCCGGTGACGGTGGACGATGCCGCCTGGGCCACGCTGCGGCTGCCGTCCGGCGCCGTTGCCAGCGTGGAGGTCAGCAGGTTCGCCACCGGCCGGCGCAACGCATTGGAGATCGAGGTCTACGGCTCGGGCGGGCACCTGCGCTTCGACCTGGAGAACTTGAACGAACTGCATTATTACGACGCCGGCGCACCGGCAGCGCTGCAGGGTTCGGCGCGGATTCTGGTCACCGACGCGGAGCACCCCTACCTTGGCGCGTGGTGGCCGCCCGGACATATCCTCGGCTGGGACCACGCCTTCACCTCGCAGGCTGCGGACTTCCTGACCGCCATCCGGACCGGCAGCCCGCCCGCGGCATCCTTCGACGACGGCCTGGCCGTGCAGCGGGTGCTCGACGCAATGGAACGCAGCGCCGCCCAGGCAAGCACCGCCGTCGTTATTTGATCCTTAAGTCCAGACAGAAAGCGAGCAGTCATGGCACGCAACTACACGCTCTTCACCGGCCAGTGGGCGGATCTGCCCTTCGAAAAGGTGGCCGAACTGGCGGCCGGATGGGGTTACGACGGCCTGGAGATCGCCGTGTCCGGGGACCATCTGGACGCGTGGCGCTGGGACGACGACGCCTACATCCAGGACCGGCTGGACATCCTGGCGCGCAACGGCCTGAAGGTCTGGGCGATCTCCAACCACTTGAAGGGGCAGGCGGTGTGCGATGACCCGATCGACTTCCGGCACCGGGACATCGTGGGCCCGCGGGTGTGGGGCGACGGCCATCCGCAGGGCGTCCGCGAGCGCGCCGCGGAGGAAATGAAGCTCACCGCGCGGCTGGCGCAGCGGCTCGGCGTGCAGACCGTGGTGGGGTTCACCGGCTCGTCCATCTGGCAATACGTGGCGATGTTCCCGCCGGTGCCCGCCGAGGTGATCGAGGCCGGTTACCGGGACTTCGCGGACCGCTGGAACCCGATCCTGGATGTATTCGACGAGTGCGGGGTCAGGTTCGCGCACGAGATCCACCCGTCCGAAATCGCGTACGACTACTGGTCCACGGTGCAGGCGCTGGAGGCGATCGGCCACCGCGAGGCCTTCGGGATCAACTGGGACCCCAGCCACATGATGTGGCAGGACATCGACCCGGTCTCGCTGATCTGGGACTTCAAGGACCGGATCTACCATGTGGACTGCAAGGACACGAAGCTGCGGATCACCGGCCGCAACACCCGGCTGGGTTCGCACCTGCCGTGGGGTGATCCGCGCCGCGGCTGGGACTTCGTCTCGGCCGGGCGGGGCGATGTCCCGTGGGAAGCGAGCTTCCGTGCGCTGAACGCCATCGGGTACGACGGCCCGATCAGCGTGGAATGGGAAGACGCCGGAATGGACCGGCTGCGCGGCGCGCCGGAAGCGCTGGCGTTCCTGAAGCAGTTCGACTTCACCCGGCCCGAGGCTTCCTTCGACTCCGCCTTCAAACAGTGACGGGCACCGGCTGATCCTGGCGCGGGCAACACGCCGGAAACAGAGTGCAGGTAGGCTGGCTCCATGCGTGAACTCCAGGTGAAAATCATTGCTGAAATGGGCGTCCGGCCCACCATTGATCCCGCTGAGGAAACCCGCCGACGGGTCACTTTCCTGAAGGACTATCTGAAGGCCAGCCGCACCAAGGGCTTTGTCCTGGGCATCAGCGGCGGACTGGACTCCACCGTGGCCGGCAAGCTGGCCCAGCTGGCCGTCGACGAGCTCGAAGCCGAAGGCGTGGAGGCCAATTTCGTGGCGGTCCGCCTGCCCTACAACGTGCAGCATGACGAGGACGACGCGCAGGCGGCGCTGAAGTTCATCGACCCGAAGACGTCGTGGACCTTCGACGTGGCTCCGGCTGTGGACGGATTCGAAACCGAATTCACCACCACCACCGGCGAAAAGATCACCGACTTCAACAAGGGCAACATCAAGGCCCGGACCCGGATGATCGCCCAGTACGCCCTGGCCGGACAGCACAACTACCTGGTCATCGGCACCGACCACGGCGCGGAATCGGTCACCGGCTTCTTCACCAAATTCGGCGACGGCGGCGCGGACATCCTGCCGCTGTTCGGCCTGAACAAGCGGCAGAACCGCCAGCTGCTGGAGCACCTCGGCGCGGAGGAGCGGCTCTACAAGAAGGCACCGACGGCGGACCTGCTTGATGACCAGCCGGGCCGCACGGACGAGGACGAGCTCGGCCTCTCCTACGACCACATTGACGACTACCTCGAGGGCCGCGAGGTTCCGGAAGGAGTAGCCGAGGCGATCGAGCACCGGTATCTGGTCACCCGGCACAAGCGCACGGTCCCGGTGACCATCGCGGACGACTGGTGGCGGAACTAAGCTCCGGGCTGGCCGGCTACCTCGCCCTGCTGGTCGAATCGTCCCACGCCGCCGGTCCCGGCGCCCGATGAACAACAGGGCTGCCAGTTCGGTAACGTAGTGAGCGTGAAGATTGCTACGTGGAATGTTAACTCGATCCGTGCCCGCGCCGACCGTATCGAGGCATGGTTGCTGCGCTCCGACGTGGATGTGGTGGCCATCCAGGAAACCAAAGCCACCGATGAGAACTTTCCCTGGGAGCTGTTCGAAAACAACGGCTACGAGGTGGCCCACTTCGGGCTGAACCAGTGGAACGGCGTCGCCATCGCCTCCCGGGTGGGGCTCGACGACGTGGAGCGCACCTTTATGGACCAGCCGCACTTCGGCAAGACCGATGACGCCGTCCACGCCGAAGCCCGCGCCATCGCGGCGACCTGCGCCGGCGTCCGGATCTGGAGCCTGTATGTGCCGAACGGCCGGGCGCGGAACGACCCGCACATGGCGTACAAACTGCAGTGGCTGGACGTGCTCAAGAAACACGCCGCGGACTGGCTGCAGGCGGACCCGCAGGCACAGATCGCCCTGACCGGGGACTGGAACATCGCCCCGCGGGACGAGGACGTGTGGGACATCGAAAAGTTCCAGCGCGAAGAACTGACCCACGTCAGCGAGCCCGAGCGGGCCGCCTTCCGTGCCTTCGAGGAGGCCGGCTACATCGACGTCGTCCGCCCGATCCACCCCGGCCCGGGCACCTACACGTACTGGGACTACACCCAGTTGCGCTTCCCGAAGAAGGAAGGCATGCGGATCGACTTTGTGCTGGCCTCGCCGGCGCTGGCCTCGCGCGTGACGGATGCGATCATCGACCGCGAGGAGCGCAAGGGCAAGGGCGCCTCCGACCACGCGCCCGTGATTGTGGAACTGGACTAATGATGACCAGCTTCCCGTACGTTTCCTACCTTCGGGTCTTCGAGCCCCTGGATGCGTTCTCCGATGAAGAGCAGCTGCTCATCATGGAACAGCGCAGCCGGGACCGCCGGATCACCGAGGAGCTGGACCGCGGGGAGTCGCTGCGCCGCATCACGCGGACGGTCTCCGACCCGTTCCCGCACGACAGCGAGGATCTGGTGCGGGTGCTGCACTACCCGTCGCCGGAGGGCCTGACCACGCCGTACTACTGCCCCAACCAGCTGGCCGTGCGCAGCACCCTGGCGGCCGAGTCCATTTCGCACAGCCTGCATAACCCGCTGCTGGGCTTGTTGCTGCCGGAAGCGGCGCGGGATGCCCAGCAGCAGCGGCTGGATCCGGACACCTTCGCGGACTCGCTGGCCAAGCTGCACACCAGAAGTTCCACCTGGGGCATCCCGTTCGGCTGGTTTGTCCTCTTCCGCGAAGACGACCATGCCGAGGTGATCGAAGGCCGCCACGGCGTGGAAACCGTGCGGCTGAGCGCGCCGCTGATGCAGTGCATCGACCGCGCCCGGTATGCCGCGGCCAGCCTCGCGGTGGCGGCGCCGGGACTTGACCTGCTCGACGAACTCACCGAGATCACGGAGTGGATGGAGACGTTCACGCTGACGGGCATGTTGGAACTGGACTACGGCCGCGTGGCGGACATGGTCTACCCGGACGATTCGCCCTCCGATGTCCAGGCCGGCATCGAGTCGCTGGCCGAGGGCGACATGACCGGGGCGGCTGCCGCCTACCGGCGCCTGGCCACGCGATGGATCAAGATCCGGCAGCTGGCACGCGCCTCCTGAGCCTTCGGGGTCTTCAGACCTCGGCGGCCTTGCCTTCCAGGACCGCCCGTTCACGGTCGTTCCGGGCCAAGGCCGCGGCCACCGTAAACTCCGCGCGGGCCTCCTCCCGCCGGCCGAGCCGGGCCAGCAGTTCGCCGCGGACGCTGGGCAGCAGGTGCGATCCGCGCAACGCACCGTCGGAACTGAGCCGGTCCACGATGGCAAGCGCCGTTGCCGGCCCGGTAGCCATGGACACGGCCACGGCGCGGTTGAGTTCCACCACCGGGCTCGGCGCGATCCGGCCGAGCGCCTCGTACAGCAGCACAATGGCGGGCCAATCGGTCTCATCGACGCTCGCCGCGAAGGCGTGGCACTGGGCTATCGCGGCCTGCAGGGCGTAGATGTTCCTCCCCCGGCCCAACGCATCGGCCCGGGCCAGGGCGGCTTCGCCCCGCCTCATCTGGGCCCGGTCCCACCGGCTCCGGTCCTGGTCTGCCAGCAGGACCGGAGTCCCGTCCGGCCGGGTGCGGGCGGCGAAACGGGAGGCCTGGAACTCCATGAGCGCCACCAAGGCATGGGCCTCGGGCTCACGCGGCACCAGCCCGGCGAGGATGCGGCCGATCCGCAGCGCCTCGTTGGCGAGATCCGGCCGCATCCAGCGGTCGCCCGACGTCGCCGCATACCCCTCGGTAAACATGAGGTATACAACGCCGAGAACGGCCCCGAGCCGTTCGCCCCACTCGTTCGGTTCCGGGACCTCGAAGGGCACCCGGGCGGCCGCGAGGGTCTTCTTGGCCCGCACGATCCGCTGCTGGACAGTGGCGACGGGCACCAGGAACAGCCGCGCGATCTCCTCCGTGGTCAAGCTGCCGACGATCCGCAGCGTCAAGGCCACCTGGGCCTCGCGCGAGAGGACGGGGTGGCAGGCGGTGAACACCAGCCGCAGCACGTCGTCGTCCAGCGGTTCCCACGCCACCGCGTCCTCGTCCTGCAGCCCGCGGGCGATGTCGAGGTAGCGCTCATCGAGCCGCGCGGCCCGGCGCCACCCGTCGATGGCCTTGCGTTTGGCCACCGTGGTGAGCCAGGCGCCGGGGCTGCGCGGAATGCCGGATCCCGGCCACTGGGTCAGGGCATCGGCCACGGCCTCCTGGGCCAGATCCTCCGCGAGCCCGACATCCCCGGTCGCCCGCGCCAGGACCGCAACGATCCGTGCGCCTTCGATCCGCCACAGCGCATCAATCCGGCGTCGGACCCCGTCCGCCCCCTCCGCACCAGTCACGGCGGGCTCCCGGCCCGGGGCTTGTCCTAGCCGTTCTCGCTGTTCAGGTCCGCTTCCTGCTTGCGCCATTCGGATTCCTTTTGGATGTATTCGTTGTCGGCAAAGTCGGCGAAATCTGCCTCTTCGGTGATCCGGCGGACTTCGAGCTTGGAACCTGGACCAAGCGGGCAGCGGCTCGCCCACTCGACTGCCTCTTCCTTGGACGAGACCTGGATGATCCAGAACCCGTTGAACAGCTCATGGGTCTCGCCGTAGGGGCCGTCCGTAACAACGGGCGGCTCACTCGAGAAGTCGACAACGAAGTTCGCGTCCTCGGACACGTCGGCCAGACCGTCCCCGCCCAGCATGACTCCGGCCTTGATGAGCGACTCGTTGTAGGCGCCCATCTCGTTGATTATCTCCTCGAAAGGGATCTCCTTGGAGGCCTCAAGAGCTTCGGCGGTGCTGCGCATGATGAACATGTATTTCATGGTTCTCTCCTTGTTTGATGAAGGCGCCGTGCGCGTCCTTCTACTATTGCGTCGAACAGGGCACGGGGGAATCGACACGGCGCCGAAAATTTCTTTGACATCTTTGCGTCGCCGTCTCGTTGCCCACGCCGGACAATGATTACGACGACGGCGGCGGCGCCGTGGAGCGGCGGATGATCATTTCATGCGGCTGGAAGGGCGGCGTGGCCAGCCTTGGCGCCCCCTGCAGTTCGCCCAGCAGGAGTCCCGCCGCATAGCTGCCCTGGTTCTCGGGGCTTTGGCGCACCGTTGTCAGTCCCATGGGCTCGGCGAATTCGTGGTCGTCGATTCCGATCACGGACAGTTCCTCGGGGACGCGGATCCCGCGCTCCTGTGCGGCCACCAGCACGCCGAAGGCCATCTCGTCCGAGGAGGCGAAGACGGCGGTGGGGCGCTCCCCCGGCTGGTCGAAGAGCCGGGCGGCTGCCAGCTTGGACTCCAGGAACCTGAACTCTCCGGTGATCACCCACTGGGGTCTGGCCTCCAGCCCGTGGCGTTCCAGCGCAGCCCGGTAGGCTTCCTCGCGCTGCTGCGGGACAGCGAACTCGATCCCGTACTCACCGCCTCCGCGCACATGGGCGATCCGGGTGTGGCCCAGGCCGATCAGGTACTCCATGGCATCCGTGGCCGCCCCGCCGTCCTCGATGCTGACATTGCGCAGCCCGTCCACGTATCCGCCGATGGTGACATTGGGATAGTCCAGCTGCTGCAGCGCCGCCAGTTCTTCGGGGGTGAGCTCCATGCACATGACCAGCAGCGCATCGATCCGTTTGCGCAGCATGGAGCGGTGGAAAACCCGGTCCCGGTTCAGGCCGGTGCCGCCGAGGCTGAAGACCACCATGTCATAGCCGGCGGCCCGCAGCGCCCGATCAACGCCCTCCAGTGCGGAGGAAAAATACCACCGGTCAATCAGCGGAAGCAGGACACCCATGGCCATGGTCCGTCCGGAGGCCAGGTGCGCGGCCGACGACGAGGCAACATAGCCGAGCTCTTCCGCCTTCGCCAGCACCTTGCCGCGCGTGGCTGCCGAGACCCCGGGCAATCCGCGCAGCGCACGGGAGACCGTGGCCGTCGATACGCCCAGTGCCCGGGCGACGTCGTCGATCCCGGTCATGGCAGCCTCACCCCTTGAGGCCACCTGCGAGCAGGCCGCGGACAAAGTAGCGCTGCAGGCCGAAGAACACCGCCAGCGGAATGATCATAGAGACGAAAGCGCCCGCGGTGAGCCGGTGCCATTCGTTGCCCCGTGTGCCCGTCAGCTCGGCCAGCCGCTGCGTAATCGGGGCGACATCCGCGGTGCCACCGGAGAAGACCAGCGCCACCAGGAGATCGTTCCACACCCACAGGAACTGGAAGATGCCGAAGGAGGCAATCGCCGGCACCGAAAGCGGCAGAATGATCCGCCAGAAGATGGTGGCGTGGCCCGCGCCGTCCACGCGTGCCGCCTCGATCACCTCGCCCGGGATCTCGGAGATGAAGTTGTGCAGCAGGAAGATGGCCAGCGGCAGGGCGAAGATGGTGTGCGCTATCCACAGCTGCGCGTAGGTACCCGCGGGCAGCAGCTGGAATTCGCCGATTTTAAGGTTGATGAACAGGGACAGCAGCGGAATGAGGGCCATCTGCAGCGGAACGATCTGCAGGGCGAAGACGAAAATGAACAGCGTATCTTTGCCCCTGAACCTGCCCCAGGCGAAGATGTAGGCCGCCATGGATGCGAGCACCAGCGGGAAGATGGTTCCCGGGATGACGATGGCCAGCGAGTTCAGGAAATACTGGCCCAGGTTGGGCGAAGAGCTTCTGCCCGAGGCCAGCACGTCGCCGTAGTTCTCCAGGGTGAACTGGAAGTCGCCGAGGAAGTTCCACCAGCCGCTGTTCTGGATGCTGTCTTCGGGCCGGAAGGAGGAGATAAACAGCCCGAAGGTCGGGATGGTCCAGATGGTGGCGATGATGATGGCGGCCGCCGTGGCGCCGCGGGAAGTCAGCCGCTGCCGAACCCGTCGGGCCATGGGCTCCGGCCGGCGGGACTCGATGGCATCTTCGGTCGCCACCGCCGTCGCCGCGGAAGCATCTGCTGGTATGGCGCTCATCGGATCTCCCTCTGCATCTTCAGCTGCCGTGCGTTGTAGACGACGATCGGCAGGACCATCAGGAACAGCACGAGCGCGAGCGCGGCACCGCGGCCGGGCTCGTTGGCGCGGAACGCCTGGGTGTACATCTCGTTGGCGATGACCGAGGTTTCGAAGTTGCCGGCGGTCATGGTCCGGACAATATCGAAAACTTTCAGTGTGCCGATCGTAATGGTGGTGATCACGACGATCAGCGCGCCGCGGATGGACGGGATGGTGATATTGCGGAACTGCTGCCAGGCGCTGGCACCGTCCAGCCGTGCCGCCTCGACAATCTCGTTCGGGATGCCCTTGATCGCCGCGGACAGGATGACCATGGCAAAGCCGGTCTGGATCCAGATCATCACCGCGATCAGGAAGAAGGTGTTCTCCGGGGCGTCCAGCAGGAACTGTTTGGGCTCGCTGCCGAACCACACCAGGATCTGGTTGAGCAGGCCGATCTGTTCCTGCTCCGCGCCGCGGTAGGCGTACATGAACCGCCAGATCACGCCCGCACCGACCATCGAGATGGCCATCGGCATGAAGACCAGCGCCTTCAGGCCCTTTTCGCCCCGGGCCCTGTCGATAAAGACCGCATAAGCGAGCCCTATGCCGGTCGAGAGCAGCGGCACCAGGATGACCCAGAGCACCGTATTGCGCAGCGTGACCAGGGCCTCGGGCTGCGTGAACATCCAGACGAAGTTGTCCAGCCCGTTGGGGTCGCCATTGCGGTCTGTGAAGGCCAGGAAGGCCGTCAGTACGGCCGGGCCGACCAGTCCGATAGCCAGCAGAATTGTCGCCGGGGCAAGGAATCCGATGATCGTGGCCTTGTCCCGGAACGACTTTGGCGCCCTGTCGACCAGCAACATGATCAGGCCGATGATCGCGGCGAAGATGGCAAGGGCAATCACCACCTGGAAAAACTTCTCGCCAAGACCCTCCATGGCGCAGCCTCCTTGATGCGGGGAATGAAGCGGATAAGGCCCGGCCGGCGCAGCTGTTCAGGCGGGCCGGCCGGGCCCGTGGACTCAGTTACTCACTGGGCCAGCTCGACTCGATGGAATCCAGCACTTCCTCGGTGGACTTGCCGTTGATCCACTCGACGATGCCGCTCCAGAAGGAGTTGGCTCCGACCGCTCCGGGCATCAGGTCCGAGGCGTCGAAGCGGAACACCGTGTTTTCATCCTGCAGCAGCTCGATGGACTGCCGGTCCAGCGGGTTCTGTGCCAGCGACGGATCCAGGCCCTTGTTAGCGCTGATGGCCGCTCCCTGCTGCACGCGGTTGTTGGCGAATTCCGCCGAGGCCATGTACTGCTGGAACGCCGAAACTTCTTCGCGGTCCGCGTAAGCAGCAACGAATTCGCCGCCACCGGTGATTGCGCCTGCGCCGGCTTCCTCACCCGGGGTGATGAAGGCCCAGACGTCGCCGTCCTCGGCCACGGTGGTGCCCTCCGGCCAGTTGGCTGCCTGGAAGGTGGCCTGGTGGTGCATGGCGCAACTGCCGTCGAGCACCGGCTGGCCGCCCTCTTCGACCGTGGTGGAGAGGATGGAGCGGACGTCGCCGAAGCCGCCGTTGACGTAGTCCGGGTTCTTGACGATGTCGCCCACGGCGTTGAACGCATCGGCGATCTGCGGGTCGTTGAACGGGATCTCGTGGCTGATCCACTGGTCGTAGACCTCGGGGCCGGCCTGGCGCAGCACGGCGTCCTCGATCCAGTCCGTGCCCGGCCAGCCGGTGGCCTCACCGGCTTCGAAACCGGCGCACCAGGGCTTCATGGTGCCCTCGTCCGCAATGGCCTGTGACAGGGTCATCATTTCGTCCCAGGTCTGCGGGACTTCCCAACCCTTCTCCTCGAAGGTGGACGGTACATACCAGACGTACCCCTTGACGCTGGCCAGCATCGGAGCGGCGTAGAACGTGCCGTCCACGGTTCCGTAGCCCTTCCAGTCCTCGGACCAGTTTTCATCCACGAGTGCTTCGACTTCCGCCGGAGCCGGCTTCAGATAGCCCGCCCGGGCATGGGCGGCAAGGAGGCCGGGCTGCGGAATGATGGCAACGTCCGGCGGATTTCCGGCCTGGGCGCGCACCCCGATCTGGGTCTCGAACTCGTTGGAGCCTTCGTACACCACGTCGATCCCGGTGCATTCTTCGAAGTCCACCCAGGAGTTTTCGAGGCGCTCCCCTTCGAGGTCGGTGATGGTTGAGTAGACGCTTACCTCGGCACCGTCGAACGTTCCGTAGGTCTCGTAGGTACTGCAGTCCGCTGCTGCCTCCGAGCCCCCTCCTCCCTCTTCCGCGCCGCCGCCTGGGCCGCAGGCGGAAAGGGTGAGGGCCAGCGCACTGAGCGTTGCCAACGGCAGAACTGCCTTTTTCGAGCGGACAAATCCCATGATGTGACTCCTTTGTCAGGTGGCCGCGAGTGAACTGGACAAAGCAGCAGTAAGCCACCAGGTGTGGATCGGGTATCTGAAACGTAAACGCTTACGCTGCGCAAGACAAGAACGTTTTACCGACCGGTAGGCTTTGATGCCGAATTGTGATCCAACCCACCCGAACTGGCGACGTACGCCTCGGCAGGACCCGGACGAACTACCAGCGGAGGATCAGTGGACGCGTTCGGTGCGCCCCAACCGGGCGCGTGCGCTGGTGCCGATGCTGATGACCACAGGAGTCTCCCGGCCGATCACAAGGTCCAGCGCTTCCACTAGATCCGAGACCTGCTCGGCCACAAGGTACGGCGGCACGCCCTTCCGCGGCAGCACCCTGATACGCAGGCCCGGCGTGCCCCGGAACTCGTAGGTGGCGACGGAGGCGTGCAGGATTTCCTCGCGCTCCAGCAGGGCAGTCTTCAGCGCCTGCTCCGCAACCGCGGTGCCTAGCTCAACGGTGCCCGGGCCGCCGTCGTCGTTGTAATCCGCGGCCAGAGTGCTCGCGCGGCCCTTGCCTTGCTGCGCCACCCAGGCGATCATCAGCACGATCAGGACCAGCATCAGCAGTGCCAGCACAATCCACAGCCAGCTGTCCCGCTGGCCCGGCAAAGTAGTCGCGGTCAGCACGTTTTCGATGTCCGCCCCGGCCCTCCGCGTCAGCGCATGCCAACTGCCGGCCAAGGCCGGAACCGCGGCCAGCGCCACGGTGGTGGCGCCCGCGCCGATCAGCAGCAGTCCGATCAGGGTCAGCAGCACGCGGTTGAGTACCCGCGGAGTCTCATTCATTGGCCCACCACTCCCGACGCCGAAACTCTGACCCGGACCTCGGGCATGGGGTCGATGTGGGAGCGGTGCAACTCGTCCTCCACCGCCGACTGGATGGCGGATTCCTCCACGGGAATGCCGGAAGTGGGGCGCAGCTGGACCTCCACCAGCGAGCGCGACACCGTCACGAGCACCTGTTCCTCGGTGACATTCGCCCGGGTACGCGCACGGCGCGCCAGCGATGAGGCCAGAACTTCGTCGTCCACGATGGCGATTCCGCGCCGGCTGGGAAGGACGTGGCGGTGCAGATGGCCCGGCAGGACACCCTGCAGGAAGAAGAACAGGCCGGCGAAGAGGATCAGCACTCCGCTGGTGCCCAGGATCAGCGTGGGTACGTTGTCCGGCAGCTGGTTCAGCCAGGCCGCGAAGTCCCGGGGTTCAAGCAGCCAGGCGGGTTGGCCGATGGCTTTCAGCGCGGCTTCGAGCAGGACGTAGAGACAGACCAGCGAAACCAGGACCGCGGCGATGATCGCTGCCGGGGCACGAGAACTACGGGTTTCACGCAGGGCCAGCCGGTCGTTGAAGCGGTCCCCGGCCTCGTAGGCAGTGGCCTGGCCGTCATAGTGGTTTTGGTAGCCGGTTTCGCTCATCGAACGCGGCCTCCGTCCTGAAGCCGAATTCCGGTCACCCGGATATCCACCCTGCTCAGCGTGGATCCGCTGATGCGCGTGATCCGGTCCAGGATTTCCCCTTTGGCGGCGTGCACCCGCTCCCAGATCGAGCCGCCGAAACCGGCCACCAGCTGCGGGTCCTGCAGGACCCTGGTCAGCGAAGGAATGCCAATCGGCAGGGCAAGCGAGAGCGCCAGGTAGCCCTGGTCGTCCCGCCAGCTTGCCCGGATGAGCGTGGGGGAAACACCAAGGACCTCCCCGGCAACGCCCTGGGCGGTGCTGGTCAGGGCCTGTGTGCTGACGCGGTTGTGTCCGACGAGCCGCCGCTCTGCTCCGCGCGCCGGAACCGCGCCCTCAGCGGCAGTCATGAAGAGGAGCGGCGTCCGGTCAGCGCGTCGCGGACACCGCGCAGATCGAGTTTGCCGTCCGCGGCACGGCCGATCAGGGCGCCGACAGCCAGGAACACGGCCATCAGCAGGAAGCCCCAGAATTCGAATACCAGTGCCGCCCAAGCCAGGGCCGCGCCCACGGCCATGCCGACTACGGTGTTGCTCATTTTTTGCCTGCCTCCAGGTTCTCCGACGGCCCTCACGGTGCCGGCTGCCTGGCGGATTTCTCCGCCGTCGTTTTCGCGTCATTGAGGCCGGGCACATGAACGTCATTGATTTCCACATTGACTTCGATGACATCCAGTCCTACAAACTGCTCCACGGCGCTGTACACCGCCGCACGGACCTTCTGGGCGAGCTGCTGCAGCGGCACCCCGTACTGGGCCACCAGGCTAATGTCCACGGCCACCTGGGTCTGTCCCACCTCCACGCGGACACCTTGGCCGATATCGCTGCCGGCCACGGCATCGCGCAGCGCGCTTAACGCCCGCCCCGTACCCGAGCCCAATGCGTAAACACCGGTGACGCTGCGTGCCGCCACCGCGGCGACCTTGGCTACCGCGGTATCCGAGATGGTTGTGCGGCCGGGTGCCTCCGGACCTGCGTTGTGCAAGGCCGGCTCCTGGAGGGCAGGGTCGGGAATGGCGGGCTGGTACGCCGGCGGTTGACCTGCCGGATTCTGGTTCTCCACCTGTTCTCCCATCGCCGAGCTTTCTCTTGAAGCAAGCCTAACGCGTATGGCCGACGGCGGGAGCGCCCGATTAAAAGGTGCAGTTGGACTTCAGCCACTCCTGGATGGGCTCTACCGCTTCCCGGAAAGATTCGTCGTCGAAATCGGTCAGGTCCTCGTGCTTTGCCAGCTCCGCTTCGACCTCGTCCAGCTCGTCGTGCAGCTCGGCCGGCGCCTTGTCCCGCAGGTCCTCGACCTCGGCCTGCAGTTCGTCTAACCGCGCCTCGTCCACGCCCGCAATGAAGCTCAGCGGCGCCAGCATCAGGACGGCGACCTTGGCCGCCACCGCCGTGCACGCTTCGGTCCTGGTGCCGTAACTTCCCCATTTGCCGGTGTCCTCGGACGGCGCGGAATGATCAGAACTGCTGCTGGAACCGTCCGTGCTCTCCAGAGGCATCTCGCCGGGCAGCCCGGCTTCCCCGTCGCCGAATGTTCCAGAGCCGGAAGCGGACGACGGCGGCTGTCCGGCTTCCGTTTCAAGCGATGGGTCCGGTTCGCCCACCCCAGGCGACGTTAGTCTGGCCGAGGTCTCGGACGGAGACTGCGGGAAGGCGGTGCAGGCAGTCAGTCCCACTACGGCGGCCGTGAAGATGACCGCGGCCTTCGCCAGGAACAGTCCTGTCCTCCCAAATGAAAATAGCGCCGTACCCACGCAAACAGGGTACCGGGCCACTCTGTGAAGACCATGGGAACGTTTCAGCCGCGCTGGGCGGATATCCCCCGATAATTCGGGGCCGGAACGGCGTTAAATGAAAGAACCCCGCGCTTCCGAGAAGGCGGGGATCTAAGTGGTGGCTCCGACCGGCGTCGATCCGGTGACCTTTCGATTTTCAGTCGAACGCTCTACCAACTGAGCTACAGAGCCTGGGAACATCTGACGATGATCACCGTTGACTTTCTAAATCACTCTAGAAAACCAGAGCGACCCTGACGGGACTCGAACCCGCGACCTCCGCCGTGACAGGGCGGCGCGCTAACCAACTGCGCTACAGGGCCTTGCTTTTTTGCCAGCATTCATCTTACCAGTCTTTTGGAGCGGCTTTGACCACGTCCGGCTGACTGGAAATCAGCTTACTGAGTACCCCCAACGGGATTCGAACCCGTGCCGCCGCCGTGAAAGGGCGGTGTCCTAGGCCGCTAGACGATGGGGGCCTTAGGACCACATCGGATTGTCACCCGCTGTGGACTCATAAAACTATAGAGCCTAGATCCGGATTTTCCAAAACGGGTTTTCGGCACGGGTAGAGTCGATACGTGCCGATGGAAATGTCCCTGCCGGATTTCGAGGACGCGGTCAACGACGCGATCGATCAGATTCCGGACAAGATCGCCCGCGAGATGAGCAACGTGGGCATCTTTGTCGAGGAGGAATACACCCCGCAGCCGTGGGAGGACCCCGAAACGGAACTGCTCGGCCTCTACGAAGGCACACCCCTGACGGAGCGGGACCAATGGTGGGACGCCGGCTCGCTTCCGGACCGGATCACGGTGTTCCGCGGACCGATCCTGCGGATGTGCGAGAGCCGCGACGAAGTCATCCACGAGGTCCTGGTCACCGTGATCCACGAGGTGGCACACCACTTCGGCATCGCGGACGAGCGGCTGCACGAATTGGGGTGGGGCTGACCATGGGTCACGGCCACGGACACAGTCACGGTCTACCCGCTTCCGGCACCGCGACCGCCAAGCACCGCAAGAAGCTCATCTGGGTGGTCGCCATCACCCTTGCCGTGGTGGTCATCCAGGTTATCGGCGCCTTCATCTCCGGCTCCCTGGCACTGCTGGCCGACGCCGGCCACATGCTTTCCGACGCGGCAGGCGTCTCGATAGCCCTGATGGCCGCGTGGATTGCCACTCGTCCGCCCTCGGACAAACGCACTTACGGCTACCAGCGTGCCGAGGTCCTGGCGGCACTGGCCAATGCCGTGGTGCTGATCGTCATTGCGGTCATCATTTTCCTGGAGGCCCTGCGCAGGTTCGGGCAGACGCCGGAGATCCATACCGGCGCGATGCTCCTGACTGCCGTGCTCGGCGCCGTCGCAAATCTCGTCTGCCTGCTGATCCTCCAGGGCGGACACAAGGAAAGCCTCAACGTCCGTGGCGCCTACCTGGAGGTGCTCGGGGATCTGCTGGGCTCGGTCGCGGTGATTGTCGCCGCCGTCGTTATCGCCCTGACCGGCTTCGTCCAGGCCGACACATTCGCGTCCATCCTGATTGCGGTGATGATCCTGCCGCGGGCCTGGAGCCTGCTGCGCGACGTCGTCAATGTGCTGCTCGAGGCGACGCCCAAGAACGTGGACGTGGCCAGCATCCGCGAGCACATCATGAGCGCCGACGGCGTGGTGGACGTCCACGACATCCACATCTGGACCATTACATCCGGCGTCCCGGTGTTCTCGGCACACGTGGTGGTGGCCGACGAAACCCTTCACGCCGAGGGGATCGACCGCGTGCTGGACCGGCTTTCCGGGTGCCTGGGCAGCCATTTCGATACCGAACACTGCACTTTCCAGATCGAGCCGGTTTCCCACGCCGATCACGAAACCCGCCACCACGACTGACGTCCCTGCCGGCCCCATCCACTGCGAATCTCCCCCGGCAAAGTCACACCCGTTTCTGCGACACGCCCGCGTAAATGAGGTAGAACTACACTGTTGTTACTACTGTTTCTACTGGGACTAATGTTGCCAAAGTGACTAAGGATGCATATTCTCAAGGAGTTGTGAATGCAGCCCGGTCTCCCGTTCGGCCTTCTTTATCGGCCCGAGACCGCCTCGATCCCATGATCGGCCGTTCCTGAACGTATGCATTCACTGCGCACTTGCAGCTAGGGGACCGCAACATATGGGGATGTCACAAGGGCGCTCTGCCTGTTCAAAACGTACGACGCCGGTGCGCACCATTTCGCTGGCGGCTGCCACTGTCGCTTTGCTCGCCACAGCCGGCCTGTCTCCGGCCGTCGCGGCACCCGCCGGGGAGCTGCCGCAGGTCTCGGTGTCCGCAGTGCAGATTCCCGCCAGTCCAGCTCTGTCCGACAAAGACATTCAGTCGGCCAAGGGGGACGCCGAGGCGACGAAGGCGCTCGTCGAACGGATCGAAGAGCAGCTGCGCGCGGCCAGCGGGGAGCTGGAAAGCGCCCGCTACGAGACGATGCAGTCGCAGAACAACTACAGCACCGCCCTGCTCATCCAGCAGGACCGCACGGCCGAACTGGAGGACGCTCGCGGCAAGGCGAAGCAGGCCGGTGAATACTTCGAAGCCGTGCAGGACCAGGTGGGCCAGCTGGCGGGAGACCTGTACCGCAATGGCGGCGTCAACCCTGGTTTGAGCTCCCTGCTGGCGAGCGCCGATGCGGACGAAGTGCTCTACAAGGCCTCCACCCTGAACGCGCTGTCCGACAACCGGTTCCAAACCCTGACCTCTGCCCAGCAGGCAGCCCAGCTGTGGGCGGCCTGGGAACTCCACGTTTCGGAAGCCGAAGGAGCCGCCCAGGACGCGGCGGCCGCGGCCAAGGCCGCGGAGTCCAACGCCAAAGCCGCCAGCGCGGCCCACGAACAGCTCGTCAGCAAGCAGGAGGAACAACGCCAGGTCCTGCTAGACCATCTGGCCGAACTCCGCGGCACCAGCGTGGCCGAGGAGAACCAGCGGATCGCCGCACTAGAAGAAGCCGAGCAACAGCGCCAGTTCGAGGCTCTGGTGGCCGAATCGGAACGCCAGGCAGCCGCGCAGCCAGCAGCAGCCGGCAACTTACCGGCTTCCGGCAATGCCGGAGGCCCGGCGCAGACACCTGCAATGGTCCTTCCGGCCGCGGACGGCATCACCCCGGCTCCGGATCCTCCAGCTCCGGCCGCCCCCAGCGCCCCGTCGGCGCCTTCCGCACCGGTGGCTCCCCCGGCCCCACCTGCTGCCGCTCCGGCACCCGCACCGGACCGCGCACCGCAACCTGCACCCGAGCCCGAACGCGCCCCGGAGCCAGCCCCCGCACCGCCGCCGCCGGCGCCCGCCCCGGCGCCCAAGCCTTCGCCCAAACCCGCTCCACCGAAGCAGGAGCCGGCTCCCGCGCCCGCACCGAATTACTCGATGGCGCAGACCGCGATCAACTACGCGACCGCCAAGGCGTCAAACAAGAAGTCCTTTTACGAATGGGCCGGAAACGGGCCGTGGGGTTTCGACTGCTCCGGCCTGACACAGCAGGCCTTCGGCACGGCGGGCAAATGGATTCCGCGCACGGCCACGGCACAGTACGATCAGGCACCACACAAGGTTTCGCTGGGCAATCTGCAGCCCGGAGACCTGGTGTTCTGGGGCACCGAAGGAAACTTCTGGCATGTGGCGCTCTACATCGGCGGCGGCCAGGTGGTCCACGCCATGAACCCGAACGACGGCCTGCGCGTCACACCCATCGGCTACATGTACGGCAAACTGCATGGGTATGGAGCGCGCTGGACCTAAAGCCGGGAGGCTATGGGCAGGGCAGGATCACTCCTCCGGCATCGGGCCGAATTTCTTGCGGTCGTCGAGCCGCGGATCATGGGCGTCCGGGACCACCATGACGGGGCCCTTGGCATGATGCAGGACTCCCTGGCTGGTGGAACCGAGCAGCATGCCGGCGAATCCGCCGCGTCCGCGCGTACCCATGACCAGCAGTTCTGCCGTGCGCGTGGCTTCGATGAGCAGCTCCACTGGAGAGCCGTCCTGGACCTCGCCGCTGATCTGCAGGCCGGGGAAGTGGCTGCGCAGCCAGGCGACGCCGGCGTCCAGCTGTGACCTGAGGTCCGCGTACAGCGCTTCCCGGTCCAGCGGCGCGGGTACCCAGGCCAGCGAACCTGTGAAGGGCGGCAGTGCGCAGATGACACGCAGCGGCCGGCCCCAGCGGGCGGCCTGCTCGGCTGCGACGAGCGTGGCCATGCGTGCCTGCTCCGAGCCGTCGACGCCGACCAGGACAACCTTTTCCACGTCGTCGGGCTTGACCGGGGCGTCCTTGGTCTTGGGCAGTTCGAAGTCCACCCCTTCGAGCCGCGGAGCGCAGGCCAGCGGAATGGTCACCGAGGGGCAATGGGCGTGAGCCGGGACGGCACTGCTGACCGAGCCCAGCAGCCGGCCCATGAAGCCACCGCGTCCACGCGTACCGACAACTACCAGCTCCGCCTCTTCGGACAATTCCAGAAGCACCCCGGCGGCGTCCCCGGTTTCCACCGTGGCATGGACCTCGACGCCGTAGCCGTCCAGCTTCTCCACGGCCTGCTGGAGCACGGCTTCTGCCCCCTCGCGGATCACCGCATCGTCCAAGGTGGCGTAGCCGGCATCCATGCTCGAAGCGGCGAAGACGGGAACGGTATAGGCGGTGATGACATGCAGCGGGGTCCGGCGTTTTTGTGCCTCCTGGGCTGCCCATACCAGTGCACAATGGCTCTGGTCCGAACCGTCCACACCAACCACGATTCCGCGGGGCGTTCCGCCGTGGTTGGCATTACCGGGTGTTGCGTTTGTCATTGCTCCCGCCTCCCTCGAATGGGCAACTGCTCCGTTGCCATCTACTGCCAGCTTACTCCCAGAGAAGCCTCTTCTCAGGGAGGGCAAATTTGGATAGGCTTCGAGAAATCGCTGTCGAGCTCTCCCTCGGCCTGTGACCTGTGCCCGATGCGGATCCCGCCGCCGTGGCACTCTCCTACCCGTTCGAGGAGGCTGTACGGTGAGTGCTGTGTGCCCCGCAGACGTACCGATCGAGTCCACCACCACCGTCGTCATTGGTGCCGGCCTGCCCGGCCTCGCCGTGGCCAGTGAACTGAGCAGGCACGGTGTCGCCTCCATTGTGCTGGAGGGCATGGGCTCGGCCGGCAAGCGCAGGAGTGTCATGACGGACTCGGTCTCGCTGACGGAACGCTCGGAACTGCTGCGGCTGCTCCGCGGCTATGCCACCAGTCACTGCCTGGACGTCCGTTCCAGCACGATGGCCAGCAAACTGAGCCGGGACCCGCAGCAGAAGTGGGTCATCCACACGGAGCAGGGCATCCTGCAGGCGGAGTCGGTGGTGCTTACGGACTGCCCGCAGAACCAGGTCCGCCGGTTCCTGCGCGGCCTCGGTCTCAGCCTCGGCAAGGACCTCCGGACATCGTTGAAGTCCCTGGGCCTCTACCTGGTGGGCGTGGCCGATCTGCTCACGCCCAGCACCCGGGAGATTGTCCGGCAGGCCAAGCTGGTCGGCGATGCCATTGCCGGCGGCCGCATGCTTACCGCCTGAGCTACTCGCCGCCCTTGCCGAGACGGCGCTTAGCCGTCACGCCGATGACGACGCCAAGCACCACAAGCACGGCGACCATGCCGAGGACGCTCCACGGAACGGTCTGGCCGGCTACCGTGAGGCCCGCCGGCTCGTCGGCCGGATTTTCCTGCGTCTCGATCGGCTCGGGCGTGCCCGCGCCGGCGCCAGCACTGGCACCTTCTGTGCCCTCGGCGCCGGATTCCACCATAAAGGTGAAGTTCCCTTCAATCGGATGGGCGTCGGATGACACCACCCGCCACACCACCGAGTATTCGCCCGCAGGCGCATCGGCCTTGATCGGCTGGCTGACTTCGGTATCCGTGATCTGCACCTCGCCGTCGGCCCAGTTGGTGCCCGACGAATCCTGGATCTGCACTACGGAACCCAGCGCCACGGGGACGTTGCTGAAGGTCAGTGTCAGCTCCTCGGGCATGGTCTCCACCGTCGCACCGTCTTCCGGGGTGTGCGAGAGAAGTTCATCATGGGCTTGTGCCCCGGCGGCGGGAAACAGTACGAAGGCGGCGGCCACCAGCACAGCCGTGACTAACCTAACGGCTGCGGAGGCACTCAGGAGAAGCTTTTTCACTCCTCCAGCCTACGTCGAGGGTTAGGATTCATGGGAAACGCGCCATCCCAACACTTCTGCGGAGGACCTCTCCATGCCCCGACAGGGAAATGTACAGACCAAACAGGGCTTCCTGGCCAAGGTGGACACCTATTTTGAGATCACCAAAAGAGGCTCCAACTACTCGCGTGAAATCCGCGGTGGTCTAGCTACCTTTTTTGCCATGAGCTACATTGTGGTACTCAATCCGCTGATTCTCAGCGGCGCAGACTCGAACGGCGATGAACTCGGTGGTGCCCGCGTGGCTGCCGTCACCGCGTTGGTGGCCGGCGTGCTGACCATCGTCATGGGAGCCTGGGCGAAGTATCCGTTCGCCCTCGCGACCGGTCTGGGTGTCAACGCGTTCATTGCCGTCACCGTGGCCAGCAATCCCGGCCTCACGTGGCCCGATGTCATGGGCCTGGTGGTGCTCTCCGGTGTCACCATGCTGATCCTGGTGCTGACCGGCTTCAGAACGGCCGTCTTCAGGGCTGTTCCCGCGAGCCTGAAAACAGCCATCGTGGTGGGCATCGGCATGTTCATTGCGCTGATCGGCCTGGTCAACGCCGGCTTCGTCCGCCGCGTCCCCGACGTTGCCGGCACGACCGTACCGGTGGGGCTGGGCTTCGACGGCAAGCTCATGGGTTGGCCCACCCTGGTCTTTATTTTCGGCCTGGTCCTGACCATGGCCCTGGTGGTGCGCAAGGTCAGAGGCGCCATCCTGATCGGCATCGTGGCCGCCACCGTCTTCGCCCTAATCGTGGAGGCCGTAGCCCACCCCGGTTCCCAGGGCGCCGGGGTACCCACCGGCTGGTCGCTGGTCACGCCGAGCCTGCCGGACTGGAGCGCCCCGGACCTGAGCCTCATCGGCCAGGTTAACGTCTTCGGCGCGTTCAGCGAACTCGGCGTCACGGCCGCCAGCCTCCTGGCCTTCGCCATCCTGCTCAGTATCTTCTTCGACGCGATGGGCACTATGGTGGGCCTGGCCAATGAGGCCGGCCTGACCGACAAGGAAGGCAACATCCCGCACGTGGACCGGGTGCTGCTGGTCGATGCGGCCGGCGCCATCGCCGGCGGTGGAGCCTCGGTCTCCTCCAACCAGATCTACGTTGAATCCGGCGCCGGGATCGGGGAAGGCGCCCGGACCGGACTGGCAAGCATCGTCACCGGCCTGCTCTTCGTCGTCGCGATGTTCTTCACGCCGCTGATCTACCTGGTTCCGTTCGAGGCGGTGGCCCCGGCACTCGTCGTCGTTGGTTTCATGATGGTGTCGCAGGTTGGCCGGATCGACTGGTCGGACTGGGGCGTAGCCCTTCCATCCTTCCTGACCTTCACCCTGATGCCGTTCACCTACTCGATTGCCAACGGCCTGGGCGCCGGTTTCATCGCCTACGTCATCATCCGCGCCGTGCAGGGCCGCACCAAGGACGTGCATCCGCTCATGTGGGCGGTTGCCGCGGCGTTTATGATCTTTTTCGGGATCGGGCCGATCGAGCAGCTCCTGGACATGGCCTGACGGATTAAAACCGAGATGCCGGGTGCTGGGCCTAACTTGGGGGGATTAGGCTTCAGCTCCCGGCATCCGGCACCGGATCAGGTCCGGTTGAGCAGACAGGGTGCTCCAGCCACCATCCATAGTGTCGAAGCCGATTTTGTCCCCGGTCTGCCTCCGAAGAGTTCACCGCAAGCGGATCCCTCCCGGGCCTTTACGGTCTCCCACGACCGTTCATTCCTAATGTAATACAGAACCTGCTGACAAGTCACAACAATCGGTGAAACGATCCTAATTAGTTGCCGGATCTTGCAGAACGGCAACCCCTCTGGAAAACTTCGCCACTTCCCCACGACCCCAGAGCTGGGCCGGAACTGCGCCGCCCAGCAGGACCCGCACGAGCTGCGGGTCGTCGCCGAACGGAATGTCGCTGCCGGCGATGATGACGTTGCCATAGCGCCGCCCTTTAAGCATAGGCGGGTCCGCGATGATCAAGGTATGTTCGAAGACGCTTGAGATAGTGGCGGCCTCGGCGCGGGCGAGGAGCAGTTGCGGGGTGTCCCCGCAGTTGACCAGATAGATTCCGCCCGGTGCCAGCACCCGGCGGGCGGCTTGGGTGAACTGCAGCGTGACCAGGCTGTCCGGGGTCTGGCTGCCGGCAAAGACGTCCCGGATGATCAGGTCCCGGCTGTTTTCGGACAGCGACTCGGTGACCTCGCGGGCTTCGCCGACCCGGATGCGCACCAGCGGCGCCTTGGGGATGTCGAACCATTGCCGAACCAGCTCGGCCAGTTTGGCATCGATTTCGACGACGACCTGCCGCGCGTCCGGGTAGCGCGACGCGAGGTAACGCGCCATCGAGCAGGCCCCGCCGCCCAGATGCAGCGCGCGCAGGGAACCCGTTGCCGGCCAGTGCGATTCGATCAGCGCCGCCATCCAGCGCATGTACTCGAAGTCCAGCCGCTCGGGCTCGCCGATCACTACATGCGAGGACTGGACCCCGTTGATTTTCAGCAGCCAGGCGTCCGTGCCGTCGGCGTCCCGGACCAGTTCGGCCACGCCGGAGGAAATCTCGTACCGGCCTTCGGCGGGCCCGGCAGCAGCAGCGGCCGGCTCGGGGTTCCGGCCGCGGTTGCGCCGTCCCATCAGCCGTTCCGGTCGACGAAATCAGGCGCAGTCATACCGTTGATCGTAAGACGTCCGCCGCCCGGCCGGAAACCGCCTACTTCACAACCGCGAAGGCGAAGCCGTCCCAGCCCTTGGAGCCGATGGTCTGCACGGCCGTGGCATCCAGCCGGTCATCGCTGCCCAGCAGCGCCAACGCATCGCGCGTGCCACGGATGGCCGCTGCCTCCGCATCATCCCCGCCCGCACCGGCCTGGTCCGCATCCAGTACGCTGCCCCCGCGGACTACGTTGTCCACCACGATCAGGCTGCCGGGGCGGGTCAGCTTCAGCGCCCAGTTGACGTAGTTGGCGTTGTTTTCCTTGTCGGCGTCGATGAAAACCAGGTCAAAGGGGCCCGCGCGTTCAGCCTCGAGCTGCGGCAGCGTGTCCAGTGCGGCGCCCACACGGATGCTGACCTTGGCACCGACTCCGGCCCGATCCAGATTCTCCCGCGCTACCTCGGCATGGCGCGCCTCGTACTCGCAGGTGACCACTTCGCCGTCGTCCGGTAATCCGCGCGCCAGCCACGTGGTGCTGTAGCCGCCCAGGGTGCCGATTTCCAGTACCTTCCTGGCTCCGGTCAACCGGGCCAGCAGCATCAGCAACTTTCCCTGCGGCGCGGCCACTTCGATGTGCGGCATTCCGGCGGCCGCGGTGGCGTCACGGGCCGCGGCCAGCGCCTCGTCTTCGCCGACCAGCGTGGCGGTCAGGTAGTCCTCCACCTCCACCCAGCGCTCTCCCGAGCCGGCGTTCATGTTCGGTCCTGTTCGGTGATGGCTGCTTCCAGCCGTTCCACCTTGCCGGTCAGTTCCCCGTAGTAGCCGGGCCGGATGTCCGCTTTCAGGACCAGCGAGACCCGCTCGCCGAACTGTCCGACGGCTTCCGTGGCCCGCTTGATGACGTCGAAGACCTCGTCCCACTCACCCTCGATGGTGGTGAACATGGCGTCCGTCTTATTGGGCAGGCCCGATTCGCGGACGATTTTCACGGCGGCAGCGACGGCCCCGTGGACCGAAGCATCGTGTGGTGCGGGCCCTGTGGCAGGCGCCCCGGACGGAGAAACAGAGAAGGCTACAAGCATGAGCCCAGTCTTCCACAGCCACCTGCGGCGCAACAGGCTTTGCCCCGGCGGTAGTCCGCGGCCTCCGGCTTTGGCAGGATGGGGGTGGACCACTCTTCCCCGGGAGGCACGTTTTATGCTGATCCTCGTCATCAACTCCGGCTCCTCGTCGCTGAAGTACCAGGTGCGCGAGGTCCCCGCGGAGGACAACGCGGTCCTGGCCGACGGCAGCATCGGGCAGATCGGCGACGGCGAAGTCCGAGACCACGCCGACGCCCTTGAGGCCATGGCCAAGGAGCTGGACCGGAAGCTCGGCTCCCGCAAGATTGACGTGGTGGGCCACCGGGTGGTGCACGGCGGCGAGCACTATGATCGCCCCGTGCTGATTTCGCCCGAGGTGCTGGAGACGATCGAGCGCCTCAGCCCGCTAGCGCCGCTGCACAACCCGGCGAACGCCGAAGGCATCCGGGCGATCGGCAAGAAGTGGCCGGACATTCCGCAGGTGGCCGTCTTCGACACTGCCTTCCACCGCACGCTGCCCGAACACGCGTGGCGTTATGCCCTGCCCGATGAGCTGTACCGCGAACACGGAATCCGGCGCTACGGCTTCCACGGCAGCAGCTTTGAGTACGTCACCGGGGAGGCGGCCAGGCTGCTTGGCATCCCGCCCGGTTCCTTCAACGCCGTGATTGCGCATGTGGGCAACGGCGCCTCGGCCACCGCCATCTCCGGCGGCCGAAGCGTGGACACCTCGATGGGGCTGACCCCGCTGGAGGGTCTGGTCATGGGTACCCGGCCGGGCGATCTCGATCCCGGGCTGGTGCTCTTCCTGCAGCAGACCGGCCGGACCCCGGACGACCTGCAGGACCTGTTCAACCACGAATCCGGGTTGAAGGCCCTGGCCGGGGAGAGCGACATGCGCCGGATCGTCGAAGCATCAAACAACGACGACGCCAGGGCGGCACTCGCGCTGGAAGTCGCGAGCTACCGGCTGGCCAAGTACGTCGGCGCGTACCATGTTGCCTGCGGCGGCGCCCAGGCCCTGGTCTTCACCGCCGGAGTCGGTGAGCATTCCGCCGCGTTCCGCGCCCTCGCCGTCGACCGCCTCGGCGTGCTGGGCATCACGCTGGACAGCGAGGCCAACTCGGCGGCCGACGATCCGCAGGAGGCGTGCGTCATCAGCGGCCCCGGATCCGCCATTCCCGTCCTGGTGGTTCCCACGGACGAAGAAAAGGTCATCGCCGAGGCGGCTGCCGCCGTCGTTAGTCAGCGCACGTAGCCAACGCCGTCCTTAATCAGCGCAGCGCGTTCGTCCCGGCTGCGCTCCCCTGTCAGCCTTTGAGATGCGCCCGTTCCTTGGTCGAATTTTCGATATCCGACGCCGTGGCTTCGATCAGCTGATGCGCCAGGTCCGACAGGGCCCGTGCAGCGGCCAGCTCATCGCCGATCTTGGGGACGTCGGAGTCGATCGGATTGAGCCGGGCCAACCCGATTCCCCGATGATCTCCTCCGCCATCCGCCTTCAACTTGGCCTCGGCCCGCGTTTTCCCTTCGTACTCGTCGATGACGATCTCCACCGACCAGCGCTTTTCCTCCATGGTCACCGCCTCCTCTTAACACCCCCACCTTCCGACGCCATGGCAACTGCGTCAAGGGTCCGTGGGCACAGAGTTTGCCGGTCTTGCCTAGCCCCAGCCGGCGAGGCGGAGCAGGGCTGCCGCAGCGGCGCCGGCGATGACGACGACGAGGAACGGCGCGCGCAGCACCAGGGCAACCGCGGCGGCCAGCAGTGCACCGAACCGCGCATCGAAGGTCAGCTGCTGCCCCGAGGAGAAGGCGTTGACCACCGTCAGCGAGGCCAGCAGGCCGATGGTCAGCGTGGCAGCAACGCGGGACATCCGCTCGTTCTTCATCCACTTCGCCGGCACCAGATAGCCCACGAGTTTGGTGGCGTAGCTGACCACGCAGGCGACGAGAATCCAGAACCACAGGCTCATTCGGGCCTCCTCTGGCCCGGGCCGTTCTTGCCCCGGCCGCGGCTGGCCGTGGCGTCTTCGGGCAGCACCATGTGATGGCAGTCGTGCTCGGAATACGGCTCGTCGTAGGGTTCGATGTCCGGGGCCATGCCGGCGGGAACGCGATTATGCGCGAACCAGCCGATGACCCCGGCGACGCCCGCGGCGACCAGGATGGGAACGCCGCTCGGCAGGAAGGGGACCGCCAGCAGCGTTGCCAAACCGCAGACGACGGCGATGGCGGCCGGCTCCTTGCCCTTGAGCCGGGGCCACAGCAGTGCCAGGAACGCCGCCACGGCTGCCCCGTCCAGTCCCCACTGCTTCGGATCGCCCAAGGCGTTACCGGCGAGCGCGCCCACGGCGGTGAACAGGTTCCACAGGATGAAGATGCCCACCCCGGCGGTCCAGAAGCCGCGGCGCTGCTCGTCCGGGTCGGTCTGCCCGGAGGCAGTGGCCGTGGACTCGTCGATGGTGACCTGGGCGGACAGCAGTTTCCGCCACTGCCGTGGCGACAGCAGGGCGTTCATCTGCATGCCGTAGATCCCGTTGCGGATGCCGAGCAGCGCCGAAGCGCTCATCGCCGCAATGCCGGTGCCGCCGCCGCTGATAACGCCAATGAAGGCGAACTGGGAGCCGCCGCTGAAGAGCAGGAAACTCAGGGCCATGGTCTGCCAGAAGTCCAGACCTGACGCCACGGACAGGGCGCCGAACGAGATCCCGTAGAGCCCGGTGGCGATGGCGATGGAAAGCCCCACCTTCACCGCGGGGGACTGCAATAACTTCACCCCACCAGACTAGTCCTCCACAGGAACTACAGAGCTTCCTGTGCGTGGCCGTTGATGGCGTCGGCGGCCCGGATGAGGGCCAGATGCGAGAAGGCCTGCGGATAGTTGCCCGCCATGCGCTTGTTCACCGGGTCGTACTCTTCGGCCATCAGCCCCAGTTCGTTGGCGTAGCCCACCAGCTGGTCCATCAGCTCGCGGGCGTCTTCGATCCGGCCGGACCGGGCGTACTGCTCCACCAGCCAGAAGGAACAGGCCAGGAACGGGTGCTCGCCCGGCTCCAGGCCATCTAAGCCGGCTTCCGTCCTGTACCGCAGGATCAAGCCGAACTCATCAACTAGCTCCTGCTCGAGGCGGGCCACAGTACCCAGCATCAGGTCGTCGTCGTACTTCACGAATCCCACCTGCGGGATCACCAGCAGGGAAGCGTCCACCTCGGTGCTGCCGTAGGTCTGGACGAACGAATTGATCTCCCTATTGAACCCCTGCTCCATGATCTCCTCACGGAGTTCGTCACGCAGATCCGCCCAGTGCTCCGCCTCGCCGTCCAACCCGTGGTCGCGCACGGCGCGCACCCCGCGGTCGAAGGCAGCCCACATCATCACACGCGAGTGGGTGAAATACCTCTGCTTGCCGCGCATCTCCCAAATGCCGTGGTCCTTGTTGTCGAAGTGCTTCTCGATGTAGTGCAGCAGAGCCTTCTGCAGGGGCCAGGAGAAATGATCCTCCTGGCCGCCCATGTTGCGCAGTTTCTCGAGCACCACCATGACCTCGCCGATCACGTCCGCCTGGTACTGCCCGACGGCGCCGTTGCCGATCCGCACCGGCTTGGAATCCGCGTAGCCGGGGAACTGGTCCAGCTCCCGCTCGGCCAGATGCCGCTCACCGGCCAGGCCGTACATGATCTGGAGGTCCTCCGGGTCGCCGGCGACGGCGCGCAGCAGCCAGTTGCGCCATTCCAGCGCCTCGGTCTCATAGCCGTGCGTCATCATGGATTCCAGCGTCAGGGCGGCGTCCCTGAGCCAGACGTACCGGTAGTCCCAGTTGCGTTCCCCGCCGAAATGCTCGGGCAGCGACGTGGTGGGCGCGGCGACGATCCCGCCGGTCGTCTCGTGCGTCAGCGCGCGCAGCACCAGCAGCGAGCGCTTGACCATCTCGTGGTATTCCCCTTGCGGAGGGAAGCGCGAGCACCAGTCCCGCCAGTACATCAGGGTGTCTTCCAGTGCCTGGTCCACGTCGATCATGGGCGGAACCGGGCGGTGCGATTGAAACCAGCACAGTTCAAAGTCAACGGTTTCGCCGGCCTTAACCACGAATTGGCCGCGGTGCCGGCGGTCCTTGGCGTGGGGCAGGTTGGACCCGTGCAGGACCACAGCGTCCGGGCCGGCGATGCCAACAATGGATTCCTCGTCGGCGTCCTCGTTTCTGACCCGGTTGACCCACGGCACCACAACGCCGTAGCCGAACCGCACCACAATCTCCTGGCTGATGGTCACGGTGCCGCTGACGCCTTCTACCCGGCGGACCAGGGAGGCCCGGCGGTCGCCTACGGGCATGAACTCGGTAATGGTGGCTTCGCCGGTGTCCGTCCTCCAGCGGGTGCGGAGCACAAAGCTGGAGTCGATGTAACTGCGTTCGACGACGACGGGGGCTCCGGCACGCTTCTTGCGTTCTGCTTCATTCTGCTCGTCCGCGCCGGTGGGTTTGCCTTCCTCGCCATGAACGGATCCTTCCCGCCGGGCGTGATCTCCGCGCGGGTCTTTGGCTTGTCCGCGGACCTCGCCGCCGCGGTGCACAGCCTCCGTGGTAGCGCCACCCTCCACAGTCAGATCCTGTCCTTGGTCCTGGTCAGAGACTACTGCCGTGGCGCTCCCGCCGGCAGCGGCCTTGCCCTCCGGGGCCCCGTCCCGGTCCAGCGCTTTCGCGTCCGCGCCGCTCGCGGCGGCATCGGGGTCGATCTGCTGGCCTGCGTCGCCGGTACCCTCGGCGGGCCCGGCACCTTGACCGGCGGCTTCCCCGGCGGGCCCGGTACCCAGCGGGACATCGGTTTGCTCACGGCTACCATCCGGAGCCAGCAACCAGCGGCCGTGCTCTTCAGTGCCCAGCAGGGCACCGAACGTCGAATCTGAATCAAAGCGTGGGAAGCAGAGCCAGTCCATGCTGCCGTTCCGGGAGACCAGTGCCCCCGTGTGCAGATCCGATATGAGCGCGTAGTCCTCAATTGGAGATGCCATTTCTCCACTCAACCACAGGCAGGAGCAGGTGTGCCACGGTCCGCGTTATTCTGCGGCGGCTATTCGCACAGCTCAGGAACCGGCCTCCAGCTGTTCCAGCAGTTGCCGCACCTGCACGGGCCGGTTGGTGGTGATTTCGTGGATCCCCAGCTCGTGGCAAAGCCGGACGTCGTCCGGCTCATTGACGGTCCAGACCCTGAAGCGCAGGCCCGCCGCGAGCCAGCGCTCGATCAGCGGCCGGTGCGACCTGATGTAGTCAATGCCCGGGCCGGCCATCCCCACGGCGCGTTGTTCGATCAGCGCCTCGCCTTCGGACAGGGCCCGGCGCAGCAGCGCTACCACGGCGCCCACTGTCAGGGAGCCCATGAAGAGGGAACTCTTGATCTCTTCGGCCTCAATGTTGTCCAGCAGTTGGCACAAGTGGTCCGTGGGCACATGGTCTTCCAGATGTTTGGCGGTGTCGGGATGGAAGCTCATGAACGAGAGCTTGAGGTTGCCCAGCCTCGACGTCTCCGGATCCCACCCCTCGGCCATCAGGTACTTCAGCAATTCGTCCTCGAGGGTCTGGCCGAACGGGCTGGGGTGCTTGAGCTCGATCGCCAGGTCGAGCGGACGGCCGGCCTTGCGCATGAGGTCGATCAGCGCGTCCAGCGTGAGCAGCTGGTCCGCCACGCCGCCGTACTCAGGCGGAATCGGCACGCCGCGCCACGACGAGAAGTCCAGCCGCAGCAGCTCTTCCAGCGTATGGTCGGCAACGTGGCCGGTTCCGGTGGACGTGCGGTCCAGATCAAAATCGTGGAAGCAGATCAGCTTCAGGTCCGCCGTCAGGTGGATGTCGCACTCAAGCCCATCGGCGCCGTCGGCAATCGCCTGCAAATAGGCAGCCCGGGTGTTTTCCGCGTACTGTTCGCTGGAACCGCGGTGGGCGAAGATCTTATGCTTCATGGTTTTCACCGTACGTGAATTTGCCGACCGGAACCCGCTTTCGCCACGACGGACTGGTTAACTTAGCTTGACGGGTCCCAGAACTTTTTTGCCGCGGAGGCCAGATGAGCACACAGCTGATGTACGACGACGGCCGCAGCGTTATCGGGGATGCCGAACGCGCCGCCGGGCTAACGAAAATGAAACGCCTGGCCACCGGAATGCTGGTGCTCATGGCTGTGATCTTCATCGTGGCGTTCGCCCTGCAGGAGCAGTATCCCTGGCTGCAGTATGTCCGTGCCGCTGCCGAAGGCGGCATGGTGGGTGCCCTCGCGGACTGGTTCGCGGTCACCGCGCTGTTCAAGCACCCGATGGGCCTGAAGATCCCGCACACGGCGATCATCCCGCGCAAGAAGGACCAGATCGGCGCCAGCCTGGGCTCCTTTGTGGAGGAGAACTTCCTCTCGGAGGAGGTGGTCAAAACCAAGATTGCCTCGCTGGGGGTCTCGGCCAAAACCGGCGCCTGGCTGGCCCGGCCCGAAAATGCGGACCGCGTAGCCCGGGAAGGCGCCACCGCCATCCGCGCCGCCATGCTGGTCCTCAACGACGAGGACGTCCAGGACGTCATCGAGTCGATGGCGCGGCGGCACCTGCTGGATCCGGAATGGGGCCCGCCGCTGGGCAAGCTGGCCAAACGGCTGCTCGACGACGGCCACCACCTCAAACTGGTAGACCTGCTACTGGACCGCGCAGCGGACTGGGTGCTGGACAACCAGGAAACCGTGGCCCGGCTGGTGGCGGACCGCTCCCCCACCTGGGTTCCCTCCTTTGTGGACTCGCTGATGGGCGACAAGGTCCACCTCGAGCTGTACAAGTTCATTGCCGCCGTGCAGGCGGACCCGGAGCACCAGGTCCGGCAGCAGCTGGACGTCTACCTCCAGTCGCTGGCCCAGGATCTGCAGACCGACCCGGACATGATCGCCCGGGTGGAGAACCTCAAGAAGAACGCGCTGGGCGATCCGGAGGTACGCCAGCTGGCGGTACGGACGTGGGACACCCTCAAACGCGCCCTGCTGGAGGCGGTCGAGGATCCGCAGAGCGAACTCAGCCGCAAGTTCACCACGGCCGTCCGCGACTTCGGCAGCCGGCTGGCCAGCGACACGGAACTCGCCGCCAAGGTGGACGGCTGGATCGAGGAGGCCGCCGGGTACCTGGTCCGGACCTACCGGTCCCAGATCGCGTCCGTCATCACCGAAACAGTAGAGCGGTGGGACGCCGAGGAAACCTCCCGCAAGATCGAATTGCAGGTCGGCAGGGACCTGCAGTTCATCCGGATCAACGGCACGGTAGTCGGGTCCCTGGCCGGCCTGGTCATCTTCGCCATCGCCCACGCCATCTTCGGGTAGCTCCGCAACGCGGCCTACTCAGACGTCGTCCGGCTCGGCTCCGCGGTGCTGCCCGGTCTGCGGGTCCGTCTCGGCCGGTAGATCCGGCCCCGGTGACGCTGCAAGATCCTCGGGCCGAGGCGACTGGGAGGACTCAGGTCCGGCATGCGTCGTGGACAACGGCGTGGCACCCACCGCCGTGCCTGCAACTGCACCGCCGGATGCGCCGGTAGCGCCAGCACCCGCGCCCAGCTCCTTGCGCCTGCCCGGAATCAGGTTCCTGCGGGGGATCAGGTGCTTGCGCTGGGCCAGCTCCTCCACCAGGGACATCGGCAGGGTCAGCGGCGGCTCGCCGAAGGCCTCGCGGGTGGATTCGATGACGCGGCGTCCCATCATGTGGTTGCCGGCACCGCCCACCACGGCCCCGATACCGAACGGCACAGCACGGCCGAGCAGGGCAGTGCCCTGCTTGGCCAGGAACTTCTTCAGGAAGCGCCGGCGCATGCTGTCCATGATGGTGCCCATCATGCCCGCAGGCATGCTGGTCCCGATGACGTTGCCCCACGCCTGGCCCGGCTTGTTCCGCCCGTTGGTCTGGCCGGCCAGTTCGCGGATCAAGGCGCTGCCTTCCTCGCCCATCAGGATGGCCATGACCATGGTCCGGGACCGTTCCGGGTTGTCCGTGTGGATCCCGTGCAGCTCGGCGATGGACTGCGCATAGAGCGCGGTCGCCTCCAGGAACCCTACGGTCGCGGCGGCGGAAAGTCCCAGGGCGGCGATGGTGCCCACACCCGGGATTAATGCGGATCCGCCCACGGCCGCCCCACCGCCGGTGATGGCGGAAAGGTAGTACTTCTCCAGCTTCGCGGACAGCTCGGCCGGCGAGGCCTCCGGGTACTTGCTCCGCAGCCGGTTCAGGTTGGCCAGTACCAGCGGGCGCTGCACGTCCAGGGCCTTCATGATTCCGTTGGCGACAGCCGGTTTGGGGTTGCCCTTCTCGTCAAAAGCCGCACCGGCAGCCATCTTGACCGCCGGGTTGAATTTCCTGTTCTTCGCCACGAAGTCCTCCTTGAGGTAGCGGACATGGCCTTCGCCTTAACACTAGATCACCGGCTCCGCAGCACGCCGGGAACCGGCAATTTTCCCCGGCGCGGCAACAAGATCAGTATGCTGAGGAAAGCACCGCAGTATTCCTCTATCGACGCCCGCGGCCATCGGCAGGCTGGCGTCAGGAACAAGGAGTAGTTGGTTATGAGAATCGGATCTTCGATTGCCCTGATCGCCATCGGCGCCATCCTCGCGTTCGCCGTGGCCGACGTCGTCGACTTTATCGACCTGACACTGGTCGGTTGGATCCTGATGGGCGTGGGCGTGCTGGGCCTGATCATCTCGGTGGTCATGGCCGGCACCAGCAGGCGCCGCGTGACCGAGAGCCGGCAGCTGCATGACCCGCACACCGGGGAGACCGTCCGCCGCGACGACACCCGGGACAACGGCCTCTAGCCCAGGTAGGTCTTCAGGAAAATTCCGACGTCGCGGATCTCCTCCGGCCCGATGTTGTGCCCCATCCCGGGATACGTGCGCGCCGTGAGCCGGGTGTGGGCCTCCAGCCAGTCCGCCGCGTAGTCCACCGCATCCTGATGGATCACTACGTCCGCGGCGTCCCGCCCCCAGAAGAACGGCAGCGTGCCGTCCAGGTCATCCGTCAGGGTCAGCAGTTCGTTCTCCAACACAAAACCTGAAAGCCCGACGGCGGCACGAAAGGCCGTGGGCCGCAGCCGGATCAGCGTGGTGGCCATGGCCATGCCCTGGGAGAAGCCCAGCAGGCTGGTGCCGGTGAACATGCCGGACGCGAGCACCGGGTCCAGCCAGGCGAACACCTTGTTGGCCGAGCTGACGACGTCGGCAAAGTCCGAGGCGAGGAACGCATCCAGCAGGAACCAGCCGTAGTTGGCCCCGACGTCGAAATGGCCGCGCAGCGCCACCCCGGTCACATTCGCCGGCAGCGCCTCGAACAGCGGCAGCACCCGCTCCTCGGAGGAGCCGTAGCCGTGGATCATGACCAGCAGCTCGGTGCCGGCGCGCTCGTCCTCGGGGCGGGACCATACGGCAGTCGTCATGGACTACTTCTACCACCCGCCCGCTCAGCGCGGCTTCTTGCTGCCCAGCGCGACCAGTGAGAGCACAATCCCCACCCCGCTGATACCGGTAGCGATGAACGACGACGCCGGATGCCCGCCCGTGAGTACGGCCGCGGCGAGGGACAGCGGCAGCCACAGCACCGCCCAGCCGAGCACGCCGAACAGCGGCGCATAGCGTTCCCCGCGCGCCGTCCAGCGGTAGGCGAAGATGCCGAAGACCAGGGACAGCAGACCGCCGCCAAGCATCATAATGGCACCAAACCCGCCCAGCCCCGGGTTCCCGAAGGACCCCACCAGCAGCGCGGTCAGGACGTCAACGCCGATTACCACCACGCCCAGTCCTGCCGCCAGGAGCAGCACGTTGCCGGCCTGGAGGAGCATCAACCTGCGGACATCTGCCCTCATGGCCCCCACTGTATAAGAGCTCCCCCTAAGGCTCCCGGGAACTCCGGAAGCCCGCTTTTCTGTTTTTATGTTGGTTTTCGTTGACAAGCGGAAACAAACACAGATAAAGTCATCAAAACAAAGATCGACGTGACACCAATCACTCCCCCTCCCGGTTCAGCTTCTCGAAGGAGAAAACATGTTTGCCGCCGAACGCCACCGCAAGATCGGTGAGCTTGTGGCCGCCAAAAACCGGGCCACCGTGGGTGAACTGGCGGACCGTTTCGACATCACCAAGGAAACCGTCCGGCGCGATCTGGCCACCCTCGAACAGCAGGGCGTGCTTCGCCGGGTTCACGGCGGCGCCGTCGCTGCCGGCCGGGCCAGCACCAGCGAACAGAGCCTGGGCAGCCGCCAGCTCCAGCGGCACGAGGAGAAGCAGCGGATTGCCCGCAAGGCCCTGGAGCTCATCCCCTCCGGCCCGGCCTCGCTGGTGATCGACGCCGGCACCACCACGGAGCAGCTGGCCGAGCTGCTGGCCTCCGAGTCCAACGGGCGGCACGAGGACCTGCTGGTCATCACGCACGCGGTCCCCATCGCTTTCCGGATCTCCACCGGCTCGAAACTCCAGCTGGAAATGATCGGCGGGCGGGTCCGCGGCCTGACCAGTGCGGGCATCGGTGCGCGGACGCTGGAACAGTTCGCCGCCCTGCGCCCGGACATCGCGTTCATCGGAGCCAACGGCATCGATGCTGGCTTCGGCCTGAGCACCCCGGATGCTCTGGAGGCCGCCGTGAAAACGGCAATAGTCCGCTGTGCCCGCCGCGTGGTCGCGCTGGTGGATTCGTCCAAACTCGAGGAGGAAACCTTGGTCCGCTTCGCCGGCCTTGAAGAGATCGACACCCTGATTACCGACGCCGCACCCCCGGCCGCACTGGCCGAGGCGCTCGAGGCCGCGGATGTCGAGGTGGTGGTGGCATGATCATTACCCTCACGGCCAACCCCAGCCTGGACCGCACCGTAGAGCTGTCCGGCTCCCTGATCCGCGGCAGCGTGCAGCGCGCGGTGGCCGCCTCCCAGCAGGCGGCCGGCAAGGGCGTCAATGTGTCCCGCACCCTGGCCGCTTCCGGCGTCGCCAATCTGGCCATTCTCCCCGGCGACCCCGAGGATCCCGTGATCACCGGGCTGCGGCAGGACGGCCTGGCGTACGTGGGCCTGCCCATCGGCCAGGCCCTGCGCAGCAACATCACGCTGACGGAGCCGGACGGCACCACCACCAAGATCAACGAACCCGGCCCGCATCTGGACAGCAGCCGGCAGGAAGAACTCGCCGAGGCCGTGCTGGCAAAGTGCGACGGCGCCGCCTGGCTCGTGCTCGCCGGTTCCCTGCCGCCGGGCGTGCCAGCCGATTTCTACGCCCGGCTCACCGTCCGCGTCCGCGAAAAACTCGGCCCGGCTGCCCCACGGATCGCCGTGGATTCGTCCGGCGAACCGCTGCGCCAGGCCTTCGCCGCCGGTCCGGCCGCCGTGCCGGATCTGGTCAAGCCCAACGCGGAGGAGCTGGCCGAACTGGCCGGCGTCCACAGCGAGGCCGCGCTGGAGGCGGACCCGGAACTCACCGCGCAGACCGCCGCGCTCCTGCTGGATAAGGGCGCTGAAGCGGTGCTGGCCACGCTGGGTTCCAAGGGCGCCGTCCTCGTCACGCGGGAGGGCGCCTGGTACGCGACGCATCCGCCGGTCAGCGCGCGCAGCACCGTGGGCGCCGGGGATTCCTCCCTGGCCGGCTACCTGCTGGCGCACAGTTCGGGCGCGGCCGCCGCGGATTGCCTCCGCCAGGCCGTAGCCCACGGTGCCGCAGCGGCAGCGTTGCCCGGCACCACCTTGCCCGCCCTGTCGCAGACGACGCCGGACGCCGTCGTTGTTAGTTCGCTTTCCGTTCCCGCCCCCTGACTTCATTCCATCCCGCAAGCCCAATTTCCCGTCAGTTCCACGCCCACAAGGAAGACGCCATGTCCCACCTCATCACCGAAGAACTTGTCACCCTGGATAAGAACCTCGGCACCACCAGCCAGGATGTGATCCGGCAATTGACCCAAGTGGTGCTCGACAGCGGCCGCGCCAGCGGATTCGACGGCCTCTACGCCGACGCCGTCGCCCGCGAACAGAAGACCGCCACCGGCGTGCCCGGCGGCATCGCCATTCCGCACTGCCGCTCCTCCGCCGTGCTCGAACCCACGCTCGCGATGGCGCGGCTGGCTCCCGCCGTGGACTTCGGCGCCAAGGACGGCCCCGCCGATCTGGTCTTCTTCATCGCCGCGCCCGAGGGAGCCGACAAGGAGCACCTGAAACTCCTCTCCAAGCTGGCCCGTTCCCTGATCAAGAAGGACTTCACCGCCAGCCTCCGGGCCGCCGAGTCGCCCGCGGACATCGTGGCGCTGGTCAACAGCGCGCTCTTCCCGGACGAAAGCGCCCCTGTTGCCGCGGGCGCCCCGGCCGGGGCAGGCACTGCTCCTGCAGGCGCGGCTGCCGCGGCAGGTGCCGGTGCAGCCGCCGGCACCGCCACCGTGACCGAGCAGCACGGCCGGCACGCCGCTGCTGCCGCCGCCGATCCCAACCGCCCCAAGTCCCTGGTTGCCGTGACGGCCTGCCCCACCGGCATCGCCCACACCTACATGGCGGCCGATTCCCTGGTCGCCGCGGGCAAGGAAGCCGGCATCGAGGTGCAGGTCGAGACCCAGGGCTCGGCCGGCGCAACCCCGCTGGATCCTGCCGTCATCGACAGGGCCGACGCCGTGATCTTCGCCGTCGACGTCGATGTGCGCGAGAAGGAGCGCTTCGCGGGCAAGCCGGTCATCCAGTCCCCCGTCAAGCGGGCCATCGACGAACCCGACGTGATGCTCCGCGAGGCACTCGCCGCCGCGGACGACCCGAACGCCCGGCGCGTCAGCGGCACGGCCGACGTGGCCTCGCACCAGACCGGCCAGGCCGGCGAAAGCATCGGCGCCAAGCTCAAGCGCGCCCTGCTGACCGGCGTCAGCTACATGATCCCGTTTGTCGCCGGCGGCGGTCTGCTCATTGCGCTGGGCTTCCTGCTCGGCGGCTACGCGATCACCGATATCGCGGACACCGTGGTGCTGGAGAACAACTTCGGCAACCTGCCCGACGGCGGACTGCTCACCTATCTGGGCGCCGTCGCCTTCAAGATCGGCGCGCTCTCCATGTCCTTCCTGGTCCCCGCGCTGGCCGGCTACATTGCCTACGCCATTGCGGACCGGCCGGGTATCGCCCCGGGCTTCACCGCCGGCGCGGTTGCCGGTTTCATGGGCGCCGGCTTCCTGGGCGGCCTGGTCGGCGGCCTGCTGGCCGGCTGGATTGCGCACCTGATCGGACAATGGTCCGTCCCGCGCTGGCTGCGCGGCCTGATGCCCGTGGTGATCATCCCGCTGCTGGCCTCCATTGTGGCCTCGGGCCTGATGTTCCTGGTGCTCGGCGGCCCGATCGCCGGCCTGACCACTGCGCTGAACGGCTGGCTCTCCGGCCTGACCGGTGTTTCCGCCGCCGCCCTGGGCATCATCCTGGGACTGATGATGTGCTTCGACCTTGGCGGACCGGTCAACAAGGTTGCCTACGCCTTCGCCGTCGCCGGCCTCGGTGCAGGCAGCGCCGACAACCAGGCTCCGTGGATGATCATGGCCACCGTGATGGCGGCCGGCATGGTGCCGCCGCTGGCGATGGCCCTGGCCACGGTGCTGGACCGCAAGCGCTTCTCGCTGGCCGAACGCGAAAACGGCAAGGCCGCCTGGCTGCTGGGCGCGGCGTTCATCTCCGAAGGCGCCATTCCGTTCGCCGCGGCCGATCCGCTGCGCGTCATTCCCGCCAGCATGCTCGGCGGAGCGGTGACCGGCGCCCTGACCATGGCCACCGGTGTGACCTCGCAGGCGCCACACGGAGGCATCTTCGTCTTCTTTGCGATGGGCAATGTGGTTATGTTTGTGGTAGCCGTGGTGGTGGGAGCTATCGTCTCGGCCCTGGCCGTCCTGGCCCTGAAACGCTACGCAACGAAGAAGACCGCTCCGGCAGAAACTGTCGCGGCCTAGGCCGCGACAGCCTACGCTGACAGACAAGCCATCGAGTAGTTGAGCAAGGGGTACGCAATGACCAGCATTACCGGAGTAGGCGTCAGCCCGGGGCGAGTGATCGGGCCGGTACTGCAGATGCCGTCGGCCGTCGCCGAGCCGGCACCCGGTGCAGGGCTGCCGGCCGGCGCCACCGCCGAGGGAGAGGCCGACCGGCTGCGTGCCGCGGCGAAGACGGTGCAGGCTGCGCTGAAGGACCGCGCTGCCGGGGCACGCAAGGAGGCGGCCGAGGTCCTGCAGGCCACCGCGCTGATGGCCGCGGATCCGATGCTGCTCAAGTCCGCGGTCAAGCTGCTGGAGGCCGGCCGCGGCACCGAACGCGCCATCTGGGAAGCCGCGGAGCAGGTCGCCGAACAGCTCAAGTCCCTCGGCGGCTACATGGCCGAACGCGCCACCGACGTGCTCGATGTCCGCGCCCGGATCGTGGCCGAGCTGCGCGGCGTACCGGCCCCGGGCATCCCCGCCTCGGACGTGCCGTTCGTGCTGGCCGCGGAGGATTTGGCACCGGCGGACACCGCCACGCTGGACCCGGCGATGGTGCTGGCGCTGGTCACCTCCGGCGGCGGACCGCAGTCCCACACCGCCATCATCGCCCGCTCGCTCGGGCTGCCCGCCGTCGTCGCCGCCACCGGCGCCACGGAACTGGCGCCGGGCACGGAAGTCTTCGTGGACGGTGCCGCGGGCATCGTCACGCCGTCCCCCGGCGAGGCGGAGCGTGGCCTTGCCGCGGCCTATGCTTCCCGCGAACCGCTGCAGCCCTTCGACGGCACGGGTACGACGGCGGATGGCCACCTGGTCCCGCTGCTCTCCAACGTGGGCGGCGGTGCCGATGCAGTGGCGGCCGCCGCGTTAGGGGCCGAGGGCGTGGGCCTGCTGCGCACCGAATTCTGCTTCCTCAACCGCGATTCCGAACCCACCGTCGACGAACAGGTGGCCGCGTACAAGGCCGTCTTCGACGCCTTCCCGGCCAAGAAAGTGGTGGTCCGGACGCTGGATGCCGGTGCCGACAAGCCGCTGCCGTTCCTGACCGACAGCACCGAACCCAACCCTGCGCTCGGCGTGCGCGGCTACCGGACGGACCTGGCCACCCCCGGCGTGCTGGAGCGCCAGCTGCAGGCCATCGCCACGGCGGCCGGCCAGAGCGAGGCCGAGGTCTGGGTGATGGCGCCGATGATCGCCACCGCCGAGGAGGCCGGCCGTTTCGCCGGACTCTGCCAGGCCGCGGGGCTGGAAACACCCGGCGTCATGGTGGAGGTTCCCTCCGCCGCGGTGACCGCCGGCTCGGTCCTCAAGCGCGTGGACTTCGCCTCGATCGGCACCAACGACCTGACGCAGTACACCATGGCGGCGGACCGGCAGCTCGGCCCGCTGGCGGCGCTGAACGATCCCTGGCAGCCCGCCGTCCTGCACCTGGTCAAGGCCACCGTGGACGGCGCGGCGAGCCTGCAGGAAGCACCCAAACCGGTGGGAGTCTGCGGCGAGGCGGCCGCGGACCCGGCCCTCGCCGTCGTCCTTGTTGGCCTGGGCATCAACTCGCTGTCCATGAGCGCCCGCTCGCTGGCCGCCGTGGCCGCGGTCCTCAAATCCGTTCCGCTGGAGCGGGCCCAGCAGCTGGCTGCGCTGGCGCTGGGATCCGACACCGCTGCCGAAGCCCGCGCCGCCGTGCGCGCCGAACTGCCCTTGCTCGAAACCCTCGGACTCTAAGCACGTCCCGTCACAAAGGAGAAATCATGCCCGAACGTATCGCAACCGTCGCCAGCCGCGTTGGCTTGCACGCCCGCCCCGCCGCCATTTTTGCCGAGGCCGCCGGCGACCAGCCGGTGGAAGTGACCATCGCGCTGGAAGGCGCCCCCGCCGACGAGGCCATGGACGCCTCCAGCATCCTGTCGCTGATGAGCCTGGGTGCCGAGCACGGCTCCAAGGTAGTGCTGCGGGCCGAGGGCGACGGCGCCGACGCGGCCCTCGACGCCCTGGTGCAGGTGCTCGAAACAGACCACGACGCCGAATAGCACCTACTGCTTGCAGCATCGCCGCGGCCGGTCCACCGGTTCCGGCAACGGCACAGGCTCCGGTCCAGTCCTGCGACTGAACCGGAGCCTGCGGTGTTAGCGGCCAGCGGCGGGACCCGCTGCTACCAGCGGACCTTCTTCTCCGCCGGCCCGCGCCTGTTGCTGGCATGCGTGGGCTTGTGGCTGTTGCCGATGCTGTGCCAGCCGGGCAGATCCCCCGGGCTCTTGGCACCCTTGGCGTCCGCGAGCCGCTTCTGCTGCTCTTTGCTCAGTTTCTCGGCGGCAGCGGGGGCAAGATGCACGTTGAGTTCGGCCTTGGCCGCGTCAGGGTTGTTGTCGATGGTGGTCATGGTTCCTCCGTTTCTTACGATGTACGCCTGAGAGGGTGCGCCAGAAGCCGGGACAGAGCCCGGCAAAACGGGTCTTTTCATCAAGAGTTAGGGGAAAAGAACTCGGAGGCACAGCCTCAACAAGCAGGATTTTCTTTTGGGCAGCTTTGGAGCCGGCCGGTACAGCGGAGACCGTCTCTACTCGAAAATCAGTGTTCCCATGCGTGCAAGCCTAACAGCGCGGCCTAAGTTCGGGTAGATTTTTCTGCAACAGATTTGGGGGACGCCATGACGCAGTTCGATGACCGGTACGACCCGATCTACCAGCGCGGGCACCGGATACCGGCCGACGGCCGGCCGCAGGACCTTTCCGCAGAGCCCATGGACCGGGCAGCGGGTAACGGGTCCAGGGCGGCTAGCGCTGGCATTGACCGCACTGAGGCCGGATTTGCGGCGGCAGCAGCGCCCCGTCCCGCCCCGGCGGCCCATTCCACTTCCACCGACCTGACCGGCGCGGCGGACATCTCCGAGGTCGTTCCGCCCGAGCTTGCCGGGCGGGAACAAGGGCAGGATCCCGCTCCGGCCCCGCGGTCGAAGTTCAATCCGTTCCTGCTGGCCCTCTGGCTGCTGGGGGCGGGCGCCATCACCCTAGGATTCTGGGCCGCGCTAGGACCGGTAATGACCATGAACGATCCGTTCGGCGTCAACTCGGGCTTCGGCCCGCCAGAGTGGATATACCTCCTCAGCATGCTCTCGCCGGGGCTCATTGCCGGCGGGCTGACTGCCCTTGCCGCCGCACTCGTCCTACACAGCCTGGCTTGGCAGCGCCGGGGTTAGGACATCCGCTTGGCCGCCCGGCTCAAGCTGGACCTTTCGAAAGCTTCAGGTCGACCCAGACCAGCCGGTGGTCGCTGGTCGGAAACGGAAATTCGCCGGTCAGGTCTGCTCCCGGCTCCCCCGGCTCAGGCCAGAAGACCCCGGCGCCGCTGACGTTGAGGTTCTTCGAGGGCAGCACGTAGTCGACGCGCAGGTTCCCGGGCGCCGGATGGTCCTGGAAGTCGGCCGTGTCCAGCCGCGGATCGCCCAGATGCCTGATGTTGCTGGCTCCCTGGCTTCTCGCCGCGTCCACTGCTCCCCTTGAAGCCGGCTCCGGATCCTGGACCCGCGGGTGCTTCAGCAGCTGGTCGATGGAGCCCGGCCAGGAGTCGCCGTCGCGCGGGTCCGAGTTCTGGTCGCCCATAATCACGAACCGTTCGCCGGGCTTCAGGCCGCCGTGCAGTCCGGCGTCGTCGTAAATATAGTCGGCCCGCTTGCCGCCGGAGACGTAGTCCGCCCAGAAGCGGATCTCGTCATTGTTCCGCCGCCCGTTGCGGTCCTCGTCCCCGTCGAAGGACGGCGGCGTCGGATGGCTGGCGAGCACGTGGACCGTCCTGCCGCCCACCCGCACCGGCACATCCCAGTGGGACTTGCTGGAGAGCCGCAGCGCTTCCTGCGCCTCGGCGGAGTAGTAGTCCGCGGGCATCAGGTTGCCCGGCATGTCCTGCCAACGGAAGGTCTGGAAGGTGCGGATGCCCGGCGTTTCAATCGGGAATTTGGACAGCATCACCATGCCGTACTGCCCCTCGAATTCGCCGAAACCGAACGCATCATCGACGGTGCCCAGTTCGCCGTCGTTATTCAGATCCAGTCCCGAGTCGACGCCGGTGTTGGACGGGGCGGTGTAGGCGTACGGGTAGCTCACGGGTGCCTGGCCGTGCTGGCTGACTTCCAGGTAGTTCGTGCGGAACAGGTCCACCGCCGCATGGTCCTGGTCGTAGTCGAACTCGTTGAGCAGCAGGATGTCCGGGTTGTTCCGCTGGATTACCTCGGCAATGTTCCGGGCCTGCGCGTTGCCCGGCGTGGCCAGGTCCGCCGCCAGCTGGCCTTCGGCGGCACGGTTGAGGCTGGCGTTGTAGGTGGCGATCCTGACGGTGTCCTGCTGCATGTTCCCAGTATCCGGCTTCCCCGATCGGGGTTCCGGTACTGCGTGGGCGGCAGGAACAGCGACGGCGGACAGCAGCACCGCTGCCAGCGCGGCAACCAGCGGCTTCAGGATCGGTGGCGAGACAGGCATAAAGGCAACATAGCTGCCCCGGGAGAACGCCAGGTGAACGCTACGTCAGGTGTGGGTCTTGTGGCGGCCGTGGCGCGGGCTTTCCGGGTTCATCAGCGAGTGCCGGCGGCTGTAGAAGAAGTAGATGGCCAGGCCGATTAGCAGCCAGACGCCGAACCTCATCCAGGTCTCCCAGTGCAGTTGCAGCATCAGGAATCCGGAGGCCAGCACGCCGAACGCGGGCACCACGGGCATCCACGGCAGCTTGAACGTGCGGTGCACGTCCGGCCGGGTGCGGCGCAGCACGATCACGGCCACGCACACCACTACGAAGGCGGCGAGAATGCCGATGTTGGTCAGGTCCGCCACGGCCCGGATGGGGAACACACCGGCCAGCAGTGCCGAGGCGATGCCGGCGATCCAGGTGACCCGCTGCGGGGTGCCGTGCCGGTCAGTTGCCGCGAACCAGGTGGGCAGCAGTCCGTCGCGGCTCATCGAGAACCACACGCGCGTGACGCCAAGCAGGAAGGTCAGCATCACGGTCAGGATGGAGATGACCGCGAAGGCCGAGATGATGGTGGCGATAACAGGCAGGCCGACATTCTGGAAGGCGGACGCGAAACCTGCTGTGGGGCTGATGTCGGTGTAGTTCTGCATGCCCGTCAGCACCAGCGTCGCCAGCACGTAGAGCGTCATGGCGATCGCCAGCGAGAGCAGGATGGCCTTGGGCATGTGTTTCTTGCCGTCCGTCGCCTCTTCTGCGGCCGTGCTCATGGCGTCGTAGCCGAAGACCGCGAAGAACACCGTGGCCGCACCGGCGAACACCGCGCCGAAGCCCGAGGGCATGAACGGCGTGTAATTATCGACGTCGACAAAGAAGAATCCCAGCCCGATGATGAACAGGATGAGCAGGACCTTGAGCCCCACGGCAACGAGTTCGAACCTGCCGAAAGTCTTGGTACCACGGCTCAGGATCCAAGTGATGAACAGGCAGACCACGATGGCCGGCAGATTGATCACGCCGCCCTCGATCGTGTCCGCCGTGCCCTGCATCCAGATGGGAACGTCCACGCCGATTCCGGACATGAACTCGGAGAAGTATCCCGAGATCCCGATGGCGACCACCGCCACAATGGCCGTGTACTCCAGCAGCAAATCCCAGCCGATGAACCAGCCGATGATTTCGCCGAGCGCGACGTAACCATAGGTGTAGGCAGAGCCGGCGCGCGGAATCATGCCGGCGAACTCGGCGTAGGAGAGGGCCGCGGCGGCGCTGGCCAGGCCGGCGATCAGGAATGCAATCATGACCGCCGGGCCGACCGGGTCCGCATCGGCGCCGCCGTTGGCGACCAGTCCGGCCAGGGTGAAAATTCCGATACCGATGATGCCGCCGACGCCGATGGCGGTCAGCTGCCACAGACCCAGGCTCTTGAACAGCCCGCTGTCGATGTTTTCGTCTTCAACCAAGTCGATCGGCTTGCGCCGGAGGACTGACCGGCTACTATCTGGGTTGCTCATGGCACACCTCGAGTCGCGGGCGGATCGTGCCCGAGGCTTCCCCCAGCGCCCACAGGCAACTCTAATGTGAACTGATCCTAGTCCTCCACAAGCCGCAGGACTAGTCTCCTGCCCGGTCGGATCCGGTCATCCGCCAAAATTGCCCAACACTGCCGGGGCCGAGTTCAGTTATGCCGCTGCTGGCCGGAACCGCCAGCCCAGGGAAGCGGCACCCCATACGGCCAGGAAGACACCAACCAGCAACAGTCCGGCATGACCCAGATCCACACTGCCCAGCAAGATGGTCAGCGGGTCCCCGAGGCCTACGACCTCAAGCAGAATGCCGGCGATGGTAATGATGGCCACGAACAGGGCAGATACCGACGACAGCCCGGTGACCACCATGTTGAAGCCAATGCGCCGCGCTGGATCCTGCACTGCAGTCCGGTACATCTTCATCATTGCCAAGCCGTTGGCCGTGTCGCAGAGCGTCATCGCCGCGGTGAAGCCGAGCGGCAATGCCATCAGTGCCAGCGGAGAGATGCCCGCGAGCGCCGCGGAGGCTGTCAGCAGCAGGAAGGCAATCGTCGTCGCGGTGTCGAAGCCCAGGCCGAAGAGGAAACCCAGAACGTAGATGTCGCGGGGGCGTTTCACCCGGGAGAGCGGTTTGTCCAGCAACCGGGCGACGAGGCCCTGCGGTTGCAGGTCCTGGCCGGAGACCGGGCCACCGGCACGCGCCCGCTGGTACAGCTGCATGGTGCGCCGGAAGGCGGCGCCATTGAAGATGCCGATGGCCAGCAAGAATAAAGCTGAGACGCCCGCCCCGATCAGCCCCAGCATGGTGTTCGCCGTGGAGCCTTCCTCCAGCGCTGTTGCCATCACGCTGGCGCCGCTGACCACCAGGATGCCCGCTAGCAGCACAACGCTGCTGTGGCCGAAGCTGAACGCGAAACCGACGCTGACCGGCGCTCTGCCCTGGGCCGCAAATTTCCGGCTGGAATTATCGATGGCTGCGATATGGTCCCAGTCGTAGCTGTGCTTGATGCCGGCCAGGTACGCGGTGAGCAACAGGCCCAAGGCCAGCGGGTGGGAATCCGTCAGCAGCGAGTAGGCCAGCAGCCCGACGGTCGCCAGGTGCAGCGCGCCCACCGCAGCGAAGGTCACTCCGATCCGGAGGGCCTGCGGCAGTTTCTCCCGCTCCAGGTAATTCGAACCGGTCAATCCCGTCAATCGGGCGTTCATTGTCTCTCCTTTCCGGCCATCCTGGGGAGGGCCGGCTCGAGTCGGGGACGCAGCCAGGCGCCCGGTCAGCAGTTTTCAGTGTCAGTATTTGCGCAGGTCCAGCCTTCCCTGGCCGAACCAGCGGCCGCGCAGCAGATCGACGGCGGCCAGCAGCAGGGAGTTCAGCGCATCGGTGGAGCCCGATAGCGCCCGCAGCACCAGGCCTGGTCCCTCCAGCAGGGAGATGCCCAGCTGTCCCTCGGGATCCAGGGGGCCGAGCACCTCGTAAAGTTCATCGACGAGGGCGGCGTTGACCCGCCGGTCCACCACCATCAGCGAACCGAGATGCGTGTAATCCTCCAGGAACACCATGCCGGTCACCGGGGAGCCGGTCTGGGCCGGACGGATGAGCAGGTTGTCCAGCGCCAGCAGGGCGCCGTCCACATAAATGTCGCTGCGGAGCCGCACTTCGTCGTATCTGAACAGGGTCCCGTCCGGAGACCAGCCGGGCGTGACAATCTCGGCCATCACCAAGGATGCCTGGGCATCGAGTTCCACCAGGGTGTGCTGGCGGTAGGACGCCTCCCGGTAGGCGATCAGCTGGTCAGGGAGGTACTCCAAGCTGGCCCCCGGTCCCAACCTGATGCGGGTCTGCTGGACGGCGTGGCTGCCGGGCGTGCGGTAGACCTTCGTTGCCGACTGGGTGGTCAGCAGCAGCCGGGCGTCGGCCGTGACGTCGACGTCCAGTTCATAAACGTCCCCGCCCAGATAACCGCCGCCGGGATTGACGACGACGTAACAGACCTGCCCGGACTCATCCAAGTAATGGGGCCGGATGACGCGCAGGGCCCCTTGATGGAACTGACTGGTCGCAATTCCCCGGCCGCCGCGCAGTCCGATCTCCAGCCGCAGTTCGCCGGTTGGTCTGGCGGAGGCAGCAGCCAAGGACCCGGCGGTACGCGGTTCAGCCTCGGTGCTCATCGGATCAGATCGAGCATCAGGACATCGCGCTTCAACCAGCCGATGACCTGGTCCAGGCCCTCGTCCGTCTTCAGGTTCGTGAAGCAGAAGGGCCGTTCGCCGCGGAATTCCTTCGAGTCCGCTTCCATCACGGATAGGTCGGCACCCACATGCGGGGCCAGATCGGTCTTATTGATAATGAACAGGTCGGATTTGATCATGCCCTGCCCGGCCTTGCGCGGGATCTTCTCGCCCTGGGCCACGTCGATGATGTAGATGGAGAAATCCACCAGCTCCGGGCTGAACGTAGCGGAGAGGTTGTCGCCTCCGCTCTCGATGAAGACCACCTGCAGGTCCGGGTGGCGCTCTTTGAGTTCCTCCACAGCGGCGGAATTCATCGAGGTATCCTCGCGGATGGCTGTGTGCGGGCAACCGCCGGTTTCGATCCCGACAATCCGGTCCAGCGGCAGGATGCCATTGGCCGCGAGGATCTTCGCGTCCTCGATGGTGTAGATGTCGTTGGTGATGGCCGCCATCGATATTTCCGTGCTCAGGTGCCGGGTGAGGCGCTCCACCAGCTGCGTTTTACCGGCGCCCACGGGGCCGCCGATGCCGATCTTGATGGGTTCCATAATGTTCTCCTTGCGTTCTGCGTCCCGGCCGCCGGTGGTGTACCCGGTTCCGGGGTCGGATGGATGTCAGTTGAGGGGCGTCCGGGTCAGGACATGAACATGCGTGCACGCTGGCGCTCGTGCCGCATCTGCGCGATTTCCAGCCCCGGCGCTGCGGCGCCGAAGTCCTCCGTGTCCAGGTGCGGAATCCGCGCGACGGCGGCGAGGACGTCGTCGTGCGCCCGGCGCAGCACCCGCTGCCCGGCGTTCTGGCCGATCGGGATGGCGCGGATGGCGTTCTGCGTCAGCGAGGTCACGGTGGAAAACAGGTAGGTAGCCAGCAGCTCCGGCAGCGGCGCGCCGAGGTTGCGACCGGCCAGCGCGAAAGCTACCGCCGGGTGACCGCTGCACACTCCCTGGCCGACGTCCTCGCGGTACTCGTCCAGGGCCTGGCTGCCGAATGTCTCTGCCGCGATCTGTAACATTCTTGCGCCCATTTTGATGCCGGCCAGGCGGATCTGACGGGGCAGCGCCTGTGCCGCGAGCATACGGTCCAATCGCCGGATTTCCGTTCGCGAGCCGGCCTCCATCACCAGCCGGATGGCCATACCGTCGCTGTAGGTCAGCTGGATGTGAATGAACTGCCCCAGCCATTGGCCGAAGCTGGCTTCATCCTGGACCAGTCCCCGGTCCAGATAGCTTTCCAACCCGAATGAATGGCTGAAGGCGCCGGTCGGCAGTGCGGAATCCGAGAGCTGAAGCAACGGCAGCAAGAACGACGGCGGACACCCGGCTGAGGCGTCCGTTTCCGCGCGCGCTGCGGCTGGCAAAGCATACCCGCCGATCGTATTAGTCATTCCGCCGCCGCCTCAGTGCGTGTGTTCGGCATGCCGGAAAGGCACCGGCATCACGCGTTCCTGACGGGAATAGGGAACCTGTGCGTGCCGGAGGAAGTCTTCGATGGTGTGGTCGTACTGGACCACCATGACCTCGGCCCGGTAGTCGCTTTCGGCGTCGAAGAACTGGGCCTGCATATGCCGGTTGCCCAGGTTGTGCGCCACCGTTCCCATCTCCTGGATACACCGTGGCGCAATGACCAGCACGTCGGTGGGAAGCACGGAGATGACAATGATGTTCTGCTCGTCCCGGTGCAGGATGTCCCCGTCGCGCAGGTCACCGGGCGTGCTGAGCCGGATGCCGACGTCCCTGCCGTGGTCGGTGGTGACACGCTGGATGCGTTTTACCAGTTCGGCGCTGGGCAGGATTACTTTTTCTTCGTGCAGTCCGGCCAGTTCTGCGGCCGGAAGTTCGTGTCTGTTGCCGATGACGCGGTCAACAAGCATGGATGGGTCCTTTCAATTCAATTCAAGCTGTTGAGGATCCGTACTTCCTAAAAGAGGAAATAGCGCTGCGCCATCGGCAGTACATCCGAGGGCTCACAGGTCGCTTCCACGCCGTCCACGGTGACGGTGTAGGTTTCGGGATCCACCTGGATGTCCGGCGTTTCACCGTTGTGCTTCAGATCTGCCTTGGTCAGGTCACGGATACCGCTCACCGGCCGGATCACCCGGCGCAGACCGAGCCGCTCCGGAACGCCGTCCTCAATAGCTGCCTTGGACAAGAAGGTGATGGAGGAGGAATGGACCGCGGTGCCCAGGGCGCCGAAGTTCCCGCGCAGCGTCCGTGGCTGCGGCGTCGGGATCGAGCCGTTCGAATCACCCATGATGGACTGCACGATCAAGCCGCCCTTGATGACCATGTCGGGTTTGACGCCGAAGAACGCGGGGTCCCAGAGCACCAGGTCGGCGAACTTGCCCACTTCCACACTGCCGACGGAATCTGCGATGCCCTGGGTGATGGCCGGGTTGATGGTGTATTTGGCGACATAGCGCTTGATCCGGAAGTTGTCCCCGACCTCCGGGTCCTGTTCCATCCGTCCGCGCTGGCGTTTCATGGCGTCCGCAACTTGCCAGGTGCGCAGCACCATTTCGCCCACGCGGCCCATGGCTTGGGAATCCGAGCTGGTGATGGAGAAGATGCCCAGGTCGTGCAGGACGTCTTCGGCGGCGATGGTTTCCTTGCGGATCCGGGAGTCTGCGAACGCCACGTCCTCCGGAATGTCCGGGTTCAGGTGGTGGCAGACCATCATCATGTCCAGATGCTCGTCCACCGTATTAACCGTGTATGGCAGGGTCGGATTGGTGGAGGCCGGAAGCACGTTCGGCTGTCCGGCCATCCGGATGATGTCCGGGGCGTGGCCGCCGCCCGCCCCCTCGGTGTGGAAGGTGTGGATGACGCGGCCGTCGATGGCCCTGATGGTGTCTTCCACGAAGCCGCATTCGTTCAGCGTGTCCGCATGGATGGCGACCTGCACGTCGTACTCGTCCGCCACCTTGAGCGACATATCGATTGACGACGTCGTTGCGCCCCAGTCCTCGTGCACCTTCAATCCGATGGCGCCGGCGCGGATCTGCTCGGCCAGCGGCTCAATGGCGCTGGCGTGCCCCTTGCCCAGCAGCCCGATGTTGATCGGGAGGTTTTCCACCGCCTGCAGCATGCGGGAAATGTGCCAAGGACCGGGAGTCACGGTAGTTGCCTTGGATGCGTCCGAAGGTCCGGCGCCGCCGCCAATCAACGTGGTGACGCCAGAGGCCAGCGCCACCGGAACCTGGTCCGGGCTGACGAAGTGCACGTGGGTGTCGATGCCGCCGGCGGTGAGGATCTTGTGCTCGCCGGCAATAATGTCCGTCGCCGCACCGATGATGATGTTCACGCCATCGGAGATCTGCGGGTTACCTGCCTTGCCGATCTTGAAGATATGCCCGTCGCGCAGGGCGACGTCGGCCTTGTAGATACCGGTGTAGTCCAGCACCACCACGTTAGTGATGACCGTGTCCGGGATATCCTCGTCCCGGACCAGCCGACCGTTCTGGCCCATGCCGTCGCGGATCACCTTGCCGCCGCCGAACACCACCTCTTCGCCGTAGCGGGTGTGGTCCTTTTCGATTTCCAACAGCAGTTCAGTATCTGCCAGCCGAATGGCGTCGCCGGTGGTCGGTCCATACATTTCCGCATAATGCTTGCGGGTCATCTTGAAGCTCATCGGGTACCTTCCTCACTGGCGCCGTCGCCGGAGACCTGTTCTGCCTTTTCGGCTGACCGGACCGCTTCCTTCGCCAGCACCTTTTCTTTGGGGTTCACCGATTCGTCGACCGGGTCGAGGCCGAAGTCGGTGTGGAACCCCTTGGCCGGCTCGCCGCTGTTGGGCAGGTCAATGTCGTACTCGGCCGCGATCTCGGGATCGGCCGCGGCATCAATGCCGGCTGTGCCGCCGATCGCCTCGGTCTCCAGCATCGGTGCGATCTTGCCCAGCGATCCGTTAACCCGGTCCTGCAGGCCGTAGACCTCGCGGCTGCCGGCCAGCTCAACCAGGTGCACGCTGCGTGCGTCGCCGGGTTCGAACCGCACTGCGGTTCCGGCGGGGATATCGAGCCGGAACCCCCATCCGGCCTCGCGGTCGAATTCCAGAGCGTTATTGACTTCGGCAAAGTGGTAGTGGGATCCGACCTGGACGGGCCGGTCCCCGCGGTTAGTGACGTTCACGATCCGGATTTCAGTGCCCTCGTTGCACATGATCTCTTCGGTACGGAGGATGTATTCACCGGGTTTCATCGGCTCTCCTCCTCTCAGCGGATCGGATTGTGGACGGTGACGAGCTTGGTACCGTCGGGGAACGTTGCCTCGACCTGGACGTCCGCGATCATGTCCGCGACACCGTCCATGACGTCTTCCCTGGTCAAAACCGTGGTCCCGTAGCTCATCAGCTCGGCAACGGTTTTCCCGTCGCGGGCTCCTTCGAGAAGTTCGGCGGTAATAAGCGCGACCGACTCGGGATGGTTGAGTTTCAGGCCTCGTGCCTGGCGGCGGCGGGCAAGGTCACCGGCAACGACAATCATGAGTTTTTCGTGCTCACGGGGCGACAAATGCATAGAGAACTCCTAGTTCATCAAACAAATAGGTGTCCACCCGTTATCTACAACCGGCCAGAGAAAAGGCCGGGAGGTCCGTGGATAAGGCAAGAGTAGCAGAGCCGGCACCCCCCGATGACCGCTGGTGAGGGACCTCACCATATCTGTGCGGGCACAAAAACGACCGGCGGAATCCGTAAGGTTTCCGCCGGTCGTTTGCCGGTTGGGGGCCGGAGCGTGGGCTCCCGCTTGGGTGCTACCTAGATCAATCCGTCCGAGAGGTGGTTCGGGGTGCCGAAGCGGTGGGCGGTGATGCTGACGGCCTGCTCGTGCAGGAAGGGCAGCATTTCCACCCGCCCGGCCTCGGTGACGGGATGAGAGTAGACCGCCAGGTCCACCCGTCCCCCGGTTGCCTCGGCGAGCGCCTTGGCGTTACCACCGATCAGCCGGATGCGTCCGGCGGTGAACCGGCCCGCACGAGCCAGCCACTCGGCGTCGTTCTCTGTGGTTACCCCGATGTTCCGATCGATCGCCACGGCGCGCAGGGCGGCCGGAAGCTCGACGGCGGTGGACACCTTGACCTCGGAACCGGCCAACACTCCGGCGGCCAGCACGCGGACCAGCTTGGCCAGCGGCTCACCCTCGGCCAGGCGGACGGTCACCGGCAGCGGCAGGTAGCGGAAGACGTTGCGCTCGGCGCTCAGCCCGGTGACGTCCTTGGCCGCGCCGAACTCGGCGGCCCAGGCCTCGGCATCGGAGGACAGCGAACGTTCCAGGAACGCCGCGTCCTGGGCGGACACCGCCATGTGGGAAAGCCGGGCCGCGTCGAGCAGGTGGCGGGCGCCGTCGTGGGTGACGGCCGCGGCGGCGTGGCTGCGGGCAGGTTCCCAGTCGCCCAGGCCGGCCAGATAGTTGGGGCCGCCGGCCTTGGTCCCGGCGCCCACCGAGGACTTCTTCCAGCCGCCGAACGGCTGGCGCTGCACAATGGCGCCGGTGATGCCGCGGTTGACATAGAGGTTGCCGGCCTGGATGTTCTCCAGCCAGTAGTCCAGCTCGGCCGGGTCCAGCGAGTGCAGGCCGGCGGTGAGTCCGTACTCGATCTCGTTCTGGATGGCCACGGCCTCCTCCAGGGTTTCGGCCGTCATGACGCCGAGGATCGGGCCGAAGAACTCGGTCAGGTGGTAGTGCGAGCCGCGCTTGACGCCGGTGCGCACGCCCGGGCTCCAAAGTTTGCCGGTTTCATCCAGCTTCTCCGGCTTGAGCAGCCAAATCTCACCGTCGGCGAGGTTGGTCAGCCCGTCCAGCAGCTTGCCGTTGGCCGGCTCGATCACCGGACCCATCTGGGTGGACGGATCCACCGGGTAGCCCACCTTGAGCGAGGTCACGGCGTCCACCAACTGGTTGCGGAACCGCGGCGACTGCGCCACCGAGCCCACCAGGATCACCAGCGAGGCGGCCGAGCACTTCTGGCCGGCGTGGCCGAAGGCGGACTGCACCACGTCCTTGGCGGCCAGGTCGAAGTCCGCGCTGGGGGTGACGATGATGGCGTTCTTGCCGGAGGTCTCCGCCAGCAGCGGCAGGTCCGGGCGGAAGGAGCGGAACAGCTCGGCCGTCTCGTAGCCGCCGGTGAGGATGACGCGGTCCACGGCCGGATGCGAGATCAGCTGCCGGCCCAGGTCGCGTTCCTCCAGCTGCACCAGCTGCAGCACATCGCGCGGGATGCCGGCCTCATCGAACGCCTCCCAGATCGCTTCGACCATGACCGCGCCGGTGCGGCGGGCCTGCTTGGCCGGCTTAATGACGACGGCGGAGCCCGCGGCGAGCGCTGCCAGCGTGGACCCTGCGGGGATGGCCACCGGGAAGTTCCACGGCGGCGTCACCACGGTCAGCCTGGAGGGGACAAACGTGGCCCCGTCCACCGCGTCCAGCTTGCGCGCCAGCTCGGCGTAGTAGTGCGCGAAGTCGATCGCCTCGGAGACTTCCGGGTCCGACTGGTCCAGCGTCTTGCCGGCCTCGGCGGCGGCAACTTCCATCAGCCGCGCCCGGTTGGCGGCGAGCTTGTCGCCGGCCAGATGGAGGACCTCGGCGCGCTCGGCGCCGGTCATGTCGCCCCAGGCCTTCGAACGCTCGACGGCGGCCGCTACCACCTTTTCGAGCTGGTCCGGAGTCCGCAGGGTGGCGGCTTCCACGGCCTCGATGCCCAAGGTGGATTCGGGCACGCGGGCCAGGATGGCGCGGCCCCAGGCCAGGTTGGCCGGCAGGGACGGATCCGTGTCCGGCGTGTTGCGGAAGCTGTCCCGGGGAGCCGGGGCTGCCGCCACATTGCGGTCCTGCTGCCGGTTGGGCAGCGGAACGGCGTTGTCCAGGTTGGCCAGCGACGCGAGGAAGCGCTGCTTCTCGCGTTCGAAGAGCGCCTCGTTTTCGCTCAGTTCGAAAACAGCGGACATGAAGTTCTCCTGGCTCGCACCCTCCTCAAGGCGGCGGATCAGGTAGGCGATAGCGACGTCGAATTCCTGCGGCTGCACCACCGGCGTGTAGAGCAGTAGCGAACCGACGTCGCGCTTGACCGCTTCTGCCTGCCCCTGCGCCATGCCGAGCAGCATCTCGAACTCGATTGCCTTCTGCTCGGCGGGAATGCCGCGCTGCTTGGCCAGGAGCCAGGCGAAGGCGACGTCGAACAGATTGTGGCCTGCCACGCCGATGCGGACGGCGTCCACGCGGTCCGGCTGCAGCGAGTAGTTGATGATCCGTTTGTAGTTGGTGTCCGAATCCTGCTTGGTGTTCCAGGTGGCCAGCGGCCAGTCATGCAGCGAGGCCTCTACATGCTCCATGGGCAGGTTGGCGCCCTTGACCACGCGGACCTTGATCGGGGCACCGCCAGCGGCACGGCGGGCCTGCGCCCACTGGGTCAGGCGCATCATCGCGGACAGCGCGTCCGGCAGGTAGGCCTGCAGGACAATGCCGCCGGAGAGGTTCTTGAACTCGGGCTTGTCCAGGATCCGGGTGAAGACCGCGATGGTCATCTCCAGGTCCTTGTACTCCTCCATGTCCAGGTTGATGAACTTGGGCGTGGCGGCATCGGCGGCCTGCCGGTACAGCGGCGTCAGGCTTTCGACGACGTGCTCGACCGCCTCGTCGAAGGCCCACGGCGAGTGCGGGGCCACGGTCGAGGACACCTTGATGGAAACATAGTCGACGTCGTCCCGCGCCAGCAGTTTGTGGGTTCCCTCGAGCCGGCGGGATGCCTCGTGCCGGCCCAGCACTGCCTCGCCGAGCAGATTCACGTTCAGCCCGACGTCGTGCTTCTTGATCTTGGCGATCGCGGGACCGAGCTTGGCATCGGTGGCATCCACGATCAGGTGGCCCACCATTTCGCGCAGTACCCGGCGGGCAATCGGGATGACCACCTGGGGCATGGCCGGCGCCATAGCGCCGCCGAGGCGGACCGCGCTGCGCATGTACCAGGGCAGGAAGGACGGGACCTTGGGCGCGAGCGCCGCGAGGTTCCGTGCCGCGACGTTGAGGTCCTCGGGGCGGATCACGCCGTCGACGAAGCCGACGGTGAAGTCCAGGCCGTTGGGATCCTTCAGGACGCCGGCCAGCTGCTGGGCGGAGGTGTCGACAGGGATCTTGGATGCCTCGGTCAGCCAGTGGCGGACCAGCTTGATGGCATCCTCGGCCAGGTCGTGGACCTGTGCGTCGGCCAGCGCCTGGGGCTGTGCGGCGGGCTCTTTCAGGACATCGGTCATGGCGTTTCGGCTCCTTGTCGAACGGGGCAGTTAGTACCTTCTTCCCCCAGTATGCGTCCGCCGTTCGATTAGATAAAGTGATGTTTTCCGATCATTATCCGTTGGTTAATACGAATAATAGGAGTGCCATGCTGGACGTACGCAGGCTGCGCCTCTTGCGCGAGCTGAAGATCCGCGGCACCCTCGCCGAAGTCGCCGCGGCGCTGAACTTCAGCCCGTCTTCGGTGTCCCAGCAGCTCGCGCTGCTGGAGAAGGAGGCCGGCGTGGAGCTGCTGCGCAAGACCGGGCGCAAGGTGCAGCTGACCCCGCAGGCGGAGGTCCTTGTGGCCCATACCGCCGAACTGCTGCAGACGCTGGAGCGGGCGGAGACTGACCTGGCCGCGTCGCTGACCACCGTGACCGGCACCGTGCGCGTGGCCGTGTTCCAGTCCGCGGCGCTGGCGCTGATGCCCGATGCGCTGAGCGCCATGAACGCCGGTTATCCGGAGGTGCGGATCGAAATGGTGCAGCGGGAACCGGAAACCGCGCTGTACGAAACCTGGGCCCGGGACTTCGACCTGGTGGTCGCGGAGCAATACCCCGGGCATGCGGCCCCGCACCACCCGGAGCTGGACCGCACGCGCCTCACCACGGACGCCATCCGGCTGGCCGCCCCGCCACGGGAGCGCAGCCGCCGCCCCGTTTCCTCGGTGGACGATGCCCGGAACCTGCCGTGGGTGATGGAGCCGCGCGGCGCGGCCTCCCGGCACTGGGCGGAACAGGCCTGCCGCACCGCCGGCTTCGAACCGGACGTGCGCTACGAGACCGCGGACCTTCAGGCCCAGATCCGCCTGATTGAATCCGGCAACGCCGTGGCCTTCATGCCCGACCTGGTCTGGACCGGCCGGAGCACCAGTTGCGAGCTGCTGGAGCTTCCGGGCCAGCCGCGGCGCACTGTCTTCACCTCCGTCCGCCACGCCAGCGCGCACCGGCCGGCCATCCTGGCGTTCCGCCGGGTGCTGGAGCAGACCGCCGCGCAGGTTGCGGGCACGTAACTGCTCCACCCTGGGTATTAAGCGGCCGGGTCGAGGTTCATCCCCGGGCCCGACGCGGCGGTCCCGCCCTCGCGGCGAGGATGGAATCATGAACATCACTCACGCCCACAGTCCGGCCGCCGGCCCTGCAAGCAGCCGCGCCCAGCATCCATCCGCCCGGCCCGTTCCGCCGGTCCTCAGCGCCCATACCGTCACCAAGACCTACGGCAGCACCACAGCGCTGGCCGGGCTGACGCTGAACATCCACGCCGGGGAGTCCGTGGCCATCATGGGTGCCTCCGGCTCAGGCAAGACCACCCTGCTGCACGCGCTGGCGGGCATCATCCTGCCGGACAGCGGCCAGATTATGCTCAACACACCAGGCGCCAGCACGCAGATCAACGGATTGAACGAGTCCCAGCGGTCCAAGCTGCGGCGCGAGGCCTTCGGCTTTGTGTTCCAGCAGGGGCTGCTCATCCCCGAGCTGACCGCGCTGGAGAATGTCGCCATCGCGCTGATGCTCGGCGGGACCCGGCGCCCCGCCGCTGAACAGGCTGCGGCCGGCTGGCTGCAGTCGCTCGGTCTGGCGGGAATGGAGAACCGCAGGATCGGCGAACTCTCCGGCGGGCAGGCCCAGCGCGTGGCGATCGCGCGCGCCCAGGTGACGGGCGCCGGCGTGATCTTCGCCGACGAGCCCACCGGCGCCCTGGATTCCGGCACGTCGGCCGAAGTAATGCGGGTGCTGCTCGATTCCACCACGGGTACCGGCAAGACGCTGGTCGTAGTAACCCACGACGACGGCGTGGCCGCCAGTTGCGGGCGCATCCTCACCTTGAAGGACGGCCGGCTGGTCGGCGACAGCGCCGGCGGTGTGCGATGATCCCCATCCGCCTGGCATGGCTGCTCACGCGCCCCAGCACATCCGGCGCCTCTGCCGCAGTGCTTCCGGTGGTCGCTTTCGGGCTGGTCACCACGCTGCTGCTGACGGTGTTGGCCGGCGCACTCTCCTTCCTGCAGTGGCAGGACGAGCTGGCTTTCCTCTACCAACTGCTCGCCCTGCTGGCCCTGGTGCTGTTGGTGCTGCCCCTGCTGACCCTCGGCGGATCCGCGGCGAGGCTCTCGGCCCGGCGCCGCGATGACCGGCTCTCCACGCTGCGGCTGCTGGGAGCCACTCCGGCCACCGTAGCGGCGATCACCGTCATCGAATCCACGGCACTGGCCCTCGCGGGCTCGGTGGCCGGCGTCGTGGGTTATCTGGTGCTGGCCCCGGCGGTCCAGCTGATTCCCTTCCGTGGCGCGGCCATCGGCGGGGAGTTCTGGCTGGACCCTGGCATCGTCGCCGCGGTGGTGGCCGCCGTCGTACTTTTGGCCGCGGTGAGCGCTGCGGTGGGCCTGCGCAAGGTGGTCATCTCGCCGCTGGGGGTCCGCACGCGCCAATCCCCGGCCAAGATGCACTGGCTGCGCGGGGTCATCGGCGGCGCAATCATCCTTGCCGGTTTCGCTGCGATAAACACCGGCTACGCGGACATGGCGGTGGCCGTGGCCTTCATTGTCGGGGCGTTCGGCGCGGGACTGGCCGTGCTCAACCTGATGGGTCCCTGGGTTATTGCCGTGCTGGGGCGGCGGCAGGTGCGCACCGCCGGCACCGCGGCGAAGCTGCTGGCCGCCCGGACCATCCTGGAATCTCCCAAAGCGGCCTGGCGGCAGGTCAGCGGGGTGGCAATGACCAGCTTCGTGGCAGTCTTCGGCGGCACGGGTGTGGCGCTGGCGGACGCGGCATCCGCCGGACCGGTGACCGGACCCGAACAGTTCCTGGCCGGCGATATCCGCACCGGCATCCTGATCACCATCGTCGTTTCCTTCATCATGGTTGCCTGCTCCGCCGGGGTGAACCAGGCCTCGGCGGTACTGGACCGGGCTGACCTGTACGGCAGCCTGGACAAACTCGGCATGCCGCGGCGGACCATGGACGCCGCCCGGACCCGGGCAGTCATGCTGCCGCTGCTACTGGTGTCGGCAGGTTCGGCGTTCACCGCTGGGATCCTGGTGTTCCCGCTGGCGGGCCTGGCTCTCGTTCTGGCCCCGGTGTCGGTGCTGACCATAGTCGCCTGCCTGGCCGCCGGCATCGGCCTGGTCTGGGCAGGGCTGCAGGCCACACGCCCGGTGATGGACAAGGTGCTCCGCCCCGCAGGCTGAACCGCGGCTGCCTTCAGCTTGATGGACGGTCAGCTGCGGCCCGCCTTTGCCAGACGGGCCGCAGCTGTAGGTGACGGGCGATGGAATATCAGCCGGCTGACGTGAAGTCCGTTGCCCCGACGAACTCCGGACGCGGTGCGCCGGCGGAGTACGGCTCCTCACAGCTGTTCTCCACGCTGTTGAAGACGATGAACACGTTGGAGCGCGAGAACGGCGTAACGTTTCCGTTCGACGCGTGCATGCAGTTGCAATCGAACATGATCGCGCCGCCGGCCTTGCCTTCAAGCACGTCGATGCCGAAGCGGTCGGCGAACTCTGTCAGGATCGCCTTGTCCGGGACGCCGGCCCCCTGCATCACCAGGGACTTCTTGTAGTTGTCCTCCGGCGTGTTGCCGTCGCAGGAGATGTATTCCTTGTGCGAACCGGGCATGATCATCAGCGGCCCGTTGAAGGAGTAGTTGTCCGTCAGCGAGATCGAGATGCTCACGGCGCGCATCCGCGGCATGCCGTCCTCGGCGTGCCAGGTCTCGAAATCGGAGTGCCACATGAAATCCTTGCCCTCGAAGCCGGGCTTGAAGTTCACGCGGGACTGGTGGATGTACACGTCCGAGCCGAGTAGCTGCTTGGCCCGGCCGACCACCCGCGGGTCATTGGCAATCCGCTTGAAGACCTCGCTGGTCTTGTGCACCTCGAAGATCGAGCGGACTTCCTGCGACTTGGCCTCCACGATGGTGCGCTCGTCCGCGCGGACCACCGGATCTTCGGAAAGCCGCTTCAGTTCCGCCCGGAAGGTCTCGAGTTCCTCCGGCGTGATGAGCTGCTCGATGGTGAGGTAGCCCTTTGCCTCGTAACCGGCGAGCGTGGCCTCATCCATGGGGCCCTCAGCCGCAGTTCCCCAGACAACCTTGTCTTCACGGGCCTGGACGCCGGGCTTTCCCGCCACACGTGTCGGATAAACATCAATGCGTGGTTCTGCTGTTGCAGTCATTCCTATCCTCCTCGTTTTCCTTTTTTGCTACCGATAAGGAAAAAGCCCGGCCAGCTTTGGGCTGATCGGACTTTTTACCTGACCGGGGGTCTTAGTGGGCTGGTTCTTCAACCACCAGCGGGTAGACGCCGTTTTCGTCGTGGACTTCGCGTCCGGTGACCGGCGGGTTGAACACGCAGGCCATGCGCAGCTCGGTGGTGGCGCGCACGGTGTGCTTCTCGTTGCCGTCCAGCAGGTACATAGTGCCGTCCCGCAGGTCGTGTACTTCACCGGTAACCTCGTTGGTCAGCGTGCCTTCACCCTGCACGCAGTAGACGGCCTCGATGTGGTTCGCGTAGTGGAACGTCGACGTCGTACCGGCGTAGATCACGGTGTCGTGGAACGAGAAGCCCACGCCCTCCTTGGCCAGCACCATACGGCGGCTGCGCCAGGTTTCGGACTTCACGTCGCGGTCGGTGTCGTTCAGATCGTTCAGGTTCACAACAAGCACGGATGCTCCTTAAGTCTTGGGGTAAATCTTCGGGCAGCGGCGCTGGTTAGAGCGCGCCGACCAGTTCACGTGCACCGGTGACGGTCTTGGCGGCCTCGATCAGGATCTCGAGACCGCGCTCCAGCTCCTCAGCGGTGATGGTCAGTGCCGGCATGAGCTTGACAACTTCGCTCTCGGGGCCGGAGGTTTCCACCAGCAGGCCCTGCTCGTAGGCCGCGGCTGCGATCTTGCCGGCGGTTTCGGTGTCCGGGAAGAACACCCCGGCCAGCAGGCCGCGGCCGCGGACGCTTGCGCCCTCAACCGTAGCGGCGAGGCGCTCCAGGCCGTCGTGCAGCTGGGCGATGCGGGCAGCAACCTGCTGCTGGAAGGCGTCATCGCGCCAGTACGTGTTCAGTGCAGCGGTGCCGGTCACGAAGGCCGGGTTGTGGCCGCGGAACGTTCCGTTGTGCTCGCCTGGCTCCCAGACATCGAGTTCCGGACGGAACAAGGTCAGCGCCAGCGGCAGGCCGAAGCCGGAGATGGACTTGGACAGGCAGATGATGTCCGGGGTGAAGCCGGCGTCCTCGAAACTGAAGAACGTGCCGGTGCGGCCGCAGCCGGCCTGGACGTCGTCGACGATCAGCAGAATGTCGTGCTTTTTGCACAGCTCGGACAGGCCCTTGAGCCAGCTCAGGCGCGCGGCGTTGAGGCCGCCTTCGCCCTGGACGGTCTCCACGATGACGGCGGCGGGCTTATCCACGCCGGAACCGCTGTCTTCGAGCACGCGTTCCAGCCACAGGAAGTCCGCGGTCTCGCCGTCGAAGTAGTCGTCGTAGGGGATCTTGGAGCTGTTGGTCAGCGGGATGCCGGCGCCCTTGCGCTTCATCGAGTTGCCCGTGACGGACAGAGAACCCAGCGTCATGCCGTGGAACGCGTTCGTGAAGCTGAGGATGTGCTGGCGGCCGGTGACCTTACGGGCCAGCTTCAGGGCGGCCTCGACCGAGTTGGTGCCGGTGGGGCCGGGGAACATGACCTTGTGGTCCATGCCGCGCGGCTTGAGGATGACCTCCTGGAAGGTTTCCAGGAAGCGGCGCTTAGCCGGGGTCTTCATGTCCAGCGAGTGCACCACGGCACCGCTGCGCAGGTAGTCCAGCAGCGGCTCGAGCAGCAGCGGGTTGTTGTGGCCGTAGTTCAGCGCGCCGGCGCCGGAGAAGAAGTCAAGGTATTCCTTGCCGTCTTCGGCGTACATGGTGCTGCCCTGCGAGCGTTCGAAAACGGCGGGCCAGCTGCGGCAATATCCACGGACCTCTGATTCAAGCGTTTCAAAAATATCTGTCATGAGAAAGAACTTCCTTCATGTGGTGCGGCCGCTTCGACCTCTTGGGAGGTACGCGAAATGCAGCCGCGGATTAACAAAATTAGAACTGGAGCAAAACTGCGGAGAAAAAGCAGGACAAGCAGGCAATAAATACCTAGTTCAGTGGGCCGATCCGGAATAGGAATTCCGTGTCATGGCCGTCGGGGTACATGCTCCGGGTAAACAGGGGGTCGCGCTCCAACGGAACGTTCCGGCGCTCGGCAAAGCTGGCGAACAGCCGCATGGATGCAGCATTGTCGTCGGTGATCGTCGTTTCAACGAAGTCGGAATCCAGCCGTGCGGCCAGCTCGTCGAGCATGGAGGCGGCGAGTTTCTGACCTCGGAACGCTTGGTTCACCGCGACCTGCCACACCATCAAGGTGCCGGGCTCATCGGGGCGTACGTAGCCGGTAACAAAACCGGCCGGTTCATCATCAATGGTGGCGACGACTGACGTCTCCGCAAAGTCGCGGCACCACAGCAAATAGGAATAGGACGAATTCAAATCGAGGACCTGGGAGTCCTTCGCCATGCGCCACAATGCAGCGCCATCATTCAGGGTTGGTTTACGGAATTTTGCTTCTAGCCTCGGACGTGTCTGGGTTTCTGCGAGTTCTTGAACCATCTATTCGACCGTAACGAGATCTGGATGATAATCAACCCGAGATTGGCGGATTTGACACGTTTTGGGCGCTTAGCGGTCTTCGCACCCTCTACGATGCATTCCGGCTTTGGCCTTATTTTGATTGGCAATCGGCGAAATGACGGCGGCGGAGATCGCCGGGATAATTATCGTTACCATTCTGTGACATTTGGGATGTGACAAAATCGACATCCCGGCGCAAAAGGTCGGCTGCCGGGAGCGGCCAGCAACCTGAATCGGCCGATTCAGGCACCCCGGAGGCTCTGGTTAAACGGCAGTACCCCCGCCCGACATAGCGTCTGGCAGGGGTACAGCAGCGGTGGGCCCTGCGGGGATCGAACCCGCGACCCGCGGATTAAAAGTCCGATGCTCTACCAACTGAGCTAAAGGCCCGCCAGCCATCCGGCCGGATACAAGACCCGGACCAAATCGACCGTTACTTACTTTATCGCACCCATGCCCCTACGTATGAATCGCCGGTCCTCGACCGATATGAGCCGTAGGAGTATCGTCATGGCATGGACGGAAACAACGGAATTGACGCACCGCGGCCGCATAAGCCAAAGCCATTTGCTCCGTTGGACTTCGAAGGATTCACCGGCGGGGCGGACCCGGCACGGGTTTCCGAAGCAGCCCACCTGGCGGCGCAGGCACTGGTCCACCATGGCCGGGAATCGGATGACCCGGAGATCACCAAGCGGCTGGTCAAGCTAGCGGACCAGCAGGGCCTCGAAGCCATCGCGGAGATGTGGGCCGAGAGCCCCGCACGGTCGCTGCCCGGCGCGCTCTGGCGGCTCTATGCCCTGCGCACCGCCACCCAGCAGAACCCCGAGCGCATGTCCGCCTTCTTCAAGGCCGGCAAGGACGTCGCCGAAGTGTCCAAGGTGGTGGCTGGTGTTGCCGAGCCTCCCGGAGCGGACGAAGTCACCAGAATGGCGGACACCATTCTGTCCGGGGCTTTCGACGGCGATTTCGACGTCGCGCTGGACCGCTCGGCTGCCTTCTGCCGCGTTGTGGCCCTCGGCCAGACGCACCATGCGGACGCCGCCGAACCCGCCAATGAGAACCATGCGGCAAAACTCACACAGAGCTCCCACCGCCTGATCAAGACGGCGGAGGACCTCGAAGCGGCGGCGGTTGCCTGGCGCCGCGGCGAGCTGGACTAGGTCGGCAGCCAGTCCCTTAGGCCCCGCAGCACCGGCCGAGCAAGGCCGTTGAATGCGGGGCATGTTAGCCCTGTCCGGCCTGATTTTCCAGCAGATTTAGCGTTTTTTCCCCGTTATTCCGCGGTGGTTGACATCGATGCTCAGGCGTAGAAAACTGAAGGTGGTGTCGAACTGTGGCAGCCCCGGGCTCCAACTTTTAGCCGCTTCGAGCGGCCATCCGCCGAGAGGCGCTCCCAGTTCGGCACCATTATTTTTGTTCACTTTCAGACGATACTCTTAGCCTTGCGGACGCCCTCAGCTCCGCAGTTTTCTTCCACAGCTAGAGACCTTCGGTGAAACAGTGAAGCTAAGCCTTTTCCCCCAGGAGAACAAGAGCCTGGATCTGCTGACCGAGATGGCGGGTCAAATCCCCCACGGCGTCACCACGCTCTCCGAAATCCTCGGCGCGTCGGCAGATGACTACGATCGGCTGGCCGAAGAGCTGCACCAGCATGACGCCAAGGTTTTCGAACTTCACTTCGCGCTGATGACACACGTGCGCACCAGCTTCATCACGCCGCTGCCCCGCGAGGACCTGTTCCAGATCTCCCGGTACATTGTGGAGGCCTACGAAAAGCTCGACGGCGCCGCCGAGCTGATCGCCCTGAACCGGGTCAAGCGGCTTTCCACCAGGGCGTCAGAGCAACTGGAGGTCATCGCCCGCATGTCGGAGCTGACCCGGGACGCGATGGGTCGGCTGAGTTCCCTGCTGGATCTGGATGAGTACTACGTGGAAATGCTGCGGCTGGCCAAGCGTGCGGAGCGCACCCACCGGAACTGGACCGCGGAGGCGCAGAAGGAGCTGAAGACTCCGAACTACCTGCGCCACCGGGACGTCGCCAACCAGCTCGTGGAAGTCACCAAGGACTTGCGGCGCGTTTCGAACCACGTGGGCCAGATTCTGATCAAGGAATCGTAGGTGGAGCTGTTCCTGTTCGCAGCAGTCGTCGTCTTCGCCGGATCTTTCGCCTTCATCAACGGTTTCCATGACGTCTCCAATGCCGTAGCCAGTGCCGTCCGCACCCGTGCACTCACGCCGAGCATCGCCGTCGTTCTCGTGGCTTTTTTCAACTTTGCCGGCGCGATGATCTCCACCGGCCTGGCCCTGCTGGTCAGCGAGGCCTGGATCGGCCTGCCGGAAGGGCCTGAGGGCCTCGGCATCCTCATTGCCGGCCTGCTGAGCGCCTGCGGCTGGGGAATCTACACCTGGTGGCGGCGGATGCCTTCCTCGTCCACACACGCGCTGGTGGGCGGGCTGGTGGGCTCCGGCGCGGCTTCGGCCTTCCTGGGCGGGCACAACATCATCGCCGGGGACAACTTCATCGGCACGCAGATAGTCCTGCCGCTGCTGCTCTCCCCCGTCATCGCCTTCGCCATTTCCTACGTTGTGGTGTTTCCCCTGACCTGGATTTCCCGCTACACGGCGCCGAAGCGGGCCAACGAGAACAACCGGATGATCCAGTCCATCCTCGCCGGTGCTTTTGCCTTAGGTCACGGGCTCCAGGACGGGCAGCGGACCATGGCCGTGCTGCTGTTGGCGCTAGTCGCTGCGGGACTGGATACCGGGGACCGGATGCCGCTGTGGGTCCAGCTGTTCGCGGCGACCCTGCTGGCCGCCGGCAGCCTGTTCGGCGGTTGGCGCCTCTCGCACACGCTGGGCTACCGGCTGGTGCGGATGGATCCGCTGCGCGGCGCCGTGGCGCAGGGCGTGAGTTCGGCGATGCTGTTTTTCGGCGGGATGGCCCTGCACATCCCGCTTTCCAGCACGCACACCATGACCTCGTCCATCCTGGGCGCCGGTGCCAACCAGCGCTTCGACGCCGTCCGCTGGCGTGTGGCCAACCGCGTTTTCCTCACCTGGGTCATGACCGCCGTCGCGACGGCAACCGTGGGCGCGGTCCTCTACCTCGCGCTGGATCCGCTGCTGTAGGTTCAGCCAAAGCACGACGGCGGCACCCGGCTGGCGTGTAAACCGCCGGGTGCCGCCGTCGGCAGCTGTGCAAACCCGGTTGAGTACCGGGGCGCTGCTGGTTAGCCGAAGCGGCCGGAGACGTAGTCTTCGGTGGACTTCTCGCTCGGGTTGTTGAAGATGGTGGGCGTGTCGTTGTATTCGATCAGCTTGCCGGGCTTGCCGGTGCCGGCGATGTTGAAGAACGCCGTCTTGTCCGAGACGCGGGCGGCCTGCTGCATATTGTGCGTCACGATCACTACGGTGTATTCGGTCTTCAGTTCCTCGATCAGGTCCTCGATGGCAAGCGTCGAGATCGGGTCAAGGGCCGAGCACGGCTCGTCCATCAGGATCACCTGCGGGGAGACGGCAATGGCGCGGGCAATGCACAGACGCTGCTGCTGGCCGCCGGAGAGGCCGGATCCCGGCTTGTCCAGACGGTCCTTGACCTCGTTCCACAGGTTGGCGCCGGTCAGCGACTTTTCCACCAACGCGTCCGCATCCGACTTGCTGATGCGCTTGTTGTTCAGCTTGACGCCCGCCAGGACGTTGTCCCGGATGGACATGGTGGGGAACGGGTTCGGGCGCTGGAAGACCATGCCGATCTGGCTGCGTACGGTGACCGGATCGACGCCGGGCCCGTAGAGGTTTTCCCCGTCCAGGAGCACTTCGCCCTCGACCCGGGCGCCCGGAAGCACCTCGTGCATGCGGTTCAGGGTCCGAAGGAAGGTGGATTTGCCGCAACCGGAGGGCCCGATGAATGCGGTGACGGACCGAGCCTCAATGTTGATGTTCACGCCTTCAACGGCCCGGAAATTTCCGTAATAGACGTTCAGATCATTGACGTCGATACGCTTGGACATAGTGTTCCTTCTCTTGGACGCAGGTGGAGGCTTAGCGGCCGGTCTTGGGGGCGAAGAGGCGGGCAATAACCCGGGCGATCAGGTTGAGCAGCATGACGATCAGGATCAGCAGCAGTGCCGCCGCCCAGGCCCGCTGGGCGCTCGGATCGATGCTCGTCGGTGAGGTGGGGTTCATCAGCTGCCGGTAGATGAACGTCGGCAGGGTGGTCATCCAGCCCGCAAACGCGTTGAAGTTGATGCTGTTGACGAAGCCGGCGGTGACCAGCAGCGGAGCGGTCTCGCCGATGACCCGGGCGATGGCCAGGGTGACGCCGGAAGCAATACCCGAGATCGCCGTCGGCACCACGACCTTGACGATCGTGCGCCATTTGCGCACGCCGAGGGCGTAGGACGCTTCGCGCAGCTCGTTGGGCACGATCTTGAGCATTTCCTCGGTGGAACGCACCACCACGGGGATCATCAGCACGGACAGCGCCACGGCGGCCACAAAGCCGGTACGCGTGGACGGGCCGAAGATCAGGCCGAAGAGCGCCGCCGCGAACAGGCCGGCCACGATCGACGGGATGCCGGTCATGACGTCGACAAAGAAGGTGATGCCGCGGGAGAGCGAGCCGCCCTTGCTGTATTCAACGAGGTAGACGGCGGTCAGCAGGCCCACCGGCACCGATATGACGGTCGCCCAGAAGGTGATCAGGACCGTGCCGACGATGCCGTGGTAGGCGCCGCCGAGCACCGGGGTGCCGTTCTCGACTGTCTCGTTGTCCACCACGCCGGTCATGCCGTTCATGGAGGTGAACAGGAAGTTGGAGGTCATGCCGGGAAGGCCCTTTTCCAGGACTGTCCAGATGACGGAGAACAGCGGCACCAGGGCCACGATGAACGCCGCGTAGATCAGGTTGGACGCGAAGCGGTCCTTGGCCTTGCGCTCACCCTCAACGGACAGCGTGACCAGGAACCCGGCGATCACGAAGATGACGGCGGAGAACAGCGCCCAGCCGACCACGTGGAAGCCGATCAGCGAGGAAATTGCAGCGCCGAGCACCAGCGAGCCGGCCAGCACGGCCCAGATGGCCCACTTCGGCAACTGGTTCTTGGTCAGCGTGTTCTTGCGCAGCGGCGAAGGCGTGCGCGTAGCGGTCTGTGACATTAGTTTGCCCCCGAGAATTCTTTGTGACGGCTAACGATCCAGCGGGCGACCATGTTCACGGCCAGCGTGATGACGAACAGGACCAGGCCGGCGGCAATCAGCTCCGCGAGGCGCAGCCCGAAAGCCTCCGGGAAGTTCAGCGCGATTTCGGCCGCGATGGTCTGGTTTCCGCTCTGGATCAGGCTGGCGATCAGGCCGCCGCCGGAGAGCACCATGGCCACCGCCATCGTTTCGCCCAGGGCGCGGCCCAAGCCCAGCATGACGGCACTGATGATGCCGGCGCGTGCGAAGGGGAAGACGGTCATCCGGATCATTTCCCAGCGGGTGGCACCCATCGCCAGCGCGGCTTCCTCATGCAGCTTGGGCGTCTGTAGGAAGATCTCCCGGCTGAGCGAGGTGATGATCGGCAGCACCATGACGGAGAGCACGATGCCGGCGGTCAGCATGGTCTTGCCGGTCTGGCTCGCCGGGCCCGCAAAGATCGGGATCCAGCCGGCGTTCTCCGCCAGCCAGACGTAGGGGCCTACCAGGGCGGGCGCAAGCACGGTCATGCCCCACGCGCCGTAAACCACCGAGGGGATGGCGGCAAGCAGGTCGATGACGTAGCCGAGGCCCTGGGACAGCTTCCGCGGGGCGTAGTGCGAGATGAACAGCGCCACGCCAATGGAGATCGGGGTAGCAATCAGCAGCGCGATCGCGGCGGCGATGAGCGTGCCGATCACGATGGGCCAGATGTAGCTCCAGAATCCGTTCCCGCCGGTGATCTCGGCCGGATCCGCGGCAAAGGTCGGAAGGGCCTGCCACAGCAGGAATAACGCCACGCAGAAAAGGACGAAGAGAATCAGGCAGCCGGCGAACAATGCAATGCCGGAGAAAACCTTATCTCCGGCACGGCCTCTGCTGCCGCTTTCTGTCAATGTGTTGGACACTTCACAACCCTTCGGGCTCCTGTTTTCTAGCGGTCTGGCTTTTGTCAGTTTTCACTGTTTTGTCCACGGGAGCAACGTCGGCTCCCTGACACGGGGATGCCCCGCTCGTCATTTTCGACGGCGGGGCTCCCCTGCGTGCGTTGCTACGAAGCCACCGAGATGGATTCGAGAGCGGTTCCGGCCTGCTCGCGCAGGTTCTCGGAGAGCGGTGCGCTACCGGCGGAGTCGGCAGCAGCCTGCTGGCCTTCTTCACTGATCACGTAGTTGCCGAAGGCCTTGACCAGGTCAACGGTCTCCTGGTCAGAGTACGTGCTGCAGTAGATATGGTAGGAAACCAGCACGATCGGGTAGGCCCCGGATTCGGTGGTGTCGCGCTTGAGATCCAGGGACATATCGACGTCGCTGCGGCCCTCAACGGGCGTGGCAACCTCAACGGCCTTCGCTGCAGCCTCGGGGCTGTAGCCCACGAACTCTTCGCCGACCTGGACCTTGACGGTACCCAGACCCCCGACGGCGGACGCGTCGGCGTAGGTGATGGCGCCATCGGTGGCGCTGGCGGCAGAGACGACGCCGGAGGTGCCCTGGGCGTTCTCGGCCACGATGTCTGCAGGCCAGGCGTCGGAGGGCTCGTCGGTCCAGACGTCGGGAGCGGCGGCAGAGAGGTACTCCACGAAGTTCTCAGTGGTACCGGAGTCGTCAGCGCGGTGGACAACGGTAATGGGGGTATCCGGCAGTTCCACGCCCTCGTTCAGAGCGGCGATGGCCTCGTCGTTCCAGTTCTTGATCTCGCCGCGGAAGATCTTGGCGATGGTCTCGGCGTCGAGGTTCAGCTCCTCGACACCCTCAAGGTTGAAGGCAACAGCGATCGGGGAAACGTAGCCCGGGATGTGGAAGGCACCCTCGGGTCCGCAGACCTCTTTGGACTTCTCCAGCTCTTCTTCGTCCATGTACGCATCCGAACCGGCGAACTGCACGCCGCCGGCCAGGAAGTTGTCGCGGCCGGCGCCGGAGCCGTCCGGGGAGTACTGGACGTTCGCTTCGGGATTCTGCGCCTGGAAACCGGCGATCCAAGCCTGCATGGCCGAGTCCTGGGAAGAGGCGCCGGCGCCGGACAGCGTGCCGGAGACGCCTTCGGCTGCCGCGGCGCTGCCGCCGGCCTCCGCCTGCGAGCCGGTGGCGTTGTCGGAGCCGCAGGCGGTCAGGGCCAGTGCTGCTACGGAAAGTACTGCGGCCGCGCGGCCGAAGCGGAATGCCTTCACTTTGGGTCCCTTTCAGGGTTAGCAAACGAGATGGACGAAATGCGCGGTGATGGCCGTGCGGTTTCGTACTTCTACGAAGCTATTCGTGTCAGGTAACGAGATTGGCGGGTGAAAATGAACGGAAAGTGAACAGATGCGGGCCATTCGCTAACATCGCCGCTGGTGCTGTTGCTTTTGTGATGGAAATCGTATTAGAGGACCAGCCACCCAGAGCCTTTCCTGGCACTCGTACGACGCACAGCGGCACAGTTCCGAAGGCCCGCGGCTTCCCGCCTAGACTGAACCCATGAGTACCGGCGGCCCTCTCTCCCGAGCCCGTACTTTCCTGCGCAACCGCACCCGCGTGGGTTTCAGCCGGAGCAAGGCTTCTCTGTTTCCGGCTGCACGGATGACACTCTGTGCCGTCGCCGCCTACGTGATCGCCGAGCAGCTCCTGGGCCACGAGGGTCCGCTGTTCGCTGCAACGGCGTCGCTGGTGGCACTGGGCTTCGCCACCGGTCCGCGGTTCCGCAAGGTCATGGAAGTGGCCATCGGCTGCACCTTGGGCATCGCCGTCGGTGATTTGCTCCTGCACTTCCTCGGCTCCGGAATCTGGCAGGCCGCCGCCGTCCTGTTGATCTCCATCCTGCTGGCGCGTTTCCTCGACAGCGGGTCCATCTTCTCGACCCAGATGGGCCTCCAGTCCGTGCTGGTGGTGCTGTTGCCGGCTCCCGACGGCGGACCGTTCACCCGGAGCCTGGATGCGGTGGTCGGCGGTGCAATGGCGCTGATCGTGACCATGCTGATCCCGGGCGACCCGCGGTCCGCCCCGAAAACCAACCTGCAGAAGCTGCTCAACGAGCTGGCGTCGGTGTTGCGCGAATGCTCCAATGCGCTCAGCCGCAGCGACTCCACGCTGGCCTGGCACGCCCTGGTCCGGGCTCGCGCCTCGCAGAAGCTGATCGACGAGGTCCGCACGTCCTTTTCGGGCGCGCAGGAAGTGGCCCGGATTTCCCCCGCGTACCGCCGCCACCGCGAAGAAGTGGGCGACCTGCAGAAATCGGCGGAGATGATCGATCTGGCCATGCGCAACAGCCGGGTCTTCTCCCGGCGCCTGACTTCGGCCATCAACCACGCGGCGATGACCGACGACGCCATCGAGTCCTTCGCCGAGGTGCTGCTGGAAGCCGCCGACGCCGTCGAGGTCCTCTCCGCGGGCCTGTCGGACCCGGACGGCGGTGCGCGCGAACGCCGGCTAAGCAGTGCCCGGAACGAGCTGGCCGCCGTGGCCACTCGCCTGCATCCGAAGACCCTGGGCATCCAGAGGCTGGAAGGTGAAGGCCTGGTCCTCGTCTTCCGTCCGCTCATGGTCGACCTCCTTGAGGCGACCGGGCTGACCCATGACGAAGCGGCCGCGTACCTGCCCAAACTGTGACTGGCCGGGATTGTCACACCGTTCCGTTAGCCTGATTCCATGAGTTCGAAGACCGCACGCGCCAAAGCGCCCGCCTACCGATGTGCCGAATGTGGCTGGAGCACCGTCAAGTGGGTAGGCCGTTGCGGCGAGTGCCAGGCCTGGGGCACCGTGGAGGAAGCCGGGGCCGTCATTTCAAGAACGACGCCGGCGGCGGCCGTAGCGAATCCTGCGCAGCGCATCGCGGACGTGGACGCCTCGACGGCAGCTTTTCAGGCCACCGGTATCGGCGAACTGGACCGCGTGCTGGGCGGCGGTCTGGTGCCCGGCGCCGTCATCCTGCTGGCGGGCGAGCCGGGCGTGGGTAAGTCCACCCTGTTGCTCGACGTGGCCGCGCGGGTCGCCGGACTAGCCAAGGATGTCCTGTACATCACCGGCGAGGAATCAGCCGCGCAGGTCAAGCTGCGCGCCGAACGCATTTCCGCCATCGCTGACTCGCTGTACCTGACCGCAGAATCGGATCTGGGCATCGCGCTGGGCCAGATCGAAAAGACGGACCCTTCGCTGCTCATCGTGGATTCGGTCCAGACCCTGAGCAGTTCCGCGGTCGAAGGGAGCGCCGGCGGCGTCACCCAGGTCCGCGAAGTGGCTGCCTCGCTGATTAACGCGGCGAAAACCAGGAACATGACCACCATCCTGGTTGGCCATGTCACCAAGGACGGTTCCATTGCCGGACCCCGCCTGCTGGAACACCTCGTGGATGTGGTCTGCCAGTTCGAGGGAGACCGGCACTCCAGGCTGCGGCTGCTTCGCGCCATCAAGAACCGCTACGGCCCCACCGACGAAGTGGGCTGCTTCGACCTGACCGAAGAGGGGATCGAAGGACTGGCTGATCCGAGTGGGCTGTTCATGTCGACGGCGGCGGAGCCGGTTTCCGGTACCTGCATCACGGTGACCCTGGAGGGCCGCCGGCCCCTGCTGGCCGAGGTGCAGGCGCTGCTCGCGGAGACCTCCAATGCGCAGCCGCGCCGGGCCACGAGCGGCCTTGATTCCTCCCGGGTGGCCATGATGATGGCCGTGCTGCAGCGCCGTGCAGCCATGTCGCTGCACAAGGATGACAGCTACGTGGCCACCGTCGGCGGCGTGAAGCTGACGGAACCGGCCACTGATCTGGCCACGGCGCTGGCCATCGCCTCGGCCAAAAGCAACAAGCCGCTGCCCAAGGGCTTGATCGCTTTCGGCGAGGTGGGACTGGCCGGGGAGGTCCGGCCCGTGCCCGGAATCGGCCGGCGCATCCAGGAAGCGGAACGGCTCGGCTTCACCCATGCCGTCGTCCCTTCTTCCCACGGCGGACCCGGGCAGGTGCCCAAGGGCTTTCGCGTCAAGGAGGTCGGCACCGTGGCCGAGGCGCTGGATCTGCTCTTCGGCGCGGGCACTGCCAGCCCCAGTTAGGCGGGCTGTACCTGGCGCACGGCTCCCGCCATAGCAGCAGTCCTGTGCAACCGCGGCGGCGACGCGCGCCTCGTCGGCATATTATGGTGCCTAATGGCTGTTTCCCGCAGCGTTTCCGGAACCGGAGGCCGCGGGCTCCCGCCCGACTGCACTGCGACCGACTGATCAAAGGAAACTTCATGGCTAAGAGCCCCGAGGACGCCTTGAAGGCTACCTTGGCACGTGTCGCTCCGGGCACTCAGCTGCGCGACGGACTGGAACGGATCCTCCGCGGTCGCACAGGCGCCCTGATCGTCCTCGGCTATGACAAGCAGGTGGAATCGATCAGCAGCGGCGGGTTCGACATCGGCATCGGCTTCTCGCCCACAGGTCTGCGGGAGCTGGCCAAAATGGACGGGGCGATTGTCTGCGACCAGGACGCTACGAACATCATCAAAGCCGCCGTCCAGCTGGTTCCGGACCCGTCCATCCCCACGCAGGAATCGGGCACCCGGCACCGCACGGCCGAGCGGGTGGCCATCCAGACCGGGCTGCCGGTGATTTCGGTCAGCCAGTCCATGCAGATCATTGCCCTGTATGTCGACGGAATCCGGCATGTGCTCGAAGGCTCGGAGCCGGTTCTGGCCCGGGCCAACCAAGCACTCGCCACGCTGGAACGCTACCGCGCCCGCCTTGACCAGGTGACCAGCTCGCTTTCGGCCCTGGAGATCGAGGCCATGGTCACGCTGCGGGACGTCGCCGTGACCTTGCAGCGTCAGGAAATGGTCCGGCGGATTTCGGAGGAAATCTCCCAGTACGTACTGGAACTCGGCGTCGACGGACGGCTGCTGTCCCTGCAACTCGATGAGCTCACCTCCGGGCTCGGCCCCGACAGCGAAATGATTCTGCGCGACTACGCCGAGGTCAAGGGCGGCATCGACGTCGAGCCTGCCCTGGAATCCCTGCGCACGTTCAGCTCCACCGACCTGATCGATCTGGGGCGGATTGCCAGTGTCCTGGGCTTCCAACCCGGCGTGGACTCGCTGGAAGCGGTTGTCCAGCCGCGCGGCTACCGGCTGCTCTCGGCGGTGAAGTCCGTTCCGCGGGCAGTGGCGGACCGCCTGGTGGACCACTTCGGCGGACTGCAGAACCTGATGGCGGCAAACATCGATGACCTGATGGCCGTGGACGGAATCGGCGAGCAGCGCGCCCGCGTCATCCGCGAAGGACTTTCCAGAATAGCCGAGACCAGCCTCCTCGACCGCTTTATGTAGGAGCGGGACAGCCCCTTCGCCGCCGGGGCAAAAGGGCCTGCTTGGCTCATTGCAGGTCGAACACGATTTTGTCGCTGGTCCATGGTCCCAGTTTTGCCGTCAGGACATAGGTCCCGGGCTGCGGATTGGCGTTGACCGCTTTACAGCCCGGGGCGCTCCGGTTCCGCTCCCAGGTGAACTGCGCCCGTTCGCTTTCGCCCGGCTCGATGGTCCGCATCAGTTCGCTGGTGTCCACGGCGCAGTCCTTGGACGAGAAGATGCGGTCTTCACCGCTGGTCACGAGAAACTCCATGGCATCGGTGCCCACGTTGACCTCGCAAGGGGAGTCGCCCTTGTTAGCAACTTCGAGGATCAGGATCGGATTCTCACCGGCCGCATAGGCCGGGGCATCCGTGGATGCGGTCACGGAAATCTTGGACTCGTCGCAGGCTGCACTGGCCATCGGGCTGGGGGAAGCCGCCGGCGAGGACGTCACTGGAACGCTGCCGCCGCCGTCGTCGTTGTCCGCTACGGGCTGGCTCCCGCCGCCGAAGAGGCTGGCGATCCAGAATCCGACGGCAACGAGCAGGGCCAGAACGAGCAGGACTGCGATCAGAAGCGCCAGCCTGCGTCTGCGGTAGACGGCCGGGCTTGGCTTGCGGCCGGAACGTGGGGTATTGCGGGTCGCCGAGGCACCGCTGCCGCGCGATGACCCCGTGCCTGTACCTGCCATACCTTAAGGCTAGAGACAGTTGCGCGGCCGGAGCGGTAACACCACGCCGAGGCAGTAAGGTATTGGTGGTCACAGACAAGGAATGCCATGCCCAACCACACGATCACGCACGCAAAACCGGCTCCGGCGCCAGGTCAGACGCGGTATCTGCATGAACAGATCACGTCCTGGTTCGCCGACAATGCGCGCGAGCTGCCGTGGCGGGAGCCCCAGTGCAGCCCGTGGGGCATCATGGTCAGCGAATTCATGCTCCAGCAGACGCCCGTGGTCCGTGTGCTCCCGGTCTGGGAGCAGTGGATGCAGCGGTGGCCGACCCCTGCCGCCCTGGCCGCCGAACCCAGCGGCGAAGCTCTCCGCGCCTGGGGTCGGCTGGGATACCCCCGTCGGGCGCTCCGGTTGCACTCCGCCGCCGCCGCGATCGTGGACCGGCACGGCGGGCGGGTTCCGGACACCCGGGAGGAACTCCTTCAGTTGCCGGGCGTCGGCGCCTATACCGCCGCCGCGATCGCCTCCTTCGCCTTCGAACGCCCGGAAACCGTGGTGGATACCAACATCCGCCGCGTCCACGCCCGCGCCGTCACGGGAAACGCCCTGCCGGCGCCGTCGCTGACGTCGGCGGAGATGAAGCTGGCGGCCGCGCTCATGCCCAGCCAGGAGACCAAGGCATGGAATGCCGCCGTGATGGAACTCGGAGCCTTGGTCTGCACTGCGCGCTCCCCCAAATGCTGCTCCTGCCCGGTACGGGAGCAGTGTGCCTGGATAGCCGCCGGGCAACCCGAGCCGCATTACGTGCCCAAGGGACAGGCCTGGGCCGGTACGGACCGGCAGGTGCGCGGCGCCATGATGGCCGTGCTCCGCGAGGCGGAAACGCCGGTCCTGCGCGAGGTGCTGCTGGGCACGGTGGATCTTGTGGACCACGGCTCGGGGCATGTTGTCCACCTCACTAAGTTGCGATCGCTCGGGGCCAGCGACGAGCAGTTGGCACGTTCGTTGGACGGGCTGCTCGCGGACGGACTCGCCGAAACGGCTGGCAGCGGCGTGCAGTTACCAAAATGAGGCTTGGCTGCAGCAGCTGCCGCTTCTAAGCTCGCAGTATGCGGCTGAACCGCCGGGAGGGAAGCTCCCTAACAACGACGGCGGTAGCCGCCTTGCTGGTACTGGTTACCGGTTGCGGTGCGTCCACCGGCTCCCAGGGCCACGCCTGTACGGAAATCGGTGCAGTGTCCGGAGTTGGCCTCACGGTTGGACAGGAGCTTGCCGACGACGTCCGCGGGGCGGAGATACAGGTTTGCTGGGACGGCACCTGTGAAAGGCTTCCGCTTGATCTGCACCCGGGCGAACGCATGGTCGATCTGGGATGCGAGTCGGATCAACCGGACGCAGTTTGCTCGGCTACCTCCACGCCGGACGGCACGTTAACCGGCTTCGCACAGCTCGACTCGCTGCCTGCGGGCGAGGTCCAAGTCCGCGTCTACACGACCCGTCAGGGTGGCACGCAGGTCGAAACGGACCCGCTTTCCGTTGCGACGGAAACAGTCTTTCCTAACGGCGAAGACTGCCCGGGCGAAGCGCAGCAGCTGTCGTTGACCCTTGACCCATCGGGACTGAGTGCAAAATAGATCTCCAGGTTCAGCGGTTCGGGTCGCCGTCCAGGCGGTCCTTCACGTCTTCGCCGACATCCTTGATTTTGGCTTCGGCCTGGTCCAGCTGGCCTTCGGCCTGCAGGTCCGGGTTATCCGTGGCGTCGCCGGCCTTTTCCTTGATCTTGCCGCTGGCTTCCTGTGCCTTGTTCTCGATCCTGTCGCCCAAGCCCATGGCTACTGTCCTTCTTCCTGCTGGCCGCCGCCGAAGCGCTCCTGGGCACCGTCGACAGCTTCGTTTGCCTGGTCGCCGAAGCCGCCGAGTTGTTCGCCGTGCTGCTCCTGTGCGTTGTCTACTGCGTCGTTGGCGCGGCCCGCGAGGCCGCCACCCTGTTCGTCGCCGCCCTCGTCATTTCCGAAGGCACCTTTGGCTGCGTTGGTGATGTCGTCAATACCCATAGCGTTCTCACTTTCGATCGAGAGACAGACCGATCGGGAGATCGGCCCGTCCGCTTGCTGGTCATTCCCAACATCTTCACCGTGGCACAGGCAGCTTTGTACTGTCCACCCCTCGTGGCGGTTAGACCGCCCGAATCATCCGGGTATTTCCCAAAGTGTTCGGCTTGACCCGGGCCAGGTCCAGGAATTCGGCGACGCCTTCATCGTGCGAACGCAGCAGTTCCGAATAAACTTCGGGGTCAACTGCGGACTGGTCGGCCATTACCTCGAAGCCGTGCCGGGTAAAGAAGTCCACTTCGAAAGTCAGGCAGAATACCCGGTTGACGCCCAGACCGACAGCCTCGGCCAGCAGGGCCTCGAGCAGCGCCCGGCCCACCCCGTGGCCCCGCCAAGTCGATGAGGTGGCAAGAGTGCGCACTTCGGCGATGTCTTCCCACATCACGTGGAGTGCCCCGCAACCAATTACTTCGCCGTTGGAAGCCTCGGCGATCTTGAACTCCTGAATGCTCTCAAAATAGGCCACGGCTTCCTTCTCCAGCAGCACACGCTTGTCGGCCAGCGGCTTCACCAGACGCCGGATCTCGGCAACATCGGAAGTACGCGCCGGCCGGATCGTGAAGGATGCAGTCATGGTGCAAGTTTAGGGCCCGTTTCCGGTCGAACCTGCCGCCAGCCTGGCAAGCCGTCCATGCACCGCTGGTCGGGCCGGGTTGTCATTCCAGACGGTAAAGGTCAGCGGCGGTGTCGACGTCGCCGCCGTCGGACTCATCCGAGCAGTCCACGAGATCGATCAGGTACGTATGGTCCTGCAGAAAGCCGCGGGCTCCGCTGTCGCCGCTCGCCGCTTCCGCAGCCTGCGCCACGAGCGCCGCATCGAACAGCACCGGATGGCCGCGTTGCAATTCGCCGTCCGTTCCCCGGTAGGCGGCCGCGGTGACACGACCGGGCTTATGGCTGTCCAGCAGCCTCCTGACTATGGCAGACGTGAGGCCTGGCTGGTCCACCAGTACGGCCAGCATGTGGAATCCCGATGGCACCGCGGCTGCGCCGAGCCGGAAGGAGCTGCCCATGCCGCCGGACCAGTAGGGATTGTCCAGTACAAGGCAGCCGGACAAATCGGCCTGCCGGCGGACCTGATCGGCACCTGCTCCGAGGACCACCACGATTTCAGTGCATCCGCCGTTCCACAGCACGGATGCCAGGTAGGAGACGAGCGGTTCCTGCCGGTATTCCAGCAGCGCCTTCGGCCCCTGGCCCAGCCGGTTGCCTGCTCCCGCGGCGAGCAGCACGGCGGCGGTCGGCTGGGAACGAGATGTCATGCCCTCACTATAGGCACCCGTCCGCACGCCAAAGCGGCATAGCTTGCCGCAACAGGGATTAACGCGACCGGCGGGCCCTGGAATGTCCAGGACCCGCCGGTTCGACGCGTAGTAGTCTAGGAGCCCGTGCGGGCGGACCTACTGGGAGAGCGCCGGGGTGTCCGGCACTTCCTCGATCGCCTTGGGGGCGCCGGCGCTGGAGAAGACGAACTTCGCGTCCTCGCCTTCGCCTTCGACGTCCACTCGGATGAGCTCGCCGGGCATGATCTCGCCGAAGAGGATCTTCTCGGAGAGCTGGTCCTCGACCTCGCGCTGGATGGTGCGGCGCAACGGCCGCGCACCCATGGTCGGATCGTAGCCGCGGGTTGCCAGCAGAACCTTGGCCGCCGGCGTCAGCTCGATGGTCATGTTCTTCTCGGCCAGGCGCTTCTTTAGCCGCGTGATGAACAGGTCCACGATCTGGACGATCTCTTCCTGCGTCAGCTGCGGGAAGACCACGGTGTCGTCGACACGGTTGAGGAACTCCGGACGGAAGTGCTGCTTGAGCTCATCCTGGACCCGGGCCCGCATCCGCTCATAACCGGTCTTGGTATCCGTACCGGACTGGAAGCCGGTCATGACGCCCTTGGAGATGTCACGGGTACCGAGGTTGGTGGTCATGATGATGACGGTGTTCTTGAAGTCCACCACACGTCCCTGGCTGTCGGTCAGACGGCCGTCTTCCAGGATCTGCAGCAGCGAGTTGAACAAATCCGCGTGGGCCTTCTCCACCTCGTCGAAAAGCACCACGGAGAACGGACGGCGACGGACCTTTTCGGTCAGCTGGCCACCTTCTTCGTAGCCGACATAACCGGGAGGCGCACCGAAGAGCCTGGACACGGTGTGCTTCTCCGAGTATTCGGACATGTCCAGTGTGATCAGGGCGTCCTCTTCGCCGAAGAGGAACTCCGCCAGCGCCTTGGCCAGCTCCGTCTTACCGACACCGGTGGGACCGGCGAAGATGAACGAGCCGCTGGGACGGTTGGGATCCTTCAGGCCGGCGCGCGTACGGCGGATGGCCTGTGAGATCGACTTAATGGCTTCGTCCTGGCCGATGACCCGCTTATGCAGCTCATCTTCCATGTGCATGAGCCGGCTGGACTCTTCTTCGGTCAGCTTGAAGACAGGGATGCCCGTGGAGTTGGCCAGAACCTCGGCAATCAGGTCCTCGTCAACCTCGGCGATCTCGTCCAGGTCACCGGACTTCCAGGCGCGTTCCTTGTCGGCACGCTCGTCCTGGAGCTTGCTTTCCTTGTCGCGCAGCGAGGCCGCACCTTCGAAGTCCTGTGCATCGATGGCAGATTCCTTCTGCTTCTTCAGCTGCGCAATGCGCTCATCGATTTCCTTCAGCTCCGGCGGAGCCGTCATACGGCGGATCCGCAGGCGGGCGCCGGCTTCATCGATCAGGTCGATGGCCTTGTCCGGGAGGAAGCGGTCCGAAACATAGCGGTGGGACAAGTGCGCAGCAGCATCCAGGGCGCCGTCCGTGATGGACACGCGGTGGTGTGCCTCATAACGGTCGCGCAGGCCCTTCAGGATCTGAATCGAATGCTCAACCGAGGGCTCATTGACCTGGATCGGCTGGAAGCGGCGTTCCAGTGCAGCATCCTTTTCGATGTGCTTGCGGTACTCATCGAGAGTGGTGGCGCCGATCGTCTGCAGTTCGCCACGGGCCAGCATCGGCTTGAGGATCGAGGCTGCGTCGATCGCGCCTTCGGCGGCACCTGCACCAACGAGAGTGTGGATCTCATCGATGAACAGAATGATGTCCCCGCGGGTGCGGATTTCCTTCAGTACCTTCTTCAGGCGTTCTTCGAAATCACCGCGGTAGCGGGACCCGGCGACAAGCGAACCAAGGTCGAGGGTGTACAGCTGCTTGTCCTTGATGGTTTCCGGAACGTCGCCGCGGACAATGGCTTGGGCCAGACCTTCGACGACGGCGGTCTTGCCGACACCGGGTTCACCGATCAGGACAGGGTTGTTCTTGGTGCGGCGGGAGAGGACCTGCATGACGCGTTCCATCTCATGCTCGCGCCCGATAACAGGGTCAAGTTTGGACTCGCGGGCAGCCTGGGTCAGGTTGCGGCCGAACTGGTCCAGCACCACGGAACCGGCCGGGGTGCCTTCCTGCTGCTGGCCGCCGGCGGAGACGGGCTCCTTGCCCTGGTAGCCGGAGAGCAGCTGGATGACCTGCTGGCGAACACGGTTCAGGTCCGCGCCGAGCTTGACCAGAACCTGGGTGGCGACACCTTCACCCTCGCGGATGAGGCCGAGCAGGATGTGCTCGGTGCCGATGTAGTTGTGGCCTAGCTGCAGAGCTTCACGGAGGGAGAGCTCCAGCACTTTCTTGGCACGCGGGGTGAAGGGAATATGGCCGCTGGGAGCCTGCTGGCCCTGGCCGATAATCTCCTGCACCTGCTCACGCACCCCATTGAGGGAGACACCGAGGAATTCCAGCGCCTTCGCGGCAACACCTTCACCCTCATGGATCAATCCAAGAAGGATATGTTCGGTACCAATGTAATTGTGGTTGAGCATGCGGGCTTCTTCTTGAGCCAGCACGACAACGCGACGGGCACGGTCGGTAAATCTCTCAAACATCTCGCACACTCCTAGCTACTGCGTACTTTGATGCTACGTGGCCGAAAGACGATTTTGGGGTCTGTTCGCCCAAGGGATAATGACCGGCCGTAACGCAGATGTGGGGCAGGCCGCCCACCGTATGGATAAAGGGCGGACCCTCGGGTCCGCCCTTTATGGAAGAGTTATCAAAATCTACCTGCGCCAGCGCCCGTGATGCCGGCGGGCGGTACTGCTAGCCGCCGTGGGCCCGCCTGTAAGCCTCGAGGATCTCGGACTGCACGCGGCCGCGCTCACTGACGGTGTAACCGTTCTCCCGCGCCCAGGCCCGCACAGCCGATGCGTCCTGGCTGCGGCCTGCAGAAGCCGGCTTGACCTTTCCGGCGCGGGTGGGAACCTTTCTGGCCTTCTCAACATAAGTCTTCAACGCATCTCGCAGCGCATCAGCATTCTTCGATGAAAGATCAATCTCGTAATTGATTGCATCCAGCGCAAAACGCACCGTTTCATCGGCACTGCCACCATCCAGGTCATCAACCAGAATGATTTTCACTTCCTGTGCCACAGGAGCTCCTCTATATTGAAGTTTTAGTAATCCCATTGGCTTCCCCAAAACCAATTTGATTATTGCCTATCAATGAATAGCTGGCAACATGGCATGTTTCTGCTGTGCACTAAAGCGCCTCGCGATTATGCAATCGCTGCCGAAATGGAAGCTGCCGCCATTTCAGCGAATCACGCTAATCCGCTTCTCTGAAGTATTCGAAGGCGGACAGGCATAGCCCGCATAACTAGTATTATCGATGTCTATTTACGATCCGGCATGTGCCGACAAAGCTGAACTCCGCAGCACGATCGAGTCCCTCAATAGGAACAGTGGCCGCATTGGGGATGACGGAGCGGAAGGACGCGAGCGAACAGTCGGCGAAGCATCCTCATTATCCGCTGCAAAATGATTAGCCCGGCGGCGAAGAATATCAGCGGCGGCACTGGTGAATATCGGTCCTGCCGCTCATGCATGATGGCAACACCGGGAGAAGAATTATGGCCAGGCCTGCGGTGAACCACGGGCCTGGCCATGTCTGCCAACTAGAGAGCGAAGCTAATTACTGTGCCCCTGCTGGTCGGCCTCGTACTCGGCTTGAGCCAGGGCTTCGCGCTCCCGGCGGTCAGCGTTGAACACGGCTTTCATAGCGAAGTAAAAAATCAGGCCGACGCCGGTTGACGGAGCCAATACCCACAAATATTCCAACATGATTATCCCAATTCAGGTTTCAAGAGCGGGAAGAGAATGGTCTCCCGGATTCCCGTCTGGGTGAAGAGCATGACCAGCCGGTCAATACCCAGGCCAATGCCGCCCATAGGCGGCGCTCCGTATTCCAGCGCACGGAGGAAGTCTTCGTCCAACTGCATCGCTTCATGATCCCCCGAGGCTGCTTTCCGCGACTGCTCGGTGAGCCGTTCACGCTGGACAACAGGGTCGATGAGCTCGGAAAAGGCGGTACCGCGCTCCATACCGCCGATGATCAGGTCCCAGGCTTCAATGAGCCCGGGCTTGCTCCGGTGCGCACGAGCCAGGGGCTGGGCTGCCGGCGGATAGTCGTAGACGAAAGTCGGCTGAAGCAGCGTCGGCTCCACGATTTCACCGAAAAGTTCAATCACGATCTTTTCGGTGTCCCACTGGGGTTCCACTTTGACGCCGTGCTTTTCGGCGATGGCCCGCAAAGTACTGCCATGGGTTTCGGGCGTGATCTCCTCGCCCACGGCTTCGGAAAGCCCGGGGTAAACGCCCAGCCAGCGCCATTCACCGTTGAGGTCGATGGTACCGGCATCGGTCTCGATGACGCGGCTGCCCACGGCGTCCGCTGCGTTCAGGATCATCTCCCTCATGCGCTCAGCCATCACAAACTGGTCGGCGTAGGCCTCGTAGCTTTCCAGCGTGGTGAATTCGGGGCTGTGCGTCGAATCCACGCCTTCATTGCGGAAGATGCGCCCGATCTCGAACACCCGGTCGATGCCGCCGACCACGGCGCGCTTCAGGAAGAGCTCCGTGGCGATACGAAGTGTCATGTTCTGGTCGAAGGCGTTCAGGTGCGTCTGGAACGGCCGGGCGGCCGCCCCGCCGTGGATGAGCTGGAGCATCGGGGTCTCCACCTCCACGTAGTCGCGGTTGTGCAGCGTTTCCCGGATGGAGCGGATGATCGCCGCTCGGGTGTATACCATCTGGCGCGCTTCGTCGCGGACCATCAGGTCCACGTAGCGCTGGCGCACCCGTGTCTCTTCGTTCAGGCCGGCATGCAGCACGGGCAGCGGGCGCAGCGCCTTGGAGACCATCGACCAGGATTCGGCCATGACCGAGAGTTCACCGCGCTTCGAGGAGATGACCTCGCCTCGCACAAACACGTGGTCGCCCAGATCCACCAGAGACTTCCAGCCCGCCAGCGCATCCTCGCCGACGTTGGCCAGGCTCAGCATGGCCTGCAGCCGGGTGCCGTTGCCCTCCTGCAGAGTGGCGAAGCACAGCTTGCCCGTGTTGCGGACGAAGACCACACGGCCGGAGACGCCGACGGTTTCCCCGGTGGTCTCATCGGCCGCAAGGTGACCGTACTTCTCGCGGACCTCACTGAGAGTGTGGGTCCGGTCGACACCCACCGGATAGGGCTCCACACCGCTCTCGAGCAGTTTGGCGCGCTTGTCCATGCGCACGCGCATCTGCTCGGAGACGTCCGAAGGTTCCGGGGAAGGGGTGGGGGTTTTATGTGTGGTCACGGTAGTTAAGATTACCGGTTGTGCTCCGGTGGCTCCTATTCGATCTTCCCCGGCGCTCCGGCTAGCCGAGGTCGACGTTGTCGATCAGCCGAACCGGGCCTACTGTGGCGGCGATCAGCGCCAGCGCTTCGCCGGTAAATGGGGTGTCCTGGCAGTTGAAAGCCAGTGGCTCCAAGGTGACCGGATCGACCACCTCGAGGTAGTCCAGCTCCACCAGCCGGGCGGATTTGATCATGGCCAGGGCACCCTCGATGTCCAGCGGCTCGTGCCGGTCGGCCTGCTCCTTCAGGTAGCGCAGGCCGCGCGACAGGACCAGGGCGGCCTCGCGTTCCTCGGCGGAGAGGAAGCGGTTCCGGCTGGACAGCGCCAGCCCGTCCTCGTCACGGACGATCGGCACCCCGACGATTTCGACCGGGAAATTCAGGTCCGCCGCCATCCGCTTGACCAGGGCCAGCTGCTGGGCGTCCTTCTTGCCGAAGTAGGCGCGGTAGTCCGCCGGAATGGGGGGCATGCCGTAATGCAGCAGTTTCGCGACCACGGTCAGGGCGCCATCGAAATGCCCGGGCCGTGAGGCGCCTTCGAGCTTTCCGCCCAACGGCCCCGATGCCACCCGCACCATCGGTTCGCCGCCGGGATAGACCTCTTCCACGGCGGGCGCGAAAACGATATCCACCCCGCAGGAACCCAGCAGGTCCAGGTCCGCGTCCAGTGTGCGCGGGTACCGCTCCAGGTCGGCCGCGTCGCCGAACTGCAGCGGGTTGACGAAGATGGTGGCAATAACGACGTCGTTCGCCTGCCGTGCAGCGGTGGCCAGGGCGGCATGGCCGGCATGCAGGCCTCCCATGGTCGGGACCAGGCCCTGGCTCGTGTGGCCGGCATGGTGCTTGCCGGCAGCCTCGCGCAGCAGCTCCGCGCTGGCGGCGTTGAGCTCGGCGTACGTGGTGGCCAGCTGGGGGCGGTTGCTCACTGGGGGTCCTCCGGAGTGGAACGGGTACTGAGAATATCCAGGATTTCGGTGGCCTGGGCGTCTTTGAGCAGGCCGCGTTCGAACGCCCGCTTGGCCGTGGCGCGGGCCAGCTCCTCATATGCTTGCCGGATGTCGGTGCTGCCGTGCTCGAGTTCGTACGCCAGCAGCGCCTCGCGGTGGACCCGGACGGTGCCGGCGTCGCCGCGGGCCACCGGTCCGGTCAGCGCGCCCTCGCCGGATGCCAGCGCGTTTTCCAGCGAGGCCCGCATCAGCGGACCCAGCAGCCGCTCCGGCTGGTCCGCACCGGCGGAGCTGAGCATTTGCGCGGACTGCGCGGCAATGGTGACCAAGTGGTTCGAGGCATGCGCCAGGGCCGCGTGGTAAAGCGGCCGGTCCTGCTCCTCGATCACGATGGGCTCCGCACCCATCTCGACCACCAAGGCCTGGGCGATGGGGAGCACCGTGCGCGGCGCGGTCACGCCGAAGGCACAGTCCGTGAGCCGGGTCAGGTCCAGGCTCAGGCCGGTGAAGGTCATGGCCGGATGGATGGCCAGGCCGATGGCCCCCTTGGCCCGGGCCGGCGCGAGCACGTTCACGCCGTGCCGGCCAGAGGTATGCGCCACCAGCTGGCCCGGTTGCCAGGCACCGGTCTCGGCCAGGCCGGCCACCAGTTCCGGCAGGGCATCGTCCGGCACGGCCAGCAGCACCAGTTCGGCCCGCTCGATAATCTCGGGGATCTCCAGCACCGGCACACCGGGCAGCAGCATTTCGGCCCGCTCCCGGCTGGCCTCGGACACGGCGGAGACACCGACGACGGCGTGCTGGGCCGCGCGCAGGGCCGCCCCCAGCACGGCTCCCACCTTGCCGGCGCCGATCACACCGATCCCTAGCCTGCCCGGTCTAACGCTGTTCATCCTCGGCCTTTCCCTTCTCTGAGCCGGCCTGCTCCGGTACGCTCTCCTGCCGGCGTTCCAGCCAGCGCTCCGGCACGCTGTGCCGCCGGGCCGCCGCGGCGCGCGCGGATTGTTCGTTGAACAGGCGGCGGGCCACCTCGATGTCCATCTGATAGACCACCGGGCTGACCGGCCCCACCGTGGTCTGCAGTTGCAGATCCGCCACCCGCAGTTTCCGTGCCACCGGTCCCTGGTGCAGCGCCATCGACTGGGTGCGTTCGTGCGGTACCACGGCCAGGTTCCGTACGAACCGGCCGGAGCGGGCCAGCAGCGCCGTTTCCGTCAGCGCGAAGCCGTTGCGCCGCCAGGTGAGGAAGGACAGAAACCGCACCCGCGCCGGGGAGGTGACGAAGCCGCCGTCGTTGTTCTGCCCCACCAGCCCGGCGGTGAAAACGCCGAATGGGTCCTCGGTGCCGGGGTCGGGAAGCACCAGGGCCAGCATCTGCATGACCTCGTCCCTGGTGCCGACCGGGAGCAGGGTGGTGCGCGCGCCGGAGTTCTCCGCGCTCACGCCGTAGCCTGCCACGTTGATCTTGATCCGGTACCAGTCCTTGGTCCGCCAGAGCAGCGGCTGGGACACCGCCACGGCCTGCACGCGCCCGGGCGGCACGGTTTGGGCCCGCGTCTCGAGCAGCCCGTAGCGCAGCCGGATGCCGTCCGGGGACACGGCCGCCCGGAAGTTGTATGCGGTGCTGAAAACGCTCCAGTAGCCGGCCGCCACGGCGATCATGCCGGGCACCAGCGCCGACAGCAGGACCGGCAGGCCGCCCCAGTCCGCCACGTAGCCCACCGCTGCGGCCACGCCAATAACAACGACGACGACGACCAGCGCCACCGTTGCGCCCGAAAGCACCGTGGCGCCGACGACCCGCTGCGGAGTCAGCTGGACGATGGGGTGTTCGGGGGCTTCGGGCGCCTCGTCCGGGTGCTCGGGGTCCAGCTCGGCGCCGGAGGCCCGGGCCAGAATGGTCGCCCGCAGTTGCTGGGCCGAGGCCAGCGGCAGGTAGGCCAGCCGCACCGCGGACTCGCCGGCGTCGGCCACCTCGAACTTCAGCTCCGCGAGCCCGAAGATGCGGCCCAGCAGCGGCTGGATGACGTCAATCGCCTGCACCCGGTCAAGCCTGGCCTGGCGGTGCTGGCGGAACAGGATGCCGGAGTTGACCCGGACGTGTTCCTCGGTGACCTGGTAGCGCGTGAACCACCAGGACAGCACGAAGGCGCCCACCAGCAGCAGCACCACAACCAGCAGTACGACAACGGCCCAGATGCCCCGGCCCTCGGTCAGGAACCACAAGGACTCGCCGCGGAACATCGCTTCGAACCAGTCGCGGCCGAAGAAGTAGGCGATGGCGGCCAGGGCGATCCAGCCCCGGACAAACGGGGAAACGGGGTGGACGCGGTGCCAGCTTTCCGCGCGGTCCGGAGTCAGCGGCACCTCGCGCGAGGGGGAAACCGGGCCGTTGCCCTCCGGGATGGTCACAGCCCGGCCAGTCTTGCCTGCCCGCGCGCGGAAAGCTGTTCGCGCAGCCGTGCGGCTTCCTCTGCCGGGAGTCCGGGAATGGAGGCATTGGTCTGCGGGGAGGCGGTGTGCAGTTTGACCGAGGCCAGCTTGAAGGCGCGCTCCAACGGGCCGACCGCCACGTCGACGTACTGCATGCGGCCGTAGGGGACCACCATGAGGCGCTGGAAGAAGATGCCCTGCCGGATCAGCAGGTCCTCGTCCCGCTCCGCATAGCCGATCGCCTTGACCTGGCGCGGAATGAGCAGGCCGATCCAAACCTGGATGACAAGCGTGCCGCCGGCCAGCAGCCAGGCGAGCCAGGCCGGGAAGCCGGGCCAGACGCCGGTGAGCAGCAGGATGAGCGGGATGCTGAGGATGGCCAGGCTGATCAGCGCGGACACGGCCCAGCCGATCAGCCGCACCGTGACGTACTTCGGCGCCACCCGGATCCAGCTGATCTCCGGCGGATCGATCGGCTCGCTACGCATACTCCCCCTCGCCCTCGGCCGTACCGTCTTCGCGTTCGGCCGATTCCGGATCCTCCGGCGGGAGTTTGCAGAACCGTTCCACCATCAGACCAATAATGACCATGACCAGGCCACCGCCCATCATAGCCAGCACCTGCAGCAGGATGGGCCCGGCGGGCCGGTAGGTCAGCAGCACCAGCTGGTCGACCAGAATGCCGGCATGCCAGCCGAGCAGCAGGGCACCGGCGTAGGCGCAGGCTTGGGCGAGCACCAGCGTGCGGGCGGCAAGAATGGGATCCAGCGGCTTCTCGCGCTTGCCGTTGCGCCAGCTGCGCACGCGCAGGCCGAGGACCAGGGTGAACACCATGATGGCGCCCATGGTGGCCAGTGAGCTCAGATGCAGGACGGGCACCGGCAGGCCGCCGCGCGCGGTCAGGAGGTTGGCTAGCCAGCCCAGCACACCGGTGACGACGGCGATGGCCGCCAGCCAGCTGTACTTGATGGTCCTCACGATGCCGCGCCCATCCGGCTCAGTGCCCTGGTTCGAAAGGCGCCAGGCCGTCCAGGTCCCCCGCGGCTTCGGCCAGTTCGCCGACCGGGACGCCGTTGAGGGTTGCGTGCGCGTCCATCCAGGCCCAGGGCTGCAGCACGAAGGCCCGCTCATGGGCGCGCGGATGCGGGACGGTCAAGGCCTCGTCGTCGAGCTTGAGGTCGCCGTAGGTAATGATGTCCACGTCCAGGGTCCGCGGCCCCCAGCGCACCTCACGGGTCCGGTGGTGCTTGTTTTCCACGCTCTGGCAGTGTTCCAGCAGCCGATAGGGCTCCAGATCGGTCTCCACCTCGATCACCATGTTCAGGTAATCCGGCTGGTTCTCGGGACCGCCAACCGACTTGGTCTGCACCACCGGCGACACCGCGCAGAGGCGGACGTTGGGGGTGTCCACCAGATCCGCGACGGCGTGGGAGAGCGTATCGCTGCGTTCGCCGAGATTGCTGCCAAGGGCCAAAACCGCGCGTACACTCATGAATTCTCCCGGTAGATAGTGATGGTGACGTCGCCGAACGGCACTTCGATGGGCGCCTGGGGCTTGTGGACCGTCACTTCCACGGCGGCAATGCCGAAGGTGGCCAGAACGTAACCGGCGATCCGCTCCGCAAGCGTCTCGATCAGGTTCACCGGCTCGCCCGTGATGATCTCTTTGACGCCCTCGGCCAGTACGCCGTAGTGCGCGGTCAGGGTCAGGTCATCGGCGGCGGCTGCGGCACGGATGTCCGTGTGCAGGGCGACGTCGATGGTGAAGGGCTGGCCGTCCCGGCGTTCATGGTCGAACACCCCGTGGTAGCCGACGGCGGTGATGCCGGAGAGCTTGATGACGTCCGCGCGGCCGGACCCGGCTGTGCCCGTCTGCACCGGCTCTACCCGGCCCAGGCTGCGGCGACCTTGACCGCGTCCAGGCTGGCACCGGAATCGTGCACGCGCACGCCCCAGGCACCGTTGGCTACGGCCAGGGCGCTGATGGCCAGCGTGGCGTGGTCTCGCTCAGCCGGCGCGGCAACCTTGCCGGCGGAGGAGAGCAGGGTACCGAGGAAGCGCTTGCGGGATGCCCCGACGAGGACCTTGTGACCGAGCTTGGTGAACTCCGGCAGCCCGCGCAGCAGCGCCCAGTTGTGCTCGGCGTTCTTGGAGAAGCCCAGTCCCGGATCGAGGATGATCTGGTCTTCGGCCACGCCGGCGGCCACAAACTTGTCCCGCAGCTCGGCGAGTTCGGCCACAACCTCGGCCACCACGTCATCGTACTGGGCGCTGGGATCGACATTGCGCGCGTCGCCGCGGCGGTGCATCAGCACGTAGGGGACCTTGCGTTCGGCAATCAGGGCCGGCATTTCCGGGCTGAAGGTCATGCCGGAGACGTCATTGATGATGCCGGCGCCGGCGTCGATCGCCTTCGCCGCGGTATCCACGTGCATGGTGTCCACACTGATCAGGGCACCGGCCTTCGCCAGCGCCTCGATGACGGGCAGGATGCGGGCCTGCTCCTCCTCGGGGGTGATGGACTCGGCACCCGGACGGGTGGATTCACCGCCGACATCGATGATGTCCGCCCCGCCGTAGAACAGTTTCAGCCCCTCGGCAATGGCCTTGTCCGGGGAGACGAACTTGCCGCCGTCGCTGAAGGAATCCGGAGTGACGTTCAGGATCGCCATCACCACGCCGCGGTCGGTGGGCAGATCCGAGAACTTTCGGGGTGCGCGCACCTTGCGTACAACGGGCAGCGGGGAAGTTGCGGGCCCGGTTCCGGGCACTGCTGCGAGTGAATCCATAAATGTCTACCGTTTCTGCTTGTTTCGCTTAGCGCCCGATGATCAGGCTCATGGCCTCTGCCCTGGTGGCAGTTTCCCTGAGCTGACCGCGGACTGCGGACGTTACCGTCTTTGCGCCCGGCTTGCGGACACCGCGCATGGACATGCACATGTGCTCGCACTCGACGACGACGATGGCACCCTTGGGCTCGAGATGCTCCATGAGGGCATCAACAATCTGCGTAGTGAGCCGTTCCTGGACCTGCGGGCGGCGGGCGAAGACTTCCACCAGCCGGGCCAGTTTGCTCAGCCCCGTCACCTTACCGTCATGGGAAGGAATGTAGCCAATGTGGGCGGTGCCATGGAACGGAACCAGGTGGTGTTCACAGGTGGAGTAGAACGGAATGTCCTTGACCAGCACCATTTCTTCATGATCAATATCGAAGGTGGTGGCCAGCAGGTCCGCCGGGTCCTGGTGCAGGCCGGCGAAGACTTCGGCGTAGGACTTGGCCACCCGCCGCGGGGTCTCCACCAGCCCCTCGCGGTCAGGGTCTTCACCCACCGCAATCAGGATTTCGCGCACTGCGCGCTCGATCCGGGGCAGGTCTATCGAGCTGTCGATTTCCAGCTCGGCGATTACATCGTCGTATTCGGTCACGTCTGAAATCCTAGCCGTTGCCGCCGGTGGTCCCGCCCGGATTGGTTCCGGGGGTGCTGCCGGGAGGGTTTTCGACGGGCAGTTCGGGCAGGGCCGGATCCGGATCAACGATGACGGCCGAGTGGCCCTCTTCCTCGTCCGGGCTCTGGGCCGAAGCGGCCTCGGCACGTTCCTTGGCACTCATGACCGGCGGAATCTGGTGGACCGGACGCGATTCCTTGGACAGCCAGACGTCGCGGTATTCGCGCTTGCGGATGTCCTCGAAGACCTCGGCGATTTCGCGCTGGTTCAGCGTCTCGCGCTCCAGCAAAGCCAGGGCCAGGCGGTCCAGCACGTCGCGGTTTTCGGTCAGCACGGCATAGGCCTCGTCGTGTGCGGTGTCGATCAGGCGGCGTACTTCCTCATCGACCACGAAGGCCACGTGGTCGGAGTAGTTGCGTTCGTGCGACATGTCGCGGCCCAGGAACGGTTCGCCGCCCCCCTGGCCCAGCTTCACGGCGCCGACACGTTCGCTCATGCCGTACTGCGTCACCATCTGGCGCGCGGTGCTGGTTGCCTTTTCGATGTCGTTTGAGGCACCGGTGGACGGGTCGTGGAAGACGATTTCTTCGGCAACCCGGCCGCCCATGGCGTAGGCCAGCTGGTCCAGCAGTTCGTTGCGGGTGACCGAGTACTTGTCGTCCTCCGGAACCACCATGGTGTAGCCGAGGGCACGCCCGCGCGGCAGGATGGTGACCTTGGTGACCGGCGCGGTGTAGCGCAGGGCCGCCGCCACCAGAGCGTGGCCGCCTTCGTGGTAGGCGGTGATCTTGCGCTCGTGCTCCTTCATCACGCGCGAACGCTTCTGCGGACCGGCCATGACGCGGTCGATCGCCTCGTCCAGGGCACGGTCGTCGATCAGCTGCGCATTGGAGCGGGCAGTCAGCAGCGCGGCTTCGTTGAGCACGTTAGCCAGGTCGGCGCCGGTGAAGCCCGGAGCACGCTTGGCCAGCGCACGCAGGTCCACGTCCGGAGCCATCGGCTTGCCGGCGGCGTGCACCTGCAGAATTTGGTGCCGGCCCTGCAGGTCCGGCGCCTCCACCGCGATCTGGCGGTCGAAACGTCCGGGCCGCAGCAGTGCGGGGTCCAGGACGTCCGGGCGGTTGGTGGCGGCGATCAGGATGACGTTGGTCTTGACGTCGAAACCATCCATCTCGACCAGGAGCTGGTTCAGCGTCTGCTCACGCTCGTCGTTGCCGCCGCCCACGCCGGCGCCGCGGTGGCGGCCGACGGCGTCGATCTCGTCGACGAAGATGATGGCCGGCGCGTTGTTCTTCGCCTGCTCGAACAGGTCGCGGACACGGGAGGCGCCCACACCGACGAACATTTCGACGAAGTCCGAGCCGGAGATGGAGTAGAAGGGCACGCCGGCTTCACCGGCGACCGCGCGGGCCAGCAGGGTCTTGCCCGTTCCGGGAGGACCGTAGAGCAGCACGCCCTTGGGGATCTTAGCGCCGAGCGCCTGGAACTTGCCCGGTTCCTGCAGGAACTCCTTGATTTCGTGGAGTTCCTCCACGGCCTCGTCCGCGCCGGCGACGTCGGCGAAGGTGACCTGGGGCATGTCCTTGGTGATCAGCTTCGCCTTGGACTTGCCGAACTGCATGACCTTGGAGCCGCCGCCCTGCATGCGCGAGAGCAGGAACCAGAAGATGATGCCGATGATCAGGATCGGCAGGATCAGGCTGATGAAGCCCGTGAACCAGTTGTTTTCCACCGGCTGATCCGTGAACACGTCCACGTTGGAAGCACTGATGGCATCGACCACATCTTCGGCACGGGCGGTGCTGTAGAAGAAGGTGATGCTCTTGCCTTCGTTGGCACCGTCCTGGATGAAGTCTTCACGCAGGGTAAGTTCAACGCTCTGGTTGCCGTCATTGATGCGGGCCTGCTCCACCTTGTCATCGGTGAGCAGCTGCAGCCCGACGCTGGTGTCCACACGGGAGGCCTGCGGGCCGGCAAGATTGGGCACCACGATAAGCAGGATTGCCAGGACCAGCACAATCCAGATGATCGGTCCCTTGAAAATGTTCTTCAATTTCATGCGTCTAAGGGCACAATGCCCCGTCCCTCCTGCTGATCAGCCCGTGGTGTCACCCATATAGCTATACACCGTCCGCAATAATTCACGCACGGCGGCAAAGATTAGTTCCCTCTCGGCGTACAAGCAAGCCTTTGGCTCAAGCTGGAGACAGGGATCTTGGTTTTACTCGTAGACGTGCGGTGCCAGCGTGCCGATGAAGTCCAGGTTGCGGTACCGCTCGGCGAAGTCCAGGCCGTACCCGACGACGAATTCGTTGGGGATTTCGTAGCCGACGTATTTGACGTCGATTTCCACCTTGGCCGCATCCGGCTTGCGCAGCAGCGTGCAGATCTCCACCGAGGCCGGGCCGCGGGAAAGCAGGTTCGTCTTCAGCCAGGACAGCGTCAGGCCGGAGTCGATGATGTCCTCGACGATCAGGACGTGCTTGCCCATCAGGTCGGTTTCCAGGTCCTTGAGGATCCGCACGACGCCGGAAGACTGCGTGCCCGAGCCGTAGGAAGACACCGCCATCCAGTCCATCTTCACGTGGCTGTGCAGTGCGCGGGCCAGATCCGCCATGACCATGACGGCGCCCTTGAGGACTCCGACGATCAGCAGGTCGCGGCCCTCGTAGTCCTTGTCGATCTCGGCAGCCAGTTCCTGCACGCGCTGCTGGATCTGTTCCTTGGTATACAGAACGTGCTTGAGGTCCGCCTGAACGTCGTTGGAATCCACCAGATACTCCCGTAATTAATGATGTGGCGTCACTGGGCGCGAGCCAGTTGTTCTAAAGACAAGATTGCCATAGCCGCCGCGCTCTTGCGCAACCGGGCCTGTTTGTCCGTCCGGTTCCCGCCGCACCCGGCGGTACACGCTGACCATTCCGGCCAGCTGCACGGGGCCGGCGGACCCCTGCCTCGCCAGCAGCGATTCCGCCGCGATGAGCCGCTCGTAACTGGGGTTCTCGCCGCCCATTTCGGCCGCCGCCAGGGCGATGACCCGGTGCTTCATCGCTGCGGGCAGCACCTCGATCCCGGTCCGCTCCAGTTCAATGCCGTCCGGGGTATCTATCCTGAGGCGCAGGTATTCGGTCCGTGCCTGGACATCCAGGTAATCGGCATCCGCCCGCAGGATCTGCGCCGAACGCCACAGCGCCTCGGCGACGCCCGGGCCCAGCTGCTGCTCCAAAAACGGCAGAACTTCCGACCGCACACGGGAGCGCAGGAATTTTGGATCGGCGTTGGTCGGATCGTGCCACGGCTCCAGTCCGGCGAGGGCACACAGCTCTTCGGTGTGCTTCCGCCGCAGTTCCAGGAACGGCCGCAGGTAGTTCCCGCGGCGCGGGGCCATCCCGGCCAGCGAACGCGTTCCCGAGCCCCGGCCGAGGCCAAGCAGCACCTGCTCGGCCTGGTCATCGAGGGTGTGGCCCAGCAGCACGGCGGCGGCGTCATGCTCCGCAGCGGCAGCGTCCAGTGCGGCGTACCGCGCTACCCTGGCCGCGGCTTCGGGCCCCATGCCGGGCTGGGCAACGCTGACCCGGCGGATTTCCACCGGCGCCAGCCCCAGGCCCGCAAGCTGCACGCGGGCACGTTCGGCCACCTCGGCACTGCCGGGCTGGAGGCCATGGTCGACGACGACGGCGCCCACCCGGTAGCGCTGCGTTCCGTCCCGCAGGGGCCGGGCAAAGTAGGTTGCCACGGCGGCCAGGGCCAGCGAGTCCGGCCCGCCGCTGCAGGCCACCAGCAGCAAGGGCGGTTCGCCCTTGCCCGATGCTGGATCTGTGGTGCCCGCAGCTTTGCCCTCCGGCGCATCCAGTAATTCCAGCGCCGCCTTGATGTGGTTCCGGGCCGTGCCGACCAGCGGATGCAGCCGTTGCTTGCGCCGCGTTACACCGACGGTGGATCCCGTGGCCGCTGCGGAGGGTTCGGTCATGGACGGCTGAGGTCCATGCGGCTGATCCAGAGGTCAGCGTTGTGGATCTCTTCTTCAGTGGGCAGGTTTTCCGCCCGGAGCCAGACCTGGTTGAAGCCTTCCATGCCCACCTGCTTCACCACGGCGCGGACGAACTTCGCCCCGTCGGTGTACTGGCGTGCCTTGGCGTCCAGACCCATGATTTTGCGGATCCAGTTCTCCAGCGCGCCGCGGGTCTTGGCCCGGGCGTTGAAGCGCTGGCGGATGGTCTTCACCGTGGGCACAACGCTGGCGTCCACCTCGTCCATCACGACGTTGGCGTGGCCCTCGAGCAAGCTCATGACCGCGGTGACGTGGGAGAAGATGGCCTTTTCCTCCGGGTCCTGGAACAGGTCCATGATGGTGCCGGTGGCGCCGACGGCCACTTTCCCGCCGCCGGTGCCGCCGCCGTCGTCGTTCTTGTCTTTGCCGGACATCAGGGCCTTGGCCGCCTGCTGCAGCCGCTCGCCGAAGGTGTCGGCCTTCGCCACCAGGCCGGAGGAGAGCTTGCCGATCTGTTCCATCATGTGGTCGCGCAGCCAAGGCGCGGCCGCGAACTGCACCCGGTGCGTCTGCTCGTGCAGGCAGACCCACAGCCGGAAGTCCGCGGGTACGACGTTGAGCTCCTGCTCCACGGCGATGATGTTCGGCGCCACCAGCATCAGCCGCCCGCCCGCCGGACCGCCGGGCAGCAGCGAGCAGAACGGATCGTACTGGCCCAGCACCTTGCTGGAAAGGAAGGAGAGGATGGCGCCCATCTGGGTTCCCGTGAGCGAGCTGCTCAGGCCCGTGGCCGCGCTCTTGACCTGCTCGGGCTTTTTCCGGGCGAGTTCGGTCAGGGCCGGTGCCAGGAGCGCTTCGAAGCTGCGCGCGTTGGCCTTGGACCACTCGGCCCGGTCCACGATCAGCACCTGCGAATCCCGCAGGTCCCGCGCCGCCTCCAGCCCGGTGATCCGGTGCACATGGTCCACGGAAACTTCCGAGAGTTCGCGCAGATTGGCCACGGCGGCGCGGATCTGCGCCTGCGGCATCTTGGGGCCGGCCGGGGTGAGCTTGGCCGCGGTGGTTGCCGCTAGGTCCCAGTTGATCAGGCGCGGCGGGGTTTCCGGAGCGGACGGGGTGTTTCCGGCGCTGCCGGTGCTTGCGGTGCTGTCCATGGTGACCATCAGATCACACCGGAGCCCGGCAGGTCACCGGCCGTTCGCCCAACGGTGAAGGAAATTTCGACGGCGGACCAGCGGGACGGCGGCCCAGCGGGCCGGGCCAGGGCGCAGATCAGGCGCCGGTCAAGTGCCCGACAGGTGCGGGCGGTCAACGGCAGCCGCAGCCGGCAAGGACCGTGGCCGCACGGTCGGCCGCCTCGCGGGCCTGCACCGTTGAATTCTGCAAGCCGTTGGCCACGAAGGCAAAGACCAGCGTCCGCCCGTCCGCGGTCACCGCGTAGCCGCTGAGCGAGGTGACCGTGTGCAGCGTGCCGGTCTTGGCCCGCACCAGCCCGGCGCCGTCGGCGGTCTTGCCCGCGAAGCGCTCCTGCAGCGTCCCGGTCAGTCCCGCCACGGGCAGTCCGTCGATGCCCGCCCGCAGGTCCCGGTTGGAACCGCTGGTGATCTCCCGGAGTACCGCGGAGATCTGCTCCGCCGAGACCTTGTTGCCCAGTGCCAGTCCGTTGGCATCGCTGACCAGCAGGCCGGAGGTGGGAATCCCGAGCTGCTCCATGGCCTCCTTGATCGCCTCGGTGCCGCCGCCGAAGGACCCGGGTTTGCCGCTGGCCAGCGCCGTGTTGCGGGCCATGACCTCGGCAACGTAGTTATCGGATTCCTGCAGCATGTAGTTGACGTGCTCCGCCACGGTGGCGGATTCAACGGAGGCGAGCACTATGCCGTCCTTGGGCGCGGCACCGCGGACCACATCAGGCGCCACTTTGACGCCACGCTCTGACATTTCCTCCGCCAGTGCCGCGCGGAAGGCCCGCGCCGCGGTGAGGGCAGCATCATCGACCAGCTCGCCGCTGCCGTCCGCGTTTTCCCGGCCGCCCGAGAGCGCCAGCGGATAGATGGGCGCGATTTCCCCCGCCTGGATGTCGGCCGGGTCCCACGCGGGGCTCAGCGTTGGGCCGGCGTAGGCGGTGTCGTCCAGCAGCACCCGCAGTTCGCCGGTGAACTTCACGGTGGCCAGCCGTTCCGCGGCGGCCTGCGCCAGCGTGGCCAGCCCCGCGTGCCCGAGGACGTCCTCCCGCTCCGACCCGCCGGCGCCCAGCAGGGCATCTCCCCCGCCGCGCAGCACCAGCGTCCCGGGCACGTTGCCCTGGATGACCTCGGTGGAGAACCGTGCCTCCGCGCCGAGGGTCAGCAGGGCCGCCGCGCCGGTCAGCAGCTTCATATTGGAGGCCGGAATGCGTGGCTCGGACCCCTTGCGCTCATACAGCACGTCGCCGCTCTGCGCATCGGTGACCAGTGCCGCGAAGTCCCCGGCGCCGTCGTACTTCAGAGCTTTATCCAGCGCCTCGCCCAGCACCTTCGGATCCGGCACCGGTGCGGCCTCCGGCGCGTCCGTCAGGAGTTCGGCGGCGGCCAGTTTCGTCGGCGGTAGCTGGGCTTCCGGAGTGGTGACCACCGGCTTGGCCGCCCCGGGATTCCATTCAAGGGCGGGGGCAAGATGCCAGGCGGCGGGAACGGCCAGCACGGCGAAGGCAGCGGCCAGCAGCCAGGATGTCAGCAGCCGGAAGCCACGGTTCATCCTGCCCCTCCCCCTGTTTGCACGTGCGCGTCCCCGCACCCGGCAGCGGGACGGAACGCGGTTTGTGAATCGGCCGCTCCGGTTGATGTCGGGCCGGGCAGCCAAGACCTATATCGTTAAGCGTAGACCGGCGCCGGGCCCTGCCCTGTCCACCGCGCCAGTGAGACAAAACACCAAGGAGACTTCCATGCAGCACGATGTGACCATCGAGATCCCCAAGGGATCGCGCGTCAAGTACGAGATCGACCACGAGACGCACCGCCTCCGCCTGGACCGCGTCCTCTTCACCTCCATGCAGTACCCCACGCACTACGGCTACTTCGAGGACACCCTGGGTGAAGACGGCGATCCGCTGGACGCGCTGGTCATGCTGCAGGATTTCGATCTGCTGCCGGGCGTGCTGGTTGAGTCCCGCCCGATCGCCGTGTTCAACATGACCGACGACGGCGGCGGGGACGCCAAGGTGCTGTGCGTACCCTCCGACAAGCGCTTCGACCACATCCAGGAACTCTCCGACGTCCCGGAGTTCCTGGTCAAGGAGATCGAGCACTTCTTCACCCGCTACAAGGATCTTGAGCCGGGCAAGTGGGTCAAGGCCGAGGGCTGGTCCGACCGCGCCGCCGCCGAGGCCGAGCTGGAAGCTTCCATCAAGCGCTTTGCCGCACTCGGCGAGGAGTCCGCTCCGGACGAGCCCCAGGGCCGCGACGTCGAGGAAGGCACCACCAGCGGTTCCGAAGCACAGGGCCGCTAGATCTGACGCTTCTTCGAGGGCGGACCGGACTGTTTCAGTCCGGTCCGCCCTTTTTGGCAACCGAAATCAGTTGATTCGACCTTTTTGTCCGTAATACTTAGGGCATGTACGTGCTCACCATCAATCAGCGCGACTCCCGCGAGGTAGGCGATCTGGTGCCGGAGCTGATCAAATCGCTGCGGCACCTGCCAACCGCCGTTGCCTTCCGGCGATCGGTCGGTGACGAAGCCATCGGCGTGCTGGAAGACCCGAAGACGGCCATTGACGCCGCCATGATCGCCCTGCGGAGCCGGCGCTGGCATGTCGGGATCGGCGTGGGCGAACTGCTGGTACCGCTGCCCGAGGACGTTAATGAGGCCCAGGGATTCGGGCTGGTCTATGCGCGGCGCGCCGTCGAGCGGGCCCAGAAGACGGGTGAACGGGTCCCGCTGGCGGTCTCGGGTCCCGACGCCGACATCGCGGCCGAAGCCGAGGCCGTGCTCCGGCTGATCGGCCAGATCGTGTCCACCAGGACCGATGCCGAGTGGAAAGTGCTGGACCTGATGACCCCCGGCGCCCGCGGACAGCAGAAATTCATCGCCGAGGAACTCGGCATCACCACGCAGGCGGTCAGCAAGGCCGTGGTCCGCTCGCACTGGGTGGAGGAATGGGCCTGCCGGCCGGCCGCGGCGCGCCTGCTCGACCTGGTTTACGGACCCAAATCGCTGCCCGAGGCGAGCCTTCCGTACCGCTGACCTGCGGCCGGGCCTAGACTCCGAGGAGGAGTGCACCGATAACCAAGAGGAGCTGACGATGATTCCGGAGATCAATTTCTGGGCCGTACTGGTGGCAACGCTGTCCACCATGGTGGTCGGGTCCATCTGGTACACGCCCAAGGTGTTCGGCAACTACTGGATGCGCGTGGCAAAGGTGAGCCCCAGCGGCGAAGCGAAGGACGCGGTCAAACCGATCCTGATCACGCTGGTGGTCAGCTTCATCAGTGCCTGGGTGCTCGCGGGCGCGGCGGCCATCGCGCAGGAGTTCTACGGCGGCAGCTTCCTCTGGAACACCGTTCTCACCGCGGTGATCCTGTGGGCCGGTTTCACCGCCGCACGGTTCATTACCCACGACGCCTTCGAGGGCCGGCCCGCCGGGCTGACCGTCCTGAACTGCGCCCACGAACTGGTCACTTACTTGATCATGGCGTTGATCATCGGACTGTTCGGCATCAGCGCTGCCTAGCTTCCAAGCAGCCTTCAGCGAAGAAGAACTAAGCGAGCAGGCTTTGCAGAATCGGGGCGGCGCCGTCTTCGTCTACGGTTCCGGTCACTTCGTGGGCGACGGCGATGACTTCCTCCGGCGCCTGGCCCATGGCAACACCGCGGGCGGCCCAGTCGAGCATTTCGATGTCGTTGCGGCCGTCTCCCATGGCAACGGTCTGGGCCGGATCCACTTTGAGCTTGCGGCGCAGGGTCTCCAGCGCGCTGGCCTTGGTGACGCCGTTCGCGGCGATATCCAGCCAGGCGGTCCAGCCCACCGAGTACGTCACGCCATGCAGGCCCGCATTGTCGATGGCTTCCTTGAACTCTTCCGGCGTGTTCTCGGTGCTGAACACCACCACGCGCACTGCCGAAGCTTCCAGCATGGTTTCGAAGTCCACGCCAACAGCCTCCACCCCGAAGCTCGCATCCTGGAAGCGCTCGGTCGAGAGGAATTTGCCCTCATCGTCCTCAAGGGCAAATTTGGCGGTGGGCAGCTTCGTGCGCAGGGCACGCAGTGCCGGACCGGGTTCGAAGGTGACGCGGTCGATGACCTCGTAGCCATCCTCGAGACCGGTGTCGATCCGCAAGGTCACACCGCCGTTGGAGCAGACGGCGTACCCCTTGGTCAGGCCGATGAGTTCGATGATCGGCAGCGTGGCGTTCAACGAGCGGCCGGTGGAGACCACCACCTCATGTCCGGAATCGACCACCGCCTGCGCGGCCTCGCGGACGGCGTCGCTCATGTGGCCGTCATGGTTCACCAGTGTGCCGTCCACATCCAGGCAGACCATTTTCCGCACCTGGTTGTGCGTCCGTGTCGAATTCCGTCCCGTGTTCTTTTGCTGGTCTTCGATGCCAGCAATCGCATTATCAGCTGTAGTTGTCATTGTTCCAGTGAATCAGAGGCAAGCCCCGGAACGGTAGGGCGGCGCTCACATTGGGAATTAACGGCCAATGAACACCGGCCGAACTAGCTGAGTACGGGCAGGACCTCGAGGCCGCCCAGGTATGGACGCAGCGCCGCGGGCACGGTAACGGATCCGTCGGCATTCTGGTGGTGCTCGAGAATGGCCACGATCCAGCGTGTGGTGGCTAGCGTGCCGTTCAGGGTGGCCACGGCACGGGTGCCCTTCTTTTCCTCGCCGGTGACGCGTTCACGCACATTCAGGCGTCGGGCCTGGAAGGTCGTGCAGTTGGAGGTGGAAGTCAGTTCGCGGTAGGCATTTTGCGTGGGGACCCACGCTTCACAGTCGAACTTGCGGGCAGCACTCATGCCCAAATCGCCGGCGGCGGTGTCGATCACCCGGTAGGGCAGTTCCACCTTGGCGAGCATCTCCTCTTCCCAGGCCAGCAGCCGGGCGTGCTCCTCGGCGGCGTTCTCGACCGTGGTGTAGATGAACATTTCCACCTTGTTGAACTGGTGGACCCGGATGATCCCGCGCGTATCCTTGCCGTGCGAGCCTGCTTCACGGCGGTAGCAGGAGGACCAGCCCGCGTAGCGCAGCGGGCCGCCGGCCAGGTCCAGGATTTCGTCGCCGTGGTAGCCCGCCAGCGGCACCTCGGACGTGCCCACCAGGTACAGGTCGTCCTCGGCCAGACGGTAGATTTCGTCGTCGTGCGCCACATCGAACCCGGTGCCCTGCATGGTCTCCGGGCGGACCAGCGTCGGGGTGATCATCGGGGTGAAACCGGCCGCAATGGCCTGGTCCATAGCCATGTTCAGCAGCGCCAGCTCCAGCCGGGCGCCGACGCCCTTGAGGAAGTAGAACCGCGCGCCGGAGACCTTCGCGCCTCGCTCCATGTCGATGGCGCCGAGCAGTTCGCCGATCTCCAGGTGGTCTCTGGGCTCGAACCCGTCCGGGCCGAAATCACGCGGCTTGCCGACGGTCTTGATGACCTCGAAATCGTCCTCGCCGCCGGCGGGAACGCCGTCTTCGATGAGGTTCGGGATTTGCCGCAGCAGCGACTCCTGCTCCGTTTGGGCGGCGTCCGACTCGGCCTGGGCCGCCTTGACAGACGCGGCGAGTTCCTTCACCTCGGCCAGCAGGGCCTGCTTTTCCTCACCCTTGGCCTGTGCCACCTTCTTGCCGAAAGCGTTCTGCTCGGCGCGCAAGGATTCGTAGCGGGTAATGGCTTCGCGGCGGGCGGAGTCTGCGGAAATGACTGCATCAATCAGGGAATCATCGGCTCCCCGGGCACGCTGCGAGGCTCGGAAAATCTCAGGATTGGCGCGGAGTTCATTTACATCGATCACCTGCTAAGGGTACCGAACAACCGGCTGCCACCTCGATCCCGCGCCCGAGTGGTGCGGCTATTCTAAGAGCATCATGGAGACTCAGTGGATGGTTGGCCTCGTCGTTGTTATCGCCGCGGTGGTTTTTCTCGTGAGCTGGCTCAGTGTGCGCCATCTGCCGGCCCGGCGGGCAGCCGCGGTTCCAGGGGTGCCGGTGGAAGTCCTTGATGTCAGGGCGCAGCGCGTGGCCGTGATCCTCAATCCCGTGAAGAACGACGCCGACTCAGCCCGGGAGAAGATCCGGATGGCCTGCACCGCGGCCGGTTGGCCGGAGCCGATGGTTTTCGAGACCACAGTCGAAGATCCGGGGCACACGCAGACAAGACGGGCGCTGGAAGCCGGCGCAGACGTTGTCCTGGCTGGCGGCGGCGACGGAACGGTCCGCGTGGTTACCGGCGAATTGGCAGGCACGAACACACCCTTCGGCCTGGTACCGCTGGGCACCGGAAACCTGCTGGCCCGCAACCTCGGCATCAACCCCGGACAACTGGACGCGAACATCCTCACGGCCCTGCACGGTGCGGACCGCCGGATCGACACCGCGACCATCACGCTGGACAATTCGGTGACCGGCAGCAGCATCACGGAGAGCTTCCTGGTGATCGCCGGCATCGGGCTGGACGCCCAGGTCCTCGCGGACACCAAGGACGATCTCAAACGCAAGTACGGTTGGCTGGCCTACTCCGAAGCGGGCGTACGGAACCTGCCCGGCAAGCGCAAGAAAGTCACCATCAGTATCGACGACGGTCCAGCCCAGACCCGCAGCATCCGCAGCATTCTGTTTGCCAACTGCGGCAAACTGCCGGCAGGCATCGACTTCATCCCGTCCGCGACGGTGGACGACGGCGAGTTGGACATCGTGGTGATGAGCCCGCGCAACGCCATGGGCTGGATCAGGATTGCCGCCAAGACGCTGCTGCGGCACAACGCCCGGATCCCGGTCATCGACTATTACCGGGGGCGCAAGGTCACGGTGACAGCCCATGAACCGATGGGCACCCAGCTCGACGGGGATCTCTCGGGCGACGTGACATCACTGACCGTCCAGGTCCGGCCCTCCGCGCTCAGCGTGCGGGTGGATCCGCAGACCCTGGCGGAAGTTGGCGCCGCAGCTGGTCACAACCGCCGGACGGCCTGACCTCAGCTGCGGCACCGCTCCACCCGTCCGGACAGTCCTACGTGTCCTGGCCGCCGAGGTTGTACGGATCGTCGCTTGAGTCCGCCTCGTCCGTATTGTGCAGCTCCTCGCCCGGAACATCGATGGCCTCGCGCTCCGCGTCCAGCGGCGGCACATCCTCGAGGTTTTCGCTCTCGTCTTCCGGATTCGGAAATTCGCCCTTGGCCTGGTGCTTGATCATTTCCTGCTCTTCGGCCAGGCGCAGGTCATTGCCGAGGTCACCGGCATCGCCGGAACGGAACTCGCTGTTGGTCTGCTGCAGCTGCTCATCATACTGGCCCCCGTCGGCGCCGGTCTCGCTGTGCAGTTCCTCATTGCTTTCGGTCATCGTAGGCACCTTCCGTTCAGTATTGCTCGGCTCCAACTTCGATCAGCTTACTTAGCAAGTGGTGCCAGCGAAAGCTCGACGGCTTCTCAGGCCGGCTGCAGCAGGCGCTGGACCCATTCATGCGCCTCGCGGAATGCTTTGTCCTGATTGTGCCTGGGCACCGCGTAAGCGCGGCCGTCGGCGCGGGGATACGAGCCCAGGAAGAGCGTATCGGGACTGATCCGGTGCAGTCCCCGGACGGCGTCGGCCACGCGCTGCTCGGCCAGGTGTCCGTCAACGTCGAAGCTGAAGAAGTAGTCGCCCAGGAACTGGCCGGTAGGCCGCGACTCAATGCGGCTCAGGTTCACTCCGCGGGTGCCGAACTGTTCGAGGATTTCCATCAGGGCGCCCGGACGGTCTTCGGGCAGCGGGACCACCAGCGTGGTCTTATCAGACCCGGTGGGCTCAGGCAGTCCGTTGGGCCGGCTGACCAGGATGAAGCGCGTGACGGCATCGGAAATGTCGCCGATATCCTCGGCCAGCACGTGGAGGCCGCGCTGTTCTGCCACCAGCGGCGAGCAGATGGCCGCATCATGCGGGCAATTGTCATCGAGCAGCCCTACAGCGGCGGCGGCGGTCGAGGATGCCGGCAGATATGCAGTTTGCGGAATATTGACTTCGCTCCACCTGCGGCACTGGGCCCAGGCATGGGTATGGGTGGAAACAGCCTTGATGTCGGTAAGCGCCAGACCCGGACGGGCTACCAGAACGAAGCGGATGGGAACCAGTTCCTCGCGCAGGATCTGTAGGGGTTCGCCCGTGGCAATGGCATCCAGCGTGGCGCTGACGCCGCCCTCGACGGAATTTTCGATGGGCACCATCGCGGCATCTGCCGTGCCGTTGCGGATCAGTTCGAGGGCGCCGCTGACATTTGCCGCCGGAATGCGGTGCGCCGCGGCGGCCCCCGGGACCTGCAGCAGGGCGGCTTCGGTGAAGGTGCCCTCGGGACCCAGGAAGGTATAGGTACCGCTCATTACTTGACCGTCGGCTCCTGCCCGTTATCGGACACCATCGGTTTGCCGGCCTCGAGCCAGGCACCCATGCCGCCGTCGACATTGACCGCCGAGTAGCCGTTGCCCACCAGCCAGGCAGCGGCACGGTAGGAGCGCCCACCGGTCCGGCAGATCACGTGCAGGTCCTCGTCCGGGTCCAGTTCGTCGAGCCGCTCGGGCAGCTGGTCCAGCGGGATGTGCAGCGCGCCGTCGATATGGCCCGCCTCCCACTCGTAATCCTCGCGCACGTCCAGCACTTTGGCGTCGGCGCCGATGCTGTCCACATCCACGTTCTCGAAGTCGCTCATCGGGGAAACCTCCGCAGAAATCAGTCGTAAGACGGACTGTTTGCCGTCCTCTCCAGCCTATAGTGGGATCACGCTGTGCACCTTAACAAGACTTCCAGACAGAGGTACTGATGGCCGCTGAGCAGCCCACCATTCTGGCCACTTCCGGTGGCTACAAAGCAGGATCCCGCACCCGGTTGGAGTTCAACCACCTGGTCCACCACGCCGTCGAGCTATCCGGCGCCAGTGGACGGGCACCGAAAATCACTCACCTGGGAACGGCCGGCGGTGACCAACGGTGGTACGCGGCCGAGCTGGACGAGGCCGCCCGGGTCGCCGGCTTTGAACTGTCCCATCTGAACCTGTTCAGCATGCCCAACATCGGCAACATCGAGGAGCACCTGCTGGGCCAGGACGTGGTCTGGGTGAACGGCGGGTCCGTGGCCAACCTCCTGGCCGTGTGGCGGGTCCACGACCTGGATACGATCTTCCGCCGGGTCTGGGAATCGGGTGTGGTGCTGGCAGGTGTGTCCGCCGGTTCTATCTGCTGGTTCCGCGGCGGCACCACGGATTCCTTCGGCCCGGAACTGCGTGCCGTCACCAACGGCCTGGCGCTGCTGCCCTATGACAACGGCGTCCACTACGACTCCGAAGCCGAGCGCCGGCCGCTGGTCCACCAGCTGGTCAGCAACGGCACCCTCGGCGAAACCCACTGCACCGACGACGGCGTGGGGCTGGTTTACCGCGGCACCGAGCTGGCGGAGGCGGTCACCGAAGTCAAGGGCAAGCTGGCCTACCGGGTCACGGCCAAGGCCGGGGACGGCCCGGAAGCCGTGGCGGAAGAGGAATCGATCGAGCCGCGCTACCTGGGCTGACGCACACACCGCGGTTCCGGCTGCCGGCCGGAGGAGAGGCGGAGAACGCCTGCCGCGGAACTGACGGGGGATGTATGGATCTGCAGCTGCTACGCGATGGTTTTGTCTCCGGACTCGGGACCGCCATCGCGCTCATTGCCGCCGCCCTGATACTGCTTGTGCTGGCCTGGCTGGCCGCCACCATTGCCCGCCGGGTCCTCGGCGTACCGGTCGGCTGGCCGCGCTCCATGGTGGTGGGCGTGTTCATGATTTTGTCCTTCTCCGCCATGTCCAGATACCTCTACGATGCGGCAGACCTGGGCAGCGTGGACGGCAGCCAACTGAACGTTCCGGCCGCCGTCGTACTGATGTTTTTGGTACTAGCCGTGGCGTGGGTCTTCGCGATCGGCGTCGCCGTGCTGGTGGGGCTGGAGGTTGCCTTCCCCACCGGGTCGCTGCCGAAACTCACCAGCTTCTTCTCCGGCTGGCGCGCCAGGCGGCAGCGCGCCAAGCGCTACACCGACGTGGTGCGGATTGCCTTCAAGCACGGGCTCGGTTCGCAGCTGCGCGGGCTGACGCGCAACGTCCGGAGCGCGGATGAGGAAGAAACGGCGCTGCACCTACGGCTGGCCCTGAACGAGGCGGGCGTGACGTTCGTGAAGCTGGGCCAGATGCTCTCGACCCGCCGCGACGTCCTGTCCGAGCCCTACATCCGCGAGCTCTCCAAACTGCAGACCCACGCCGAGCCCGAACCGTGGTCGGCGATCCGGCCGGCCATCGGCAAATACCTCGGCCGGGACCTGGACGAAGTCTTCTCCTGGGTCAATCCGGAACCGCTCGCTTCGGCGTCCGTGGCCCAGGTCCACGAGGGCACGCTGCTCTCCGGGCAGGTAGTGGTCCTGAAGGTGCAGCGGCCCTCGGCGCTCCGGCAGGTGCGCCGGGACATGGACATTGTGCTGCGGATGGCCCGCTGGCTGGACCGCACCGCGCCTTGGGCCCGCTCGCTGGGCATCAACAATCTCGCCCAGGGATTCGCGGACTCGCTGCGGGAGGAACTGAACTACCGCGTGGAGCTGGAGAACATGCGCAGCGTGGCGGCCGCACTGGCCGAGTCCGGCATCGAGGACGTTCTGGTCCCGCATGCCTACGAGGAGTTCTCCGGCAGCCGCCTGCTGGTCATGGACAAGCTGGACGGCCTGCCCATCTCGCACGCCCATCACCTTCTGGCCGCAATGCAGCCGGTCCAGCGCCATGGGGTCGCCGAAAAACTGCTCAAGGCCACCCTGAGCCAGATCGTGGACACCGGGGTGTTCCACGCGGACCTGCACCCGGGCAACATCTTCCTGCGCGACGACGGCGGCGTCGGCCTGCTGGATTTCGGTTCCGTTGGGCGGCTGGATCCGGCCACCCGCCAGTCGCTGGGAACGCTGCTGTACGCGGTGGAGAAGGACGACGGCGTTTCCGCCACGGACGCCCTGATCGAGCTGCTGGACCGACCGGATGAACTCGATGAACGGGCGCTGGAGCGCGGCGTCGGCCAGCTGCTCACCCGCTACCGCACCGGGTTCGGCGCGCACGGCAGCCGCAGCATGTTCTCGGTCCTGCTCAATCTCCTGGTGCAGCACGGTTTCGCGGTGCCGCCGCAGATCGCCGCGGCCTTCCGCGCCCTGGCCGCCCTCGAGGGGACGCTGGGGCAGATCAGCCCGGATTTCGACGTCGTTGCCGCGGCCCGCGCCGAAGGCAAGCGCATCATGGGCCGGCAATTCAAACCGGGCAACCTCAAGGACCAGCTGGAAAGCCGGATGCTGCAGCTGCTGCCGCTGCTGGACCGCATGCCGCGCCGCATCAACAAGCTGACCGAGGACCTGGAGCAGGGCCGCTTCTCCATGAACGTGCGGATGCTGGCCGATAACCGCGACCGGCACTTCCTGGACACGCTGGTCCAGCAGGTGGTGGTGGCGCTGCTGGCCAGCGCGGCGACGCTGGGCGCGATTGTGCTCATTGCCAGCGACACCGGCCCGATGCTCACGGAGAACGTCAGGATGCACGCGTTCTTTGGCTACACGCTGCTCTTTGCCGGGTTTGTCCTCTCGCTGCGGGCCGTGGCGCTGGTGTTCCGCCGGCATCCCGAAAGCACCAACCGGGACATCTGAGCCGGTACCCGCCGTCGTAGCATGGTGGTTCGGGCTACCGAAGGGCATCTGAATTTTATGAGCGATCTGCACGAACTCTCGGCCTTGCAGCAGCGGGACGCCGTCCGCCGCGGGGAGGTCGGCTCGCGGGAGCTCACCGAGCACTATCTGACCCGGATCGAGGCGCTGAACCCCGAGCTGGGAGCCTTCATCACCGTCACCGCGGAGCAGGCCCTTGCCGCCGCCCGCGAGGCAGACGAGCGCCAGGCCCACGGCCGGGAGCTGCCCCGGCTGCACGGGCTGCCGCTGGCCTTCAAGGACCTGACCGATGTGGCCGGCGTGCGCACCACCCACGGCAGTTCCGCCGTTGACCACGTGCCGGCGCCGGCCAACCACACACTGGTCGACGTCCTGCAGAGCGCCGGCGCCATCAGCCTGGGCAAAACCCAGGTCCCCGAATTCGGGCTGACCTCCTACAGCGAGAACCGGATCGCCCGGCCCGCGCGCAACCCGCTGGATCCGGCCACCAGCCCCGGCGGCTCCTCGGGCGGAAGCGCGGCGGCAGTGGCGGCTGGCATGCTGCCGTTCGCGCCGGGTTCCGACGGCGGCGGATCGATCCGGATCCCTGCCGCGGCGACCGGACTGGTCGGGTTGAAACCGGGACGGACCCGGGTGCCGGCCGGTTCCTCCGGCGAGGACGCCGGGCGGCTGGTGGTCGCTGGCCCGCTGGCCCGGACCGCCGCGGACGCCGGCCTGCTGCTGGACGCGATGGTGGACGAGCCGCTGGCCCGCGCGGCCTTCGGGAAGGAGCCCGATTTCCTCGGTGCCGCGCTGCGGGCCGAGGGCAGGTTCCGGATCGGTGCCAGCACGCTCTCCCCGTTTGCCGCCAGCTACCCGCTCTGGCTCGAGCCCGAGGCCCAGACCGCCTTCGACCAGGGCATCCGGCTGCTCGCCGGCCTTGGCCATGATGTGCTGGACGCGGATTTCCGTTACGACAACCGCTATCCGGACGCCTTCACCACCGTGTGGACCTCCTCGCTGGCCCAGCTGCGGATGCCGGCCAGCCGGGAACCGCAGCTGATGCCGCTCACCCGCGCGTTCCGCCGTCGTGCTTTGAAAAAATCTCCGGCAGAACTGGCCGCGGCGCTGGGGATTCTGGCGCGGTTCCAGGAAGACACCATGGCACAGTTCGGCGCGTACGATCTGGTGCTCACCCCCGCGCTGGCCATGACGCCGCGCCCGGTCGGCTGGTACACCGCCACCAGCGCCGAGGTGGACTACATGCGCCAGTGCCAGTACTCGCCGTACACCTCCATGATCAACGTCTGCGGGCTGCCGGCCATCGCCGTGCCCGTACTGACCACCCCGCGCGGGCATTCCATGGGGATACAGCTGGTGGGCAAACCCGGTGCGGAAGCGGTCCTGCTGGCGGTCGCCGCGCAGCTCGAAAACGTGCGCTGACCGGGGAGAACCCCGCGCAAATCCGGGCATTTCGCCATACCATCGGTTGCAGCAGGCAACCAAGAATATGACAATGCATAAAGCCCGGTGGCAAAATGGAGTAAATGAGCCAAACCTCACAATCGGCTACTCGGCCACAAGCTACCGGCGGTAAGACATTTTTCGGGCACCCCCGAATGCTCGCCAACCTCTTTTCCGTAGAACTGTGGGAGCGCTTCTCCTTCTACGGCATGCAGGGCATCCTCCTCTACTACATGTACTTCTCGGTCGCCGAAGGCGGTCTGGGCATCGACGAAGGCATCGCCACCGGACTGGTGGGAGCCTACGGCGGCGGAGTCTACCTCTCCAGCATTCTCGGGGCGTGGGTCTCGGACCGCCTTCTCGGTTCCGAAAAGGTCCTTTTCTACTCCGGCATCATGATCATGTTCGGCCACATCGCTCTGGCCCTGATCCCGGGCACTGTTGGCCTGGCCATCGGGTTGATCCTGGTGGCCGTCGGGTCCGGCGGGCTGAAGGCCACCGCCACCTCACTGGTCGGCTCCCTCTACGGCGAGAAGGACGAGCGCCGCGACGCGGGCTTCTCCATCTTCTACATGGGCGTGAACATCGGCGGGCTGGTGGGCCCGCTGCTGACCGGACTGGCCCACGTCCAGCTCGGCTTCCACTACGGGTTCGGCCTGGCCGCCATCGGCATGGCCATCGGCCTGACGCAGTACGCGCTGACCCGAAAGAACCTGCCCGAGGAATCCCACCACGTGGCCAACCCGCTGCCGCGCACCCACTTCGGCAGGGTCGCCGGAATCGGGATTGCCGGCCTGGTGGTTGTGGTGCTGGCCGTGGCGCTGGGCCTGGTCACCGCGGAGAACCTCGCCCCGATCATGGCCTGGCTGGCGATCCTCGCCGCCGTGGCCTACTTCGCGGTTATTCTCTCCAGCAAGAAGGTCACGCCGCTGGAGCGCGGCCGCGTCTACGCCTTCATCCCGCTGTTCATCGGCTCCGCCGCGTTCTGGGCACTGTTCCAGCAGCAGTTCACCGTGGTGGCGCTGTACGCGGACAAGCAGCTGGACCGCAACCTCTTCGGCTGGGAAATGCCCGCCAGCTGGGTGCAGTCCATCAACCCGGTGTTCATCATCATCTTCGCCGGCATCTTCGCCACCGTCTGGACCAAGCTCGGCCCCAAGCAGCCCGGCTCCCCGCTGAAGTTCGCCATCGGCCTGGCCGTGATGGGACTGGCCTTCCTGGCCTTCATCCCGCTCTCCGGCGCCGGCGCCAACAGCACCTCGCTGCTGGCGATGGCGGGCATCCTGTTCCTGTTCACCATGGCGGAGCTGTTCCTCTCCCCCACTGGCAGCTCCATCTCCACCAAGCTGGCCCCGAAGGCGTTCCAGACCCAGATGGTGGCGCTGTTCCTGCTCTCCATCTCGCTGGGCACCACGCTGGCCGGCATCCTCGCCGGCTACTACGATCCGGCGAACGAGGCCCCGTACTTCGGCTTCATCGGCATCACCGCGATCATCCTGGGCGTTGCCCTGGCCATCGCGGCACCGTCCCTGAAGAAAATCATGGGCGGCGTGCGCTGACCCCGACCTGATCCGCCGGCCTCGCGCCGGTTCTGCAACTGCAACCAACTAACGACGGCGCCGCTCGAGGTGGGTTTTCCAACTCACCTCGAGCGGCGCCGTCGTTAGTTCAATCGCTTCCCGGTTGCCAACGCGGATGGCAAGCCCCTCAGCCGGATTTCTGCTGGGCTTGCTCCCCCAGCTGCGCCTCGGCCGAAGCGTAGTTTGTTCCCCAGCGGTCGAGATCCGCAACGATGTTTTCCAGGCTCCGCCCCAATGCGGTCAGCGAGTACTCCACCTTGGGCGGGACCTGGGCGAAAACCTTCCGGTCGACGACGCCGTCCTCCTCCAACTCCCGAAGCTGCCGGGTGAGGGTACGCGGACCGGCCAGCGGGAGCAGCCGGCCGAGTTCGCCGAAGCGCAGGGTCCCCTCCAGCAGGTGTTTGACGATGGTGAGCTTCCAGGTGCCGCCCAGAACCGCAACCGCAACCTCCACCGGGCAAATCTGCGCCGCCGTTTCCACTGCTTTCCTCATCGGAGCCCCTTAGTGACAAATTTGTCTGTATCAGCGGTCAAAGACCGTACTGTTGCGATCGAGCCTTAGAACCTAGGCTAGCTGGCATGGCTGGACATTCAACTGTTTTATGGGTCAGTGCCCATCCCGAACCCGAGTCGCTGAACGGCTCGTTCCGCAGGGCGGGGCTGGAACAGCTCCGAAAAAATGGATACACAGTGATCGAATCCGATCTCTACAAGATGGGCTGGAACCCCATCCTTGCGGGCGAGTGCATGGCTTCGCCCGCGCAGCCATTCCGGGTCACCGACGACACCAGACGAGCCTATGTCGACGGCACGCAACCGGCCGACGTAGTACGGGAACAGCAAAAAATCCGGGACGCCGACGCTCTCGTGATCCAGTTTCCGCTGTGGTGGTACGGCATGCCCGCCATTCTCAAGGGGTGGTTCGACCGCGTGTTCGTCAGCGGGTTCGCCTTCGGCAAGGATCCTGCCAGCGGAAGGCGGCTGCGTTTCGAAAACGGCCCCTTTGTAGGCAAGCGCGCCATGGTCGTCACAACGCTCGGGGACCGGGAGGCCTCCATTGGCCCGCGGGGCAAGAGCGGCGAAATCACGGAACTCCTCTTCGGACTGCTGCACGGGACACTGGCCTACACCGGGATGAGTGTCCTGGCACCGTTCGCCCTGCCCAGTGCGGATTTCACGGACCCTTCAACCTACTGCGGTCATCTCCGGAGCCTGCTGGACAGGCTTGACGGCTTGTTCTCGGAGCCGCCGATCCCCTACCGGCCACAGTTCCAGGGCGACTACACGGAGCAATGGGAATTGGTACCGAGTGTCTGTCCCGGGGAAACCGGACTGTCCATCCACTCCCTGTAACCCGGATGCCGGGTACCGTCAGCGCGCGGGCAATCCGGACCGTCCGTGGGCCAGGCCGGTAGGAATTCCGAGGAAGGCCGGTTCCGGAGCCGGGCAGCAGGCGGCGTCTTGGGCTTCCTCCAGGTCTGCAGCGGTATCGGCCGCGGGTGTGTCGCAGCTGCCGGCGAGGTCCGTGGAGCAGACACCGGTTTCGGGCAGTTCCAGCTGCAGCTTGTCGGCAGCTTCGCGGTCTCCGGCGACGGCGGCTGCGACGGAGCGGACCTGTTCGTAGCCGGTGGCCAGCAGGAAGGTCGGGGCGCGGCCGTAGGACTTCATTCCGGTGAGGTAAAAGTCCTTGTCGGGGTGGGCCAGCACCTTGGCACCGTGCGGCGGCACCGTACCGCAGCTGTGGAACTCCGGATCGATCAGCGGGCCCAGCTGGCGGGGCGCCTCCACGGCGGGATCCAGCTCGAGCCGGAGTTCGCGCAGCATGTCCAGGTCGGGGCGGAAGCCGGTGGCCGGAATCAGCAGGTCCACGTCCAGCTGCACGTCGCCGTCGGGCGTCGTCCCGAACACGGCGAGGGTGTCCGCGGTCTTGAAGCCCGTGATGCTGAAGGAGGTATGCAGCTCGATCCGGCCGTCTTCCACCAGCTTGCGCAGCCTGGTACCGAGTTGGCCGCGGGCGGGGAGGCCGTCCAGATCGCCGCCGCCATAGAGCCCGGTTACGTCCGCGCCGCGCACAGCCCAGCTGATCCGGGTGCCGGGTTCGTTCCTGGCCAGCTGTCCGAGGTTGAGCAGGGTGTTGGCAGCCGAATGTCCGGCTCCGACCACGAGGATATGTTTGCCCGCGAACCGCGCACCGCCGCGGCCGGTCACGTCGGGCAGCGGTTCGGTGATGTGTCCGGTAGCGATGGCTTCCGCTTCGCCCGGTGCGGGCAGTCCCGCCTGGCCCAGCGGGTTCGGCTGACTCCAGGTGCCGGAGGCATCGATCACCGCGCGGGCGTGATGATCGGCCACCGTGCCGGAAGCATCCCGGACCCGGACCAAGAACGGTGTCTCGTCCCTGTGCCGGGAATGGGTTTTATCCAGCCCTGCCCGGCTGACGGCGATCACCCGGGAGGAAGTGTGCAGGGCGTCCCGGATGGCCGGGACCGCTGCCAGCGGCTCGATGTACCGCTCGATGAGGTCGGTGCCGTAAGGCAGCGAGGTCAGCCGCGGTTCCTCCCAGCCGGTCCCCTCGAGCAGTCGGCGGGAGGCGGCGTCGATGTTGAACCGCCATGGCGAGAAGAGCCGGATATGGCCCCAGGCACGGATGGCCGCACCCGGCCCGGTTCCGGCTTCGAAGATGACCGGCCTCAGTCCGCGCTCCAACAGGTGGGCCGCGGCGGCCAGGCCTACCGGCCCGGCTCCGATGACGACGACGGGAAGTTCCGCGATGTCAGTGGAATCGGCTTTGTCAGGCATGGCTTCCTCTTCCTCGAGCGGACCACGGCGCGGTTTCCTACGCGGCGGCGTACGAGTGGTTGGCGTACCGGAGCTAGTTGGCGTCCGGGTGGGCGGCGGGCAGCAGCTCGGAGATGAGCTTTTCGATCCGGCCCTTGATGTCGTCGCGGATGGGTCGGACGGAGTCCACGCCCTTGCCGGCCGGATCCTCCAGCACCCAGTCTTCGTAGCGCTTGCCCGGGAAGTAGGGGCACTCGTCGCCGCAGCCCATGGTGACAACGACGTCGGAATCCTTGACCGCCTCGGCAGTCAGGACCTTGGGCAGTTCCGTGGAGATGTCGATGCCCTCTTCGCGCATCGCCTCAACGGCTGCAGGGTTGACCTGGTCTGCGGGCTGGGATCCGGCGGAACGAACCTCGATGGCGCCCTCGGCCAGATGGGTCAGGTACGCCGCGGCCATCTGGGAACGTCCCGCGTTGTGGACGCAGACGAAGAGGACGGACGGCTTTTTGGCGGTGGATTCGGCGCTGGTGGTCATTACTTCGTCTTTCCTTCGATCGGTGCGGAGAGTGCGGGGGTGGCTGCGGGCCAGTATTTCTTCTGGGCCCAGAGCGCTACGTAGACCAGGGCCACCAGCACCGGGACCTCGATCAGCGGACCGACGACGCCGGCGAGGGCCTGTCCGGAGGTGACGCCGTAGGTGCCGATCGCCACCGCAATAGCCAGTTCGAAGTTGTTCCCGGCTGCCGTGAACGCCAGCGTGGTGGTCCGTGCGTAGCCCATGTTCAGGAGTTTGCCGATCACCATGCCGGCCCCGAAGACCACAGAGAAGTAGACCAGCAACGGCAGCGCGATCCGGGCGACGTCCAGCGGATTGGACGTGATCTCGTCGCCCTGCAGGGCGAACAGGAGCACGATCGTGAACAGCAGTCCGTAGAGAGCCCAGGGACCGATCTTGGGCAGGAACTTGTTCTCGTACCAGTCACGGCCCTTGGCCTTTTCGCCGATGGTGCGGGTCAGGAAGCCGGCCAGCAGCGGGATGCCCAGGAAAATCAGGACACTTATGGTGATGGCCCAGAAGGAGAATTCGGCGCTGGTGGTGGGCAGTCCCAGCCAGGAGGGCAGCAGTTGCAGGTAGAACCAGCCCAGCGCGCCGAAGGCGATGACCTGGAAGACGGAGTTAATCGCCACCAGCACGGCCGCGGCCTCGCGGTCACCGCAGGCCAGGTCGTTCCAGATCATCACCATGGCGATGCAGCGGGCGAGCCCCACGATGATCAGGCCGGTCCGGTACTCGGGCAGGTCCGGCAGGAAGATCCAGGCCAGCGCGAACATGAAGGCCGGGGCCGCGAGCCAGTTAATAACCAGCGAGCTGATCATGAGCTTCTTGTCGGCCATCACGCGGTGGGTTTCGTCGTAGCGGACCTTGGCCAGCACCGGGTACATCATCACCAGCAGCCCGATAGCGATGGGGAGCGAAACATCCGCAACCTGGACCGCATCCAGCGCGCGGGCCAGGCCCGGGATGAAGCGGCCCAGCAGCAAGCCCGCCGCCATGGCGGCGATGATCCAAACGGGCAGGAAGCGGTCAAGAGTGGAAAGACGGGCTGTAACCTGCCCTGTTTCGGGTGTTGCGACGGGGGTGCTCACGTAGCTCCTCGGCATGGGGATCTGTTCGGTGCGAGGCCAAGCGTTTGGCACCGCAAACATTGACGGGAATCGATGCGTATCGATACCGAGTATGGAGGTAGATATCGACGAGTGTCAATCTATGTGCATAATGGATGACATGGCTTCCGTTACCGAGTTTGAGTCACCAGGCATCCAAGAGGACCAGCTTTCGTGCTGCACCCCGGCAGGAGCGCCGGTCATGAGCGCTGAGCGCGCCACCGCGCTGGCCGCGCAGTTCAAGGCCGTGGCGGACCCGAACCGGCTGCGTTTGATCTCGATCATCTCGGCCAGCGAAGGGGCCGAAGCCTGCGTCTGTGACTTGATCGAGCCGTTGGACCTTGGCCAGCCCACGGTGTCCCACCACCTGAAGGTTCTGGTTGACGCGGGCATCCTGCGCCGGGAGAAGCGCGGCGTCTGGGCCTACTTCTCGCTGGTGCCGGGAGCGTTGGACAATCTGGCCGGAGTGCTGGAGGAACCCAAGTAGCAGCGCCGGCAGCAGGAAGTAGCCGTAGCAGGAGGTAGCAGTCAGGGGCGGATTGCGCGGGAGGCCGGTGCGGGGCGAGTCAGAAACCGCTGCTGGCCGCGCCGATGAACCCGAAGAACAGCAGAATGGCCCAGAGTCCGGCCACCAGATAACCCATCACCAGGCCGCCGATGGCCATCCCGCGTCCGGCGGGCTCTTTGGACAGGCCGATGTGGCCCAGCACGATGGCGGCGATCTGGGGCAGGAAAAGGAAGCCGAAGGTCACCACGCCGACGATCCCGCAGACCAGCGCCCCGATGCTCAAACCCTTGGGCTGAGGCTGCGGCTGGTAGTACATCTGCTGGTTGTAGCCGGGCCCGCCGTAAGGGTTGTACTGAGGTGCAGGCTGGGCACCCGGGCCGGGCTGGAAGGCGTAGGGATTCGGGGCGGCTTCAGGCGACGACGGCGGCACCGGCGCATTGCCCGCGGGGCCCGGCTCCGTGTACCAGCTCGGGTGTTTGGGATCGTTGAACGGTGGCTGCTGCCCGTGGTCCGTACCTGACATGGTGCTGCTCCCCTTGATCCGCTCCGCTCAGAACAGCCTACCTGCGGGCCGCCTGCCGCTACTAGTTTAGAACTTTGTTGTGGATAACGCGGAGGTAAGCCGTCGCCGTCGTAATCTGATGAATTTCCGGTAACCCAAGTCACTAGGCCTGCCCGATGTTTGGCATGCTGGTGCAATGGCAAACCGTGCGGGCACCGTGGCCCAACCCAGCGACCTTGTTGACCTCACCGCGCTCCTCGACGCGTACTTCGATATCAAGCCGGATCCGCGCGATCCGGTCCAGCGCGTGGCCTTCGGCACCTCCGGGCACCGCGGCACCAGCCTCAAGGGCTCCTTCAACGAGGAGCACATCGCCGCCATTACGCAGGCCATCGTGGAATACCGCGCCGGCCAGGGCATCAGCGGACCGCTGTTTGTCGGCAAGGACACGCACGCGCTCTCCGATCCGGCGCAGAACACCGCCCTCGAGGTCCTCGCCGGCAACGGCGTGACCGTCTGGGTGGATGCGCGGACCGGCTGGACGCCGACGCCGGCCGTCAGCCATGCCATCCTGAAGCACAATGCGGCGCATCCGGACGCCCAGGGCGACGGCATTGTCATCACCCCGTCCCACAACCCGCCGCAGGATGGCGGCTTCAAGTACAATCCGCCCCACGGCGGACCCGCCGATTCGGACGCCACCGGCTGGATCGCGAACCGGGCCAACGAGCTGCTCGAATCCGGCCTGCGCGGCGTGAAGCGCATTCCCATCGGCCAGGCCCAGCTCTCCGGCGCCGTGGGCAGCTACGACTTCATGAGCAACTACGTGGAAGACCTGCCGCAGGTGCTGGACCTTGATGCCATCCGTGAGGCCGGCGTGCGGATCGGGGCGGACCCGATGGGCGGCGCGTCCGTGGACTACTGGGGCGCGATCGCGGACCGGCACAACCTGGAACTCACCGTGGTCAACCCGACGGTGGATCCACAGTGGGCGTTCATGACGCTCGACTGGGACGAGAAAATCCGGATGGACTGCTCCTCGCCGTCGGCCATGGCCTCGCTGATCGCCAAGGTGCGCGATGGCGGCGCCTCCTTTGATATTGCTACCGGCAACGACGCCGATGCGGACCGGCATGGGATTGTCACCCCGGATGCGGGACTGATGAACCCCAACCACTACCTGGCCGTGGCCATCCAGTACCTCTACACACACCGCCCGCAGTGGCCGGCGGAAGCCTCCGTGGGCAAGACGCTGGTCTCCTCCTCGATCATCGACCGGGTGGCGGCGGACCTGGGGCGCAAGCTGGTGGAGGTTCCGGTCGGCTTCAAGTGGTTTGTCCCCGGCCTGCTCTCGGGCAAGGGTGTCTTCGGCGGCGAGGAATCCGCGGGCGCGTCCTTCGTCCGGTTCAACGGCCAGCCCTGGTCAACGGACAAGGACGGCATCCTGCTGGCACTGCTGGCCTCCGAGATCAAGGCCGTCACGGGCAAGTCGCCGTCCGAAATCTATGGTGAGCTGACCGCGAAGTTCGGGTCGCCGTCGTACGCCCGCATCGACGCCGCCGCCAGCCGGGAGCAGAAGGCGGCACTGGGCAAGCTCTCCGCCGCCGACGTCACCGCCACGGAGCTGGCGGGCGAAGCGATCACCGCCAAGCTGACCGAGGCGCCCGGTAACGGGGCGCCGATCGGCGGGCTCAAGGTCACCACCGAGAACGCTTGGTTTGCCGCGCGCCCCTCCGGCACCGAAGACGTCTACAAGATCTACGCGGAGTCCTTCAAGGGCGAAGACCACCTCAAGCAGGTCCAGGCCGAAGCGAAGGCGATTGTCGACGGCGTCATCTCGTAGCCCGGCGCGGGCACCGGGAAGACAAACCTCGAACCCGATTACCCGGGCGCCGACAGGCCTCCGGGGAACTGAAACGGGCCTCGTCTGCAATAACGGTGCTGGGCAGCACCGTTTTCGCAGGCGGGGCCCGTCGTCGATGAGTCAGTTCCTCTCGGGCCCGCTATGCCCGGTGGATAGGCGTGGCCTCAGGCGGCCGTTTAGACCGTGGTGGTGGCAAACTCGTAGTCCAGGCGGGGCAGGCGCGGATGCCAGGCGTTCTCGCCCGGCTTGCCGAGATTGACCACCATGAAGGTCTTGCGGTTCAGGCCCTCGTGGAATTCGGCGTCGATACCGGCGGCATCGAATGCGCCCATGGGTCCGGCGGCCAGGCCGACAGCGCGGACGGCCATGATGAAGTAGGCAGCCTGCATATGGCCGTTGTTGTTGCCCATCACCGCGCGGAGTTCTTCGTTGCCGTCGAACATGGCCTTGCGCTCGGCCGCGTGCGGGAAGAGCGCGGGGAACTGCTCGTGCCATTCCGTGTCGAAGCTCAGCACGGCCACCAGCGGGGCGGCGGCGGTCTTGGCCTGGTTGCCCTCCGCCATGTGCCTGACCAGCCGCTCGCGCGCTGCGGCGGAACGGATCCAGGTGATGCGCAGCGGCTGGATGTTCATGGACGTGGGGCCCATTTTCGCCAGCTCGTAGATGGCGCGCAGCTGATCGTCGGTGACCGGTTCGTCGGTGAAGCTATTGGCCGTGCGTCCCTCGAGGAACAGTGCGTCGGTGGCGGCGGCGTCGAGGACCAGTTCGTCCTGGAGGTTGGTTTCGGCAGTGCTCTGGGCGGTCATGGGGACCTTTCGGTAGGGATACGGCGTTCATGGGTGCCAACGCATTTTCGGCGCCGAACCCTCCACCCCCTGACATGATCTGCGTCACGATCATGGCCGCACTGCGGCCAAGGCGTCAGCAAACCCGCGTGAGCAGCTGCGCCGCGGAAGCCCGGTTTCGCTGCTGGCGGTAAAGTTTGCTCAGAAAATCCCCTTATCTGCAGGAGACTCGCCATGGGTACGCTCGGTTCCACCAAACTCGGCCTCGGCTGGACGATGCACGGCGATGGCAAGCGCATCGGACCGGGGTCCGTGGTTTCTCCGCAGGAGCGGTTGAGCTGGCCGCGGACCATCGGCATCGGCGCCCAGCATGTGGTGGCAATGTTCGGCGCGACGTTCCTGGTTCCGCTGCTCACCGGTTTTCCGCCGTCGACCACCCTGCTGTTCTCCGGCGTCGGCACGATCCTGTTCCTGCTCATCACCGCCGGCCGCGTCCCGAGCTACCTCGGCTCAAGCTTCGCCTTCATCGCCCCGATCGGCGCGGCGATGAACCAGCACGGCATGGGCGGCGCGCTGGGCGGCCTCGTCATGGCGGGCGCCGTGCTTTTCGTCGTCGGCCTGATTGTGCATAAAGCCGGCACGCACTGGATCCAGGTGGTCATGCCGCCCGTGGTCACCGGTTCGATCGTGGCGCTCATCGGCCTCAACCTCGCCCCGACCGCCAAACTGAACTTCGAGCAGGGCGCTATCACCGGGCTGGTCACCGTGGCCGCAATCCTGCTGACCACGGTCCTCTTCCGCGGCCTGCTGGGACGGCTGTCCATCCTCATCGGCGTCCTGGCGGGCTACGTCACGGCGATCTTCCGCGGCGAGGTGGACTTCTCAACAATCAACGACGCCGCGTGGTTCGGCCTGCCACCCTTTCACGCACCCGAGTTCCACCTTTCCGTCGTCGGGCTCTTCATACCCGTGGTACTGGTGCTGGTTGCCGAAAACATCGGCCACGTCAAGTCCGTCGCCGCGATGACCGGGCAGGATCTGGACCCTTACACCGGGCGCGCGCTGATGGCTGACGGCCTGGCCACGGTCCTGGCCGGTTCCGGCGGCGGTTCCGGAACCACCACGTACGCGGAAAACATCGGCGTCATGGCTGCCTCGAAGGTCTATTCCACCGCCGCGTACTGGGTGGCCGGTGTCATCGCGGTGCTGCTGAGCCTGTTCCCCAAGTTCGGCGCGGCCATTGCAACAGTACCGCCGGGAGTGCTGGGCGGGGCGGGCGTGGTGCTGTACGGCATGATCGGCATCCTGGGTGTGCGCATCTGGGTGCAGAACAGGGTGAACTTCGCCAACCCCATCAACCTCTCCGTCGCCGGTGTCTCGCTGGTGGTCGGCATCGCCAACTTCACCTGGAGCATCGGCGCACTGACCTTCGAGGGCATTGCCCTGGGCACGGGCGCCGCGCTGCTGATCTTCCACGGCATGAGCGCGATCGCCCGGTGGCGTGGCACCGAACCGCTGGATTCGGCCGAGGATTCCGGGGTAAAACCGTCCAAGCTCGGCTGACGATGCGGCCGGCACCCTAGACCGATTCCGGCAAGACGACTAGCGTTGCAGACATCGCGCCTCAGGGTCCGGTCCTGGGGCCATCTTCAAGGAGGAAGCATGGCCAACCACGTCTACAACGTCACCGAAATCGTCGGCACGTCCCCGGACAGTATGGAAAAGGCAGTTGCCAATGCCGTCGCGGAGGCGTCCAAGACGCTGCGCAATCTGGACTGGTTCGAGGTCAAGGAAACACGCGGCCACCTGAAGGACGGCGCCATTGCGGACTGGCAGGTCACCATCAAACTGGGCTTCCGGCACGAAGGCTGAGACCACGTCCGCCGGCAGCACCGGCGGACCCTAGGGATTCGACATGACGGACCATTCCGCACAGATCCAGCACCAGGCGCTGCCGCTGCGTGCCGAAGCAGACCTGGATCCGTTGCTGGAGCGGATCGGCGACGCAAGCTACGTACTCATCGGCGAAGCCTCACACGGCACCCATGAGTACTACGCCTGGCGTGCGTCGCTGACCCGCCGCCTGATCCAGGAGCGGGACTTTTCCTTTGTCGGGGTCGAGGGCGACTGGCCGGACTGCTACGCCGTCAGCAACGCGGTGACCCTCGCACCCGGTGCGCCGGAAGATCCCGAGGACGTGCTGCACGGCTTCGACCGCTGGCCCACTTGGATGTGGGCCAACCGCGACGTGGCGGACTTTGCCCGCTGGCTGCGGTCCTTCAACGAGTCCAGGCCGGAGGACGAGCGCGTCGGTTTCTACGGGCTGGATGTCTACAGCCTGTGGGATTCGCTGCGGGCCGCCCTCGGGTTCCTTGAGGAGTACCATCCGGAGCACGTCGATTCCGCGCTCGAGGCCTTCCGCTGCTTTGAGCCCTATGCGGAGGATCCGCAGTCCTACGCTCTCTCCACCCGCCTGGTGCCTTCCGGCTGCGAGCCCGAGGTGGTCGAGCTGCTCGGCAAACTGCGCACCTCTGCCGCGAGCGACGGCGGAGCGCCCCGTGACGCCCGCTTCAATGCGGAACAGAATGCCCTGAGTGCGGCAGGTGCCGAGGCCTACTACCGCGCCATGGTGCGCGGCGGATCCGAATCGTGGAACGTGCGGGACGAGCACATGGTTTCGACGCTGGACCGGCTGATGGCGCACCACGGCGATGGCGCCAAGGCCGTGGTGTGGGAGCACAACACGCATATCGGGGATGCGCGCTGGACCGACATGGCATCGGCCGGGATGGTCAACGTCGGCCAGCTGGTGCGCGAAGCGCATTCGGAGGAGGGCGTGGTGGCGGTGGGGTTTGGCAGCTACCGCGGCAGCGTCGTCGCCTCCGACCGCTGGGGCGGTTCGACGCAGGTGATGCAAACCCCGCCCGCGCGGCGGGGAAGTGTCGAGGACCTGATGCATTCGGCCCTCGAAGGAACTCCTTCCGCCTCGTTTGTCTTCAACGGCGGATCCAAAGCCACGGATTCCGCCGCCGACGGTTCCGACTGGGCGGGACAGTCCCTTGAACACCGTGCCATCGGTGTGGTGTACGACCCGAACGCGGAGCGGTGGGGCAACTACGTGCCCTCCGTGATGGGGCGGCGTTACGACGCGTTCCTGTTCTTCGATGAAACGACGGCGCTTGACCCGTTGCATGGCGTCCATGCGCACGGCGGCGAAATGGAGACGTGGCCGGCCAATACCTGAACCCCGCCTAGGCCGGAGCCGCCTGTGCCGGGCCGGTCTGCAGTGTCCGGCTGAACCAGGCGGCGGCCTGGCGGGCGACTTCCTCCAGCGTCCCGGGTTCGGAGAAGAGGTGCGTTGCGCCCGGGATGATGGACAACTGGTGCTCCGCCGGCAGCCGGGCGGCTGCCTGTTCGTTGTAGGCGATGACCTGCTCATCGAGCGACCCGACCAGCAGCAGGGTCGGGGCGCGCACCCCGGACAGCGCTTCGGCGGCCAGATCCGGCCGTCCGCCGCGGGACACCACCGAACGTACGACGCCGGGACGCGCCGCCGCCGTGCCGAGCGCAGCTGCAGCGCCGGTGCTGGCGCCGAACAACCCCACGGGCAGGCCTGCCAATTGGGGACGGGCTGCCACCTCGTCCACCACCGCGGCCAGCCGGTCCGTCAGGAACCCAATGTCGAAGCGCAGGGACGCATCCACGGCATCGCGCCGTTCCTCCTGGGAGGTCAGCAGGTCGAAGAGGAGCGTGCCCAGGCCCGCCTGCTGCAGCTCCTTGGCCACCAGGATGTTGCGCTGGCTGCGGCGGCTGCTGCCGCTGCCGTGGGCGAAAACCACTATCCCCCTGGCGCCGGCGGGCAGGTGCAGATCCGCATCCAGCCCCGGTCCCCCAGGCAGCACGACGATCTGTTCGTCCATGTATCCAGCATGCCAAAGCGGCGGCGGCGACACACTGGCCTGCCCGCAGAACTTTTTAGCCCGTAGCACCCGCGGGGAACGCGGAAGCCATTGTGCCCTTTCGGCAGCGGTGGTTGGCTGGAATCATGACCCAGATACCAGAAGAGAACCTCCCCGAGGACGAGCACCTTCGTCAGGACATCAACGCCGCGGAGCCCGAACGCGAATCCGCTGCCGAGTTCGACGGCGACACCTTCACGTCGGGCCTGACCAACGCCGGCCAGCGGGTTCCCGGGCTGAGTCCGGACGGTGAGTACGAGGCCCGGCAGGATCCGGAGCGTGAGGACGACCCGGGCCAGGACGGCTTCCTCCCGCCGGAACCCGTCCCCGAGGACTGACGCCCTGCTGCTTACGCTCCCTCGAGTGCCTGCTGCGTACCCCAGGTGACGTACTTGGCCGCCTGGGCGAAGGCTTCTTCCGGCGTGCGGGCAAGGTCCAGCAGGCTGACGGCGGCCTCCACTCCGTGCGCGGCCAGCTGCTCCGGCGTCAAGGTGATTTTCCCGGCAACAACGACGGCGGGAATTCCCCTCTGGTGTGCACGGTCGGCGATACCCATGGGCGCCTTGCCGTATTCCGACTGCTCGTCCATGGACCCCTCGCCGGTGATCACCAGGTCCGCGCCCTCCAGGGCAGCATCGAGACCGGTCAGTTCGGCCACCAGGTCAAAGCCGCGCTCCAGCCGTGCCTTGGTCAGGCCGAGGAAGCCCGCCGGGAAGCCGCCCGCGGCACCGGCTCCGGGAACGTTGACCTCGGCCCCGGTCTCCTGCCGCAGCAGTTCCGCCCACCGCTGCAGTCCTTCATCCAGGAGCTGCCGGCCCGTGGCGTCCGCACCCTTCTGCTGGCCGAAGATATGCGCGGCACCTTCCGGACCATGCAACGGATTGTCCACATCCGCGGCAATCCGCACAGTCACCGAGGCCAGCCGTGAGTCCAGGCCGGAGGCATCGATCCGGTGTGCCGTGGCCAGGCCGGCGCCGCCGAGCGGAACCTGCGCCCCGCCGTCGTAAATCTTCAGGCCCAGCGCGCACAAGGCACCGGAGCCGCCGTCCGTCATCGCGGAACCGCCGATCCCGAGCACAATTTCCTGGGCGCCCGCGTCGAGGGCCGCGGCGATCAGCTGCCCGCTGCCGTAGGAATGCGCCGCCAGCGCGGTCTGCACGGAGGGCTCGGTGAGCAGTAGCCCGGAGGCCCGGGCGGTCTCGATCACCGCGGTTTTGATGCCGCCACGGTCAAGCATGGCCCAGGAGGCGGTGACCTCGCGGTCCAGCGGTCCGCGGACCCGGCTGGTGTGTTCCTGGGCTCCGGCGGCCAGCGCGGCTTCCAACGTCCCCTCGCCGCCGTCCGCCACCGGCAGCGTCCGAACCTCGGCATCCGGGTAGACGCGCAGCACTCCCTCCGCCATCGCCTGGGCTGCCTCCGCCGCGGACAGCGTGCCCTTGAACTTATCCGGTGCCACCAAAACCTTCATGCCTGCTCCCTCTGCGGCCAGAAACCGCGTTCGTCCATCACCTGTGCCAGTACATCGGCCCGGTCCGTCATGATTCCGTCCACGCCGAGATCCAGCAGCCGGTTCATCTCATCACGCTCATTGATCGTCCATACGTGCACGTGCAGCCCGGCCGCATGGCAGCGCCGCACGAAGGCCGGGGTGACCACGCGGAACCGCCCGTAGGCCACCGGCACCTGCACGGCATGCATCCGCGCCGCGCGGCCCACCGCCCGGGTCAGCCCAACGCGGCCCAGCCCCACCAGTGCACTCAACGATACGATGCCGCCGGAACTGGCCGCGGGCAAGGTCAGACCGCGGAAAACACCGAGGCGCCGCCGGTCCGAGAAGGACGTGACGAGGATGCGGTCGTGGGCCTTGTACTGCTCGATCAGCCGTGCCAGCAGCGGGCCGCCGGCGCGGTCCTTCACGTCCACGTTGATCTTCAGGTCCGGCCACTCGCGCAGGAGTTCCTCCATGGTGGGGATCGGCTCGACGCCGCCGATGCGGACTTGCCGCAGCTGGGAACGGGTGTGCTCGGCGAGCGGCCCAGAACCGTCCGTGACCCGGTCCAGGCTCTCGTCGTGGAAAACCATCAGTTCGCCGTCGGCGGTGGTACGTACGTCGGTTTCCACATACCCGTAGCCCAGCTCGATGGCAGCGCGGAACGCGGCCAGCGAGTTCTCATGGCCGGCCGGTGAGAAGCCGCGGTGTGCAAAGGCTACCGGCCACGGTTCGGCACCGGCCGCGGTCCCGCACCGGTTATGCAGATACGGGTAGTCACTGCTCACCTTCCGGCTCCGCCTACAGCTCGGCGAGCCGGGCTTCGAGAATCTGGGCCACGCCGTCGTCGGCGAAAGCCGGGGCCTGGTAGCGTGCCGCTCCGATCGCTTCAGGGTGGCCCGATGCCATCGCGTACCCGTGGCCGGCCCACTCGAGCATCTCGATGTCATTGGGCATATCGCCGAAAGCAACCACGTCCTGCGGGTCGATGTTCAGCGACGAGGCATAGTCCGCCAGCGTCACGGCCTTGTTGATGCCCGGCTGCGCCATCTCCAGCAGGGCCACGGTAGGCGCCGAATGGGTGACCGCCACCAGATGGGACACCGCGTCCTGCACCTCGGCCAGGAACGCATCCGGATCCAGGTCCCGGCCGCGCGCCAGGAACTTCACCACCGCATCGCGTTCCGTCAGGGACTGCTCCAGTAGCATCGGCTCGATTCCGTCCAGCAGCTCCACGGACCCCTGCTCCACGAAGCCCGGTTCCAGCTGGAATCCGAAGGTGGTTTCGGCAGCGAAAGTAGCGCGCGGATGCAGCCGCAGAATGATCTCGCGGGCCTGGAAGATGTTGGTGTGCGGCAGTGTTTTGGCCGAGATGACCTCGCTGCGCACCAGGTCGTAGACCACGGCGCCATTGGAACAGATCACGGTGCCTTCGTGGCCGATCTGCTCGCGCAGCGGATCCAGCCAGCGCGGCGGACGGCCGGTGACAAAGACAATTTCGACGCCGGCAGCAGCCGCGTCCTTGAACGCCCGGACGGTGCGGGCGCTGATTTTCCCGTCCCGGCCAATGATGGTCCCGTCCAGATCACTGGCAATCAAGCGCATACAGCCCAGTCTATGCGTCACCCGGCGTTTCAGCGGGCAAGTTCGTTCCGGCTGGGAGGATTGGCACCGGCGCGGGAAACCGTGACGGCAGCAGCACTGGCCGCGAAGTCCAGTATCTCCCGCAGGACATCGGCAGACAGGTTCTGCAAGTGCTCGCGGCTCCGGGAACCGGCCAGCCCGCGCTCCATCAGGGCCGTCAGCAGCGCCGCCATGAAGGAGTCCCCCGCGCCGACCGAATCCACTACCTCGACCTCGGGCACCGGGGCTTCGGCCGCGCCGTCGCGCACCACGCCCCACGGTCCCAGGGCTCCCTTGGTCACCACGACAATGCCCGGTCCGCGGGACAGCCATTCACGCGCCGATTCCTCCACCGGACGGTCCGGGTAGAGCCACCGGAGGTCTTCCTCGGAGGCCTTGACCAGATCGGCCAGCGCCACGAACTTCTCGGCCTGCCGGCGGGCGAAGTCCCGATCGGTGATCAGGGTGGGCCGGCAGTTCGGGTCATAACTGATCAAGGCCCGCGGATGCGCGCGCTGGACCGTGGCCAGCACGGTATGCGCCCCGGGCTCGAGCATGGCGGCGATCGAACCGGTGTGCAGCCAGAGCGTTTCCTCGAGCAGCCTCGGCAGGGCCGTCTCCAGCGGCGGCAGTTCCCACAACAGGTCGAAGGTGTAGTGCGCGGCGCCGGTCCGGTCCAGCGTCGCCTTGGCAACACTGGTCGGCCCACCATCGCCGCCCAGCGGCGTGAGTACCGAATTGGAGCGCAGGTGGTGGAGGATCCGGGCGCCATGATCATCGCGGCCGTACCGCCCGACGAACTGTACCGGCTGGCCCAGCCGCGCCAGCCCCACCGCGACGTTCAGCGGGCTGCCGCCTACGTGGACTCGCTCCGCAGAAGTATCGCTTGAAACGACGTCGACCAGGGCCTCACCGATAACTGTCAGCACAGTGTCAACGTAGCAGAGCGCGCCGGTCCGCGGCAGGGGTAGGGCCGGGCGCTATCCCAAGGTCTGAAGCACGGTACGGATCTTGGCGAAGGCCGCCGATCCGGGGTCGATGATGTCGAAGTGGTCCCCGGGAACCCTGATGAGTTCCGCGCGGCCGCCTGCTGCCTGGGCCGCCGCCACATAGTTTTCGGACAGGGCCACCGGCACCGCGTCGTCGGCCTCCGAGTGGAACGCGTAGACCGGGACGGACAGCGGGACCTGCTGGAGTGGATCGGCCCAGCGGAACCGCTGCGGCTCATCCTCCGGGCCGCAGCCCAGGAAGTTTTCCACCGCCTGGTCGCTCAGGCCCAGTTCCCAGGCCCGCCGCAGGTCCAGCACCCCGGCCTGGCTCAGCACCGCGGAAATTGGGACCGCCGGATCCGCTCCGGGCACCCCGGCGGGCAGCGAAGCGCGGCCGCCGGCCCACGCGGCCAAGTGTCCGCCGGCCGAATGTCCCAGCGCCACCACGTTCTCCACCGGCAGCGCCAGCCGGCCACCCAGCTCGGCGAGCAGATCGATGCCGGCCGCCACGTCGTCGAACGTTGCGGGCCAGCCGCCGCCGTTGCCGGCGCGGCGGTATTCGAGGTTCCAGCACACGTAGCCGCGCGAGGCCAGGTCGCGGGCCGCCGGCTCGCCCAGGTCCAGACCGTAGCGGGAACGCCAATAGCCCCCGTGGATAATAACCACGACGGCGTCATGTGTGCGCTGCGCGGGCAGGTACAGCTGGCCGTACTGGCTGGGATCCGGTCCGTAGCTGTAGCTGGTGCAGTCCATAGGCAGGACTCTAAGTGGCGGCCGTGGTGCTCACAACTCCGTTGTCTCCGTTGCCCGACTCGGCGTCCTGCCGCTGCGTAGTCCCGCGGAAGCGCATCTTCCACGGCACCGGAACCTTGCGGCCTTGTTCGCCGGCTTCGCCCTTCAGCCGGGCCAGCAGCAGATCCACCGCCAGGTGCTCGGTAGGATCCGGGCCCACCGTGCTCAGGGCCGGGTCCGAGTTCTTCCCCAGCTGCGAATTCTCCACGCCGATAATTTCCAGCTGGTCCGGGATTTCCAGACCCTTCCAGGTAGCCGCCCCCGAGACGCACAGTGCCTCAAGATCAGCCGTGGTGAAGAATGCGGTGGGCGGTTCGGGCAGCGAGAGCAGTTCCAGCGCGCTTTGGAAGGCCGTGCGCCAGGACCCGCCCGAGGCACGGACCAGCGAGTCATCGAGCTGCACGCCGTTCTGTGCCAGGGCGGTCCGGAACAGTTCCAGCCGCGTGCCGCGCGGCCCCGGGGCCGAGGTTCCCCGGTGGATCACGCCGATCCGTTCATGCCGACCGCCCAAGTACTCGGCCGCCTCGGCAATCCCGCCGGCGGCGTCCACCGATAGCACATCGAAGCCCTGCGGCTCGAGGAACTGGGACACCACCACCTGGGCCACGCCGCGTTTGGCTAGGTCCAGGATGGTCCGGGTTTCGTCCTCAGTTTCGGTGCTGAAACCGAGAATCACACCGTCGGCTCCGCCGGAGAGCATGAAGTTCCGCCAGGCCTCCTGCCCCAGCAGGATCACCACCCGGTAGCCGTGGGCCGGCAGGATCCGGTTGGCTGTTTCCGCCAGGGCGCGGTCCCACGGCGACTCCATGTTCTCGATGACCACGGCAATTGTGTCCGTGCGCCCGCGGCGCATACCGCGTGCCGCGCTGTTGGCCACATAGCCCAGTTCCTTGGCCGCCTCGAGGACACGCTCTTTGGTGGGTTCGCTGATCCGTGTTGACCCGCCGCTGCGGCCGGACAGTACATATGACACTGTCGCCAGTGATACGCCGGCCTTTTCCGCGACATCGCGAATGGTCGGCTTAAATAGACTCCCCATGGTCCGTCTGCCTTCTCCCCCAACAGAATTTAATCCCCTGGCTAACAGCGTAGCCATTCATGGTTCATTTGACAGGGGTAAGGCTACGGAAACCTTTAACAATTATTGAGCCGGCAGCATCCACTCGCTGATGGCGTCCGGGTCCTCGCCGAATTCGCGGGTATGGCGCAGTGACTGCATGCGCAGATCCTGCAGCTGCTGGCGCAGTCCGGTGCGGGAGGAGCCTAGGGAAGGCACCCGGTCGATGACGTCGATGGCCAGCTGGTAGCGGTCGATGCGGTTCATCATGGCCATGTCGAACGGCGTGGTGGTGGTTCCTTCCTCGACGTAGCCGCGGACGTGCAGATTGCCATGGTTGGTGCGCCGGTACGTCAGCCGGTGGAGCAGCCAGGGGTAGCCGTGGTACGCGAAGATGATGGGCTTGTCGGTTGTGAACAGCCGGTCGAAATCCCGGTGCTCCAGGCCGTGCGGATGTTCCTTGGCATCCTGCAGGCGCATCAGGTCCACCACGTTGACCAGCCGTACCTTCAGCTCCGGTATCTGTTCGCGCAGCAGCGCGGCCGCAGCCACGGCCTCCACGGTGGGCACGTCGCCGGCGCAGCCGAGGACCACGTCCGGTTCCTCGCCGGGACGCTCGCTGCCCGCGAAGTCCCAGACCCCGATCCCGCGTTCGCAGTGGTTCCGGGCATCCTCCGGGCCCAGCCAGGTCAGCGACGGCTGCTTCCCGCAGACAATGACATTGACGTAGTCGCGGGAGCGCAGGCAGTGCTCGGTGACGGCGAGCAGCGTGTTGGCATCCGGCGGCAGGTAGACCCGGACCACCTCGGGCTTCTTGTTCATCACGTGGTCGATGAAGCCCGGGTCCTGATGCGAAAAGCCGTTGTGGTCCTGCTGCCAGACGTGCGAGGACAGCAGGTAGTTCAGCGATGCGACCGGCTGCCGCCAGGGCAGTTCGCGGTGCACCTGAAGCCATTTTGCGTGCTGGTTGAACATGGAATCGACAATGTGCACGAACGCTTCGTAGCAGTTGAACACCCCGTGCCGCCCGGTCAGCAGGTAGCCCTCGAGCCAGCCCTGGCAGAGGTTTTCGCTGAGCACTTCCATCACCCGGCCGGCCCGGCCCAGATGCTCGTCCACCTCGTCGAGCCGCTGCTGCCAGACCTTGTCCGTGGCCTCGTAGACGTCCTGCAGCCGGTTCGAGGCCGTCTCGTCCGGGCCGAAGATCCGGAAGTTCTCCGGATTCAGCCGCACCACTTCGCGCAGCCACGACCCCAGATTCTTCATCGGGCTCACGCGCTCGGTTCCCGGCTGATTAACGACGACGGCGTGCCCACCGTAAGGGGGCAGCTTCAGGTCCTGCAGTAGCCGGCCGCCGTTGGCATAGGCAGTAGCGCTCATCCGCTTGTCGCCCTGCGGCGCGAGGCCGGCGATTTCCGCACGCAGCCGGCCCTCGCCGTCGAAAAGCTCGTCCGGCCGGTAGGACTGCAGCCAGCCCTGCAGCTGGGCCAGGTGGTCGGGGTTGGTCCGGACCTCGGACAGCGGCACCTGGTGCGCCCGCCAGGTCCCCTCCACCGGTTTGCCGTCCACCTCTTCGGGCCCGGTCCAGCCCTTGGGCGACCGCAGCACGATCATCGGCCAGCGCGGGGCGAATTCCGACGGCGCTGCCTGCTCCGACCGGTGCTGCTCCTGGATCTGCCGGATGCTGCCCAGGGCCTGCTCGAGGGCGTGCGCGAATTCCTCATGGGCGCGCACGGTGTCCCGCGGATCCTGCACGGTGACGAAGATCGGCTCGTACCCGTAGCCGGTCAGCAGCGCGGCCAGCTGCTCCTGGGGCATCCGCGCCAGCACGGTGGGATTGGCGATCTTGTACCCGTTCATGTGCAGGATGGGCAGCACCGCGCCGTCCTGCACCGGGTCGAGGAACGAGCTCGAGTGCCAGCTGGTGGCCAGCGTCCCGGTTTCCGCTTCGCCGTCGCCGATGACGCAGGCCGCGATCAGCTGCGGATTATCGAACACGGCTCCGAAGGCGTGGGCCAGGGAGTAGCCGAGCTCCCCGCCTTCATTGATTGAGCCGGGGGTTTCCGGTGCCGCATGACTGGGAATGCCGCCCGGGTAGGAGAACTGCTTGAACAGTTCCCGCAGTCCGTCCTCGTCCTTCCCCACGTGGGTATAGATCTCCGAGTAGGTCCCCTCCAGCCAGGCGTTCGCCACGTTGGCCGGGCCGCCGTGGCCGGGACCGGTGACGAAAAGGATGTCCTGGTCCTGTTCGGCGATCACGCGGTTCAGATGGGCGTAGATGAAGTTGAGCCCCGGCGTCGTGCCCCAGTGCCCGAGCAGCCGCGCCTTCACGTCCTCCGGTTCCAGCGGCCGGCGCAGCAGCGGGTTGTCGCGCAGGTAGATCTGCCCGGCGGACAGGTAGTTGGCCGCGCGCCACCACAGATCCACGCCGTCAAGGCTGCGCTGGTCCGCGCCCGGGTTGGTGGTCAGCACTGTGTTGTTCTCGGTCATGGAGCCTCCTCGGGGCGGTGGTGCCGGGCGGTGCTATCGCGACGGTGGGGCGGGCGTCGGATCAGACCTCGACCACGACGTCGGATGGTTTCTTGTCCGGCCGGAAACCGCGCCAGACGGGGTGACGCAGCTTGCCGGCTTCCGTCCGTTCGCTGAACTGCACCTCGCCCACCAGGGCTGGCCGGACCCAGTGCGCATCCGAGGCATCGGCGGCGGGAACGTCGTCCAGCGGCGGGGTCTTGCGGCCCATCTTCTTCAGGCGCGCCCCCACGGCCGCCAGGTCCCGCTCGGTCAGGCCGGAGCCGACGCGGCCCAGGTAACGCAGGTCCGCACCGTCCGGAATGGCCACCAGCAGCGAGCCGATCTTGCGCTCCCGGCTGCCCTTGCCGGGCCGCCAGCCCACGATGACCACTTCCTGCGTCAACTGGTTCTTGATCTTGATCCAACTCCTTGAGCGCTGTCCGTCCGCGTATGTACTGTCTACCCGCTTGGCCATCACACCTTCAAGGCCGAGTTCCTTGCTGGTGTCCACCGCGTCCTGCAGCGAGGTGTCCAGGTCCGGCGGCACCTGGATGTGGCCGTCGCCGCCGGCATCCACGGCCTCTGCCAGTATCTCGCGGCGCTGGCAGTATTCCAGCGGCAGCAGCGATTTGCCGTCCAGCTGCAGCAGGTCGAAAAGCATCAGGTGGACCGGGGTCCGCGCCGCGGCCTGGTCGATCTCGCGCTTCTTGGTCAGCTTCATGCGGGTCTGCAGGAGGCCGAAGTCCGGGCGGCCCGCCTTATTAAGGGCCACGATCTCCCCGTCCAGCACCGCCGTCTCCGCGTGCACCCGGTCAGGCAGGTCCGCCAGTTCGGGGTAGCCGGCGGTCAGGTCGTTGCCGTTGCGGCTGATCAGCCGGACGCCGCGGTCCTCGATGATGGCGATGGCACGGATGCCGTCCCACTTCATCTCGAACGCCCACTGGTGTTCAGCGGTGATGTCCGCCGCGGAGCCCTGCGTTGCCAGCATCGGTTTTATGAACGCGGGCTCGACTTCCTTGGCCAGGTCATCGCCCTGGCGTTGGTGCGGCGTGCCCTTCCGGTAGGTCCCGGGCTTCTGGTCCTTCATCAGGTGCATCAGCCAGTTGTTCTCGCCCTTTTCCCCGCCGGTGTGGATCAGGGCATAGCGCCGCGGCGCCTCCGGTCCGCCGTCCTTGCTGAGCCCGCCGCCCTCCTTGCCGTGCAGGGTGACGATGACCTCCTTGCCGTCCCGCCACTTCTCCAGGTCATAGGTGCCCGAATCCCAGATGTAGACCTCGCCGGCGCCGTACTCGCCTTTCGCAATGGTGCCTTCGAAGCTGCCGTATTCCAGCGGGTGGTCCTCGGTCTGGACGGCCAGGTGGTTCTTGCCCGGGCTGGTGGGGGGCCCCTTCGGCACGGCCCAGGACACCAGGACCCCTTCGCGCTCGAGCCGGAAGTCGTAGTGCAGCCGCCGGGCGTGGTGCTCCTGGATGACAAAGGTGTTGCCGCCGCGGTCCACCGGCGGAGCCTCCGGGACGGGTTCCGCCGTTTTGGCCGGGTCGCGCATGGAACGGTATTTGGTGAGCCGGTCGGAACCGTGAGCCGCCCCGGATCGGCGCGCACCGCCGTCGTTGTTTGCCTGGTCCTCCCCGGCTTCCTCCACCGCCTCGGCCAGCGATTCCTCGTCCGCAGTCCCCGAGCCCATGCCTTCGAGCAGGTCCCCCAGCTCGCCGACGCGCTCGAGCACCTCCAGATAGTCCAGGTGCGCCAGGTCCGGGTCGTCGAGTTCCTCCCACGTGCGCGGCGCGGCCACCATCGGATGGGCGCGCCCGCGCAGCGAATAGGGGGTGATGGTGGTCTTGTTCCAGTGGTTCTGGCTCCAGTCCAGCAGGACTTTGCCCCTGCGCAGCGTCTTTTTCATGTCGCTGACCACCAGGTCCTTGTGGTCCGCCTCCAGCACGCGCGCCAGTTCATGCGCGACGGCGGACACCTCCTCCGAGGTCTGCTTCCCGTCCAGCGCGGCGTACAGATGGATGCCCTTGGAACCGCTGGTGACCGGCCGGGGATCCAGCCCCATCCCGGTCAGCACCGCGCGGACCAGCCGCGCCACCTCGGCGCATTCGGCCAGCCCGGCGCCCTCCCCCGGGTCCAGATCCAGTACCAGCCGGTCCGGATTGCTGATCTTGCCCCGCGGCCCGAACTTCCACTGCGGAACGTGGATCTCCAGCGCCGAAATCTGCGCCAGCCAGGTGAGCGTGGCCAGATCGTTGACCATCGGGTACACGTTGGTCCCGCTCTTGTGCTCGATCGCGTGGCTTTTGACCCAGGACGGGGCGTGTTCCTCCAGGTTTTTTTGGAAGAACACCTCGCCGGGTTTGTCTACCGTGCCCACCCCGTTGACCCAGCGCTTGCGGGTGACCGGTCGGTGTGCGGCATGCGGAATCAGGTAGTCCGCGATCCGCGAGTAATAGTCCAGCACTTCGGCCTTGGTGGTGCCGGTTTCGGGGTAAATTACCTTGTCCAGGCTCGTCAGCTTCAGCCGGTGTCCGTCCACCGTGACCAGCTGGCGCTGGCTGGAGCTTGTCTGGGCCATAGGGTTAGTCTCGCCAATATTGTGGCCGATGGCTAGTAATTGCCAGCATGCTTGGTGTTGTATTGACCCATGAGAGCCATCTGGAAAGGGGCTGTCGCTTTCGGCCTGGTCAACGTCCCGGTCAAGCTTTACAGCGCCACGGAAGACCATGACATCAAGCTGCACCAGGTCCATGAGAAGGACGGCGGGCGGATTCGGTACCAGCGCCGCTGCGAGGTGTGCGGGGAGATCGTCGAGTACAAGGACATCGACAAGGCGTACGACGACGGCGAGCAGACCGTGGTGCTCACGGACGAGGACCTGGACTCGCTGCCGGTGGAGAAGAACCGCGAGATCGACGTGGTGGAGTTTGTCCCCAGCGACCAGATCGACCCGATCATGTTCGACCGCAGCTACTACCTGGAGCCGGATTCCAAATCGACCAAGGCCTATGTGCTCCTGCGCCGGACGCTGGAAGACACGGACCGGACCGCGGTGGTGAAGTTCGCGCTGCGGCAGAAAACCCGCTTGGCCGCGCTGCGTGTCCGCGGCGACGTGCTGATGCTGCAGACGCTGCTCTGGGAGGACGAGGTGCGCGAGGCCGCCTTCCCGTCGCTCGAAGAGGACGTACGGGTTTCCGCGAAGGAACGCGAAATGTCCGCTGCGCTGGTGGAATCCTTCTCCAGCGACTTCAAGCCCGAGGACTTCACGGACGAGTACCAGGAGCAGCTGCGCACGCTCATCGAGGCCAAGCTCGAGCAGGGCGAAACCCTGGACACCGAGGCGACCTTCGGCGAAGAGGGCGAGGAAGAAGGCGGCAAGGTCCTGGACCTGATGGAGGCCCTGCGCCGCAGCGTCGAGAAGAACCGCGAAGGCAAGAAGCCGGCGGAATCCAAGCCCAAGGCCCCCGCCAAGTCCGCCTCAAAGTCTTCGGCGAAGTCGGAGGACACCAAGGAAAAACCGGCCGCGAAGTCCGCCTCCAAGACGTCCGCGGCGAAAACCAAGGCGAAAAAGGGCGCCTAGCAAGAAGCTAACGACGCCGGCACTTGGGTTCCGTTGCTGCGGAACCCAAGTGCCGGCGTCGTACGTTGCCTACTGGCGGTAACCCTCCACTTCCTCAACCGGGCGGGCTTGGGCCTCATCGGGGTCTTCGCCGGCACGGCGCTTGGCCCGGCGCTGGCGGAGCAGGTCCCAGCACTGGTCCAGCTGTTCTTCCAGCCGCGCAAGCTCCCTTGCCCGCGCCTCTGCCTGCTCGTTGTCCACGGTGCCGCCCTCGCGGAGCTGCTGCTCCTCTTCGATGAGCTCTTCGATCCGGCGGTGGATTTCCTGGTCCATGTCCATTACCTCCTGCAGTAGTTGGCGTCGATTCTCAGGCTACTGAGCATTTGCATCGCAGACCAGAGCCGGGGGCGGACCTACACTTCCCCGCCGGCCAGCAGCCGGTCCACTCCTGCAGCATCAAGGATGGGCTGGCGGTATTCCTCGCTGAGCACCTTGCGCACCATGTGTCCGTAGTCGTCCTTGTTCGAGGCCATGGCGTCCGCGGCGTAGGCCACCTTGAAGTTGTTGGCGAAGGCGTCAGCTGCGGTCTGGGCCACGCAGTTATGGATGGAAACGCCGGCCAGCACCAACTGCGTCGCTCCGAAATTGCGTAGCCGCAGCAGCAGGTCAGTGCCCTGGAAAGCGCTGTCCCGCGTCTTGACCATCCGCGGCAGATTCTCATACCGCAGCCCCGGGAGGAATCCTGCCTGCTCACTGCCGGAGAAGATGAAGCCCTGGTCGTCTTCAAGCATGCTCAGGGTCCAGGTGGATTTATCCCGCTCGTGTTCGGTGCACACCATCAACACCGGGACCGAGGCCTTTTGCGCCTGTCCGATGAGGTGGTTGCAGGCATCGACCAGCTGCCCCCGCCGTTCTCCCAGGGCGGGATCCTCGAAATAGGCGTTCTGCATGTCGATGATTAGTACAGCGGTATCCATAACGTAGCCGGCCTCCGAAACCTCTTTTGCGGTCAGTATTGAAAGTAAGCTTACTGATCTCTTGACGGAACTCACGCAACAAGGTGGGGTGGAGTTAGCAGCGGAAAGGATCACCATGAAATCCCTTTGGCTAGACACGGCGCCGGACATCGCCTCGGATTCCTACGAGCCTGGCACCGAATATGACAGCGTGATTGTCGGAGCTGGCATTACCGGCCTGACCACCGCGGTCCTGTTGGCACGGGCCGGGCACCGGGTTGCCGTACTGGAGGCCCGCAGCACCGGGGCCGTCACCACAGGCAACACCACCGCAAAGGTCTCCCTGTTGCAGGGCCGCCAGATGACCAGCATCAGCTCGCACCACGGCGCCGGAACTGCACGCGCCTACGTGGATGCCCAGCGCGAAGGGCAGTCCTGGCTCCTGCGCTTCTGCGAAGAGCACGGAATCGACTACCAGCGCCGTGATGCCTACACCTATGCCAACACGAGCAAGGGCATTGAAGACCTCAAAAAGGAGCTGGAAGCCAGCGCCGAAGCCGGCCTCGGGGTGGAGTTCGTGGACACCTCCGCAGAGCTGCCCTTTCCGATCGCCGGTGCCATCCGGCTGCCTGACCAAGCCCAGATCCACCCGCTTCAGGTGCTCGCCGGGCTCGCCGCGGAACTACGCGAACGCGGCGGCCTTTTGGTGGAACGGGTACGCGTCACCAACGTCACCGGCACCCGTGGAACATCCGGATCCAAGCAAGCTGCCGGCGGCAGCGCGGGCCGCAAACTGACCGTCCACGCGGAGGCCGGCCAGGTCACCGCGGACCACGTTGTCCTGGCCACGGGCACGCCCATCCTGAACCGAGGCGGCCATTTCGGCCTGCTCAAACCCCAGCGGTCCTATGCCACCGCCTTCAATGTGCCCGGGCAGATTCCCGAGGGCATGTACCTGTCGATCGATTCGCCCGCCAGGTCCCTGCGCACCGCCGAGAGCGCCGGCCGGCAGGTCCTGATCGTGGGCGGCAACGGCCACAGCGTGGGTCGGCAGCACCACACCAAAGGGCAGCTGGAGGATCTGGTCCGCTGGGCGCAGAACACCTTCCCCGGCGCCGAACTGACGCACAGCTGGTCTGCGCAGGACTACAAACCGGACGGGGCCGTGCCCTATGTGGGCAAGCTGTCCTTCGCCGAGGACCGCATCTATGTGGCCACGGGCTACAACAAGTGGGGCATGACCAATTCGGTGGCGGCCGCGCTGTCGCTGACCTCACTGATCCTCGAAGGGGCCAAACCCTGGGCCAGGGAGCTGTACAAGACGCGGGTGGCCCCGCAGGATGCCTTCTCCACGGTGCAGACCAACGCGTCCGTCGGGGTGGAGCTGGTGAGCGGCTGGCTCAGCGGACTCGTCCGCACCTCGGAAACGGCGCCGCCGGAAGGCCAGGGCACAGTGGTCCGGGACAATGCCCGGCCGGTGGGCGTGAGCACCGTGGACGGCACTACCCGCCGGGTGAGCGCGGTCTGCACGCATCTGGGCGGAGTGCTCTCCTGGAACGACGCCGAATGCACTTGGGACTGCCCGTTGCACGGCTCGCGTTTCAGCGCCGACGGCGTGGTGCTGGAAGGCCCGGCCACACGCGATCTGGACAGGAAGTGAGCAAGAAACCCGCCCGCCCTATCCGGGGGCGGAGGGAGTCATCTTTGTGCACGATTCGTTCCCGGTTACCCTAAAGAGGATGGCTCCCCGACTTTTTCCCACCTTGGCCCTGACTTCTGCTGCCCTGCTGTCCCTGACGGCCTGCGGCTCCGACTATCCCCTTGGGCCGGAGCAGGAAGCAGCGGCCCAGCACGGATCCGATCTGACCGGAACCCTTTCGGGCGCCGGTTCGTCCGCCCAGAACGCGGCGATGGATGCTTGGCGCGCGGGCTTTAACCTGCTTCATCCCAAGGCGCAGGTCCAGTACTCCCCGGACGGCTCCGGGGCCGGCCGGACCGCGTTCCTGGCCGGTGCCGTGGAATTTGCCGGATCGGACGCCTACCTCGACGCCGAGGAGATGGAGCGCGCCAAGGAAGTTTGCGGCCCCGAAGGCGCATTCAACGTCCCCGCCTATGTCTCCCCCATCGCCGTCGGCTTCAACCTGCCCGGCATTACTGAACTGAACATGGACGCCGCCACGATAGCGGGGATCTTCAAGGGCGAGATCACACACTGGAACGACCCGGCCATCGCCGAACAGAACCCTGGTGTGGAACTGCCGGATCTGCGCATCACGCGGGTAAGCCGCGGCGATGATTCCGGAACCACGGAAAACTTCACTGAGTACCTGCATGCCGTGGCTCCGGATGTCTGGACGGCCGAACCCAGCGACGCCTTCCCCTCGGAATTCGTTGCGGAAAACGCACAGGGCAACACCGGCGTGGTCAGCATGGTCGCCCGCACCGAAGGCGCAGTGACATACGCAGATGATTCTGCGGTCGGACCTCCACTGGGCAAAGTGAACCTCAAGGTCGGCGACGATTACGTGCCGGTCAGCTCCGAGGGCGCGGCCATAGCCCTCGACGAGGCCGAACCGGCAGAGGGGCGCCCGGAGTACGACCTCGCACTGGAACTTGACCGGACCACCACGGCCGAAGGCGCCTACCCGCTACTGCTGGTGTCCTACCACGTCTGGTGCACAACCTATGATGATCCGGAAAAGATCGAACTGATCAAGACCTTCGCCGAGTATGTGCTCAGCCCGGAAGGCCAGGCAGCTGCGTCCGAATCGGCCAAGAGCGCCCCGATCTCGGAGCGGCTCTCGGAGCGCGCCATCGAGTCGGTGGAAAGAATCAGCGTCCGCTAGATTCTGCCTCCGTCGACTCTCCGGTCTCCGGACTGCCGCCGGCCGGCTGGTCCTTGCCTGCGGCAGGATCCTGCACCGGTATATCGTGCTGCTCTGTGTATCCCGGCGGGAACCCGCCGCCGGCGGTGCCGCCATAGTAGTCCCGGCTGCCCAGGCCGTGCTCGGAGGCAGGATGATGGGTCTCCGAGCCCCCTGTCTCCACATACTGCTTAAACCGCCACAGCTCGTTGCGCACCTCGCGGTGGTCCGAGCCCAGAGTGGCCCCGGCCTTTTCCAGCACCGACCCCGGATGCCAGTCGATCCGCACGACCATCCGCGTGCGGCCGGGATCGAGTTCCAGGAACTCCACCGTGCCCTGATGGGGCACGCCCTCCACGGTTTCCCAGGCCATGCGCTTGCCCGGTAGCTCCTCGGTAATCTTCGTCTCGAACTCCCGCCGGACGCCACCAACCTTGGTGGTCCAATGGTGGGTCACGTCATCCTCGCGGATGACCCGCACCACGCCGTGCATGAAGATCCCGAACGCCTCGAACCTTGCCCACTCGCGGTAGGCTTCGGCAGCCGGGGCCGCAATGTCGACTGTCTGCTCGATCTTGGCCATCTTTCAACCTTCTTCTTCAGCGGTCCGTTGTTGGTGGCCGCGGCGGGGCGGATCAGCGCCCTGCTGCATTCCGCCCCGTCTCATCGGTATCCGGATCGGGCTCATTGTCCGGGTCATTCAGCGTTCCGCCAGGGACATCCTGGAGCGGAACCTTCGAGGTCTCGCCAAGTGCCGGATCATCCAGGAGCGGTTTGTCCGACCGGGCGGCGGGGTCTTCGATCGGCAGATCGTCCTTGTTGGTGCCTCCCGGCGGAAACCCGCCGGCCCCGGTGCCGCCGTAGTAATCCCAGCTGCCCAGGCTATTGCCTTTCTCGCCGGTCCCGGCCGGGGACGCACCCGTTGCCGCAGCGGCCCCGGCACTCCCGGAAGGTCCGGTCGATGCATCACCGGGGCGGTCCACATTGCCGCGCCAGGCTCCGGTCTCGGAGCCCTGGGTTTCAACGAACTCCTTGAACCGCTTCAGGTCGGATTTCACCTGCATCTTGTCGGCGCCGGCAGCGGCTCCGGCCTTTTCGACGAACGTTTGCGGGTCCCAGTCCAGCTGGACAGTGACCCGCGTGTTCCTCTCGTCGAGCCGGTGGAAATCAACCGCGCCCGCGTGGCTGATACCGTCGGTGCTCTTCCAAGCGATCCTTTGGTCCGGATGCTGCTCGGTGATCTCGGTGTCGAATTCACGCTCGACGCCGGCGACCTTCACCGTCCAGTGGTTTGTGGTGTCGCTGAGCTGCCGGACTGACTGGACCCCGTGCATGAACTGCGGGAAGGACTCGAACTGGGCCCACTGGTTATAGGCCATGGACACCGGGACGGCCACATCGATCGTTTCATTGACACTTGCCATGATCATCCTCTTCCAGTTGGAAACTGACGTGAAACCGTCGGGCTTCAGGGAGTGACCGCCTATTTCCAACGGTACATAACATGACCAGTACCGGCAACGAAGTAGTAAGACTGCTGAGAATCTGCTTCGGCGTACCGCAAAAAAACGAACGCCCGCCCCCTGACTGGGAGCGGGCGTTCGCCTCAATGGGCCGGCATCGCCGGCGGATGCTGCCGGATCAGTTGGCCGGCAGCACAAACGCGGCGTCGACCGTGATGGTGACCTTATCGCCCACCAGCACGCCGCCAGCTTCGAGGGCTGCGTTCCAGGTGATGCCGAATTCCTTGCGGGAAATCTGGGTGCTAGCGGAGAAGCCGGCGCGGGTGGAGCCGAACGGATCCACGGCCATGCCGCCGAACTCGACGTCGAACGTCACCGGCTTGGTGGTGTCCTTGATGGTCAGCTCGCCGCCCAGCTTGAACTCCTCCGGGGTGCCCTGGACCTGGTTGGCCTTGAAGGTCATGTGCGGGAACTGCTCCACATCGAAGAAGTCGGCGCTCTTGACGTGGCCGTCGCGGTTGTCGTCGTTCGAGTCGAAGGACGCCGTCTTGACCGTGGCCTCCACCGAGGACGTAGCCAGGGATTCGCCGACCACCAGCGTGGCGTCGGCCTCGGTGAATTGGCCGCGGACCTTGCTGATGCCGGCGTGGCGGACCACGAAGCCGATCTCCGTGTGGGACGTATCCAGGTTCCAGGTTCCGGGAGTGAGTTCAAAAGCCATAACGGTGCCTCCTAGGCGTAGATGCTGGGATGCCTCCCAGAGATAATCATGCATTTGCATCTAGTATGACCCTTATTTAGTTGATGTGTCAACCTATTGGGAAAGAGACGTCCCTCCACCGGGAGCTGACCGGCTTACTTCCCCGTGAATTCGGGCTTCTCCTTGGCCAGGAAAGCCTTGGTTCCGATCCGGGCGTCCTCGGTGGCAAAGGCAGCCCCGAACGCCTTCCGTTCCACCACCAGCCCTTCTGCGGTCGACAGACCGGCGGCAGCGTCTACAGTGCGCTTGGCGTTGGCGACGGCGGCTGGGGACTTTCCGGCGATCTCGCGGCAGGTGGCCGCGGCCGCGTCGAGCATATCGTCCTTGCTGTCGAACACCGCGTTGACCAATCCGATCCGGTAGGCCTCCTCGGCCCCGATGGTCCGCCCGGTGTAGATCAGCTCCTTGGCACGGGCCAGCCCCACCAGGTGCGGCAGGCGCACCGTGGCGCCGAAGCCGGGGATCAGGCCCAGGCTCACTTCCGGTTGGCCGAACTTGGCGTTTGCCGTGGCATAAATGAAGTCGCAGCCCATGGCCAGCTCCAGGCCGCCGCCGAGCGCGAAACCGTTTACGCACGCCATCACGGGAATGGCCAGTTGTTCGAGCGACCGCGTCAGGTCCTGCATGCCGGCGCTGTAGTCCCGGGCCTGGGCCGGAGTCATGTCGGCCATCTGCCGGATGTCTGCGCCCGCCGCGAACGCCTTCTCCCCCGATCCCGTGATCAGGATGCTGCGCACTTCGGCACCTTCGGGCGACTGGACGTCCGCCACGAACTGGGTCAGGTCGGCCACCACCTGCGTGCTCAGCGCATTGAGCGCCTCCGGCCGGTTGATCACCACGGTGGCCAGTTCGCCGAGGCATTCCAGCTGGATGGTTTCGTATGTCTTCTCCATGGGCATTCCCTTCCGGATCCTTTCGGGCTAAGCCCGGCTCTGCAACAGCGCGACGGCGTCCGCCACCTGCGCTTTTCCGCCGGCTACATACCAGCGGTAACCATTAAGATGTACGACGGCGGTGTCCCCGCCTGCCGCTTCCACGAGGGCTTTGCCCGGGAGCCAGTCCCATTCCGGCAGGCCCTGCTGGAACCATACGCCGAAGATGCCGGCCGAAGTCGCCGCCAACTCACACGACGCCGACCCCCAGGTACGGTACGTTGCGGCGCCGAGCACGGCCTCCATGTACGGCTCTGCAGCTGCGGGATCCCGAAGGTACGTGTGGTGGAGGTACGCGGACGCGCAGCTTTGATCCAACGGGGCACTCATGGCCTCCCCGGTCCGAACGCCGTTGCGGGTAGTCGGCAGACCGTCCCCGCCGATCCACAGCGCATCCTCGGCGGGGTGGTAGATGGCACCGAGCAGGCCGCCGTCGTCGTTCTTGAGGGCGATGGCCGCACACCAGTAGGTGCCGCCGGTGAAGAAGTTGTAGGTCCCGTCCACCGGGTCAATCACCCAGGTGCGGCCGGATGTGCCCGTGTGGCTGGAGCCTTCCTCACCGAGGATGCTGTCGTCGGGACGGACCCGGCGCAAGGTTTCCACCACCAGCTGCTCGGCCGCGTGATCCGCTGCGGTGACGACGTCGGAAATGCTCGTCTTTTCCTCGAAGGTCACCACGGCCGCGCGCATTCCTGCCGCCAGCGTGCCCGCGGAGCGCACCAGCCAGGCGGCGAGCTCGGCGTCGTCAAGGTGTTCGGGGATCTCGGGTGAAGTCATAGCTCCACCCTAATGCGAAGCCCGCCAGCCTCCGCCCCCGGGCACCGGCGGGTCAGCGGCCCCCCTTGCGAGGGCCCTTGCCCCTCGGCTTGCCGCCCTTTGCCGGCCCGCCCTTTGGCTGCCGGCCTTTCGTCAAGCCACTCTTACCGGAGGTGCCCTTTCCGGAGCCGCCCTTGGCCTTGCCCGCCGGCTGGCCTCCCTTGGCCTGGCTTCCCTTTACCTGCCCGGCCTTGCCGCCGCTTCCGCCCGCTGGCTTGCGCCCCGCTTTGGCGTCCTTCTGTCCGGCCTCCTGCTGGGCCGAGGGCTGCCGGGAACTGTTGGCCGTGCGGCCGCGGACAATCCCGATGAATTCCTCGATGGTTTCGTTGGTCTGTTCGGTAATCCATGCCACCCCGATCTGCGTTTCGGGAGCGCCCGACAGGGGCTTGTAGACCACGTCTTTGCGGTTGTGCAGCCTCGCCACGGACATCGGCAGGATCATCAGTCCGGCTCCGGAGGCCACCACTTCCACGCCGGTCTTGGCTCCGCCCATTTCCACCGGGTCCAGGAAGTTCTGGCCGTCCAGCTCTGCCAGCGGCACGTCGTCGTCGTAAAGCTCTATGTCGTGGTCTTTCGGCGCGACCACCACCGGCACCTCTGTATATAAGGGGATGACGCTCAGACCCTCACGGTCAACCGGCAGGCGTACAAAGCTCAGATCCGCCCGGCCATCCCACAGGACGGCGGCCTGCTCGGCTTCTTCACAAGCGGATACGGTGAGCGGGACGTCCGGAACGCGCTCTTCCCAGCGCCGGACCCACTTCCCCGGTGTCACGCCGGGCACGATCGCGATTCTCAAGGCCGGCAGCGGCGGTACTTGTGCATCCATGCGGCTCCTTCTGGCCGGCCTGTCCCGACGTTTCGTCTCTTCCGGCGCAGGCGTGCAGGCAGTCCCAGCGAGGGCCCGCACCAAGCTCTTCAACACCTTAGCCCAAGACAGTTACGCTTGAGCCATGACAAGCGCGAAATCCTCCCAGTCCATGAAACCTGCCACGGCAGCCAAGAAGCTGGGCATTTACCTCCCGGCCGCCCCGCAGGAATTCCAGGACAACCCGGTGTCGCGCGAACAGTTCAGCGAACTGCAGTCCAATCCGCCGCAGTGGCTCGAAGAACTGCGCCGCAACGGGCCGCATCCCCGGCCCGAGGTGGCCCGGAAACTCAACGTGTCCATCAGCGGGCTCGCCCGCGGCGGGGTTACCGAACCGCTAACGACGGCGGAAATCACCGAGCTGCTGCAGAACCCGCCGCAGTGGCTGGTCGCCGAGCGTGCTTCCTTCGCCGCCGTCCGCGCCGAGGAGCTGCGCCTCAGGGACGAGGCCAAGAAGGACGAGGCCAAGAAAGCCAAGTAGCCTGCCCCGCACCCCCTCCGTCCGACCGCCAGTGCCGCGGCGGACGGAGGGGGACGGCAGACAGCTGTCAGTCCTGGTGGAGCTGGATCAGGTTTCCGCAGGTGTCGTCGAAGACGGCCGACATCGAACCGCTGGGATCCGACTCCGGTTCGCCGGTAAACTTCACACCCTTAGCCGTGAGCCGCTCGTATTCCGCCTGCACATCGGGAACGCCGAAAACAATGGCCGCCATGCCGGCGTCATACACGCCCTTCATGTAGGCCTCGCCAATAGGGTTGTCACTCGGCTCCAAGAGGAGGCCGGCGCCCTGCCCCTCGTCCGGTGACTTGACGATGAATAACTGGTGTTCCGGCATCGCCATGAGTTCCTCGAAACCCAGTGTTTCCGTGTAGAACTTGAACGCCTCGGCGGGATTCTGGACATGGATGCTGCACATTTTGATACGCATGCCGTGAAGACTACCCCCGCCGCAGCGTCACGGGGAAGGCGCGGGAGGGTCAACGCGGGGCGCGGCTTAAACACATCAGCCCCGGTCCGAAGACCGGGGCTGATGTTCTGCGTGCGCGAGGGGGGATTTGAACCCCCACGCCCTTTCGGACACTGGCACCTGAAGCCAGCGCGTCTGCCGTTCCGCCACTCGCGCGCAACTTCCTTGCAGATCGTTTCCTGCAAGAACAGCGAGATCAATACTAGCCTGAAACCTGCCGAAATTCCCAATCGGCGGTTTCACCCGCCAGAAGCGGGGGTTCCGACGGACGCCTCGCTGCCCGAAGGCACAACAGCCGCGCCCTTACATCCGCTGAAACACAAGGCTTCGGGCGGGGACGGCAGCGGAACATGCCTCAAGTTGAACGCGGCCGCTCGCTCTGGAACACTGCCGAAGACGGAAAAAGGGGCACAAGTGCACAAGGTGACCTTCGCCACTGCGCGGCAACTTTCGGTGGCGGGGAAACGTTAGCGTTAAAGCCTTTTGGACCAGTCGCAAGTAGTATCGAAGTGGATAATCGTCCTACGGGCGTGCCCTTGAGGCATGCGCGGACCGCTATACCAAGGAGAGGAGGCAGCCAGTGGGCTTACTGGATAACGTTGAACGCGGCATCGAAAAGATGGTCCGCGGTGCCTTCTCGGTCGGCGGAAAAGGCCAGGTCCAGCCGGTGGAAATCGCGAGCCGCCTGCGCCGCGAGCTCGACAACCGCTCCATCACCCTGGCCCAGGGACGCACGCTTGCCCCCAATGTATTCGAGATCCGGCTCAGCGGTTCGGACTACGCCATGGCCCAGCAATGGGGCTCTACCCTGGCGGAAGAACTGTGCGATGTGGTGATCAACCACGTGAACAGCCAGAAGTACACGCTGCAGGGCGCCGTACGCGTTTCCTTCAATCAGGACGACGAACTCAAGCCCGGGGATTTTGAAATCGACTCCTCGGCGGAAAAGTCCGGAGCTGCGCCGGCCTCCCAGCCGCGCAGGCCGGCCACACCGGCGGCACCTGCCCGCCAACCCACCAGACTTCAGCCTGTGCTGGAAATCGAAGGCCAGCGCTATTCACTGAACGCGCCCTCCATCGTCCTCGGCCGGTCATCCGAAGCGGACATCCTCATCGATGACACGGGAGTCTCCCGCAAGCACCTGGAAATCCGTACTGAAGGTGGATCCGCCACTGCCGTGGATCTCGGCTCCACCAACGGCAGCTTCGTCAACGGCCAGCGCATCCATGGCCAGGAGGACCTGACTGACGGGACCGTGATTACGATGGGCCGCACCCGCATTACCTTCCGTCTGCTGCCGGCACGGGGCGGCGGGGCCTGATGGACGATCTGGTAGTAACCGCCCTGCGCTTCGGGTTCCTGATCTTGCTCTGGCTCCTGATCATCAGCATCATCTCGGCACTGCGCCGGGACCTGATGATCGGCAAAAAGGACAAGACCGGCGCCCCGACGGCACGGCAAGTCCGCAAGAATCCGGACCTGGCCGAGCAGCATGCCGCAGCGCCGCGCGTTCAGGCGCGCAAGCTGATCGTCGTCGAAGGACCCTTGGCGGGCAAGACGCTTGACCTCGCCGCCAGCCCGATCCTGCTGGGCAGGGCGCAGGAAGCAACGCTCGTGCTCGAAGACGATTATGCGTCCGGCCGCCACGCCAGGCTGTTCCCGCAGGGCAGCCGCTGGTTCATCGAGGATCTGGGTTCCACCAACGGAACCTACTTGGGGGAAACGCAGCTGACACGCGCCCTGCCGGTTGAGCCCGGCGCACCCATCCGGATCGGTAAGACGGTCATTGAATTGAGGCCATAGCCATGGCATTGATCCTGCGCTACGCAGCGCGGTCGGATGTAGGCAAGTCCCGTTCCAAGAATGACGATTCCGCCTACGCCGGGCACCACCTGGCTGTTGTGGCAGATGGCATGGGCGGACACGCAGGCGGCGATGTCGCCTCCGCTTCGACGGTCCTGGACCTGGTCCATCTAGACCGCAGCGACCACGAGGACCCCGCCAACGTCCTCGCCGACGAAATCCAGACCGCCAACTCCATCCTCTCCGAGCTGGTGCAGACCAGCCCCAAGCTGGCCGGCATGGGCACCACGGTCACGGCGCTGCTGCTCCACGATGACCGGCTCGAGTTCGCGCACATCGGGGACTCGCGCGCCTACCGGCTGAAGAACGGCACCTTTGAACAGGTCAGCATCGACCATACCTTCGTCCAGCGGCTGATCGATGAGGGCCGGCTGCGCCCCGAAGAGGCGGAGGTGCACCCGCACCGCAATGTCCTGATGCGGGTTCTCGGCGATGTGGACGCCAGCCCGGAACTGGATCTGGCCTCGCACCCGGCCGAGGCCGGCGAGAAGTGGCTGCTGTCCTCGGACGGCCTCGACGCCGTCGTCCCGGACCACGTTATCGAGGACGCCGTCCGCTATTCGGATTCGCTCCAGGACACGGTGGACAGGCTCGTGGAGCTCACGCTCGAGGGCGGTGCCCCGGACAATGTCACTGTTGTCATGGTCGAAGTAGCGGAAGCGACCGAAGCAGATCTGGCCGCCGCAGCCGTCCGATTGAACACCCAGCCGGAGCCCGACGACGCCCTGATCGATGATGCTGCTGCCGTTCCCGCCGCCACCGCCTCCGCCGGCCGCCAAAATAACGACGACGGCACGGCCGCAGCCGCGTCGGTCGCCGATGATGCGGCGGACGCCGTAGACCTGTCCGGCAATCCGATCGGCGCGGTGCGGGCGGACTTGATCCGCCGCGAACTCTCGACCCGGCCGCACGTACTCGTAGGTGCCGCTGCCCTTGCCACGGAGACCGGCCAGATCCCGATCGTCACCCAGCACTCCACCCAGCGCCGTGCTGCCGCGCTGCTCACCCACAAGGCGCCTTCGGCCGAAAGCCCGGCCGACGATGAACCGGAGGAGTCCCTACGACGCGGCTGGATTGTGCCTGCTTTCCTCGCCGTGATGTCCATACTCCTGGTGGCAGTCCTGTGGTTCGGCTACCTCTGGACCCAGACCCAGTATTTTGTCAGCCAGTATGAGGGCCGGGTCGCGATCTATAATGGGGTCTCGCAGAACATCGGTCCCATCGAGTTGTCCCATCTGGACACCGCCTACAACATCCGGCTGGAGAGTCTGCCCGTGTACCAGCAGCAGCGGCTGAACTCCAGCATTCCGGCACGGGATCTGGAACATGCCGAAGAAATCGTGGAAAGCCTGCGGGTCACCAGCCGCCGGAACTGTCCTGATCCCGCGCCCACACCAACGCCTTCGCCGGGCGGCGAGAGGTCGACCTCCTCGCCCACTGAGTCCGCGTCCCCGACGGCGTCCCCGTCGCCGGAGACAGCGGAGTCGACGGCCAGGCCAACCGCTTCCGCCGCCGGCGGGACCTCTACACCCCAGCCGACGCCGACCATTCCGCCCGAATGCCTAGGTGGTCCCGTTGAGTGATATCACGACCGTCGCCAAGCCCCGCCGCAACGTTGAGTTGCTGCTGCTGATCCTTGCTCTCGCCGTCGGCGTAGGCGCGAACTTCCTCGTCGGACTGGACCAGGACCAAGCCCTTGACTCGGATTTCTTCGTCCAGGGGTCCACGCTCATCTTCCTAGTCTTCGCCGTGCATATAGTGCTGCGCATCCGGGCGAAATATGCCGATCCGATCATACTTCCTGTCGTGACCGCGATGAACGGCCTCGGTCTGGCCATGATCCACCGGATCGACATCGCGACCGGAGACCAGGCCGCCAACCGCCAGCTGCTGTGGACGGGCATGGCCATCGGTGTCCTCATCGCCGTGATCTGGCTGCTCCGCGACCACCGCGTCCTGCGCCGCTTTACCTACATTTCGCTCATCGTCAGCGCCGTCCTGCTGATGCTTCCGCTCCTGCCCGGCATCGGCATGGAGCTGAACGGCGCGCGGATCTGGATCAACCTCGGGTTCGCCACCTTCCAGCCAGGTGAAATTGCGAAGATCACCCTGGCTATATTCTTCGCCGGGTATCTATCCACCAACCGGGATCTGATCCTGCTGGCGGGCAAGAAGCTGGGCCCCCTGCAGCTGCCGCGCTGGAAAGACATGGGCCCCATGCTGGTCGCCTGGCTGGTCAGCATCGGCGTTTTGATTTTCCAGCGGGATCTCGGCTCGTCCATCCTTTTCTTCGGACTGTTCATGGCGATGATCTACATTGCCACCAGCCGCGTCAGCTGGATCCTGATCGGCCTGGTCATGATCGCGTTCGGCGGATTTGTCGCCTTCAAGCTCTTCCCGCATGTGACCGCCCGGATCGACGGCTGGCTCAACGCATTTGACCCGGAGGTCTACAACCGCATCGGCGGCAGTCACCAGATTGTCCAAGGCCTGTTCGGTCTGGCCAGCGGCGGTTTGACCGGAACCGGATTGGGCCAGGGACGGCCGGACCTCGTTACCTTCGCCAACAGCGACATGATCATTGCCGCGATGGGTGAAGAGCTCGGTCTCATCGGTTTGTCGGCCATTGTCATGCTTTACGTGTTGCTAGTCAGCCGCGGTATCCGCGCCGCCCTCGGCACCCGTGATTCCTTCGGCAAACTGCTCGCCACCGGCCTGTCCTTCACATTGGCGCTGCAGTGCTTTGTCGTCATCGGCGGCGTCACCCGCTTGATCCCGCTGACGGGCTTGACCACACCCTTTATGGCGGCCGGCGGCTCGTCCCTGCTCGCCAACTGGTTGATCATCGCGCTGCTGCTGCTGATTTCCGACGCCGCCCGTCGGCCCGCCATGACCGGTCCGATCAGCAGCGGCCGGCCGCCGCAGCGGGGCCTGGCGCGCATCAAAGCCCTGGGCAGCAAGCCCGCCAAGAACCAGGATCCGCACCGCACCGTGGAGGTGAAGAAGCCATGAACCAGGCCATCAGAAATACGTGGGTAGTCGCGATAGCCATGTTCGCGTTGCTCTTCGGCTCCCTGACCGTGGTGCAGTTCTTTGAGGCCGACGACCTCAATGCCAATGACTGGAACAGCCGCACGCTGTACAAGAACTTCGATAAGAACCGCGGCGCCATTCTGGTCGGCGGAGATCCCATTGTGGAGTCGGTTCCGTCCGACGACGAGTTCGAGTACCAGCGCGTCTACAACGAGCCCGAGCTCTATGCACCCATCACCGGGTTCTATTCGCTGGTCTACAGCGCCACGCAAATGGAAGCAGCCATGAACGAGGAGCTGTCGGGCAACAGCAACGACTTCTTCTATGACCGCATTCTGCAACTGTTCTCCGGGTCCCAAGTAGAAGGTGCTTCGGTGGAACTGACGCTGGATCCGGAGCTTCAGCAAATGGCGTTCGACATGATCCCCGACGGAATGAAGGGTTCGATCGTGGTGATGGAACCGGATACGGGAAACATCCTGGCCATGGCCTCCAAGCCCAGTTTCGACCCCAACCTACTGGCGGGACATAACACCGACGAAGTCACGTCGAACATGGCCCAGTTGGAGGAAGTGGCCGGTCTCTCGCCGTTCACCAATCCGGCCACCCAGAGCCTCCTGGCACCGGGCTCGGTCTTCAAACTGGTCGATACCGCAGCCGCCCTCGAGTCCGGCGAATACGACGCGGACAGCGAACTGGACAACCCGGCCGAACTGCCCCTGCCCGGGACCAATATCTCCCTGCCGAACTTTGTCAACGGCGGCTGCGCGGCCCGCACCACCGTTGATTTCTCCTTCGCTCTGGAACAGTCCTGCAACACGCCGTTCGCACAGATCGCCATGGACCTTGGCGAGGACGCGATTGCCGAGCAGGCTCAGAAGTTCGGCTTCGGCGAAGCCTACAAGATTCCGATTCCCGTCACCGCCAGCCAGTTCCCCACCGGCATGAGCGATGATCTGCTGGCCCAGGCCGCGATCGGCCAGTACGACGTCCGCGTGACTCCGCTCCAGGTCGCTATGGTGAGCGCTGCCATTGCCAATGACGGCGTCCTGATGAAGCCGAATCTTGTGCGCACAGTCCGTGCTCCCGATCTGCGGGTGCTTGACAGCCCGGAACCCGAGGAACTGCAGCGTTCCCTGTCCGCGGAGAACGCTGAGCTCATCCAGCAGTGGATGGTCAACGCCGTGGACCGTGGCATTGCCAACGGAGCCGCCATTCCCGGCGTCGAGGTTGCCGGTAAAACCGGAACCGCCGAGCTGATGGCCGGCAGCGAGGGCAATAACTCCTGGTTCACCGGGTTCGCTCCCGCCGATGACCCGGAAGCAGTAGTCAGCATCGTCATTGAAGACGTGAACCTGGCCACCGGTTCCCAACTGACTAGTCCGAACGCTCAGAAACTCCTAGAGGCGGTGTTAAATAAGTGAGGCCTACATCGGGTATCACCTTAGGCGGCAGATACCAGCTCACCGAACGTATCGCCATTGGCGGCATGGGTGAAGTCTGGAAGGCACAGGACAAGGTCCTTGGCCGCATTGTCGCCGTCAAAATCCTCAAAGAGGAGTACACCGGTGACCCGGGCTTCCTGAACCGCTTCCGGGCCGAAGCACGCCACACAGCACTGTTGAACCACGTGGGCATCGCCAACGTGTTCGATTACGGTGAAGAGGAGGGCTCCGCGTATCTGGTCATGGAGCTGGTTCCCGGCCAGCCGCTGTCCACGATCATCGAGCGCGAACGCGTGCTCTCGCCGGACCGTACCCTGTCACTGATCGCGCAGACCGCACGTGCCCTCGCCGTCGCACACGCCCAGGGCCTCGTGCACCGCGACATCAAGCCCGGAAACCTGCTGATCACACCGGACCGCCGGGTCAAGATCACCGACTTCGGCATCGCCCGGCTCGCCGACCAGGTTCCGCTGACAGCTACCGGCCAGGTCATGGGTACGGCACAGTATCTCGCGCCGGAACAGGCCACCGGCCAGACCGCCACCGGCCAGAGCGACATTTATTCGCTGGGCGTGATCGGCTACGAATGCCTCTCCGGCTCGCGCCCGTTCTCCGGTGAGTCCCAGATCGCCATTGCCCTGGCCCAGGTCAATGACACGCCGCCGCCGCTGCAGGAAAACCTGCCGCGCCCCATCCGCGCGCTGCTGATGTCCATGCTGGCCAAGGATCCCGCCGACCGTCCCGCCACGGCCGAGAAACTTGCCGAGGCAGCCGAGGCCATCCGCGCCGGCAATGTCCGCGCGGCCGAGGCCGCCGTTCCCGGCATGCTCCTTTTCGACGGCGGCGACGCGGCCACCAGCGCGGTTACTGCCCCGGTCCCTTCCGCAGGCACGGCTCCCACCCGGGCCGTCGACGCCGGCACTTCCCAGCTTCCTGCCGTCGGCGGTGCTGCCGCCGGCGCTGCAGCAGGGGCTGCGGCGGCTGGCGGCGTGGGCGCCGAGCGTGCCTGGACCGAAACTGATATTGACGACGACGGCGGAGTGCCGCCACAGGAGACGCGTAAGCGACGCAGTCCCTGGACCTGGCCGCTGATCGGATTGATCGCGCTGATCCTCTTCGCAGTCCTCGGCGCCTGGCTGGTCCCCATGCTTACCGCCACGAATGACGAGTCCACGCCGCCGCCGGCCGCGACGTCGTCGACAACCAGCCGGTCGGCTACTGCCACCACTACGGAAGCCACCGAGACCACACCCGCCCAGACCCCAGACGCACCGACAAACACGCCGGACCAACCCACGACGCCGGATACCGTCCAGCTCGTAGCGTCGAGTTTCCAGGGCCGCCCCTTCGACGAGGTCCGTGCACAGCTCGAGAACGACGGCTTCGGCGTTGTCGGCGATCCGGTGCAAAGCGACGTCCAGGAGGGCCTGGTGACCGATATCAGCCCGTCCGGCTCGGTGGAACCAGGCGCGACCATCACGGTGAGTTATTCCGAGGGCCCCGGCACCGTCGATATTCCGGGCGGCCTCTCGGGCCAGCCGGAGCAGCAGGTGCGCGAGTCCCTCCTGCAGCTCGGCCTGAATCCGCAGAACGGAGGCGAGGAGCCGAACGACGCTCCCGCAGGCACCGTGATCAGCATGGACCCGCCGCCGGGCACTGCCGTCCCGGAAGGCTCCACCGTCACGTACATCGTCTCTTCCGGTCCCGAACAAACCCAGGAGCCGGAAGAAACGCTCACCCTGCCGACAACCGTCCCGGACGGGGAGGGATAAGCGTTGTGAACAGTTGCGGACTGGAACATGGAAGGTAAGTACCCAGTGGAAGCGCCCCTGGTCCTGAACGGACGTTACGAGGTAGGTGAGCTCATTGGCCGTGGCGGCATGGCCGATGTGCACCTCGGTCGTGACGTTCGTCTGGGACGCACTGTGGCGATCAAGCAGTTGCGCCCTGATCTGGCCCGCGACCCCTCGTTCCAGTCGCGTTTCCGCCGGGAAGCGCAGGCCGTCGCCGGCCTGAACCATCCGGCTATCGTCGCCGTCTACGACACGGGCGAGCAGGAGCTCCCCGGCTCGGCCGCCCATGATGTCAAAGCACCCTTCATCGTTATGGAGTACGTCCGCGGCCGCACCCTCCGGGACCTGATCCGGTCGGGCGAACTGACCATCGAAAAGTCGGTCGATTATGCCCTGGGTGTGCTGGCGGCTCTGCAGTACAGCCACCGCTCCGGCATAGTGCACCGGGATATCAAGCCCGCCAACGTCATGGTGACGCCTGACGACCATGTGAAGGTCATGGACTTCGGCATCGCCCGTGCCCTCGCGGATTCCGCTGCGACGATGACGCAGACCCAGGCCGTCCTCGGTACCGCCCAGTACCTCTCGCCGGAGCAGGCACGCGGCGAAACGGTAGACGCCCGCAGCGATCTGTATTCTGCCGCCTGCCTGCTGTATGAAATGCTAGCCAGCCGACCTCCATTCATCGGAGACAGCCCTGTTTCCGTGGCCTACCAGCATGTCAGGGAACTCCCGGAACCGCCCAGCAGCTTCAACCGGGACGTCACTCCCGCCTTGGACTCAGTGTTGGCACGCGCACTGCAGAAAGACAAAACAGACCGTTTCCAGGACGCAGCCTCCTTCAGCGCGGCCCTCCAAGGCGCCCAAGAAGGAATCATGGTCGCTGCCGACGAGGCCCAGACCGAAGCGATGCCTGCGCAGAGCGCTCCGACTGCTGCCTTCACCGCCGCTCCTTTCCCCGTACCGGTAGGGACACCGGGCAGTAACGGCCCCAGCACGCCCGAAGCCGGCGAATCTCCCGACGAGCAATACGACACCGATGGGCTGGACCAAACCGGCCCCATCAATGCATCGCCCCACACGGCCGCCATCCCGATGGCGCTGCAGGTCGGCAACGAATCCGAAGAAGTCGATACGAGCCGCCGTACCCGGCGACGCGCTTGGACAACGGTGCTGGTGATCGCACTGGTGCTCCTGCTTGCTGGCGGTGGTTTTTACCTCTTCAACTACCTGCGCAACGCTGAGCCTGACATGGTCCCTGTACCTCCGGTGGCCGGCATGGAGCAGACGGAGGCTTCCAACACCATCTTCAACCACGGCTTGGTACCGCAGATCGAGTCCAGGTTCAGCGATGAAGTGCCTGAAGGCGAAGTCATCAGCACTGACCCCGAGGGCGGCACGGCGGCCCTGCCGGACAGCGAAGTCATCGTCTATGTCTCGCAGGGCAAGGAGTTCGTCACTATCCCGGAGGACTTCAGCGGCCGCACGGAAGGGGAAGTGCGGGACAAGCTTCGCCAGCTCGGTCTGGTACCGGGGGAGAACGTCTCGGCCAACAGTGCCGTAATTCCGAGCGGGAATGTCATCGCTACGGATCCCAAGGCCGGCGAAAAGGTCCGCACCGATTCCACGGTGGACCTGGTGATTTCAAATGGGCTGGTGACCGTGCCGGCTCTCCTCGACAAGACGGAGGAAGAGGCCATCAGCCTGCTCCAGGATGACCCCGCCGTCGCGTTGCCCTACCGGGTGGAGCAGGTGGAAAACGAGGTTGTCGAACCCGGCACCGTGACCGCGCAGAGCCATGCCGCCGGCAGCAACGTCCCCCAGGGCACCGAGATCGTCATTACGGTCGCAGTCGCGCCGGAGCCGGCTCCCGAACCGACGGAACCGGAGCCCACGGACCCGCCGACGGATTCGGATGACAACAACGGCAACAATAACGGCGATGACCGCGGCCGGGGAAATAACGACGGCGGCCGGGACGACAGCGGCAACGACGCCCGCGACGACAGCAACAGCCGCGCTGAGGACGGCTCGGACCTCCCGTTCCTCTAGGAGGCAGCCGGGTAACGCTACTTGGTGATCAGCGGGCTCAGGGTCGCTGCGCGCTCCGCTGCGCCTTCCATGCCCAGCGATTCCAGCCAGTTGCCCAGCATGAGGTAGCCGCCCTCGGTCAGAACGGACTCCGGGTGGAACTGGACGCCCCACAGCGGGGCTTCGCGGTGCGCCAGGCCCATGATGACCCCGCCTTCGGTTTCGGCGGTGATCTCGAGCTGCGCGGAAATTGTTTCCCGGACCGCAGCCAGCGAGTGGTAGCGCGTGGCGGTGAAAGGGCTAGGGACGCCTGCAAAGACGTTCTGGCCGCGGTGCAGTACCTGGGACGTCTTGCCGTGCATCAGCTCCGCTGCATGGGTCACCACGCCGCCGTAGGCCTCGGCCAGCGCCTGATGGCCCAGGCAGACGCCGAGCATCGGTTTGCTGTTCTCGCCGCACCAGCGGATCAGCTCCACGCAAACTCCCGCCTCGGCGGGGTTGCCGGGCCCGGGGGAGACCAGCACGCCGTCCCGCGCTCCGGCCAGCTCGATTGCTTCGGCCAGTGTCACGTCGTCGTTCCTGACAACGGTCGTCTCGGCTCCAAGCTGCTGCAGGTAGCCCACGAGGGTGTAGACAAAGCTGTCGTAGTTATCGACAACCAGGATGCGGGGAGTGGTGGTCATGATTATTCGATCGTGCCAATCGTGGAATCGGTGAGCGGGTTGAATTGCGAAAGCCAGGGGAAGACAAACTGCAAAAGCAGCAGGACCGCCCCGGCGATCAACAGGATGGATACAATGATCCGCATCCAGAGCGGCCCGGGCAAATGGCGGAAAATCCAGCCGTACATAATCAGCTCCCGCTTCCTGCCGGAGCGGCGGCGTACTCGGCCACGCGCTCGGCGATCTCAGCCGGCGGTCCGTCCGACATAGGCTGCCAGCTCTCCATCACTGCGTAGGCAATGATCCGTTCCGTGGCACCGAACCGTGGGTTACACGCAGTCATAGTCAGATACCGTTCCGTCGGTTCGGCCTCAGGCTTGGTGGGCACCGGAGCAATGACGTCCACGCGGTCCGGCATCACAATATGGTTGTTGCGGAAGGTGTACGTGTAGTAGCCGTCCTTGGTCTGCACATAGATTTTGTCGCCGGGAACCAGGGTATGGATCAGGTCCAATACTTGCCCGTGGGTCTGCCGGTGTCCGGCAACCGCGAAGTTCCCCACCCCGCCCGGCATCTGGGTACCCGGGTAATGGCCAAGACCCAGCGAGTCCAGCACATCAACCCCGACGCCGCTGGTTACCGGCCGGGCATGGTCCTCACCGAAGCGCGGCACATAGACGACGGCGAACGTCTCGCCGTATTCGGGCTTGTCCAGCACCGGCGGCTCGGCGTCATCGTTGTTTTCTTCCGCGCTATCCGCTTCCGGACTGGCAGACGGGGCAGCAGCGGCGGGCAGCTCGAATTCCTCGAAGAGCGAGGTGAGGGCCTCTTCCTGCTTCTGGTTGGACTCGATATTGGTCCACCACAATTCCCAGCCGACAAACAGCAGAGCCACCAGACCCAAGGTGATCAGCAGCTCGCCGACCACTTGGACGACAACCTGCACCGGTGACCTGCGCCCGCTGGCTTTTCGCCGTCGCCGGCGGCCCGGCACAGCAGAATCCACAGCGTCCGCCACGGCACCTCCAGGTTGGTGTTGCGGCCTTGCACTCCCGGCAGGAGCGGCGTGGTCACAACCGCAGAACAGTATTAGTAGACTAAACAGCTAGAACATGCTGATTAAAGGTCTCTCAAGCAGAATACCTTCTATAGTCGGCAGAGAATGTCCGCTACTGATGACAACCGCCGGTTTCCGCTGATGCTCCAGGCCGGTGAAGGAGGACCCATGCCAGAGTCGAAGCCCCGCAAAAGAAGCGAACGCAGGCCGCAGACGACGGCTGCGCCCGAGTACAAGCCGAACCCGGTGTGGTTCAAGCCGGTGATGTTCGGCCTGATGATCATCGGCTTGCTGTGGATCATCGTTTTCTACATCACCGAGGCGCAGTGGCCGATCGCCGCCGGCTCGTGGAACATCATGATCGGTTTCGGCATCGCCATCGCAGGCTTCCTGATGACCACCAAGTGGCGTTCGTAAAACCTTTCCAGACCGCGAGTTAAAAGCAGCGGCCGCCGGAGATAATTTCCGGCGGCCGCTGCTTTTTGAGTTTTGTTACGCCTTGCTCGCCTCGGCGACGGCGCTCACCGCAGCCGTGACCGCGGGGGCTACCCGCGGATCCAGCGGGCTGGGGACGATGTAGTCGGCGCTGAGGTCGCTGGCCGCGATGTCGGCGATGGCCTGGGCAGCGGCTACCTTCATTTCCGGGGTGATCTTCTTCGCACCGGAATCGAGGGCCCCGCGGAAGATACCGGGGAAGGCCAGCACGTTGTTGATCTGGTTCGGGAAGTCGCTGCGCCCGGTGGCCACGACTTTGGCGTACCGGCGGGCGATCTCGGGATGCACCTCCGGGTCCGGGTTGGACAGTGCGAAGACGATGGCGTCCTCGGACATCCCGGCGAGGTGCTCTTCGGGAATCGTTCCGGCCGAAACTCCGACGAACACGTCGGCGCCTTCGAGCGCTTCCGCGCTACCGCCGGTGGTCCCGCGCGGATTGGTGCGCTCGGCGTAGGTGGCCTTGATCCCGGACAGGTCCTGGCGGCCCGAATGGATGATGCCCTTGGAATCGAGGATGGTCACATCCCGGATACCGGCGGTCATCAGGATCTCGGCCACGGCGATGCCTGCCGCGCCGGCTCCGGAAACGACAACCTTCAGGGACGAGAGCTCCCGCTGGACGACCTTGGCTGCGTTGGTCAGGGCCGCCAGAACAACGACGGCGGTGCCGTGCTGGTCGTCATGCATCACCGGCATGTCCAGGGCTTCGATGAGGCGTTCTTCGATCTCGAAGCAGCGGGGTGCGGAAATGTCCTCGAGGTTGACGGCGCCGAAGCTCGAACGCAGCCGGACAACGGTCTCGACGATCTCGTCGACATCGGTGGATTCGATGACCAGCGGAATGGAGTCCAAGCCGGCGAATTTCTGGAACAGTGCTGCCTTGCCTTCCATCACCGGCAGGGACGCGCTGGCACCGATGTTGCCGAGCCCGAGGACGGCCGTGCCGTCGCTGACCACTGCGACGAGGCGGGAAGCCCAGGTGTACTTTTGGGCCAGTTCCGGTTCGGCGTGGATGGCACGGCTGACCTGTGCCACACCGGGGGTGTAGGCGATGGAGAGATCGCGCTTGTCATTGAGCGGAGCCGTCAGTCCGACCGAGAGCTTGCCGCCCTCATGGGCAGCGAAAATCTCTTCGGTTGTCAGCTCGATTGGCGTCGAGTTCACGGTTTCAGCAGTCACTTGTATGTCCTTTTCTGAGCATCCGGCGGTCCGGAAGAACGCATGGTGGTCGGGCATCACAGCACATGCATACAGGAGGCGGATCCTCTACCGGCGGGCCGTCGGGCTGTGCGCGGCGACGCTGGTGGCGGTATTACACGGCAAATCTTGCTCAACGTCGCCTGGCCTGTCGGCGACCGTCTTAGTTTCGGCTGGTCGAGCCGACACTGGTTTCATTACGTTACCGGATGGCGCACCACAGCAGCGGGCATGTTTCCCAAAAATTTCTCAATATTTCGCAATCTGCGGCCCAGCCGCTAGTGTTACGCGCCATCCCGGCTGGCGTGCCGGCCAACTGTGACTTCCGTTCCTGCCCGCCTCTACCGGCCCACGAATCATGGAGGAATCTCCAAGCCAGGGCGGCAAAATATTGCGGTTCGGCGAGTGTGGCCAAAGCATCCGGGATGGTTTCCAGTCTTCCTCCGGACGCCCGCAGCGGCAGCCTGCATTTCTCCAGCGACCACCAGTTCACGTCGTTCGAAGAGTCTCGCATGTGGGCGACGCTTGATTGTTTGTGAATCGCGCTCGAAAAGTACCAAAATTTGCAGTTTGCACAAGTTGTGCACGGAGTTATCCACAGGCGTGCATAACTTTGGGGGAAACTTTGCTTTGGTACCCCCAGAGTTGCCGCCGTTTCGCCACTTCGGACCCGAGACTTCCTCTTAATCACAGGGGTGTAAGTTATCCACGCTGTGCATAACTCCTGTGGATAACCACTGTGAAGATGTGAAAAAGGCTATGCGATGGATCTGCGAGTGGCTAAATGCGGTTCACTCGCGGGCACCCTATTGACTTTCGGCCCGGCCTACACTTCGCGGGCCTGTGGGTGACGACGGCGGGCCCTAGTTGAGTCCAGAACAGCAGAAGCGCGGGGTAATGAACCTGCGTCGTTCTACCGACACTGCGCAATTGTGCGGCTCTAACCGCTTGAGGGGACGGAGCGGCATTCTCTCGCGAGCGGACCTACGGCTCATGTTGGGGCGCGAAAAGTTATCCACAGTTCCCACACTCTGGTGGGGATACGCGTTCGATCATATGTTCTACTGTTGGTTTTGCGCCCCCAGACGAGTTATCCACAGAGGTTATGCACAACGGGGATAACTTACACACATGTAATTCCACAGCTGTGGATACTGCTACGACAGTGATCGCAGAATTTAAGCGGACTCAAGCGAGGAAGTTATGCACTCCTGTGGAAAACTCTGTGCACAACTGTGAACAACTTGGTCGGCGCTCTGAAGGAAGATCTGCTGCCCGGCTCGGCCCAACTTGCCGTGATATTTCCACAGGTCCGAGCACGGCTCTAAAAGCCGCAAACGCGCTTAAACGTGAAGGGCCGGCACCGCCGCGGTTGCAGCAGTACCGGCCCCGGGGCCTCTAGATTATTGGGGCAACGTGACCAGTGATGACCCGATCCACGTCAGGACGACCAGCAATACCGCAATGCCAGCAAGACCCGCCCATTGCAACCGCTGCTGGCTCCCGCCTCGAGGAACGAAGGCAATGGCGGCAGCAGCCAGCGCACCGGTAACCATGCCGCCGATGTGTGCCTGCCACGAGATGCCAGGGAAGAAGCTGATGGCAATATTGATGCCGATCAGCACCAGAATGCCGCGGACGTCCTGTTTGCGCTGCAGCTGCACGATCAACAGGGTTGTGAAAAGACCGAAGACGCCGCCGGAGGCGCCTACGACGCCTTGGTTTATTTCGCCGAGCAGGAGCACAGCGACCGAGCCGCCCCAGATCGATAGAAGGTACAGCGCCACGAACTTCAGACGTCCCAGCAACGGTTCGAGGTGTTGGCCGAAGATCCAGAGCGCATACATGTTAAACGCGATATGCAGGAGGAGACCCGTTGAATGCAGGAAGCCTGCAGTGATCATTCGCCACGGTTCGAAGGGCAGTCCAGGGATCTGGGCGGTGTAAAGCGGAGCATAAACAAGATTCGCCTGAATAACGCCGGGCAACACCCACTGCAGAATATAGATCGCAACACAAAGCCCGATGATGGTTAGCGTTACTACCGGCTTACCGGTTGTCACCGCTCCTCCATAAACCGTGCGCTGGGTCGGGAGGTTACGACCCTGTTCCCTGACACAGTCCACACACTGGATGCCGACCGCAGCCGTCCGCTGGCACTCGGGGCAAGTCGGTCGCCCGCAGCGCTGGCACCGGACATAGGAGATCCGGTCCGGATGGCGCGGACAGACGGGAACTTCGGATTGCGGCTGTTGCGCCGGCATCCCATAGGACATGAGGGGCGTCTCCTGGAGGAAAGCTGGTTAAGAAAAACGTCCCCGCCCGGACTCGGCCGGACGGGGATGATTGGGGTCTTAGAGCTGCTCGACCGTGATGTTGTTGATGACAACGTCTTCCAGCGGCTTGTCCCGCATGTCCGTAGCCACAGTGTTCAGTTTGTCCACAACCGCGCGCGAGGATTCATCGGTCACGTCGCCGAAGATGGTGTGCTTGCCTTGCAGCCAAGTGGTGGGGGTCGTCGTAATGAAGAACTGCGAGCCGTTCGTGCCGCGGCCACCCTGGAGGCCGGCGTTGGCCATCGCCAGCTTGTAGGGCTCGGTGAAGTCCAGATCGGGGTTGATCTCGTCGTCGAACTGGTAGCCCGGGCCTCCTACGCCCTGTCCGAGCGGATCTCCGCCCTGCAGCATGAAGTCCTTGATAATGCGGTGGAAGATGACGCCGTCGTAAAGGGGAGCGTTCGTTTCTTCGCCGGTCGCCGGGTGCTTCCAGGTGATGTCGCCCGTGGCGAGACCGATGAAATTCTTGACCGTCTTCGGGGCATGGTTGCCGAAGAGGTTGACCACGATGTCGCCGTGGTTGGTGTGAATGGTTGCTTTAGCTGTAGGAATAGCAGTCATAGAGCCATTCTTCCACGCGACCGCAAGGAAATTGCCAGCTGCGCCCGGTTCCGCGTTCAGTGAAAATACCTGTTATTCAGGGACCGGCATAGCACCTTGTCGCAGGCACGAAGTAGTCTGAGTGTGGACCGTCACCATCTCCGGGAGGTAGTAGTGAAGAAAACCGAACGTTTAGCCCGTGATCTAGAGGGCACCATCACCGTCGGTGTGGAAAATGCCCGTGATTGGGCCACTCCTCGGGTAGAGGCTGCGTTGAACTGGGCGGTGCCGCGTATCGAAAAGGGCATCGGAACAGCTTCTCCCAGAATCCAGGAGGGCATTCAGCGCGCCGCTCATGACCTGTCACAGGGTGTCTCAACAGTGACTCCCAAGATTCAGGCAGAGCTGGACAAGATTGCGCCGAAGATCGCCCAGATTGTCGATGAGGCTACTCCACGCATCCAGGGCACCCTGGACAAGGCAACCCCCACCATCACCCATGCACGGGACAAGGTCGTCGGCGAGTACATTCCGACTTTGTCCCAGCGGGTCGGCAGTGCGGGGGAGAACCTTTCGCGATCCCTCGACAAGTCCGCTGCAGTACAGGTCGTGGGGTCGAAGAAAATGATCCGCAAGGCCCAGAAGGCGGCTGCTGCATCCGCCAAGGAAGCTGCCAAGGAACTGAAGAAGCAGCAGAAGTCAGGCAAGGGCAAGGGCTGGCTCATTGCCGGCGTTATCGGTGCGGCTGCGGCTGCCGGTGTCGCCGCATGGCGGGCCTCCCGGCCGGTTGAAGATCCTTGGAAGACTCCGGTCACTCCGACCCCTACTCCGGTTCCCAACACTTCGGCCGCTCCGACTGCATCAACAGCCGAAGCGGCAGACACAGGAAAGCAAGCTGCCGCTGCCGCTTCTGCAACGTTGGCTGACAAAACTGCCGACGCCGCAGCAAGCGCTTCCGGTACCGCTAAGCACGCTGCCACAGCGGCAAAGGCAGACACGGACAAAGCCGCCGAAGCTGCCAAGGATTCAGTGGATCAGTCCGCCGAGGCCGCCAAGAACGCTGCCGATGCCTCGGCAGCCAAGACGACCTCCGCCGCGGAGGGCGCAGCACGGGTCGCTAATTCGGCAGCCCAGGATGCGGCTAAGGATAGCAACAAATAACGCATTTTCCACAGATGGTGAATGAGGTCCCTGCTTCGGCGGGGACCTCATTTTTTACTCCGGATGAATCCGCATTGATGCTGATAGATTCAGTCCCATGCAGACAGCGAAGCCGAGCGTTTCGATTGTAATTCCCGCCTTTAACGAAGAGTCGGTGATTCGACAGTGTCTTTTCGCCGCCATATCCCAGTCCGAACCTCCTGCCGAAATCATCGTTGTGGACAACAAATCCACCGATCGGACAGTCGAGCTCGTACGGCAGATGCAGGACGAATATCCGGACGCGCCCCTCATGCTGCTCTCCCAAGACCAGGCACAAGGCCTTATCCCGACCCGTAACTTCGGCCTGGACCATGCCACCGGCGAAGTGCTGGGGCGAATCGATGCCGACTCCATCCTGGAACCGGACTGGGTGGAACACCTCCAGAAGGCCTTTCTGGATCCTGAAGTCATGGCCGCCACCGGCCCGGTGCTCTACTACGACATGCCGTTGCGCCGCTTCGGCCTCCAAGCCGACGACCGGATGCGCAGGTTTGTGCTGAAGCTGGCGAAGAAGCAGTACCACTTTCTGTTCGGCTCCAACATGGCCATCCGCAGGGGAGCTTGGGAGATCATCCGCAATGAAGTGTGCCTCGACGAAGAAGACGAGATGCATGAGGATATTGATATCTCCGTCCACCTTGCCGAGCATGCATTGCGCATCCTGTACGTTCCCGAAATGATCAGCGGAATGTCCGCCCGCCGGCTGGAGGATTCGCCCAAGGACTATCGGTATTACGTGACGCGGTTCGACCGGACCTATAAGAACCACAAGATCAAACGACGGGTGCTGAGGGTCCCCACGCTGATCTTCATGAGCGTCTACTATCCGGCCAAAATCCTGCGCAGGGTCCATCAGGCCCGCACGAAACAGATGGTCCCGCGCGGCGGAATCTGATCATTCCGGTGGCGGTGCCGAAGGCCGGAGGGAAGCGGTCGAGCCTCGTCTCAGGCGGCCGTGCGCGGATCGGTTCTGGAACAGAACGACGACGGCAAGTCCCGCCATAATGAGGGCCAGGCCGAGGTATGTACCCCAGGGCAGAGCCTCCTGCAGGAACACGGCTGCCAAAATGGCTGCGCCAGGAATCTCCAGCAGGATGATCATGGAGACCACCAGAGGACTCAAAGTGGCGAGCAGGTAATTGAAGACGGTGTGTCCCATCAGCTGCGCGACAGCAGTCACGGCCAGAATGCCAATCCACGCTTCCGGTGGGAACGCCACAAGGGACTGCCCGGACACGAGGCACATTACCAGCAGAACGCCCGAACAGATCCCGTAGCACAGGGTGGTGTAGGTCCCGGTCGAGAGTGTCCGGCGCACTTGGCCTCCGGCGATCGTGTAAATGGCTGCCATGGCCCCGCCGATGACCGCAAGGACGTCTCCTGTGATGGCCTCAGCGGAAAGCTGCAGATCGAATCCGGAAATCACGACGACGCCGCCAAGGGCCAGCCCCAGGCCTACCAGTACCTGCGAAGCGGCGCGGATGCCCTGCAACAGGTTGAAAACAGCGATCCAGGCAGATTGGAGACATACCAGGGCGGTAGCAGCAGCAACGGAGGTCATCTGCAGTGCCGTGATGAAACAGGCGAAATGGAGGGCCAGCGCAAGGCCGGCAACGGCACACCACTTCAAGTCCGACGTCGTTAGCCGGCTGAATTCCTGCCGCCGCGTAAGGCCAGCGGGCACACCCATGACTAGGCCGCCAAGGAAGTTGCGCCAAAACGCAATGGCCAGCGCAGGTGCGGCCGTGGCAGCCATGATGGGGCCTGAAGCGGCGACACCAAGGACGCCCAGCGCAGCGAGGAAGAAAGTCACGTCCTCACCGTAAGGTGTGCAGGCGGCAAACTCCCAGTTGTCCTTCAACAAGGCGCAGATGCGGAAAGATCCCGGTCCTGATGGACCGGGATCTTTCTACTCGGTGGAGGCAAGGGGACTCGAACCCCTAACCCCCTGCTTGCAAAGCAGGTGCGCTACCAATTGCGCCATGCCCCCCGAAAGGAACCTCACCAGTATAACCTAGCGGGCTTCGGAGTTAATCAACCTTGTCGGTCGACTTGCTCCACGCGGATTTCTCCGCTTCGGATTCCTGCCACTTCTTGTAGACGACCGCACCTGCGAGTGCAGCTGCCAGAACCAGCAACTTCTTCACAGTGTCCTCCATAAGTCGGAACAGTTTTCCGTGGGCGTACCAGGACTTGAACCTGGGACCTCTTCGTTATCAGCGAAGCGCTCTAACCGCCTGAGCTATACGCCCCCTTGCCCCGTCGGGCCGAAATATGACTTTACAGCACATCCCGACGCAACTCCAAATCGGGCCGCACGATGCCTGCGGGACGCGTCTGCGGTACAGAAAAACCCTCCTCCACCGACGGATATCCGTGGTGGAGGAGGGCTGTTCCGTAACGGTCTCAGTCGTCGGTAAGGGTAACGCCGATGCCGCCGACCAGGGTGGCAGAGATGTTGTAGAGCACGGCCGAAAGCATCGCCAGCGCCGTCAGGAGGACGACGTTGACTACCGCGATGATGGTCGCAAACGACGCCACCTGACCCAGCGAGGCATAGGCCCGCAGGTCGAAGGCTCCGCCCTCGCTGCCAGCGATTTCCGTCAGGAGGTCATTGACGCGGTCGAAGATGCCGGTGATGTCCAGCGTGGTCCACAAGACGATGGACGCGACAACGGTTACGATGCCCAGCGCCACGGAGAGCAGGAATGCCATCTTCAGTACCGACCAGGGGTCCACCTTGCTCACAAGCAGGCGTGCGCGGCGGGCCTTGGCCTTGGGCGCCGGACGGACTAACCCGGGGCGTGACGCCTGGCCCGCCGGACGCGTGCCGGCAGGACGTGCGCCGGAATTTCCGCTTGAGCGGGCTCCCGCCGCCGGCTTTTGCCCTGTCCCGCCCGACGGGCGCTGCGATGGCTTCGCCGGCGGGTTGCGAGGAGCCCCTACGCGCGGTGCATTAGCCGGCCGGGTACCCGGCCGGGGCGTATTGGGTGTGCTCACTCGTTACCTCCGTTTTCCGGCGCCTCTGCTGCCTCGTCGGCAACCGATGGCATTTGGTCTGCATTCAACGGTACTTCATCAGCAGGCTGCTGCGCAGATTCCGCTGCTTCGACAGCCTCATCTGGAACTTCAGCCTCATCATTCCCGGTGTCTTCCTCCGGAACGGCGCCCAGGCCCCGTTCGGAGTTCTTGGCGACGGCGATGATGCGGTCCTTCTTGTCCGGTTTGGCAAAGATAACGCCCATGGTGTCCCGGCCCTTGGCAGGCACGCCGGTGACCGAGGAACGGACTACCTTGCCACTGGCCATGACAACCAGGACTTCGTCCTCTTCCTGGACGACAAACGCGCCAACCAGGTTTCCGCGGTCCTCGGCATACTTGCCGACCTTAATGCCCAGGCCACCGCGTCCCTGTACCCGATATTCCTCAACGCTCGTCCGCTTGGCGTAGCCGCCCTCGGTGACGATGAAGACAAATGAGTTATCCGTGACGACGTCGGCCGTCAGCAGCTCGTCTTCTTCGCGGAACTTCATTCCAGTCACACCGGACGTTGCGCGGCCCATCGGGCGCAGGGCCTCGTCCGTGGCGGTGAAGCGCAGGGACTGGCCCTTGCGGGACACAAGCATCAGGTCATCCGTTTCGGAAACAAGCTGTGCAGAAACCAGTTCGTCTTCGTCGCGCAGGTTGATGGCGATGACGCCGGCCGACCGGTTCGTGTCATAGTCCTCAAGCCGGGTTTTCTTGATCAGGCCGCGCTTGGTTGCCAGCACCAGATAGGGGGACTGCTCGTAATCGCGCAGTTCCAGCACCTGGGCAATGTGCTCGTCCGGCTGGAAGGCCATCAGGTTGGCCACATGCTGGCCCTTCGCGTCCCGTCCGGCTTCTGCGAGTTCGTAGGTCTTCGCCCGGTAGACGCGGCCAAGGTTGGTGAAGAACAACAGCCAGTGGTGCGTCGTAGTGACAAAGAAGTGTTCGACGACGTCGTCACCGCGCAGCTGTGCGCCCTTGATGCCCTTGCCGCCGCGCTGCTGCGAACGGTAGTTGTCGATGCGGGTCCGCTTGACGTAGCCGCCGCGGGTGATGGTGACCACCATTTCCTCTTCAGGAATGAGGTCTTCCATGCTCATGTCGCCGTCGTAACCCATAGCGATCTGGGTGCGGCGGTCATCGCCGTACTTGTCGGTGAGTTCCTGCAGCTCTTCGCTGACGATCCCGCGCTGGACTTCCTCGGACGCGAGAATCCGGTTGAACTCGGTGATCATCCGCTCGAGTTCGGCATGGCGGTCCTGGATTTTCTGGCGTTCCAAAGCGGCAAGCCGGCGCAGCTGCATATCGAGGATTGCCCGGGCCTGGAGCTCGTCGATATCCAGCAGCCCCATGAGGCCGTCGCGCGCTGCCTCCGTGGTGGCCGAGGCACGGATGAGCGCGATAACCTCGTCCAACGCGTCGAGTGCCTTGAGCATGCCGCGCAGGATATGAGCCTCTTCTTCGGCCTTGCGCAGCCGGTAGCGTGTCCGTCGGACGATCACTTCCAACTGGTGGGCGACCCAATGCCGGATAAACGCATCGAGCGTCAGCGTGCGCGGGACGCCGTCGACGATCGCCAGCATATTTGCCGCGAAATTCTCCTGCAGCTGCGTGTGCTTGTACAGGTTGTTCAGCACCACCTTGGCCACGGCATCGCGCTTGAGCACAATCACCAGGCGCTGGCCGGTGCGGCCGGAGGTCTCATCGCGCAGGTCCGCGATGCCGCTGATCTTGCCGTCCTTGACCAGGTCGGCGATTTTGATCGCAAGGTTGTCCGGATTGGCCTGATAGGGAAGTTCCGTCACCACCAGGCAGGTGCGGTTCTGGATTTCTTCCACGTTGACCACGGCGCGCATCGGAATAGATCCGCGGCCGGTCCGGTAGGCATCTTCAATGCCCTTGTGTCCCAGGATCTGTGCACCGGTCGGGAAATCCGGGCCCTTGATGCGCTGAATGAGTGCTTCCAGCAATTCCTCGCGGGAAGCCGTAGGGTTCTGCAGGTACCACTGCACACCGTCGGCGACTTCACGCAGGTTGTGCGGTGGGATGTTGGTGGCCATACCGACGGCGATGCCGGACGAGCCGTTAACCAGCAGGTTGGGAAAACGCGACGGCAGGATGGTCGGTTCCTGGTTCTTGCCGTCGTAGTTGTCCTGGAAATCGACGGTTTCCTCGTCGATGTCGCGCACCATCTCCATGGCGAGCGGGGCCATTTTGGTCTCGGTGTACCGCGGGGCCGCGGCGCCGTCGTTACCCGGGGATCCGAAGTTCCCCTGCCCCAGTGCGAGGGGATAACGCATGGTCCAGTCTTGGATCAGGCGCACCAACGCATCGTAGATGGCGGAGTCGCCGTGCGGGTGGTACTGGCCCATGACCTCGCCGACCACACGCGCGCACTTGTTGAAGGAGCGGTCCGGACGGTAACCGCCGTCGAACATCGCGTACAGCACGCGGCGGTGGACCGGCTTGAGCCCGTCCCGGACGTCCGGAAGAGCACGCCCGACGATGACCGCCATGGCGTAGTCCAGGTACGACCGCTGCATTTCGGTCTGCAGGTCGACCTGCTCGACCCGGTCCGTCAGAATATCGCCTTCCAACGGGATGTCCCCGGCAACACCCTCGGGGAGGTCCGGAGTCTCTTCGTCGCTCATCGTTGCGTTCCTTCTGTCAAAGTCATCGTGTTACCAGGGAAAGGGTTTCGGCCGGCCATCGCTAGATGTCCAGGAACCTCACGTCCTTGGCGTTCTGCTGAATAAATGTGCGGCGGGACTCGACATCCTCGCCCATCAGCACGGAGAAGATCTGGTCCGCGGCCGCGGCGTCATCCATGGTCACCTGCAGCAGCGTGCGGTTATCCGGATCCATGGTGGTGTCCCACAGTTCCGTATAGTCCATCTCGCCCAGACCCTTGTAGCGCTGGATGCCGTTCTCCTTGGGCAGGCGCTGGTTGCTGGCCAGCCCCTTGCGGATTACGTCGTCGCGTTCCCGGTCGCTGAAGACGTAGTCGTGCGCATGGTTGGACCACTTGATGCGGTACAACGGCGGCTGCGCCAGGTAGACATAACCGTTTTCAATCAGCGGGCGCATGTAGCGGAACAACAAGGTCAGCAGCAAGGTGGTGATGTGCTGGCCGTCAACGTCGGCATCTGCCATCAGTACGATCTTGTGGTACCGGGCCTTCTCGACGTCGAAATCCTCGCCGATGCCGGCACCGAAGGCGGTGATCATGGCCTGGACTTCGGCATTGCCCAATGCACGGTCCAGACGTGCCCGTTCCACGTTGAGGATCTTTCCGCGCAGCGGCAGGATGGCCTGGGTCTCGGGGTTGCGGCCGCGCACGGCCGAACCACCTGCCGAGTCACCCTCCACAATGTAGATTTCCGACTTCGACGGATCCTTCGACTGGCAGTCCTTCAGCTTGCCGGGCATGCCGCCGGACTCCAGCAGTCCCTTGCGCCGCGTGGACTCGCGCGCCTTGCGGGCAGCCAAACGGGCCTGCGATGCCTGGATCGACTTGCGGATGACATCGCGCGCGGGACCGGGGTTGCGCTCCAGCCAGTCGCCGAGTTCGTCGGTAACAACGCGCTGGACAAAGCCCTTTGCTTCCGAGTTGCCGAGCTTGGTCTTGGTCTGGCCTTCGAACTGGGGCTCGCCCAGCTTGACGGAAATGACGGCGGTCAAGCCCTCGCGGATGTCATCACCGGTAAGGTTGTCATCCTTTTCCTTAATGATGTTCTTTTCCCGCGCGTACCGGTTGATCAGCGAGGTCATGGCAGCCCGGAAACCCTCTTCGTGGGTGCCGCCCTCATGCGTATTGATCGTGTTGGCGTAAGTGTGGACGCTCTCGGAGTATGAGGTGGTCCACTGCATGGCCACTTCGGCGGACATCTTGCGCTCGGTGTCCTCGGTTTCGAAGGCGATGACCTCCGGGTGGATGATGTCCACCTTCTTCGAAGAGTTCAGGTGCGTGACGTAGTCCAGCAGGCCGTTGTCGTATTTGTAAACAACTTTGCGGTGCTCCGGAGTGGTTTCAACCTCGGTGGCCGGGTGGTCCAGATCCACGTCTTCGCTGTTGGAGACGTTGTCCTCGGGATGCCGCTCGTCCGTGAGCGTGATCTTCAGTCCCTTGTTCAGGAACGCCATCTGCTGGAAGCGGGCCCGCAGGGTCTCAAAGTCGAACTCGGTGGATTCGAAAATCGTCGAGTCCGGCCAGAACGTCTGCTGGGTGCCGGTCTCTTCGGTGGCTTCGCCCTTGCGCAGGTCTCCCACCGGCTTGCCGCCGTCCGCGAAGGACTGGTGCCAGACGAATCCCTGCCGGCGCACCTCGGTCTCCACGCGTGAGGACAGTGCGTTAACTACGGAAATACCGACGCCGTGAAGACCGCCGGAAACCGCGTATCCGCCGCCGCCGAACTTGCCGCCGGCATGCAGGATGGTCATGACAACCTGGACTGTGGGCCGGCCCTCGGTCGGGTGCATATCCACCGGGATACCGCGCCCGTTATCGATCACGCGCACGCCGCCGTCGGCCAGCAGCGTGACATCGATCGTGTCGCAATAGCCGGCCAGCGCCTCATCGACGGAGTTGTCGACTACCTCATAGACCAGGTGGTGCAGACCGCGGGGACCGGTGGAGCCGATATACATACCGGGGCGTTTGCGGACCGCTTCGAGACCTTCCAGAACGGTGATGTCGCTGGCACCGTAGTCTTTGGGTTTTACGCCCTCTGTCTCCTGGGGTTCTGCGCCGGTATTTTCCAGCTCATTCTCCTGCGCCACAGTTGCCGTCGACTCCTCTAGTTCCGTCTCATGTTTGGGCGCCCTCCCAGCAGGGAAAGGCGCCGCCACCTAATTCTAGCGTGTCGCGGCGTCGAATTATGCATGAACAGGCCCTGGACGGGCAAGAAACTGCCTTTTCCCGCATTGAGGGGGCCTGTTATGGGTCGGTGTATAGGTGGCGGCCCTCTGAGTGCTCTACTTGGCTCCTGCGCATTTCGCAAGAGCCCCTTTCGATGTTGTGGAGTTTATCCGTAAGTATCGCGCGGGCCGCGCCCGCTGACGGTCCGATAACCCTTGCGCCAATTCGGCGCGGACGGAGCGAGGACCTGGATTTTGGTGACCACGCCTGCACCGAGTGCTTCATCGAAGCGTTTGAGCAACGCATGGCTCATCAACCGCAACTGCGTCGCCCACGCGGTGGAATCACAGCGCACCTGGACCGTTGTGTCCTGGAAGCTCTCCGGCCGGCAATGGGCCGCAATCTCTGCCCCCACCAGCTCGTCCCATCGCGAAATCACGGATCCGACCGCCACCGGCGAAGACCATCCCCGGTCCTGGACCAAACGGCCGAAGACCGCTCCGAGGCCTCTCGGATCCCGGCCGGAATCCTGTTTCGCAGTTGCGCTCACAGGATGAGGCGACGGCGTACGACGGCGGGTGGCTGACCGGGTGCGGATCTCGCCACGGCCTGCGGCCGCTTCACGGACTCGGCTAAGCATGGCTTTGGCGGCATCAACCTCGTCGTGATGCGTTGTCTCGGGCTGGGCGGGGCCGGTCCGGGGTTGCGGCAGACCGGCTTGTTCTCCTTGGTTGTCCCGAGGTGTGGAAGCGGGACGTTTTCCGGTTGCCATCACTGATCCACCCCTCCCGGAATGACGGTCAGCTTCTCGCCGCTCAGGGCGGCAGGGATATCTTCCACTACTGCTGCCGTGACGATGACTTGCTCTGCACCCGCCACGATCCCGGCCAGTTTATCCCGTCGCTGGGTATCGAGTTCGGCGAAAACATCGTCAAGAATCAGCACCGGGGCAGCCCCGGGAGTCTGGTCATCTTCGCGCAGCACATAGTAGGAGGCCAGCCGCAGAGACAAAGCAAGGGACCAGGTTTCACCGTGGGATGCGTAGCCCTTGGCCGGCGTCGGGCCGAGCACGAGTTCCAGCTCGTCACGATGGGGGCCGACCAGGGAAATACCGCGCTCGACTTCCTTTTTGCGCTGCGCCCGGAATGCCTCCAGGTACTTGGCAGCCAGTTCCTGAACGCTCATCGAACTCAACGGGAGATCCTGCGCACCGCCGTCGTTCTCTATTTCTCCCTCGTCCGAAAGCTGCAGGTCGATAGTGGAACGGTAAATGGCGGCGGCCTTTTTTGAACCATCCGTTAAAGACGCGTACGCGGCCGCGACATGCGGCTGCAGCAGTTCGACCAGTTCGAGCCGTGCCTTGAGCAGTGCCGCACCGGCCTGGGCCATGTGCTGATCCCAGACCTCCAGGGTGGATTCGTGCGTAGAGGTGAACCGGCCGCTGGCACGCGCCGACTTCAACAACGCGTTGCGCTGTTTCAGTACGCGGTCGTAGTCGCTGCGGGTGGCGGCATGGTGCGGAACCAGGCTCGCCAGGAGCTCATCAAGGAAACGACGCCGGTTGGATGGATCGCCCTTGACCAGTGCCAAGTCTTCCGGTGCGAAAAGAACTGTACGAAGGATCCCCAGGACGTCACGGGCACGGACCGGGTTCGCGCGGTTGATTCGGACGCGGTTGGCCTTGCCGGGGTTGATCTCCAGTTCCAGGGAAGTGGACTGGCCGCCGCGGACAACCCTGGCACGGACAAGAGCCCGCTCTGCGCCAAAGCGGATGAGCGGACCATCCGTGCTGACGCGGTGCGAGGACAGGGACGCCAGATAGCCGATCGCTTCGACAATATTGGTTTTGCCGACGCCGTTTGAACCCACAAATACAGTGGTTCCGGGCGTAAAGGGGATATCCAGTTGGGTATAGGTCCGGAAATCAGTCAGGGATAAATACTCTACAAACACCTAGCAGCGGCTACTTCTGGTTGTCATTGTGCTGTTCTCCGGCGTCGCGGGCGCCGGGTGCGCGGACGGCATGTCCGCCGAACTGGTTGCGCAGCGCCGCGACCATCTTCATGGCTGGCGCGTCGTCCTGCCGGGAAGCGAACCGGGCAAAGAGCGCGGCGGTAATGGCAGGTGCCGGGACGGCATGGGCTATGGCTTCTTCCACGGTCCAGCGGCCTTCGCCCGAATCCTCGACATAGCCGCCGATTTTGCTTAGTCCCGGGTCCTCTTCAAGCGCCTTGACCATGAGATCCAGCAGCCACGAGCGGACGACCGTGCCCTTTTGCCAGGCGCGGAATGTTCCGTGCACATCCTTGATGATGTCCTTGGCTTCGAGCAGTTCGTACCCTTCGGCATAGGCCTGCATGAGTCCGTATTCAACGCCGTTATGGACCATTTTTGCGTAGTGGCCGGCACCGACATCGCCGACGTGAACGAAGCTTTCTTCCCGCGGTCCCTCGGGACGCAGTGCATCGAACAGCGGCATGGCTGCTTGGACGCGGTCCGGATCTCCGCCGGCCATTAGTCCGTAACCGTTGGCCAGCCCCCACACACCGCCGGAGACACCGACGTCGACAAACCCTACGTTCTTCTCCGCCAGCAGTGCTTCATGTTTCTGGTCTTCCGTGAACTTGGAGTTCCCGCCATCGATCACCAGGTCTCCGGCTTCAAGTTTTCCGGCCAGATCGATGATAACCGAATCCGTGATTTCCCCTGCGGGGACCATCACCCAGATAATCCGCGGGGCCGGAACAGCTGCCACCAGCGCATCGACCGATTCAACATCCGTCCGCTCAGGATTGCGATCGTAGCCAGTAACCTCTATGTCCGCGTCACGGAGGCGTTGGCGCATGTTGAAGCCCATTTTCCCAAGTCCAATGAGGCCGATGTGCATAACGATCACTCTTTCCCGGTTGTGGTTGAGACTAGCGTCGCGGGTCTGAACTGAGGTTCGTGCTGTTTTCGGCTTATTGGTTTGGCAACCGTACCGGCATGAGCAGGTAACGGTAGTCTTCCTTGTCTTCGCCTTCGAGGTCATCCTGCGCGGACATGACCGCAGGCTTCGGCGGGGTCGTGAAGGAGAACCGGACGTACTTGCTGCTGAAGGCGTTGAGGCCTTCCGACAGGTAGTGCGGATTGAAAGCGACCGTAATTTCATCTCCGGACAAGGCTGCTTCGATTGCTTCGGAAGCCTGGGCATCTTCGCCCGTGCCGGCATCCAGTGAGAGCTGCCCGTCGGTGAACGCCAGCCGTACGGGCGTATTGCGCTCGGCCACCAAAGATACGCGGCGTACTGCCTCAACGAGTACCGAGGTTTCGACCGTTGCGTGGATGGGTGTGTTTTCCGGGAACAATGAACGGATCTTCGGGTAATCGCCGTCGACGAGCAGTGAAGTGGTTCGGCGACCGCCGCTTTCGAAACCGATCAGTTCGCTATTGTCCGAAAGCGCAATGCTCAGATCGCCGGAACCGCCGAGAGTCTTGGCAACTTCGTTCAAGGTCTTTGCCTTGACCAGTGCGCTGGTGGAGATACCGGGTGTGGCCGGCCGCCAGGCTACCTCGCGCAGCGCCAAACGGTACCGGTCTGTGGAGAGCAATGTGATGAGGTCGTCTTCGATCTCCATACGGACACCGGTCAGGATGGGCAGAGTGTCGTCCCGGCTTGCCGCGATGATCACCTGGCTAACCGCTTCCGCGAAAGCTTCTCCATCAACAACACCGCTGATATCCGGCAGCGCTGGCAGTTCGGGGTAGTCCCCGACCGGCATGGTTGCCAGGTTGAATCGGCTACTGCGGCAAGTCAAGGTCACCTTCGTGCCATCGGTGGAGACATCGACCGGGGCCGAGGGCAGGCTCCTGGAAATGTCCGCGAGGAGCCGGCCGGAAACAAGAATGGTGCCTTCTTCGCTTACATCCGCCGGAATCTGAAGGCGGGCAGATATCTCGTAATCGAAGCTGGCGATGCTGACCATGCCGGCTTCGGCTTTGATGAGCAAGCCCGAAAGCACGGGAACAGGAGGCCTCGGCGACAGCGAGCGGGCTGTCCAGGTTACGGCCTCGGCCAGGACATCCCGATCAACTCTGAACTTCACTGAAGTGTGCCGCCTTTCACAACGTACATGCCGGGGAATGCCAGTGGTGACAGCTCTGCCGCTCTTCCCGGCAGAAAGAACCGGCGGCTGCTGTCGACCAATGACAACAATTCTCTGTGCAAGCTTAGCCGCCAGACAGGCATTCTCACACCGGAGGTGGATTTCGGTGGATCGGAGCATCAGGGATCGGAGAGCTTGGATCGTCAGGGTCAAATGTTATTTGGAAAAGCCTGAATAGATGGGATTCGTAGTGTTAATAACGTCTGTGGATACTGTGGATAACTGCTTCTGGCCGCGGCTGCTGGCGAAATCGCCCTGTTCACAAGATGTGCAGTTCCTCCGTCAGTGCCTGTGAGGTCGTGTGGACAAGAATCCTTGTGATTATTGGGATCCACAGGCGACCCTGTAGTTATCCCTCCATGAAGTGCGGTTCTCCACTTAATGATCCACAGCTTTATCCACACCTGTTAATTTCGGACCGGTCTAAGGGTCTGAAAGATAAGCTTCAGAAAATAGTCAAGGGTCCGAAGGTACCTGGGGAGTGGTCTTTAAGGCTTAGCTCTCGCGCTGCTGCTGCTTGATGAGGTTGGTTAGCTCGGTGACCTGGTTGTAGATCGCGCGACGCTCAGCCATCAGTTCCCGGATCTTTCGATCCGCATGGATGACGGTTGTATGATCTCGGCCACCTAGTTCCTGACCGATCTTTGGCAGTGACATGTCCGTCAGCTCCCGGCACAAGTACATGGCGATCTGCCGGGCAGTCACGAGCGTGCGGGTCCTCGACTTACTGCACAACTCCTCAAGACTAAGTTTGAAGTACGCCGCAGTCTGACCCAAGATCGTGGTCGACGTGATCTCTTGTGCCCCGTCGTCGGTAATTAAATCCTTGAGGACGATTTCTGCCAGGCCCATGTCCACGGCCTGACGGTTCAAACTTGCGAAGGCAGTGACGCGAATCAGCGCGCCTTCGAGTTCGCGGATGTTGGTAGAGATTTTGGACGCGATGTACTCAAGCACCTCATCCGGGACGGACAGGCCTTCACTGATGGCTTTCTTGCGCAGAATCGCGATTCGGGTTTCCAGCTCTGGAGGCTGGATGTCGGTCAGCAGGCCCCACTCGAAACGTGAGCGCATCCGTTCCTCAAACCCGGAAAGCTGCTTCGGCGGAAGATCTGAGGTGATGACTACCTGTTTGTTGTGGTTGTGCAGTGCGTTGAAAGTGTGGAAGAACTCTTCCTGCGTCGCATCCTTGTTGGCCAGGAACTGGATGTCATCGATGAGGAGAATATCCACGTTCCGGTACAACTGCTTGAAGCTCGCACCTTCATCGTCCCGAATGGAGTTGATGAAGTCGTTCGTGAACTCTTCGGAATTCACATAGCGGACGCGGATCCCGTTGTAGAGATGCCGGGCATAGTGCCCAATCGCATGGAGCAGGTGGGTTTTACCCAGCCCTGAATCACCGTAGATGAAGAGCGGGTTGTAGGCCTTTGCAGGTGCTTCGGCCACGGCCACGGCAGCGGCGTGTGCAAAACGATTCGATGAGCCGATGACAAAGGTGTCGAAAATGTACTTCGGATTGAGCCGGCCGAATTCGTGCGAGGTGCTCGGCGGAGTGGGCTGTGCGCGAACTTCGTCACCCGCGGTGCTGGCCGGCGACGGTGCAACTTCCGGTTCGGGTTCCGGTTCCGTCTGCGTGACCATGTCCGTATCCACAGAGAATGCACAGAGGATCTCGTCCTGGAAGACATCGCGGAGGGCATCCTGCAAGGGCTCCTTGAGCTGCTGGGATTGGAAGACTTCCCTAGTAAGTTCATTGGGGACAGCTACCAACAGCGTGGTTCCAATCAAGCCCTTGGCCTGGGCGAGGACTACGAAACCTCGCTGCCGGGGACTGACTCTGTCGTCCCGTTCCAAGGTGCGAACCACCTTACGCCAGGAGCTTCCGACGTCGTTTATCTGGTCCGTATCCACCGAAAACCCCTCAAATAGCAGTAATGCAAATTCCTCCACTTCCCGTTTTACCGGATCCAAGACCTTCATCCACAGAGTTATACACAGACGTGGATAAAGTGCTCTTGCCAAGAGTAGATGATGATTCTGGTAGAAGATAGCTGGAAAGTGGCCTAGGTGAACTAATGCGGCCGAAGGCGGCGAAAGCGTTCGACAAGAGGTTGTCCACAGGTGTTTATCCACACCGGTGGATATCAACGGTAGAGTGCTGGTCCCGGGGAATCATGTCAAGATGCCCGCTTCGATTGATTCGTGGAATCATCTGATTTTGCCCGGATAGCAGGTTTGGG